>NZ_CP023701.1:2044500-2726000 GCF_008704535.1 Streptomyces subrutilus
GCCGGCGTCACCCGGTCGGCCGTCACCGCGCCGCCCGCCGCGGTCCAGGCGGCCAGGCCCCCGTCCAGCACCCGGACGTCGGCGTGACCCGTACGGCGCAACAGCCACCAGGCGCGGGCCGCGGCCCACCCCTGGCCGCCGTCGTACACGACCACCGGCGCCCCGGACGAGACGCCCGCCCGTCGCATCACCGCCCCGAAGGCCTCCGGGTCCGGCAGCGGGTGGCGGCCGCCCGACCCGGCCGGACCTGCCAGTTCGCGGTCGAGGTCCACGTAGACGGCGCCGGGCAGGTGCCCGGCCTCGTACGCGGGCCGCTGGTCGGGGCCGCCGAGCTGCCAGCGGACGTCGAGCAGCACGGGGGGCCGGGAGCCGGCCAGCTCGTCCCTCAGTCCGGCGGCGGAGAGGATCGCAGAGGTCGCAGTCATGCGGCCATCTTCCTCCCCGTCCGTCACCCGCGTAACAGGCCCGTCATCGGGGGGCCGTACCGTTCCGGTCATCTCTGGCCCGGCCCCGGCCGATGCGGCCCGGTCGGGGCGCGCCGAGCCCTCCGGGGTGGAAGCATCGGCCACGGCAGGCGCTACGACGGAGGAGACCGCTGACATGACCGAGGCAGTGAAGGCGACGCGGCGCACGCCCGGCACGCCGTGCTGGGTGAGCCTGATGGTGCACGGCCTCGGCACGACCGAGGAGTTCTACGCCGAGCTGTTCGGCTGGGAGTACGCGCCGGGTCCGGAGCAGCTCGGACCCTACGTCCGGGCCCTGTTGGACGGGCGCGAGGTGGCGGGCATCGGCGAGATGCCGCCGGACCGGCACCTTCCGGTGGCCTGGACGACGTACCTGGCCACGGACGACGCCGACGCCACCGCCGAGGCGATCCGCTCCTGCGGCGGCACGGTCGCGGTGGGCCCGCTGGACGCGGGCATCGCCGGGCGGGTGGCCATCTGCTCCGACCCGTTGGGAGCGATCTTCGGGATCTGGCAGGCGCAGACCCACCTCGGCACGCGGACGCACGGGGGGCCGGGCACACCGGTCTGGAACGAGCTGGTCACGCAGGACACCACGGCCGTCGGCAAGTTCTACGAGCACGTCTTCGGCCACGAGGCGCAGGCGCACGCCACGGCCTCCGACGACTTCGACTACCTGACCCTGTACCTGGAGGACCGGCCGGTCGCCGCCGTGCACGGCGTCGGGCGCTCGCTGCCGCACGACCGGGGCCCGCACTGGATGGCGTACTTCGAGGTGGAGGACCCCGACGCGGCGGCCGAGCGGGTCGTGGACCTCGGCGGCCGGATCGTCGAACCGCCCCGCGAAGGGCTGAGCGGACGGCTGGCGGTCGTCGCCGACCCGGAGGGCGCGGTCTTCACCGTCGTGCGGTCCCGGCAGCGGAGCTGAGCCGGGGCGGCCCGGAGGCGGCCCTCAGCCGTGGTTGACGGGCAGGACGTCCGGGGAGAGGGCGCCGGCGCGGGCCGTGGCCGAGGTCATGCGGCGGCGGTGGTGGCGGCGGCAGAGGACCTCGTAGCCGATCTCCTCCGCCGGGCGGTTGACGTCGCCGACCACCACCTGGGCACCTTCCACGACCATGTCCCCGCCGACCGTGCGGGCGTTGTGGGTCGCGCGGGCGCCGCACCAGCACAGGGCCTCGACCTGGAGCTGTTCGATGCGGTCGGCCAGCTCGATCAGGCGCTGCGAGCCGGGGAACAGCTTCGTGCGGAAGTCCGTGGTGATGCCGAAGGCGAAGACGTCCATGTCGAGGTCGTCCACGATCCGGGCGAGCTGGTCGATCTGGACCGGCGCCAGGAACTGGGCCTCGTCCACGATCACGTAGTCGGCCTTGCCGCCCTTGGACAGCTGGGCCACCAGATAGGCGTACAGGTCCATGTCCTCGGGCGCCTCGACCGCCTCCGTCACCAGACCGAGCCGCGAGGACAGCTTGCCCGAACCCGCCCGGTCGTCGCGGGTGAAGATCACGCCTTGGAGCCCCCGGGCGTCGCGGTTGTGGGCGATCTGGAGCGCCAGGGTGCTCTTTCCGCAGTCCATCGTTCCGGAGAAGAACACCAGCTCGGGCATGGGAAGTACGGGACCTTTCGAAGCATGGGAGGGACGAAGCGTGGGCGGGAAGGGGGGCGGGGCGGGTCAGGAGCGGATTTCGAGCAGCGGGACGAGCTGCTCGGCGGCGGTCATCGAGCCGTGCATGCCGACGAGGGCGGACTCGTTGGGCTCGTTGCGCGAGGCGGTGATGGCGACGTCCGCCTGGGCGGCCGCGACCACGTCGCCGATGCGGGCCGCCACCCGGTCGTCGCACTCCCCGGGCGCGCCGAACCAGCCCAGTTCCAGGGCCTCTTCGCGGCTCGCCACCCAGAAGCGGTCGCCGAGCACCTCGCGCCAGACGGTCAGCACGTCGGCCTCGGCACCCGGGACGGCGTACACGTGCCGGGCCCGGCCCTCGCCGCCCAGCAGGGCCACGCCCGCGCCCAGTTCCCAGTCGTCGTCGTAGTCGATCCGGGCGTCCTCGTCGAAGGGGACGTCGACCATGCCGTGGTCGGCGGTCACGTACAGGGCGGTGCGCGGCGGGAGTTGGCCGGCCAGACGCTGCACCAGCCGGTCGACGTACATGAGCTGGCCGCGCCAGGCGTCGGAGTCCACCCCGTGCCGGTGGCCGGCCCCGTCGAGCTCGCTGTAGTACGTGTACACGAGCGAGCGGTCGCCCGCGGCCAGCCGCTCGGCCGCCAGGTCCATGCGCTCCTCGCCGGTCATCCGGCCGAGGAAGGTGCCGCCGCTGAGGGCGACCTTGGTGAGGGGGGTGGTCTGGAAGGCGGGCGAGGACACCTGGGCCGTCGCGACGCCGGCCTTGTCGGCCAGCTGGAAGACGGTCGGGTACGGCTGCCAGGGCCGGGGCGCCGTCCAGGGCTGCCAGCGGAGCTGGTTCATCAGCTCGCCGGTGGCCGGGTTGCGCACCGCGTAGCCGGGCAGTCCGTGCCGGGCGGGCGGCAGGCCGGTGCCGACGGAGGCCAGGGAGGTGGCGGTGGTCGCCGGGAAGCCCGCGGTGATCGGGCGGCCGGTGCCGCCGCGCGATCCGGACAGCAGGGAGGTGAGGAAGGGGGCCTCGTCCGGGTGGGCCTTGATCTGCTCCCAGCCCATGCCGTCGACGAGGAAGACGCAGTTGCGGTCGGCCGGGGTCAGCTCCGCGATCGAGGCGGTGAAGCCGGGGACGCCCTGGCCGGCGACGAGCGTCGGCAGCAGGTCGGCGAGCGAGCCGGAGCCGTAGTGCGGGACGGGCGCGCCTGCGAGGTCCAGGAGCTCCGGTTCGTCCGCCCAGTTCTGCGCCGCGGAGTACGCCATCAGCGGGCGGAGGGGGCGGACGTGGCCGCCGTCGCTTCGCTGAGCGCCTGGGCGAAGACCAGCGTCTGGCGCACGGCCTCCGGGCCGTCGCCCGCCTCGCTGACGCGCAGGCTGAGGTCGTCGGCGGTGGAGTTGCCGGTGTAGCCGTGGTCTGCGTCGCAGTTGGCGTCGCCGCAGGCGGCCGGCTCCAGGTCGATCCGGGCGACCGCGCCCCAGCCGATCGTCAGGACGACCTCGCGGGGCAGGGTGCCGGGGGTGTAGGACTCCGGGTTGGCGACGACGCGGCTCAGCACGACCGAGGAGATGCTGGAGAGCTTGACCGACTCGGTGGAGGTGGTCGCGTACGGGGAGGGCGAGCCGGCGTCGGCGGCCTGCTCGTCGGTGTGGCTGACGATGAAGCGGTTGCCGGTCAGCACCAGCACGGTGACGTGGCGGCGGACCTCGTTGGAGTCGAAGGTCGTCTCCTGGTGGACCAGGTAGGACGAAATCGGCTCGCCGCCCACCGCGGCCTCCACGGCCTCGGCCACGAGGGCCGGGTAGTAGCCGCTGCGCTCGATCGCCGTGCGCAGCCCCTGGGTCGTCGTACCGGATTTCGCCATGGGGTCCATCCTAAGGCCCGTCCGGGGCACCCCGGCCGCCCCGGACGCGCTCGGCGCCCTCAGTAGCTGGGCAGGGTCCGCGGGCCGCGGTCGCCGCGGGCCGGCGGGTGGGCGACGCGGACGGCGGCGCTGAGGACGGAGAGGCCCTCGGCGGCGACCACGACCGGCTCCAGCGACACCCCGACCACCTCGGGGTGGTCGTCGACGAGCCGGGACAGCCGCAGCAGCAGCTCTTCCAGGGCGGCGGTGTCCACGGGGTCGCTGCCGCGCCAGCCGAAGAGGAGGGGGGCGGCCCGGATGGAGCGGATGAGGGCGGCGACGTCCCGGTCGGTGGCGGGGACCAGGCGGTGGGCGGTGTCGCCGAGCAGTTCGGAGGGGACGCCCGCGAGCCCGAAGGAGAGCACGGCGCCGGCCGCCGGGTCGATCACGGAGCGGACCAGCGTGTCGACGCCGCGCGGCACCATCGACTGGACCACGGGCTGGAGCTCGGCCGGCTTGCCGAGGGCGCCGGTGAGCTCCGCGTACGAGCGCCTCAGCTCGGCCTCGCCCGTGAGGTCGAGCCGTACGCCGCCCAGGTCCGCGCGGTGGCGCAGGTGCGGGGCGGTGGTCTTGAGGGCGACCGGGTAGCCGAGGACCGCGGCGGCGCGGGCGGCGGCGTCGGGGCTGGGGGCGGGCAGGGTGGGCAGGACGCGGATGCCGTAGCGGCCGAGCAGTTCGCGGCCGGCCCGCTCGTCGAGGGTGAGCACGGCGCCGCCGTCGACGTCGGCGAGCAGCGCGGCCAGCTGGGCGGCGGCCCCGGCCTCGTCGATGTCCTCGTAGGCGGGGACCTGGCCGGAGTCGGCGAGGGCGCGGCGCCACTGGCCGTAGCGGACGGCCTCGGCGACGGCCTTGACGGCGCGCTCGCCGGCCGGGTAGGCCGGGATCCGGGTGGCGGCCGGGGGGCGGGCACCGGTGGCGGCGGGGCCCGGGGCGGCCGCCGGGTCGGAGGCGGCCGGGCCGGCGGGGGTGCCCGGGCGGCCCGCGGCGCCGGGTGCGGCGGGCGGGGGCGGCGGGACCGGGCGGGGCAGGGAGGCCCGTGCGGCGGACAGGGCCTCGACCAGTTCGCCGAGCTCCACGTGGACCACGGCCACCGGCTTGCCCGGCACGGCGGCGACGGCGTCCCGCAGCGCGTCCGCGAGGGCGTCGGCCGGGGCGTGCTCGCCCACCCACGGGATGGCGGTGACGATCACCGCGTCGCAGTCGTCGGAGGCGAGCGCGGCCGCCAGCGCCCCGCGGAAGTCGTCCGGGGCCGCGGCGGTGGTCAGGTCGCGCGGGGGCAGCGGGCGCAGCCCCTGGGCGAGGCAGGCGTCGTAGGTGAGGACGCCGAGGGACTCGGAGTTGCCGAGGATCGCGATCCGGGGCCCGGCCGGGAGCGGCTGGGAGGCCAGCAGCAGGCCGACGTCCACCAGCTCCGTGACCGTGTCGACCCGGATGACGCCGGCCTGCCGCAGCAGGGCCGAGACGGTGGCCTCGGGCAGCCGGGTGCCGGGGACGACGTGGCCGGCGGGGGTGTGGCGGCCGCCCTTGGCCACGACGACCGGTTTGACGGCCGCGGTCCGGCGGGCGAGGCGGGTGAACTTGCCCGGGTTGCCGAGGGTTTCCAGGTAGAGCAGGCCGACGTCGGTGGCCTCGTCCTCGTACCAGTACTGGAGGATGTCGTTGCCCGAGACGTCCGCCCGGTTGCCCGCGGAGACGAAGGACGACAGCCCCTCGCCCCGGCGCAGGAGGGCGGAGAGCAGGGCGATCCCGATGGCCCCGGACTGGGTGAACAGGCCGATCCGGCCCCGGGCCGGCATGGGCGCGGGGGCCAGCGAGGCGTTGAGCCCGACCTCCGGCGCGGTGTTGATCATGCCGAAGGCGTTCGGCCCGATCAGCCGCATCCCGTACGAGCGCACCTGGCGGACGAGTTCGCGCTGGCGGGCGAGGCCGGCCGGGCCGCTCTCCCCGTACCCGGCGGACAGCACCACGAGCCCCTGCACGCCGTGCGCTCCGCAGGCGGCCACGGCCTGCGGCACCCGGTCCGCGGGGACCGCGACCACCGCGAGGTCGACCGGGGCCCCGATGGCCTCGACGCTGCGGTAGGCGCGGACGCCGTCGAGCAGGTCGGTGGCGGCCTCCTCGTTCACGGCGTAGAGGTGGCCGTGGAAGCCGCTGTCGCGGAGGTTGCGCAGGGCTGCGGCGCCCACGCCCCCGCCGGAGCGGCTGACGCCGATCACGGCGACCGAGCCGGGGGCCAGCAGCCGCTGGAGCGAGCGGGCCTCGGCGCGCTGTTCGCGGGCGCGCTGGACGGCGAGGGACTCGGCGGTGGGTTCGAGGTCGAGGGTGAGGTGGACGGAGCCGTCCTCGAAGCTGCGCTTCTGCTGGTAGCCGGCGTCGGTGAAGACCTTGATCATCTTGTTGTTGGCGGGCAGCACCTCGGCGGCGAACCGGCGGATGCCGCGCTCGCGGGCGACCGCTCCGATGTGTTCGAGGAGCGCGGAGGCGACGCCGCGGCCCTGGTGGGCGTCCTGGACGAGGAAGGCGACCTCGGCCTCGTCGGAGGGGCCGGTCGCGGACCGCCCGTCGGAGCCGATGCGGTCGTAGCGGACGGTGCCGATGAACTCCCCGCCGGTGGTCGCGGCGAGGCCGACCCGGTCCACGTAGTCGTGGTGCGTGAAGCGGTGCACGTCCCGGTCGGACAGGCGCGGGTACGGGGCGAAGAAGCGGTAGTACTTCGACTCGTCGGAGACCTGTTCGTAGAAGCTGACCAGGCGGCCCGCGTCCTCGGTGGTGATGGGCCTGATCCGGGCGGTGCCGCCGTCGCGCAGGACGACGTCGGCTTCCCAGTGGGCCGGGTACGAGGGGTCCGACTCGGTGGTCATGGGGCCACCTTACGGCGGCCGGCGGCCGGGCCGCGTGCGCGCGGCGCGTTAGGCGACCCGGGGCAAACCAGTGCAAGCTGTGGAAGGTCGAACGGCGCCGGATCCGGGCCGAAAGTCGGTCTGGAGCATTCGGGACGTCGTGAGAGACTGGTCTAGACAACCGTAAGAACCTGAAGGGCATCACCATGGCAGAGCGCCGCGTCAACGTCGGCTGGGCCGAGGGCCTGCACGCTCGTCCCGCCTCGATCTTCGTCCGTGCGACGACCGCTTCCGGCGTCCCGGTGACCATCGCGAAGGCCGGCGGCGACCCCGTCAACGCCGCTTCCATGCTGGCGGTCCTGGGCCTGGGCGCCCAGGGCGGCGAGGAGGTCGTCCTCGCCTCCGACGCCGAGGGCGCGGACGCCGCGCTGGACCGCCTCGCGAAGCTGGTCGCCGAGGGTCTCGAAGAGCTCCCCGAGACCGTCTGACCCTTCGGGTTCGAGCCACCCGCCCGCACGACGAAGCCGCGGCCCCCGCTCGGGGGCCGCGGCTTCGTCGTGCCGCACGGACGTGACGCCGCGCGCCGATTCGACCCGCCGCGCGCATACGAATACCGAATCCGGCGCACACATTCCCCTCGCCGCCGAATGCGCACCGCGTGCGGACCGAATTCACAGCGCCCGGGAATTGATACGGCGGCGCACGGACACCGCTCTTTGTATACGGCCCTTGTTAATGACGGCCACTCGGAATGTTTACGGCAGGTTGCGAACCGCTCACCGCCGGCCGGGGCCGCGGCCGGTGCGCCGCCGCGGCGCGGTCCGCGTGCGCCGCGGTGAGGGCCCGGGCCCGCTCCGCGTCCCCGCGGGCCACCGCGTCCACGATCGCGCCGTGCTCCGCCCAGGACTCCACCGGCCGGGCCGGGGCCCCGACCACGTACATCCACGCGACCTTGTGCCGCAGCTGGGTGAGCAGCGCGATCAGACCGGGGCTGCCGGAGGCCTGGGCCAGCGTCTCGTGGAACCACCCGCCCAGCGCCCGCAGATCCTCCCCCTGCCCCCGCCTGGCCCGCTCCTGGCCCAGCCGGACCAGCCCGCGCAGCACCTTCAGGTGGGCCTCGGTGCGCCGCCGGGCCGCCCGGGCCGCCGCCAGCGGCTCCAGCAGCGTCCGCACCTCCAGGAGGTCGGCCGCCTCCTGCGCGGTCGGCTCGGCCACGCAGGCGCCCGCGTGCCGGCGCGTGGTCACGAACCCCTCGGACTCCAGGGTGCGCAGCGCCTCGCGGACCGGGACGCGCGAGACGCCGTACCGGCGGGCCAGCACCTCCTCGGTCAGCCGTCCGCCCGGCTCGAAGACACCGGAGACGATGTCGTCGCGGATTGCCGTGCATACCGCGTGCGCAGGAATACGCAAGACCGAACCTCCGCCTATTTCCGACTCCCGTACCGGATGCCGTCGCTTCGTGCTGCGACTCTATTGCAACACACGACAATTTCCGAGAGCGGCCGGAAAAGCGAAACGTTCGCAAAAGACCCCGGCTCGCGGTGCGAGCCGGGGTCTTCGGTGAAGCGGGGGGGGTGCGCCCCGGGGGTCAGAGGCTGACGTTGTGCGAGCGCAGGTACGCGAGCGGGTCGATGTCCGAGCCGTACTGCTCGCCCGTGCGGGCCTCGAAGTGCAGGTGCGGGCCGCTGGAGTTGCCGGTGGAGCCCGAGCGGCCGATCTGCTGTCCCGCGGTGACCTTGTCGCCGACGGAGACGCTCAGCGAGAGCATGTGCCCGTACTGGGTGTAGGTGCCGTCGTTGTGCTTGATGACGACGTTGTTCCCGTACGCGCCGCCCCAGCCCGCCTCGACCACGGTGCCGGCGCCGACCGCGTGCACGGAGGTGCCCTCGGCGGCGTGGAAGTCGATGCCGGTGTGGCTGCCGGAGGACCACATGCCGCCGCCCGCGTGGTACTGCGTGCTGACGTAGGAGCCGTCGACGGGGGCCACGAAGGTGTTGAGGCGCTTGCGCTCCTCCTCGCGGGCCGCGCGCTCGGCCGCGTCGCGCTCGGCCTTCGCCTTGGCCTCGGCGAGGCGCTTGGCCTCTGCGGCGCGCTGCTTGGCCTCGGCCTCGGCCTGGGCCTGCGCGGCGGCGTGCTCGGCCGCGCGCTGCTGGGAGGCGGCCTGGTTCTGGATCTCGCCCGCGAGGTCGTCGGCGACGACGACCGCGTTGTACCCGGCGTCCGGGATGGCGTGCTGGGTGTTGTCCGCTGCGAACGCCGGAGCTGCGACGGCCCCGACGACACCGGTGGTCGCGAGGGCGGCTATGCCGGCGTAACCGGCGGTCTTGCGGCTCAGACGGCTACCGCCGCGGTGCTTGCCGGAGCCGGCGGGGGTGCTGCCAAACGCCATGAAGGGGTCGATCCTTTCCTTCCCTCTCGCCTACCGGGTTAGCTGACGGGTTCGGAGCAGGAAGGTCTCCTACGGGCTTCCTCTTGCGAGGCGGCCCGATTCACCCCAGGGACTTGTGTGGGTCCCCGGCTCCCCAGGCTCGCGCCTGACGGGGACTCGGCGATCGCTGTCCGGTGCCGCGGGTGCGGCGGGCACAACTGACGAACAGCACGGCCGACGCTAGGCGGATCATGAGCGGATCACCAAACAGACGTAGGCTTTTGTTACCTACGCCACATCAC
The DNA here is from genome assembly GCF_008704535.1 of Streptomyces subrutilus. NCBI lineage: Bacteria > Bacillati > Actinomycetota > Actinomycetes > Kitasatosporales > Streptomycetaceae > Streptomyces > Streptomyces subrutilus. The sequence goes on from NZ_CP023701.1 coordinate 2,053,988, forward strand.
ATAAAAGCAACGACGCCACCAAACAGACAAAAGGGGCCCCGGCCGACGTGCGGCCAGGACCCCTCGCGCGGACGTCAGTTGCCGACCACGCTCACCTCGCCGATCCCGAGCGCGCGGACCGGCGCCTCGATCTGCGCCGCGTCGCCCACCAGGACCGTGACGAGCCGGTCCGCCGGGAAGGCCTTCACGACCGCCGACGTCGCCTCGACCGTGCCGGTTTCGGCCAACTGCGCGTAGAGCCGCGCCTGGTAGTCGTCCGGCAGCTCCTGCTCCACCTGGTCGGCGAGGGTGCCGGCGACCGAGGCCGCGGTCTCGAACTTGAGCGGGGCCACGCCCACCAGGTTCTGCACCGCCACGTCGCGTTCGGCGTCGGTCAGACCGCCCTCCGCGAGGGTGCGCAGCACCTTCCAGAGGTCCTCCAGCGCCGGGCCGGTGTTGGGGGTGTCCACCGAGCCGCTGATGGCCAGCATCGAGGCGCCCTTGCCGTCGGCGGTGGAGCGCAGCACCTGCCCGAAGGCGCGCACGCCGTAGGTGTACCCCTTCTCCTCGCGCAGCACCTTGTCCAGGCGGGAGGTGAGGGTGCCGCCCAGGCAGTACGTGCCGAGCACCTGGGCGGCCCAGACGCGGTCGTGCCGGTCCGGGCCGATCCGGCCGATCAGCAGCTGCGTCTGGACCGCGCCGGGCCGGTCCACGATGACCACGCGGCCGGTGTCGTCGGCGGTCACCGGCGGCACCGGCCGGGGGGCCGCCGAGTCGCCCGTCCAGGTGCCCAGGGTGTCGGCCAGGACGGTGTCCAGGTCGATCCCGGTCAGGTCGCCGACGACCACCGCGGTGGCGGTGGCGGGGCGTACGTGGGCCTCGTAGAAGGCCCGCACGGCCGCGGAGTCGATGCGGGCGACCGTCTCCTCGGTGCCCTGGCGCGGGCGGGAGATCCGCAGGGTGGCCGGAAACAGCTCCTTGGAGAGCTGCTTGGCGGCGCGGCGCTGCGGGTTGGCCAGCTCGTGCGGGATCTCGTCGAGCCGGTTGCGGACCAGCCGGTCCACCTCGGCGTCGGCGAAGGCGGGGGCGCGCAGGGCCTCGGCGAGCAGGCCGAGCGCCTTGTGCAGCCGGGAGGCCGGGACCTCCAGGGAGACCCGCAGGCCGGGGTGGTCGGCGTGCGCGTCGAGGGTGGCCCCGCAGCGCTCCAGCTCGGCGGCGAACTCCTCGGCGGAGTGCTTGTCGGTGCCCTCGGACAGGGCGCGCGCCATGATGGTCGCCACGCCGTCCAGGCCCTCGGGTTCGGCGTCGAGCGGGGCGGCGAGGTTGATCTCGACCGCGACCACCTGCTGGCCCGGGCGGTGGCAGCGCAGCAGGGTCAGGCCGTTGGACAGCTCACCGCGCTCGGGGGCCGGGAAGGCCCACGGCTGCGGCTCGCCGGCCTCCGGGCGCGGGTGGAAGGTCATCGTGACGGCTGCGGTGTCGCTCACTGCTCCGCCCCTTCGTTCTCGTCGTTCTCGTCGGTCCCGGCTGCCGCGTCCGGTGCGGCCAGCGGCTCGTAGACCAGCACCGCGCGGTTGTCGGGGCGCAGCCGGGCCGCGGCCACGGCCTGGACCTCCTCCGCGGTGACGGCCAGCACCCGCCGGACGGCGGTCAGGGCGAGCTGCGGGTCGCCGAACAGCACCGCGAAGCGGCACAGTTCGTCGGCGCGGCCGGCCACCGTGCTGAGCCGGTCCAGCCATTCGCGCTCCAGCTGCGCCTGGGCGCGCTCCATCTCCTCGGCCGTGGGGCCCTCGGCGGCGAACCGCGCGAGCTCCTCGTCGACGGCCGCCTCGATGTCGGGCACCTCGACCCCGCCGGAGGTCTTCACGTCCAGCCAGCCCAGCGAGGGCGCCCCGGCCAGCCGGAGCATGCCGAAGCCGGCCGCGACGGCCGTCTGGTCGCGGCGCACCAGGCGGTTGTGGAGCCGCGAGGACTCGCCGCCGCCGAGCACGGTGAGCGCCACGTCGGCGGCGTCGCACTCCCGGGTGCCGTCGTGCGGGAGCCGGTAGGCGGCCATCAGGGCGCGGGCCGGCACCTCCTCGACGATCTCCTCGCGCAGCTCGGCGCCCATGACGTCGGGCAGCGCGCCGTCGCGCGGCGGCTGCTTGCCGTCGTGCGCCGGGATCGAGCCGAAGTACTTCTCGACCCAGGCGAGCGTCCGCTCCGGGTCGATGTCGCCGACGACCGACAGCACCGCGTTGTTGGGCGCGTAGTACGTGCGGAAGAAGTGGCGGGCGTCCTCCAGGGACGCCGCGTCCAGGTCGGCCATGGAGCCGATCGGGGTGTGGTGGTACGGGTGGCCCTCGGGGTACGCGAGGGCCGTCAGCCGCTCGAAGGCCGTGCCGTACGGCACGTTGTCGTAGCGCTGGCGGCGCTCGTTCTTGACGACGTCGCGCTGGTTCTCCATGGACTCCTCGTCCAGGGCGGCCAGCAGCGAGCCCATGCGGTCCGCCTCCAGCCAGAGCGCGAGCTCCAGCTGGTGGGTCGGCATCGTCTCGAAGTAGTTGGTGCGCTCGAAGCTGGTGGTGCCGTTGAGGGAGCCGCCGGCCCCCTGGACCAGCTCGAAGTGCCCGTTGCCCGGTACGCTCGCCGAGCCCTGGAACATCAGGTGCTCGAAGAGGTGAGCCAGACCGGTGCGCCCCTTGACTTCGTGGCGCGAGCCGACGTCGTACCAGAGGCAGACCGCGGCGACCGGGGTCAGGTGGTCTTCGGACAGCACCACGCGCAGGCCGTTGGCCAGCCGGTGCTCGGTCGCTGTCAGGCCGCCGGAGCCGGCCTGGGCTGTGGCCGTGTGACCCATGGGCATGTGGTCCCTTCGATCGCGATGCAGAGATTTCCGTCAGACCTGCCACTGTATGCAAGCGCGTCGACAGCCGGAGAAGTTCCCGGGTCACACCTGGGTCGGAGTCGGCGTTGTCGGCGGCTCGGGCCACAATGGTCCGCGTCAGACCCCCAGCACCCCATCATTCTTGGTTAAGGAGCCGCGCAGCGATGGCCCGCCGCAGCACGAAGACCCCGCCGCCGGAGGATTTCGAGGAGAAGATCCTCGACATCGACGTCGTCGACGAAATGCAGGGCTCCTTCCTCGAGTACGCGTACTCGGTGATCTACTCCCGCGCCCTGCCCGACGCCCGGGACGGCATGAAGCCGGTCCACCGCCGCATCGTCTACCAGATGAACGAGATGGGCCTGCGCCCCGACCGGGGGTACGTCAAGTGCGCCCGCGTCGTCGGCGAGGTCATGGGCAAGCTCCACCCGCACGGCGACGCCTCGATCTACGACGCCCTGGTGCGCATGGCGCAGCCGTTCTCCATGCGGCTGCCGCTGGTGGACGGGCACGGCAACTTCGGTTCGCTCGGCAACGACGACCCGCCCGCGGCCATGCGCTACACCGAGTGCAAGATGGCCGACGCCACGTCACTGATGACGGAGTCGATCGACGAGGACACCGTCGACTTCACCGCCAACTACGACGGCCAGGAGCAGGAGCCGGGCGTACTGCCCGCGGCGTATCCGAACCTGCTGGTCAACGGCGCGTCCGGGATCGCGGTCGGCATGGCCACGAACATGCCCCCGCACAACCTGGGCGAGGTCATCGCGGCCGCCCGCCACCTGATCCGCTACCCGGCGGCGGACCTGGAGGCGCTGATGCGCTTCGTGCCGGGTCCCGACCTGCCCACGGGCGGCCGGATCGTCGGCCTCGCCGGGATCAAGGACGCGTACGAGAACGGCCGCGGCACCTTCAAGATCCGCGCGACGGTGGCCGTGGAGAACGTGACGGCCCGCCGCAAGGGGCTGGTCGTCACCGAACTGCCCTTCACGGTCGGCCCCGAGAAGGTCATCGCGAAGATCAAGGACCTGGTCGGCTCGAAGAAGCTGCAGGGCATCGCCGACGTCAAGGACCTCACCGACCGCTCGCACGGCCTGCGCCTGGTCATCGAGATCAAGAACGGTTTCCACCCGGAAGCGGTACTGGAGCAGCTCTACAAGCTGACGCCGATGGAGGAGTCCTTCGGCATCAACAACGTGGCGCTGGTGGACGGCCAGCCGCTGACGCTGGGCCTCAAGGAGCTGCTGGAGGTCTACCTCGACCACCGCTTCGAGGTCGTCCGGCGGCGCAGCGAGTTCCGCCGCACCAAGCGGCGCGACCGGCTGCACCTGGTCGAGGGCCTGCTGGTGGCGCTCATCGACATCGACGAGGTCATCCGGCTCATCCGCGACAGCGAGAACTCCGCGCAGGCCAAGGCCCGGCTGATCGAGCGGTTCTCGCTGAGCGAGATCCAGACCCAGTACATCCTGGACACGCCGCTGCGCCGGCTCACCAAGTTCGACCGGCTGGAGCTGGAGTCCGAGCGCGACCGGCTGAACGGCGAGATCGACGAGCTCACCGGCATCCTGGATTCCGACACCGAGCTGCGCAAGCTGGTCTCCGCCGAACTGGCCGCGGTGGCCAAGAAGTTCGGCACCGAGCGGCGTACGGTCCTGCTGGAGTCGGCCGGTACCGCGATCGCCGCCGTGCCGCTGGAGGTCGCGGACGACCCCTGCCGCGTGCTGCTGTCCTCGACGGGCCTGCTGGCCCGTACGGCCAACGGCGACCCGCTGCCGGAGGAGGAGGACGGCTCCCGCGCCAAGCACGACCTGATCGTCTCGCAGGTCGCGGCGACGGCGCGGGCGGACATCGGCGCGGTCACCTCGTACGGGCGGCTGCTGCGGCTCTCGGTGATCGACCTGCCCCAGCTGCCGGACACCCACGCCGCGCCGAACCTGGCGGGCGGCGCCCCCTTCTCGGAGTTCCTCTCCGCGCTGGAGGCGGACGAGAGGCTGATCTGCCTGACCTCGCTGGACGAGTCCTCGCAGGGGCTGGCCCTCGGCACCGAGCAGGGCGTGGTCAAGCGCGTCGTGCCGGACTACCCGGCCAACAAGGAGGAGCTGGAGGTCATCACCCTCAAGGACGGGGACCGGATCGTCGGCGCCGTCGAGCTGCGCACGGGCGAGGAGGACCTGGTCTTCATCACCGACGACGCCCAGCTGCTCCGCTATCCGGCGGGCCAGGTGCGCCCGCAGGGCCGGCCGGCCGGCGGCATGGCGGGCATCAAGCTGGCCGACGGTGCCAAGGTGATCCACTTCTCGGCCGTGGACCCGGCGCGGAACGGGGTGGTGTTCACCGTGGCGGGCTCGCACGGCACCCTGGACGACTCGGTGACCTCGGGGAAGCTGACCCCCTTCGACCAGTACCCGCGCAAGGGCCGGGCCACCGGCGGTGTGCGCTGCCAGCGGTTCCTGAAGGGCGAGGACGTCCTCGTACTGGCCTGGGCGGGCGGCTCCCCCGTCCGTGCGGCCGGTGCCAACGGCGCTCCGGCCGCGCTGCCCCCCGTCGATCCGCGGCGGGACGGCTCGGGGGCTCCGCTGCCCGCGACCGTGACGGCGCTGGCGGGCGCCGTGCTGTAGACCCACGCCGCGCACGCCGCACCCCGTCGCCCGTGGGGTGTCCGGTCCCGGGACCGGACACCCCACGGGCGACTACTGTTTTCCCGGAGTACGCGGTGGGGGGAGAACACAGCTGATGAGCCGTCGATCGAGCAGCGGACTGATCGGGACCTGGGCGCAGGAGCAGCGCCGGCAGCAGCAGGACCGGCTGGTCCGGCAGCGGGAGGCCGAGCGCCGGCAGCGGTCGGACGAGCGGGACGCGGCCCGCGGCAACCGGCAGCGCCGCGAGGCCGAGGCCCGGCGCGGGACCGAGCGGATCGACGCCGAGGTGGACGCGCTGCGGAACCTGCTGGTCGCGGGCTGCCGTACGCCGGCGTTCCGCACGGCCGCGCTGGGCCGGCCCGAGCAGCTGGAGCCCTTCGACCCGGGCGCGCTGGCGCACCCGGTGCCGATGCCGCGCCTTGAGGACTTCCAGGGTCGGAGCAGCGGCTGGACCCTCGGCTCGGGCCAGCGGGCCCGTGCCGAACAGGAGGCGCACGCCCACTACGCCCAGGCCTGGCAGGCGGCGCACGCCGCGGAGGCGCAGCGCCGCGAGCGGCTGGCGGCCTACCGGCAGCAGTACGACCGGTGGGCGGCGGAGCAGCTCGCCGGGGTCCGGGCGCACAACGACGGGCTCGCCGAGCTGGCCGGGGCGCTGCGCGCGGGCGATCCGGAAGCGGTGGTGGAGTACTTCTCGGCCGCCCTGTACGCCTCGGCGGCCTGGCCCGAGGCGCTGCCGAGGCGGCTGGCGGCGGCGTACGACCCGGCCGTGCGCCAGCTCGTACTGGACTGGGAGCTGCCGGCGTACGCGGTGGTGCCGCAGGCCAGGGCGGTGCAGTACCTGCCGAGCACCGACCAGGACAAGGTGAAGCCGCGCCCGGTCACGGAGCGGCGCGCGCTGTACCGGGACGTGCTGGCGCAGTGCGTCCTGCTGGTCCTGCGCGAGCTGTACGCGGCGGACGAGTTCGCCGTGCTGGACTCGGTGGTGGTCAACGGCTTCGTGGACTGCCCCGATCCGGTGACGGGCCACGACGCCCGGTTCGTCCTCGCCACGGCGGCGGCGACGCGCACCGCCTTCTCCGGACTGCGGCTCGAACAGGTCAGCGCGGTGGACTGCCTGGTCGACGGCTTGCGCGGGCAGCTCTCGGCCCGGCCCGACCAGCTGACCGCGGTCCGTCCGGGACGCCGGCCCGACGAGGTCGGCTCGGTCGGCGGGGCGGGCGGGCCCGCCGGGCGGGGGGACGGCGGGGAGGACGAGCCGGACCTCTTCGCCATGGACCCGATCGCCTTCGAGCACCTGGTCGCCGAGCTGTTCCGGGCGATGGGCATGGAGGCGGTGACCACGCAGCGGTCGGGCGACGGCGGCGTGGACGTCGAGGCGCTGGACCCGGCCCCGATCCGGGGCGGACGGATCGTGGTGCAGGTCAAGCGCTACCGCAACACCGTGCCGCCCACGGCGGTACGGGACCTGTACGGGACGGTCCAGGACGCGGGGGCGAACAAGGGGGTGCTGGTCACCACCTCGTCCTTCGGACCGGGGTCGTACACCTTTGCCAACGGCAAGCCGCTGGAGTTGGTTCCCGGCGCCGAACTCGTGGACCTGCTGCACCAGTACGGTCTGCGGGGCAGGCTGGGCGGGACTCCGGGCGGCGCCCCGGCGGCGCGCCGGACACCGCGGTCGGCACCGGCCGCGGCTTCGACACCGGAGCCCGGGTCGGACCTGCCGGCCGACCACAACGTGCTGGGCATGTCCTGGTCGGGGGCGGTCGCGCTGGACGTGTGCGCGCTGGTCTGCACGGGCGGCCGGGTGCTCACCGAGGACCACTTCGTCTTCTACAACAACCCCCGGACCCCGGACGGTTCGGTACGGGCCCATCCGCACGCGGCGCCCGACCGGGCGGCGCTCGCGGTCTCCTTCGACGGCCTGCCCCGGGAGGCCGACCGTCTGGTGCTGGTGGCCGCCGTCGACCCCGAGGCCGATCCCCACGCCGACCTGGCCGGGTTCACGGACGCCCGCATACGGCTCCTGGACGCGGGTGGTGCGGAGGCCGGGCGGTTGGAGGTCTCGGACGGCCGGGCGGGCGAGACGGCCCTGGTCCTCGGGTCGTTCCGGCGCCGGGCGAGCGGCGACTGGGACTTCGTGATCGGCGGCAAGGGCTACCGGGGCGGCCTGGAGGACCTGTTGCGGGAGTTCGGCGTGGACGTGGCCTGACCCGCGGCCGCTCCGGGAAGGGGACCCGTACCGGCACCCGGACCGGGCAGCGGCGTGGCGGGGCGCGGCCCGGTCACGCGTCCGGGTCGGGGTCCGGCTCCGGGGCGAAGTGGTCCGGCTCCGGGTCCGGGGCGAAGCGGTCCGGGTCCGGGGCGAAGTGGTCCGGCTCCGGGTCCCGGTGGTCCCCCTCCGGCGCCGGGCCTGGTTCCGCGGGCCGGGCGGCGTACCGCAGCACCCCCCACATGCTCTCGGGCCGGCCCTCGTGCGGAGCCGGCTCGCGGCAGGCCTCCAGCGCGCCGAGCAGCGCCTGCCCGTCGGTGCCGGAGCCGATCAGGACCAGTTGCGTCAGCCGTTCCTCGCCCCTCCCCCACGGCCGCGGGTCGAAGCGGAGGAAGCGGCCGACCGCCTGGACCTCGTAGCGCTCCTCGTAGCCGGGGACGCCGAAGTAGACGTAGCCCTTGATCCGGTAGAGGCCGGGCGGACGGCCGTCGAGGAAGTCGATGAACCGGCGCGGCGAGAGGGCCTGCGCGGAGACGAACTCGACGCTCTCGTAGGCCGCGTGCACATGACCGCCGTGGTCGTCGTGGCCGTGCCCGCCCTCGGCGTCGGCCTGTGCGAGCAGGTCCTCGAAGGAGAGCTGCCCGCGGGTCTCGGTCCAGGGCCGCCGGTCGAAGAGCAGCTCGGGGTCGATCCGTCCGTGGTCCACGCCCACGACCGGTGTTCCCGGGACCGTGAGCGCGGCCAGCCCGGCCTCGACGCGGGAGCGCTCGGCCGCGTCCACCCGGTCGGTCTTGTTGAGCACCACGAGGTCCGCGACGGCGAGGTGCCGGTCGGTCCGCGGGTGCCTCGCCCGGGTCGCCTCGAACTCCGCCGCGTCCACGACCTGCACCATGCCGCCGTAGCGGACGTCGGGGTTCTCGTTGGCCATCAGCATCCGGATCAGCTCCTCGGGCTCGGCCAGCCCGCTCGCCTCGATGACGATCACGTCGATGCGGTGCACGGGCGCGGCCAGCTTCTCCAGGTACGCGTCCAGCTCGCTGCCGTCGACGGCGCAGCACAGGCAACCCCCGCCGAGGGAGACCATCGAGTCGCCGAGCTGGCCGGCCACCGCCATGGCGTCGACCTCGATCGAGCCGAAGTCGTTGACGACGACCCCGATCCGGGTGCCGCCCCGGTGGGCGAGGAGGTGGTTGAGGAGGGTGGTCTTGCCGGAACCGAGGAATCCGGAGAGGACCACGACGGGGAGGGGCTGCCTGCTGTTCACCCGGCCGATCGTAGTCAGCCGAGCGCGGGCACCGGTTGCGGCGGGGTGGGACCGGTGTAGCGGGCGGCCGGGCGGATGATCTTCGAGTCGGCGGCCTGTTCGAGGACGTTCGCGCTCCAGCCGATCACCCGGGCAGCGCAGAAGGTCGGGGTGAACATCGCGCGCGGCAGTCCGCACAGCTCCATGACGACCCCCGCGTAGAACTCCACGTTGGTGTGCAGTTCGCGGCCGGGCTTGAGCTCGGCGAGGATCCGTTCGACCTGGCCCTCCACCTCCACCGCGAAGTCGACCAGGGGGCCGCCGAACTGCAGGGCGATCTCGCGCAGCATCCGCGAGCGCGGGTCCTCGGTGCGGTAGACGGGGTGCCCGAAGCCCATGATCCGGTCGCCCGCGAGGACCCGTTCGCGGATCCACGGCTCGATCCGGTCCACGGTCCCGATGGCGTCCAGGGTGTCCAGCGCGCGGCTCGGGGCGCCGCCGTGCAGCGGACCCGACAGCGCGCCGACCGCACCGGTCAGGCAGGCGGCGACGTCCGCTCCGGTGGAGGCGATCACACGGGCGGTGAAGGTCGAGGCGTTGAAGCCGTGGTCCACGGTGGACATGAGGTAGCGCTCGACGGCGCGGGCGCGCACGGGGTCGGGTTCGCGGCCGGTCAGCATGTACAGGTAGTTGGCCGCGTACGGGAGGTCCGCGCGCGGTCCGACCGGCTCCAGTCCCTGTCCCAGCCGGTGCAGCGCGGTGAGCAGGGTGGGTACGGCGGCGCAGGCGGCCAGCGCGTCCGCGGCGCGGCCGGCCGGGTCGAGGTCGAAGACGGGGCGGAAGCCTGCGGAGGCACCGAGCAGCGAGAGCGCGGTCCGCAGCCCGGCGAGCGGGCCGGACGCCGCGGTGGCGCGGGCGAGCGCGGGCAGGGCGTCCCGTAGCTCGGCGGGCAGGACCCGTAGCGGGGCGATCTCGGCGGCGAAGGCGTCCCGCTCGGCGGTGTCCGCCGGGAGCGTGCCGCGGAACATCAGGTGCCACACGTCCTCGAAGGAGCGATCGGCGGCGAGTTCGACGGCCGAGTACTGGCGGTAGTGGTAGAAGCCCTCTCGGCCCCGGACGTCACCGAGCTCGGTGTCGGTGACCACGACTCCCGCGAGACCGCGGGGTACTGCGACGACGGTATCCATGGCTCGACCATCGATGATTGATGCGATCGATGTCAATATTGATCGAATCAATGTGTATAGGGTGATGTGCATGGACGAAGAGCGACGGCTCACCACCCGGCAGGCCGCCGAGGTGCTCGGGGTGAAGCCCGCGACCGTGTACGCCTACGTCAGCCGCGGACAGCTGGCGAGCCGACGCGATCCGGTCGGCCGGGGCAGCAGCTTCGACGCGCGCGAGGTGGAGGCACTGGCCCGGCGCAGTCGGCGCGAGGCGGCGGGCCCCGCCGGCGAACCGTCCGTGCGCACCGCGCTGACCCTCATCGAACCCGACCGCTACCACTACCGGGGCGTCGACGCGGTCGGCTTGGCCTCGCGGTACCGCTTCGAAGAGGTCGCCGAGTTCCTGTGGACCGGGATCCTCCCGCACGGCGCGCGCTTCACCGCTCCCGCCGGGACCCTGGCCGCCGCCCGGCGCGCGGTGGACGCGCTGCCCGCGGAGGCCGGGCCCGTCGACCGGCTGCGCGTGGCCACCGCGGCCGCGGCCGTCACCGACCCGCTGCGGTTCGACCTCGCCCCCGAGGCCGTGCTCGGCGCCGCGCGCTGCCTGATCCCGACACTGGTCGGCGCCCTGCCGGCGCGGGGCACGGCCCCGTGGCCCGGGGACGGCCGCACCGCCCGGCAGTTGTGGCCCCGGCTGACGGCGCGGGAGCCCGACCCGGACGCGCTGGCCGTGCTCGACCTGGCGCTCGGGCTCCTCGTCGACCACGACCTGGCCGCCTCGACCCTGGCCGTACGGGTGGCCGCGTCGGCGCGGGCCCATCCGTACGCGGCGGTGTCGGCCGGACTCGGCGCCCTCGAAGGGCCCTTGCACGGGGCGGCCGGCCGGCTGGCCCACCGGATGCTCGCCGAGGCCATGGAGCGGGGTGGCGCCGCGCCGGTCGTCGCCGACCACCTGCGGGCCGGGCGGCGGGTGCCGGGCCTCGGGCACCGGCTCTACCCGGGCGAGGACCCCCGGGCGCGCGCCCTGTTCGCCCGGCTGGAGGCGCTGCCGCAGGCCGGACCGGCGCTGGCCGCCGCCCGGGAGGTGGCCGCCACCGCGGCGGCGCGCCGGCCCGGGCTGCACGCCAACGTGGACCTGGCGCTGGCCGTGCTGACGGTGTCGTGCGGGATGCCGCCCGAGGCCGGGGAGACCGTCTTCGCGGTGGCGCGCACGGCGGGCTGGATCGCGCACGCCCTGGAGGAGTACCAGGAGCGGCCGCTGCGGATGCGGCCGAGCGGGCAGTACCACGGGCCCCGCCCGCCACAGCCGATGCCGTGACGGGCGGGGCCCGCCGCGGGCACCGTGGCGGGGAGGGGCGGTCGCAGGAGGCGGTCGGCCGGCGGTCCGGCCGCGGCGTCAGGTCCGCAGCCAGACCGCCGTGTCCTGGGGGAGCAGCCCCGCGTCGTCCAGGGCGGAGCTGGCCAGCACGACGTCGGTGTGGGCCGGCAGCGGCACCGGCCCGCCGGACAGGTTGGCCACGCACACCAGCCCGTCGGGCCGGGTGAAGGCCAGCACCCCTTCGGGCGCCTCCAGCCACTCCAGCGAACCGCCCCCGAAGCCGGCCGCCGCGCGGCGCAGCCCGAGGGCGGTCCGGTAGAGGGTGAGCATGGATCCGGGGTCGCCGGCCTGCCGGTCGGCCGCGTAGGCGGGCCAGTCCGCGGGCTGCGGGAGCCACGCGTCGTGCCAGGGCTCCGCGGTCCACGGCAGCGGTACCCGGCAGCCGTCGCGGCCCGGATCGGTGCCCCCCGAGCGGAAGTGCATGGGGTCCTGGATGCGGCCGATCGGCACGTCGGCCTCGGGGAGGCCCAGCTCCTCGCCCTGGTAGACGTACACGGCGCCGGGCAGGGCCAGCGTCAGCAGGGCCGCGGCGCGCGCCCGGCGGGTGCCGAGCTCCAGGTCGGTGGGGGTGCCGAAGGCCTTGGCCGCGAAGTCGAAGCCGGTCTCCGCGCGCCCGTAGCGGGTGACCGTGCGGGTGACGTCGTGGTTGCACAGCACCCACGTGGCAGGCGCCCCGACCGGGGCGTGCTCGGCGAGGGTCTCCGTGATGGAGGTGCGCAGCCGCCCGGCGTCCCACGGACAGCTGAGGAAGGAGAAGTTGAAGGCGGTGTGCAGCTCGTCGGGGCGCAGGTAGCGGGCGAAGCGCTCGGAGTCGGGCAGCCAGACCTCGCCGACGAAGATGCCGTCGTACTCGTCGGCGATGGCGCGCCAGGAGCGGTAGACGTCGTGCAGCTCGTCGCGGTCGATGTAGGGGTGGATCTCCCCGGGCCACGGCTCCGGGGAGCGTCCGGCCAGGTCGGGCAGGGCCGGGTCCTTGGCGAGCAGGGCCGCGGAGTCGATCCGTACGCCGGCCACCCCCCGTTCGAACCAGAAGCGCAGCACTTCCTCGTGTTCGCGGCGCACGGCCGGGTGGTCCCAGTTGAGGTCGGGCTGCTGCGGGGTGAAGAGGTGCAGGTACCACTCCCCGTCCGGCACCCGCGTCCAGGTCGCGGCCCCGTTGAACTGCGAGGGCCAGTCGCCGGGGGGCAGTTCTCCGTGCTCGCCGCGTCCGGGGCGGAAGTGGAAGAGTTCCCGTTCCGGGCTCCCGGGGCCGGCCGCGAGGGCGGCCCGGAACCACGCGTGCCGGTCGGACACGTGGTTCGGGACGATGTCGACGATGGTGCGCAGCCCCAGCCCGCGGGCTTCGGCGATCAGCTTCTCGGCTTCGGCGAGGGTGCCGAAGGCGGGGTCGATGGAGCGGTAGTCGGCGACGTCGTAGCCGCCGTCGGCGAGCGGGGAGAGGTACCAGGGGGTGAACCACAGCGCGTCCACGCCGAGTTCGGCCAGGTAGGGCAGGTGGGCCCGGACGCCCGCGAGGTCACCGGTGCCGTCCCCGTCGCCGTCGGCGAAGCTGCGTACGTACACCTGGTAGATGGCGGCCGAGCGCCACCAGTCGGCGGCGTCGTCGGGCAGGGGAAAGTCAGCCACGGAGGGGTCCTTTCACAGGGGGCGGCCGGGCGCGGCGGCGGCGTGGGGCCTGCGGGGCGTCAGCCCTTGAGGGAGCCCGCCGTGAGACCGCTCATGATGTTGCGCTGGAAGATCAGGAAGATGACGAGCGTGGGCGCCGAGGCCATCGCGAGTGCGGCGATGAGATGGTTCTCGGGCACTCCCGTGGCCAGTGAGTAGATGCCGACGTTGAGCGTCTGCAGGGCGGGGTCCGGGAGGGTGAGCATCGGCCAGAGGAAGTCCTTCCAGACGCCGACGATCGCGAAGATCGACACCACGCCGAGGATGGGGCGCGACATCGGCAGGACGATGGAGCGCAGGGTGCGGACGGCGCTCGCCCCGTCGATGGCGGAGGCGTCCAGGATCTCCTGCGGTATGGAGTCGAAGAACCGCTTCAGCAGGAAGATGTTGAAGGCGTTGGTGACGGACGGCAGCCAGATCACCCAGGGCGTGTTGAGCAGGTTCCGCTCGATGATCGGCATGTCGAGGACCGTGAGGTACTGCGGTACGACGAGGACGGTGGCCGGGATCATCAGGGTGGCCAGCATCATCCCGAGCACGGCCTTGCCGAGGACGGGCCGCAGTTTGGAGAGGGAGTAGGCGGCGCCCACGTCGAGGACGAGCTGGAAGGCGAGGGCGCCGAAGGCGTAGTAGAGGGTGTTGAAGAGCAGCTTGGCGAGGTCCATGACCTTCCACGCGGCCTCGTAGTTGGCGGTGTGCAGGGAGTCGGGCACCAGGGTCGGCGGGACCTGGGCGAACTCCTCGGTGCTCTTGAGGCCGTTCGCGACCATCCAGTAGAGGGGTCCGAGGAAGACCAGGGTGAAGCCGGCCACGACCAGGACGAGCACGGTCCAGTAGAGGATCCTGCCCCGGGTGCGGCCGAGTTGGGCCGGCGATATCAGCGTGCGCTCTGCCATGTGAAGTACTCCCTGGGCGGGTTCCCGGTCAGTTCTCGTTGTCGCGGCTCAGGCGGACGTACAGGGCGGAGAAGCCCGCGAGCAGGACGAGCAGGCACAGGCCGAGAGCCGCGGCGCCGCCGTACTGGTTGAAGCTGAAGGCGTACTGGTAGATGAGGACGACGACCGTGGTGGTCGAGCCCTCGGGGCCGGCGCCGCCGGTGAGCAGGAAGGGTTCGACGAAGACCTGCATCGTCGCGATGATCTGCATCAGCAGCATCAGCGAGAGGATGAGCTTGGTCTGCGGGATCGTGACGTGCCAGACCTTGCGCAGCAGACCGGCGCCGTCGAGCTCGGCGGCCTCGTAGAGCTCGCCCGGGATGCCCTGGAGCGCGGCCAGGTAGATCAGGGTGGCCCCGCCCATGTTCATCCAGGTGGAGGCGATGACCACGGAGAGCATCGCGGTGTCGGTGGACTGCAGCCAGTCCTGCGCCGGGAGGTGCAGGAATTCCAGTACCCGGTTGAAGAGGCCGTAGCCGGGGTCGTAGAAGTACTTGAAGAGCAGGATCGAGGCCACCGGCGGCATCATCACCGGCAGGTAGACGAGCAGTCGCAGGTAGCCCTGTGCGTGGCGGAACTCGTTCAGCACGAGCGAGACCACGAAGGGCACCACGAAGCCGAGGGCCAGCGCGAGGCCGGTGAACAGCAGGGTGTTGCGCCAGGCCTGCCAGACGTTCGGGTCGCCGAAGACGTAGGCGAAGTTGTCCCAGCCGACCCAGCGGGTGGCGCCGCCCTCGGTCTTCTGGAAGGCCAGCAGGAACTCCCGGACCATCGGGTACCAGGAGAAGAAGGAGAAGCAGAGGACGGCGCCGATCAGGAAGCCGTGGGCCGTGAGGTTCCGCTTGAAGGCCCGGAGGAACTCCGCGCGGGAGTCACGGGGCAGGGTGGGGGCCGACATCGCCGCTCGCTCCTTGGTGGGTGGTCGCCCCGGCGGCCGCCTCGGCGGGCCGGGGGTGGGGCGGGTGGGACCGGGGCGGGTGGGGCCGGTGGCGGGGAGGCACCGCCGGACCCACCCGGGCCGCTACTGGTTCCCCAGGACCTGGTTGACCGCCTTCTCGGCGTCCCCGAGGAGCTGGGCGGGGTCGGCGTCCTTGTTGGTCAGGACGCCCGACATCACCTTGTCGAGCACCTTGTAGACCTCCTGCGCCTTCACCGGCTCCGGCTTGCCGGGGACCGGGTGGTCCAGGAAGGGCTTGAAGTTGGCGACCGGCATGGTGGCGCTCGCCGCCTTCAGTTCGTCGTCCTTGGCCTTGCTGGCCCCGGTGAAGAAGGCGGGCTGGGGCAGGCCGACCGGCAGGCCGTCGGCCTTGCTGCGGTCGTACCGGAACTGGCCCTTGCCGACCGCGAGGGTCTTGAAGTTCAGCCAGGCGATGGCGGCCTTGACCTTGTCGGGCGAACTGCCCTTCTTGATCATGTAGCCGTTGCCGCCGGCCAGGGTGGCCGCGCCGCCGGGGATGGGGCCCATCCCGAAGTTGTCGTACTTGGCGCCGAGCTGCTGGACCATGTACGTGATGTCGTCGGGCGCGGCCAGGAACATGCCGAGCTTGTCCGATGCCATCTGCTTCTGCAGGTCGCCCCACTTGAGCAGCTGGGTCTTGCCCATGCTGTCGTCCTCCCAGCGCATGGCGTGGAGGTTGTCGACGATCTGCCGGCCGGTGGGGTTGTTGAAGGCGGCCTTGCCGTCGGCGCCGACGATGTCGCCGCCCATGCCGTACATGGTGGCCGTGTAGTGCCAGCCGCCCGTGTTCTCCACGCTGTACTCGCCGAAGCCGGCGACGCCGTTGCCCAGCGCCGCGATCTTCTTGGCGGCGGTGCGGACCTCGTCCCAACTGCGCGGCGGGGAGTCGGGGTCGAGGCCGGCCTGCTGGAAGAGCTTGCGGTTGACCAGCAGGCCCATCGTGTAGTTGCTGGTGGGGACGCCGTAGAGCTTGCCGTCGCGCTTGAGGACGTCCATGACGTTCTTGTCGATGTCGTCGAGCGCGGGCACCGAGGCCGGGGTGACGTACGCCGAGATGTCCTGGACCCCGTCGTTGTCGAGCACCTGCTGGAGGTCGGTGAAGTACGCGTAGAACACGTCCGGCTGGGACTTGGCCTTCAGCATGGCGGTGAACCGCGGGGGCTCCAGGCACTGGCCGGGGGTGGAGCGGCCCTCGATCGTGACGTTCGGGTACGTCTTGTTGAACTCCGCCACGTCCTCCTTCCACTCCTTGAGCTCGGCCGCCTTGGCCGCGGGCGGCATGCAGTCGATGGAGAGGGTGACCTTGGTCTTCGGGTCGAGCGGGGTGGTGGCGTCGGTGGAACCGCCGCTGGCCTGGGGCTTGTCGTCGGCGCTGCTGCTCGTACCGCAGGCCGCGAGGGCGGTGACGGCGAGCGCGGAGGCGAGGGCGGCCGCGACGTTGCGGCGGACGTTGGTTCTCATCGGTGGTCCCCTTCGAGCATCGAGCAGGAGGCGTGGGGGCGAGCGCGGCACACTCAACCACCACCCACAGATGAACGCAATATCTCGCGCAGATTTCGTAAGAGATTGACAGCAGGATGTCGGGCCGGGAACGCAGAAAGGGCTCCGGAGCGTCCGATCGGACGCTCCGGAGCCCTCGACGGCGTGCGCCGGAGGTGCGCGGACTAGCCGCGGGGGGCCTGTGCGGTCGAACCGCGCACGACGAGTTCGGGCTCGAAGAGCAGCTCGCCGGGTTGTACGGCGGCCCCCTGGATCTGGGCGGTGAGCAGCTCGACCGCGGCCCGGCCCATGGCCTCGATGGGCTGGCGGACGGTGGTCAGCGGGGGCTCGGTGCAGTTCATGAAGGCCGAGTCGTCGTACCCCACCACGGAGACGTCCCGGGGCACGTCCAGACCGCGGCGGCGCGCGGCCCGTACGGCTCCCAGGGCCAGCGGATCGCTCGCGCAGATGATTCCGGTGATCCCGCGGTCCAGCAGCCGGGAGGTGGCCGCGTGGCCTCCCTCCAGGGAGAACAGGGCGCGCTCCACATGGGCGGCGGGCAGCTCGGTGCCGGCCGCGGCGGCCACCGCCTGGGCGGCCACCAGCTTGCGCAGCGAGGGCATGTGGTCGGGCGGCCCCAGCACCAGGCCGATCCGCTCGTGGCCCAGCGAGGCCAGGTGGCGCCAGGCCTGCTCCACCGCGACGGCGTCGTCACAGGCCACGCAGGGGAAGCCGAGGTCGTCGATGGAGGCGTTGATGAGCACCACCGGAACCTTGCGCTCCGACAAGAGGCGGTAGTGCTCGTGCGGGGCGTCGGCCTGGGCGAAGAGTCCGCCCGCGAAGACCACCCCGGACACCTGCTGCTGGAGCAGCAGTTCCACGTAGTCGGCCTCGGAGACCCCGCCGGTGGTCTGAGTGCACAGCACCGGGGTCAGCCCCTGCTGGGCCAGCGCACCGCCGATGACCTCGGCGAAGGCGGGGAAGATGGGGTTCTGCAGCTCGGGCAGGACCAGTCCGACCAGCCGGGCCCGCTCGCCGCGCAGTTGGGTGGGCCGCTCGTATCCGAGGACGTCGAGGGCGGTGAGCACGGACTGTCGGGTCGCCTCCGAGACGCCCGGCTTGCCGTTGAGCACCCGGCTGACCGTTGCCTCGCTGACCCCCACCTTCTTCGCCACTTGAGCAAGTCGTCGCGTCATGAGCGCAAGAGTAGCGCAAGGAATGCAAGTTCCTTGCAGTTCGATTACGGCCAGTTTGACGCATGCGCGCGCGGCCCGGAAGGGGTCGCGCGCGACGGCCGGACGGCGGACGGGATGCTCCCGGGGAGCCCCGCCCGCCGTCCGGCGGCGGATGTGCGCGTGGTCGCGCCGTCGTGCGGACGGGCCGCTACGGCAGCTGGTTGATCCTGAAGGTGGAGGTGGTGTTCCGGACGTCCACCGCGTTGTCGCTCGTCTTCAGGTTGTGGATGGTGACCTCGCCGACCGCCGGACCCTGCCCGGCCTCGGGCATCTCGTTCGCCCAGAGGCCGAATCCGGACTTCGCGTCGAAGGCGTCTCCGCTCTTCCTCGCCCCGGTGATGGTGATGTCCCGCAGGATGGTGTCCTTGATCGGGTTGACCGGCTGGCCGCCCACGTACTGGGTCTGGAACATGATGCCGCTGTACGTCGGATCGACGATGTCGACGTTGTTGATCCGGATCCCCTGGAAGACCTTCGAGGCGGAGAAGATCCAGATGCCGGGGAAGGTCTGCGCGCCCCAGAAGTGGCCGCCGGACCGGACGATCGAGATGTTCTCGAAGGTCGTCGGATCGGTCCCGAACCCGTTCATCGGGTACCCGAAGTCCAGCGAGCTGATCGTGATGCCCGAGTAGACGAGGGTGTCGGCGATGTGGATGTTGCGGAAGGTGTTGTTGAAGCCGCCGTAGACGGCCACGCCCGCCGCACGCCAGGTCAGGATGGTGGTCAGGTTCTCGTAGACGTTGTTCTTCATGTCCGCGCCGCCCGCGTCGATCGCGGAGAACAGCGCGAAGCTGTCGTCACCGGTGGCCCGCGCCTCGTTGTTGGTCACGAGGTTGTCCGTGCTGCCGTTGGTCATGTTGATGCCGTCGGCGAACATGTCGCGGATGCGCGAGTTCTTGATGGTGATCCGGTCGGTGTTGGCGCCCCAGTACAGGCACACCATGTGCTCGTTCCAGATGTTGTCGATGGTGATGTCGGAGACGTTGGCGAAGTCGAATACCTTGCCCGGGCCGTCGATGCGCGAGGTGTAGTTCCCGAAGTACGCGAAGCCAGCGAAGGACGAGCCCTTGGCGGTGCCTTCCGCGCGCCAGCCGATGTCGGTGTTGTCCTGGGAGGACGGGGCGTGGAAGCGGGTGAACCACGGTCCGGCGCCGACGACCTGCACGGCCTTGCCGTACACCTGGAACTTGCCGGCCGTCTGGTAGTCGCCGGGCGGCAGGTAGACGCCGACGAGCTTGCCGGTGGTGTCCATGCGGACCTTGTCCAGGGCGTTCTGCACGTCCTGGTGGGTGAAGCCGGCGGGCACCGTGTAGGTCGCCGGGTCCGGGTTGGGGATCGCGGTGGCCTGCTCCAGGCTCACGAAGTCGATCGCGTAGGTGGAGGTGTTGGCCGCGTCCTTCTGGAGGCGGATCCTGCTGCCCGGCGGGACGGTCTCGCCCAGCTGGATGTTGGCCTCGTCGTAGATGTGGCGCGGTGCGCCGGAGCCCGGCGAGTTGCCCGGCGAGGCCTCGGCTCCGTAGAGCCAGGCGTACTTGGAGGTCAGCGGCAGGGTCTTCTTGAGGGTGCCGTTGACGTAGACGTTGATGGTGGAGTCGATGCCGCCGCCGCCCGGCGCGTCCGGGATGGAGAAGCGGGTGACCAGCGTGTTGGTGGCGGCCCGGGTGGTGAACTCGACGTACTCGCCCGTCGCGTCCAGGTTGACCGCCTTGCGGCCGGAGGCCTCGCCGGCGATGTCGCCGATGGTCCGGTTCGGGCCGACGACGCCGGCTCCGCCGCCGACGACCCCGTCCTCCGCCTCGTACATGTCGAAGGGCATGTTCGCCCCGCGGCCCACGAAGAAGGACCTGCTGGAGGTGTTGTTGACGCGCTTGACCGGAAGCTCGTTGGCGTCGTCGGCGAGGACGACCTTCACGGTGTACCTGCCGTTCGCCGCGGGCCAGCTGCCGAGCGCGATCGGCGCGGTGGAGGCGCCCGCCGCCAGGGCGCCGCCGAAGGAGCCCGTGAACGTGCGCACGGTGGCGCCGCCCGCGTCCTGGAGGGTGAGGGTGACCGCGTGCGTGCCGGCCGCGGCCGCCACGGTGCCCTGGTTACGCACGGTGACGGTGAAGGCCACCGGCTGGCCGGCGGACGGGGCGCTCGGCGACCAGCCGACCGCCGAGGCGACCAGATCGGAGCTGTCGACGGGCCGTACCACCAGCGGTGATCCGGTGCGGCTGTTGTTGGTGTCGTTCTGCTCGACGACCGTGTCGGCCTCGTCGACGACGGCGCTCAGCGGGTACGTGCCCGCATCGCGCGCACCGATCCCGGCCGTGACGGTGACCGTCGCGCCGGCGGCCAGCGCGGGCACGGCCGCGGTGGCGACCTTCGTGCCGCCGAGCTGGAAGGTGACGGCCGTGGCGGGGGCCGGGGCCGGGCCGCTGTTCTTGACGGTGGCGGACAGCGTGACCGGGTCCGACTCCACCGGGGCGGCCGGGGCGGCGCTCAGTGCGGTGACCTCCAGATCGGGGTTGGGCGCGGGGACGCCGATGACCTGGAACTCGGCGATCTGACCGTTGGAGGAGCCGGTGTTGGAGGTGAAGCGCAGCTGGACGTCCGCGACGCGGGCGCCCAGCGGGATGGTGACGGTGTTGCCGGAGGCGGGGTTGAAGGCGTAGTCCTTGGCCGCGACCAGGCCGGTGACGCCCGAGGCGCTCTGCTCGCGGCCGAGGACCTGGATGTTCTGGGTGCGGGCGCCCCAGGCGGCGTCGGGGTTGAGCTTGAGGACGAGCCGGTCCACGTCGGCGTTGGCGCCGAGCTTGACCGTCAGCGTGCTCGGGTAGGCGCCGGCCGCGCCCTCCCAGTAGGTGCTGGTGCTGTTGTCGTTGGCGTTCTCCGCGACGAAGGTGTGGATCACGGAGGAGCCGGTGACGGGCTTGCCC
This sequence comes from Streptomyces subrutilus, assembly GCF_008704535.1. Taxonomy (NCBI): domain Bacteria; kingdom Bacillati; phylum Actinomycetota; class Actinomycetes; order Kitasatosporales; family Streptomycetaceae; genus Streptomyces; species Streptomyces subrutilus. Next base: position 2,074,661 of record NZ_CP023701.1, read on the forward strand.
ACGGCCAGGTTGGAACCGCCGCCCCCGGAGCCGTTGCGGGTCACCTGGTTGCTGTCGCCGGAGCGGTTGCCCGCGGCGTCCTTCGCGCGGACGACGTAGCCGACCGTGGCGCTGGCGGGCTGGGCGTCGGTGTAGGTGGTGACGTTGCCCGCGACCGTGGTGCGCAGGACGTTGTTCGCGTAGACCTCGTAGCCGGTGACGCCCACGTTGTCGGTGGAGGCCTGCCAGGTGAGCTTGATCTGGCCGGCGGCCGGCTCGGTGAGGCTCAGGGAGGCCGGCGCGGTCGGGGCCTGGGTGTCGCCGCTGTCGCCGGCGCGGGTGACGGTGTTGCTGTTCGGCGACTGGTTGCCGGCCGCGTCCCTGGCCCGGACGAGGTAGGTGACGGTGGCGCCGGCGGGCTGGGTGTCGGTGTAGGTGGTGACGTTGCCGGCCACGCTGGTGCGCAGCTGGTTGTCGGCGTAGACGTCGTAGCCGGTGACGCCGACGTTGTCGGTGGCCGCCTGCCAGGTGAGCTTGATCTGGCCGGTGGCGGGTTCGGTGTAGGCGAGCGCGGTGGGGGCGGTCGGCGCCTGGGTGTCGCCGGTCTGCGGGCCGTAGATCTCCAGCTCGGAGAGCTGGCCGCCGGGCTGGACGGAGTTGAGCGATATCAGGACGCGGACGTAGCGGGTGGTCGCCGCGTCGAAGGAGAGGGTGACGGCGTTGTTGCCGGCCGCGTTGAAGTCGTAGGCCTTGGACGCGGTGAGGTCGGTGAAGTCGGAGCCGTTGGCGCTGCCCTGGAGCTTCAGGGTCTGGGTGCGGGGGCCCCAGTTCTCGGGCAGGCGCAGCACGACGCGGTCCACGCGCACGGAGGCGCCGAGGTCGGCCTGGATCCACTGCGGCAGGGCGTTGTTGACGCTCTCCCAGTAGCTGGCGCTGTTGCCGTCGTTGGCGTTGCCGGGGACGTAGACCTGCGTGTTGCTGCTGGCGGTCAGGGTCTTGCCGAGCGCCAGGTTGGCCGAGGATTCGCCGGGTGCGCGGACCTCCAGCTCGGAGAGCTGGCCGGCCTGCCACCCCGTGTTGGCGGTGATGTTGATCCTGACGTACCGGGTCTGGGTGGCGGGGAGGGTGATGGTCACCGTGTTCCCGCTGCCCTGGCCGAAGGTGTAGGTGGCCGAGTTCACCAGGGTGCTGAAGGCGGTGCCGTCGGCGCTGCCCTGCACGGACAGGGTCTGATTGCGGCTCTCCCAGGCGGCGGGCAGCTTGAGCACCACCTGGTCGACGCGGGTGGTCGCGCCCAGATCGGTCTGCACCCACTGCGGGAAGCCGCTCCCGGCGCTCTCCCAGTACGTGGACTGGTCGCCGTCGGTCACGTTGGCGGCGGTGTACGCGCCGTTGGCACTGCTCGCGGCCGCGGGGCGGCCCGCGGCGATGCTCGGTCCGCCGGCGGCCGCGGCGGTCAGGGCCGGCCAGCCCGTCATCAACAGGGCGGTGCTGATGAGGGCGGCCAGGGCCCGCCATCTCCAGTTGAGCCTTCTCATATGTCCTCGTCCCTCGGGCATGAGTTTTCTGAACCAGGTGAGATAGGAATTTGCGTCGTGCGGTGCGAGAGTTGCAGAGCACTGCCGAATCGTCTACACCCTGGACCGCACTTTCGCACCGTCATTCCTTGCGCAAGCTGGGCGCAATTGACGCAAGCGATTTGCGTGGACGAGGGAAATTCCGCTTGTGCCCGAGTCGACCTACCGTTGCTTCTCATGCGGTTCCCCCTCATGAGCGCTCGGCGCCTCGGGCTGCCCAGACGGGCCGCCTACCAGATCCTCCTCACCCAGCTGGCCATCGCCGGCGGGGTCGTCGCGTTGGCCACCGGCCTGTTCCTGGCCCCGCTCGGCGCACAGCTCGACGACCAGGCCATGCGGCGCGCCCTGGCCATCGCGCAGAGCGCCGCGGCCGATCCGTCACTGGCCGCCGACCTCCTGGAAGCAGGCCCCTCGGCCGACGGCCCGGTGCAGTCGGCGGCCGAGCGGATACGCCGGGCGACCGGTGCCGAGTACGTGGTCGTCGTCGACCTGAACGGCATCAGGCGCTCCCACCCCAGCGCCGACCGGATCGGCCTGCCCGTCTCCACCGATCCGGGGGACGCCCTGGCGGGACGCGAGGTCATGGAGATCGACGACGGCACCCTGGGCCGCTCCGCCCGCGGCAAGGTGCCGCTCCTCGCCGCCGACGGGGAGATCGTCGGCGCCGTCTCGGTGGGCATCGCCTACGACAGCGTCCGCGACCGGCTGCTGGGCGCCATCCCCGGACTGCTGGCCTACGCGGGCGGCGCCTTGGCCGCGGGCGCCCTGGCCGCCTACCTGGTGTCCCGCCGGATCCAGCGGCAGACCCGGGACCTGGCCTTCTCCGACATCGCCGGCCTGCTCGCGGAGCGCGAGGCCATGCTGCACTCCATCCGCGAGGGCGTCATCGGCCTCGACCGGCACGGCCGCGTCCGCCTGGTCAACGACGAGGCGACCCGCCTGCTGGGACTCGCCCCGGACTCCGCCGGCTCCCTGGCGGGGCGCCCGCTGGACGACGTGCTCGGTACCGGCCGCACCACCGACGTCCTCTCGGGCCGCGTCACCGGCCGCGACCTCCTGACCGTCCAGGGCCCGCGAGTCCTGGTCGCCAACCGGATGCCCACCCAGGACGGCGGCGCCGTGGCCACCCTGCGCGACCGCACCGAACTGGAGCACCTGGGGCGCGAGCTCGACTCCACCCGCGGCCTGATCGACGCCCTGCGCGCCCTCGACCACGAGCACGCCAACCGCCTCCACACCCTCCTCGGCCTGCTGGAGCTCGGCCTGCACGAGGAGGCGGTGGAGTTCGTGACCGAGGTCGTCGGCGTGCACCGCAGCACCGCCGAACAGGTCACGGAGAAGGTCCACGACCCCCTGCTGGCCGCCCTCCTCGTGGGCAAGGCGACCGTGGCGGCGGAGCGCGGGGTCCCCCTGCGCCTCGCCCCGGCCACCCTGCTGCCCGACCGCCTGGTGGACCCGGGCGGACTGGTCACGATCGTCGGCAATCTGGTCGACAACGCCCTGGACGCCGCCGTCGGCTCGGCGGCGCCCCTGGTCGAGGTGGACCTGCGCGCCGACGGCCGCACGGCCGTCCTGCGGGTGCGCGACAGCGGGCCCGGCGTGCCGGAGGCGCAGCGCGAGGAGATCTTCACGGAGGGCTGGTCGACCAAACAGGCCCGGGCCCACCGCGAACGCGGGCTGGGCCTGGCCCTCGTACGCCGCCTCGCGGAGCGTCAGGGCGGCACCGCCCGGGCCGGCGAAGCAGCGGACGGAGGGGCGGAGTTCTCCGTCGTACTCCCGGAGGCCCTGCGGTGAACGGGACCCCGATCCACGTATTGGTCGTCGACGACGACGTGCGTGTTGCCAGGATCAACGCGGCGTACGTGGCGAAGGTTCCCGGTTTCCGGGTCACCGCCCAGGTCCACTCGGCCGCCGAGGCCTTCGCCTTCCTCACCGCCCACCGGGTGGACCTGATCCTCCTCGACCACTACCTGCCCGACGAGAACGGCCTCGACCTGGTCCGCCGCCTGCGCCAGCTCGGCCACGGCACCGACGTCATGATGGTCACGGCCGCCCGCGACCTCGCCACCGTCCAGAGCGCCATGCGCCTCGGCGCCCTCCAGTACCTGGTCAAGCCCTTCACCTTCACCGGCCTGCGCAGCCGGCTGGAGGCGTACGGCGCGCTGCGCCGCACCCTGGAGACCGGCGGCGAGGCCGAGCAGGCCGAGGTGGACCGCATCTTCGGAGCCCTCGCGGCCGCCGGCTCCCCCAACGAGCTGCCCAAGGGCCACTCCCCCACCACAGCGGAGCTCGTCCGCCAGGTGCTCCGGTCCGCCGACGGCCCGCTGTCCACGCAGCAGATCGCCGACCGGGCCGGCATCAGCCGCCAGACCGCACAGCGCTACGTCAAACTCCTCGACCGCGCGGGCCGGGTCACCCTGGCCCTGCGCTACGGCGAGACCGGCCGCCCGGAGCACCGCTACACCTGGGTGCCCTCGGAGGGCGCCTGAGCGGCGGCGCTCCGGACCGCCTCAGACCGCTCCGGCACCGGTCAGCGACCGGACCTCGGTCTCCGCGTGCTTCGCCAAGTCCGGTTCCTCGACCGAGGTGACGGTGCCCAGCCAGCCCGCCAGGAAGCCCAGCGGGATCGAGACGATGCCCGGGTTCTGGAGCGGGAACAGCTGGAAGTCCGCACCCGGGAAGAGCGATTCGGGGCTGCCGGACACCACCGGCGAGACCACCACCAGTAGCATCGCCGGCACCAGCCCGCCGTACACCGACCAGACGGCTCCGCGCGTCGTGAACCCGCGCCAGAAGAGCGAGTACAGCAGCACCGGCAGGTTGGCGGACGCGGCCACGGCGAAGGCCAGACCGACCAGGAAGGCCACGTTCAGGTCTTGGGCGAGCAGGCCGAGGCCGATGGCCGCGGCCCCGATGCCGACGGCTGCGGCCCGCGCCACCGCGACCTCGCTGCGCTGCCGGGCGTGCCGGCGCTTGAGCGAGGCGTACAGGTCGTGCGCGACGGAGGCCGAGGAGGCCAGGGTGATCCCGGCGACCACGGCGAGGATGGTGGCGAAGGCGATGGCCGCCACGACGGCGAACAGCACCGCGCCCCCGGTGGAGCCGGCGCCCCCGCCGAGGTGGGCGGCCAGCAGCGGTACGGCCGTGTTCCCGGAGGCGTTGGACGCGCGCACCGCGTCCGGCCCCACCAGAGCGGCCGCACCGAAGCCGAGCACGATGGTCATCAGGTAGAAACCGCCGATGAGCGCGATGGCCCAGACCACCGACCGGCGCGCGGCGCGCGCCGTGGGCACCGTGTAGAAGCGCGAGAGGATGTGCGGCAGCCCGGCCGTGCCGAGGACGAGCGCGAGGCCGAGGCTGATGAAGTCGACCCGGGAGGTCCAGTCGGCGCCGTACTTCAGCCCCGGGCCCAGGAACCGCATCCCGTGCCCGCTGCGGTCGGCTGCGCTGGTGAGGAGCTGGTCGAAGTTCCCGTGGAAACGGAGCAGGACGAGCACGGTCAGGGTGATCGCGCCGCCCATGAGCAGGACGGCCTTGACGATCTGGATCCAGGTGGTGGCCCGCATGCCGCCGAAGGAGACGTAGACCACCATCAGCGCGCCCACCCCGACCACGGTCAGGGTGCGGGCGGTACCGCCCGAAGTGCCGAGCAGCAGGGCGACCAGACTGCCCGCGCCGACCATCTGGGCGACGAGGTACAGCACCGAGACGACGACGGAGGAGGCACCGGCCGCGATCCGGACCGGCCGCTCGCTCATCCGGGCGGCGACCACGTCGGCGAGGGTGAACCGGCCGCAGTTGCGCACCAGTTCGGCGACCAGGAAGAGCACGACCAGCCAGGCGACCAGGAAGCCCACCGAGTACAGCATGCCGTCGTAGCCGAACAGGGCGATCAGGCCGGAGATGCCGAGGAAGGAGGCGGCGGACATGTAGTCGCCCGCGATGGCGAACCCGTTCTCCAGCGGGGAGAACAGCCGGCCGCCCGCGTAGAACTCCTCCGCGGAGCCGTGCCGGTTGCGGCTGACCCAGGTGGTGATGCCCAGGGTCACCGCGATGACGAGGCTGAAGAGGATCAGCGCGAGGGTCTGGTGCTCGGTGTTCACCGGCCGCTCCCCGTCGCCCGGGTGCGCTCCTGGTCGCGCTCCTGCTCGAAGACGGTCCAGCGCAGGTCGAGCGCGGCCCGGTCCCGGCGCAGCCGTGCGTGCCGGGCGTACGCCCAGGTCAACAGGAAGGTGCTGAGGAACTGGCCGAGTCCGGCCAGCATCGCCACGTTGACCGCACCCGCCACGGGCCGGGCCATGAACTCCGGGGCCGCGGTCGCGGCGACGACGTAGGCGACGTACCAGAGGAAGAAACCGATGGTCGCCGGGACGACGAACCGCCGGTACCGGCTGCGGACCTCCTGGAAGGCGGCGCTGCGCTGCACTTCGAGGTAGATGTGGGACGCGCCGGGCGCGGGCCGGCCGCTCTGGGCCGGGATCGGCGGGGAGGTGTCCCCGCCCTCGCCCCAGCCGACGGCCAGCGCGTCGTACCAGGGGTCGTCGAGCCGGATCGTTCCGGCATCCCGCCCTTCGTGCTTCTCCACCGAACTCTCCTTGTCCGCCGCCGCATTGGCCGCGTGGCACAAGGATGTGGTCATTGGTGGCTTTCCGGACTCATCTGCCGCCGCCCTTCACCCCATCAGGTGAGGGAGCGAAGGGCATCCGTGTGCCTTGCCGACAGCGGAGTTGACGGCGGCGGCCGGTGGCGGGCGGCCGGCCGGTCAGGCGTCGATGCGGGAGCGGTCCAGGGTCGCCGCGGAGCTGGTGATGAACTCCTTGCGCGGGGCCACCTCGTTGCCCATCAACAGGTCGAACGCCTGCTCGGCCCCCTCCAGGTCGCCGATGTTGATCCGGCGCAGGGTGCGGAAGCGCGGGTCCATGGTGGTCTCCGCCAGCTGGTCCGCGTCCATCTCGCCGAGGCCCTTGTAGCGCTGGATCGAGTCCTTGTACCGGATGTTCTTGCGCTGGTACTCCAGCAGCGTCCGGCGCAGCTCGGCGTCCGAGTACGTGTAGACGTACTTGTCCTGGCCCTTCTTGGGCTGGACCAGCTCGATCCGGTGCAGCGGCGGCACGGCCGCGAAGATCCGCCCCGCCTCGACCATCGGGCGCATGTACCGCTGGAAGAGCGTGAGCAGCAGGCAGCGGATGTGCGCGCCGTCCACGTCGGCGTCGACGAGCAGGACGATCTTTCCGTACCGGGCGGCGTCGATGTCGAAGGTCCGGCCCGACCCGGCTCCTATGACCTGGATGATCGCCCCGCACTCGGCGTTCTTGAGCATGTCCGAGACCGAGGACTTCTGAACGTTGAGGATCTTGCCGCGGATGGGCAGGAGGGCCTGGAACTCCGAGTTCCGGGCGAGCTTCGCGGTGCCCAGGGCGGAGTCGCCCTCGACGATGAAGAGCTCGCTGCGGTCCACGTCGTCGCTGCGGCAGTCGGCCAGCTTGGCAGGGAGCGAGGAGGACTCCAGGGCGGTCTTGCGGCGCTGCGCCTCCTTGTGCTGGCGGGCGGCGATCCGGGTGCGCGCGGCCGCGACGATCTTCTCCATCACGGAGCGGGCCTGCTGCTTGTCGTCGCGCTTGGTCGAGGTCAGGAAGGCCTTCAGCTCCTTGGCGACCACGGCCGCCACGATTCGCGTCGCGGCCGAGGTGCCGAGCACCTCCTTGGTCTGGCCCTCGAACTGCGGCTCGGCGAGCCGCACGGTGACGACGGCCGTCATGCCCTCCATCGCGTCGTCCTTGACCACGTCGTCCTCCGCGACGCGCAGCAGCTTCGCGGAGCGCAGGACCTCGTTCACGGTCTTGGCGACCGAGCGCTCGAAGCCGGAGACGTGGGTGCCGCCCTTGGGGGTGGCGATGATGTTCACGAAGGACTTGACATTGGTCTCGTACCCCGTGCCCCAGCGCAGGGCGATGTCCACGCCCAGCTCGCGGGTGACCTCGGTGGGGGTCATGTGGCCGCGGTCGTCGAGGACGGGGACGGTCTCCTTGAACGTTCCGGTCCCGGTCAGGCGCAGCACGTCGCAGACGGCCTTGTCCTGCGCGAGGTACTCGCAGAACTCGCTGATGCCCCCGTCGAAGCGGAAGGTCTCCTCCGTCTTGCCGGCGCCGTCGATCCCCCGCTCGTCGCGTACGACCAGGGTCAGGCCGGGGACGAGGAAGGCGGTCTGGCGGGCGCGCTGGTAGAGCGTCTCCAGGTTGAGCCGGGCGTCCTTCAGGAAGATCTGGCGGTCGGCCCAGTAGCGGACCCGGGTGCCGGTGCGGCCCTTGGGTACCCGTTTGACCTTGCGCAGTCCGTTGGCCGGGTCGAAGGGGCTGTCGGGGCCCTGCTCGGTGAACATCCCCGGGACGCCGCGGCGGAAGCTGATGCCGTGGGTGGCGCTGTTGCGGTCGACCTCGACGTCGAGGCGGGCGGAGAGCGCGTTGACCACCGAGGCGCCGACGCCGTGCAGGCCGCCGGAGGCCGCGTACGACCCGCCGCCGAACTTGCCGCCGGCGTGCAGCTTGGTCATGACGACCTCGACGCCGGACAGGCCGGTCTTGGGCTCGACGTCCACGGGGATGCCGCGGCCGTTGTCCCGGACCTCCACGGAGGAGTCCTCGTGGAGGATGACCTCGATGTGGTCGCAGTACCCGCCCAGGGCCTCGTCGACGGAATTGTCGATGATCTCCCACAGGCAGTGCATCAGGCCCCGGCTGTCGGTGGACCCGATATACATGCCGGGGCGCTTGCGGACGGCCTCCAGCCCTTCGAGGACGAGCAGGTGCCGCGCGGTGTAGTTGGAACCGTCCCGGTCTGCTCCGGACAGCAGCGCGCTGGAAGGCACGGACGTGTCGGCGGTCACGCAGTTCGCTCCTCGCTGAATTTCTTTTCTGGCCCGGTCGGGCGCAGAGCTGGCTGGGGTGCCGGTGGAAGGGTACCGAGGCCTGGTAGAGCCGATGCAACGCCATCCACGCGTGCGCCTCAGCCTAGTGCAGGTCCGCACGGATGTTCGATCCCCCGTGGGGGTGAAGCAAACATCACGTTCCCTTCCAGGCATGAACCATTTAGTGTTCGGGCACGTCCTCATGAACAACCTGGCACTCACGCCAGGCAGGATGGAACTGCAACAAGCGAACGACTGACAACGCGAAACCGTAAAGCAACGCAATACGGCTCCTTCGCCGCCAACCGGCAGCAGCCGGCCAGCTTCGGAAGGAAGTTTCGAGGAAAAGCCGCGAGCGGGAACGTTTTCGGCCTGGTTGGATGTTGACCCTGGTACGACAGCTCGTCGAGCTAGAGAAGAGGCGACGTGACTACTGTTCTGACACCCGCGACCCCGCTGACGGCCGCTGACCGATGCGACCGTTGCGGCGCCCAGGCATATCTGCGCGTCGTCCTGCTGAGCGGCGGTGAACTGCTCTTCTGCGCCCACCACGGCCGCAAGTTCGAGCCGGAACTCAAGAAGATCGCCGCGGAAATACAGGATGAGACCGAGCGGCTCACGTCCGCTCCGGCAGCCCCTGCCGAACCCGAGGACCGCTGACACAAGGCCTGCACCTCACATCCGACGAGCCAGGACCGGCCAGGCCGGTCGACGGGCGGTACCCCTGAGACCCGGGGGCGCCGCCCGTACTCACGTCGCCGTCCGCTCCCCCGCGCGGGAAGCGGACGGCGGCGGGCTCGCGTCCCGGGCGCACCAGGGCGCCCCGAACCCGTTCCGTGCGGGTTCGGGGCGCCCTGGCGCGTCCGGCTGCCCCCGTCGGCTATCCGGTCCGTTCTGCGGCGTGCCCCTCCACGGGCCCTGTGGCCGCTCCGGAGCCGCTCCGGACGGCCGCGGCGACCTCCCGCCCGCCGCCGCTCTCCGAGCCCGTCACGAAGCCGGTGAGCGGCGCGATCCGCGTGTAGACCCCCGGACTGTCGGCCCGCCCGCAGCCGCGGCCCCACGACACCAGCCCGATCAGCCGCCCCTGCGCGACCAGCGGCCCGCCGCTGTCCCCCTGGCAGGCGTCCTTGCCGCCCCGCCCGTCCCCGGCGCACACCATGGACTCCGCCCGGTACTGGCCGTCCGCGTCCCCCGGGTAGGCCCGCTCGCAGACCTCGTCCGCCAGGACGGTCACCGGCGCCGCACGCAGCCCGTACGCGTAGTCACCGAATCCGCTCGTGTCGCCCCATCCGTAGACCGCCGCCTCGGTACCGGGCGCGTAGGCGGGGTGCCCGGCGGCGGCCACGGGGAGCACGTAGTGCGCCGGCACCGCTTCGGCGAGTTCCAGTACGGCCAGGTCCCCGGCGTTGCTCACGGGGTCGTAGGCCGGGTTCACCCGGGCGCCGCGCACGGCGATCTCGCGGCCGTCGGCCGCCCGCAGTTCCGTGCGCCCGGCGACGACCCGGAAGTCCGCCACGGACTCGACGGGCCCGCCCAGCACCTCGCGGCCCAGGCAGTGGGCCGCGGTCACCACGGTGGTCGGGGACACGATGACGCCCCCGCAGAACTGTCCGCCCCGCGTACCCCCGAACCGGTCACGGCTGGCGAGGGCCACCACCCAGGGGCTGTCGGCGGCCTTCACCGGCTTCCCGCCGATGACCACGCTGTCCGCGGCCGCCAGCGGCGCCTGGGCCAGCGGCGCCGCGGCCGTGCCGGCCGCGAGGGTCAGCGCGCCCGCCAGAGCGCGGGCGAAGGGACGACGCATGAGGCCTCCTGACTCCGAGTGTGCATGACTCCACCCAGAGTGGGATGCCCGGTGGCCGAGCGCACCCGCGCGACCACCGGCAGCGGCCCCCGCCGCTCAGTCCAGGTAGTCGCGCAGCACCTGGGAGCGGGAGGGGTGGCGCAGCTTCGACATCGTCTTCGACTCGATCTGGCGGATCCGCTCGCGCGTCACGCCGTAGACCTTGCCGATCTCGTCGAGGGTCTTCGGCTGGCCGTCCGTGAGGCCGAAGCGCATGGAGACCACGCCGGCCTCGCGCTCGCTGAGGGTGTCCAGGACCGAGTGCAACTGCTCCTGCAGCAGCGTGAAGCTCACGGCGTCGGCCGGGACGACGGCCTCGGAGTCCTCGATGAGGTCGCCGAACTCGCTGTCGCCGTCCTCGCCGAGCGGGGTGTGCAGGGAAATCGGCTCGCGGCCGTACTTCTGGACCTCGATGACCTTCTCGGGGGTCATGTCGAGTTCCTTGGCCAGCTCCTCCGGGGTGGGCTCGCGGCCCAGGTCCTGGAGCATCTGGCGCTGCACGCGGGCGAGCTTGTTGATGACCTCGACCATGTGGACCGGGATGCGGATGGTCCGGGCCTGGTCGGCCATGGCCCGGGTGATCGCCTGCCGGATCCACCACGTGGCGTACGTGGAGAATTTGTAGCCCTTGGTGTAGTCGAACTTCTCGACGGCGCGGATCAGACCCAGGTTGCCCTCCTGGATCAGGTCCAGGAAGAGCATGCCGCGGCCGGTGTAGCGCTTGGCGAGGGAGACCACGAGGCGGAGGTTGGCCTCCAGCAGGTGGTTCTTCGCGCGGCGCCCGTCCTCGGCGATGATCTCCAGCTCGCGCTTGAGCTTGGGCGCCAGCTTGTCGGAGTTCGCCAGCTTGTCCTCGCCGAACAGGCCCGCCTCGATGCGCTTGGCGAGCTCGACCTCCTGCTCGGCGTTGAGGAGCGGCACCTTGCCGATCTGCTTGAGGTAGTCCTTGACCGGGTCGGCCGTGGCACCTGCCACCACGACCTGCTGGGCCGGGGCGTCGTCCTCGTCGTCGGAGATGACGAAGCCCTTGTTCTCCCCGCCCTCCTCCTCTTCGTCGCCCTCGGCCTTGGCCGCGTCGGGACCCTCTTCGGCGGTCTCGTCGTCGCCGTCGTCGGAGTCCTTCTTGGAGGCGGTCTTCTTCGCTGCCGTCTTCTTCGCCGCGGTCTTGCGCGCGGGCGCGGCCTTCTTGGCCGTCGCCTTCTTGGCCGCCGTCTTCTTCGCCGCGGGCTCGGTTCCGGTCTCCTCCACGAGGGCGTCCGCGGCCTCGGGGGCGGCTGCCGGGGCGGTCGGCGCCTCGGTGGCGACGGCCCGCGCCGCGGTCGTCTTCGCCGCGACGGTCTTGGTCGCCGTCCGCTTCGCCGGGCTCTTCGCTGCGACGCTCTTGCGGGTGGCGCGCTTCGGCGACTCCGCGGCACTGACCATCAGCGTCACACCCTCTTCCTCGAGGATCTGGTTGAGGCTGCGCAGAACATTCTTCCACTGGGTCGCAGGAATCTGGTCAGCCTCGAAGGCCCGACGCACGTCATCGCCGGCGATCTGCCCCTCGGCCTTGCCTCGCTCGATGAGCGCCATCACAGACTCGGAATCGGCGATCTCCGGCGGGAGCGTACGGGATGTGCTGGCCGACACGAACAACCTCTCGGAACGATGGAAACGGCTTCCGACCCCGGGCCTGGTGGTGCTGGACCGGAGCCGACGACCACCGACTGGGGATGGGCCGGCGGCGCGGGCAGGGGCCGGGGAGCTGCTCAGCACCCGCAAGGGCTGCTGCATTCCCTCCGTCGGCCATCACCTCTTAGGTCATCGCGTGACCTCGCGGAGCGTTACGCCCAATCTTCGTGGCCCGAGTCACATCCCGTATGCCGCAATGCCCGTCATACGGCCATTCGCGTGGCTACGGACCCTCGCGCGAGCACCGTCCCCGCGGATCGGGCGGTCGTGCGGCGGGACGGGAGCCGAGCATCGGGCCCCGCCGGTGCGGGATCGGCGCCTGACGGGGCGCGCCGGGCACCGGGCGCGCGGGGCGCCGGACGGGCCCGGACACCGGTGTCGCCGGACCCGAACGGGCCCGGCGACATGTCGTGCACACCTCCGCGCCCCCGCGCGTCGGCCCGTCAGTGCTCGCGCGGGGCGGGCACCACGCGCTCGACCTCCGGGTGCACCGTCAGCAGCTGGCGCATGGCGTTCTCCGCGCCCGTCGAGTCGCCGGCGGCGATGGCCTCGACCATGCGGGCGTGGTGCGCGACGCCCGCCTCGCTCGGGCGGTCGCAGGCGGTGATCGGGCTGCCGGAGACCTGGAGGGCGGAGGAGACGATGCCGGACAGGTGCTCCAGCATCCGGTTGCCCGCGACCTGGATGAGGAGCGCGTGGAACTCGTTGTCGGCGCGCGCGAAGGTGAGGGAATCGCCTTGGCCGAGGGCGTGGCCCATGATCTCCACCATGTCGGCGAGCCGCTGCTGGACGTCCGGGCGGCCGTGGCCGGCGGCGAGGCGGGCCGCGAGCGGCTCGATGGTCCAGCGGAGCTCGCCCAGTTCGCGGCGCTGGTCGTCGCGCTGCGGCCCGAAGGCGCGCCACTCGATGATGTCGGGGTCGAGCAGGTTCCAGTCGGCGACCGGACGGACCCGGGTACCGACGTTGGGGCGGGCACTCACGAGGCCCTTGGCCTCCAGGACCCTCAGGGATTCGCGGACGACCGTCCGGGAGACCTCGAAACGCTGGCCGATCTCCTCGGGGACCAGCGGGCGGTCCGCGCCGAGGTCACCGGAGACGATCATCTGTCCGAGTTGCTGGACGAGTTGGCCGTGCAGCCCGCGGCCGCGGCTGCCTGCCGCGCGGCGGCCGACACGTCCCAACTCGACATCGGCTCCGTCCCAGTGGGGCACTCCGACGCGGTCGGAGCCGGAGGCCTCCGCGTAGGGGTAGCGGTCGAGTTCGCCCGAGCCGGCGAGGCCGGAGTCGGCATGGCGGGCGGCGGTCATCATGGCGTGCGCAAGGGTACTCACGAATCCTTTGTCGGCCGCGCCTCCACCGCCCTTGAGGTCTTTGCTGAAAAGCACACGAAAGGGTGATCGGTGCCACCTACGCAATTGACGACTTATCGTAAAGAACCGGGCCTTTTGCGGGGAGTTGCGGTCCGGTTCGCCCGAGGCGGGCCACAACGGTCCCGCCCGGACTCCTCCCGTGCCGGAACGGTCACCAACGGACCCTGCTGCGCAGTCCGGTGAACCCATAGGCGCACAACAGGACCATCAGCGACAAGGCCAGCGCGGCGCCGACGGGTTGGGCCAACACCCGCAGGGCGCCCAGCAGCACCCGGTCCGCCTCCGGCGGCCACTGCACCCAGGACAGGTTCCGCAACCGCGGGCCGAGCCCGCCGACCGGGTACGCCGTCGGGCCGTCCAGCACCCGGCGCACCATCGGAACCACCACGACCGGTACGGCCAGCACCGCGGCCAGACCTGCCGTGGCCGACCGGAAGACCCCGGAGGCCAGCACGCCCGCCCAGGCGGAGCCGACGAGCAGTCCGGCCCAACTGGCCGCCGGGGCGAGCCACTCCACCGGCGCGCGCAACGGCCCGCTGTCGAAGACGAGGGCCAGGGCGGCGGCATCGGCCACCACGACCGAGGCTCCGAGCAGCAGGGCGATGGCTCCGCAGACGCCGAGTTTGGACGCGAGCAGCCCCATCCGGCGCGGCAGCGTCCCGCGGTCGGCGGCCAGCGCGGGATAGCGGTACTCCTCGCCGAACGCCAGCGCACCGAGCAGTCCCGCGCCGAGCGCGGCCGGCGGCAGCGGCAGCAGCGCCGGCCAGGCGGCGAGCAGACGGTTCTGCGGCGTGTGCCCGACGCGGGCGAGCGCGAGGGTGGTGAGGACGGATGCGGCGACGACCAGCGCGGCGGTGAGCAGGGGCGTGGCCGTACCGAAGACGCGCAGCAGTTCGTAGCGCAGGGGCCGCAGCGGTCCGCCGAGCCGGCGCACGACCGATGCGGGCCCTCGGGCGCCGTCACGCGGATGCTCCGGCGCCGCCTCGGCGCGCGCACCGGGAACGACCGCCGCCTCCGGGCCCGTGGCGGGGAACCCGGCACGGGCCTGCGGCACAGAGGTCGCGCCCGCCCCCGCGTCGCCGGTCTCGTCGGCGAGCTGGTGGACGAGGACGCCGTGCCGGAAGACCGCCTCGCCGACCTCCGCGCAGTTGCTCCCGTAGACCGACAGCCGGCTGCCGCTCTCGGCGACGATCTCGACGGCGCGGCGTGCGGCGCGGGCCTCGCGACCCAGTACGTCGGCCAGCCGGGCCGCGTGCGGGGTGCGTACGGCCACCCGCGGCCGCAGCCTCGTCCGCGCGAAGTCGGCCGCGTCCTGGTCCGCGACCAGCCGGCCCGCCTGGATGCTGACGACCCGGTCGGCGCTGCGCGCGGCCTCCTTGGCGTCGTCGGTGGTGAAGAGGACCACTCCGCCGAGGGCGGCGTGGCCGCGCAGCAGTGCGTGCAGCCAGCCCCGTTCGCGGGGCGAGAGGCCTGCGGCGGGCTCGTCGAGGAGCAGGGTGCAGGGGTCGGCGAGGAGCGCGGAGGCCAGCGCGACGCGCCGCTCCATGCCGAGCGAGAGGGAGCCGAGCCGCTGGTCCCGCAGCCCGGCGATGCCGACGACCTCCAGCATGGTGTCGGCCCGGGAGGACGGCACCCCGGCCGCCGCGCACAGCATCCGCAACTGGTTGCGGACGGTACGGGAGGGGTTTCCGGGGACGTCGCCGAGCAGCACGCCGACCTCGCGCCCTGGGTATGCGATCCGGTGCAGGGGACGGCCGCGGAAGTAGGTGACGCCGCGGCCCGGTTCGAGTTCGAGCATGAGCCGCAGCGCGGTGGTCTTGCCGGACCCCGGCTCGCCGAGCAGGGCGGTGACGCTCCCGGGGCGGGCCTCGAAGGTGAGGTCGTCCACGACGGGCGGGGTATGGGGGCGGGATGAGCTGGTCAGTCCGATGGCCTGGAGCATCGCTTCTCTCGCGGGGGGTGAGACCGCTTTGCGGCAGCGTGGATACCACCAGCAAGATAGCGCGATATGTCCGATTTTCGGGGCAACCGGTCCGATGGACTGTCGATAGTGCCGCCGCGGGAGGAGGCCGGCTGTCAGACCTCCGGTCGCAGCATCGGCGGATTGAGCAGGGTGGCCCCGCCGGCCCGGAACAACTGCGCCGGCCGCCCGCCCTGACGGGTCGTCGTCCCACCGGACGGGACCAGGAACCCGGGGGTGCCGGTGACCTTGCGGTGGAAGTTCCGCGGGTCGAGGGACACGCCCCAGACGGCCTCGTAGACCCGCCGCAACTCGCCGACGGTGAACTCGGGCGGGCAGAAGGCCGTGGCCAGGGAGGAGTACTCGATCTTCGAGCGGGCCCGCTCCACACCGTCCGCGAGGATCCGGGCGTGGTCGAAGGCAAGTCCGGTGGAGGCCTGGTCGGCGGAGAGCAGCTCGTCGACGGGGGCCCAGCGGGCGCTGTTGGCGTCCCCTCCGGCCGTGGGCGCGGGGAGGTCCGGAGCCAGTACCAAATGCGCCACGCTGACGACGCGCATGCGCGGATCGCGCTTCGGATCGCCGTAGGTCGCCAGCTGTTCCAGGTGCGCGCCGTTGTCCACTCCGGGTGCGGTGGGGTCGTGCGCGCACAGCCCGGTTTCCTCGGCGAGCTCGCGCGCGGCGGCGCCCGCCAGGTCCTCGTCCCCGCGCACGAATCCTCCGGGCAGCGCCCAGCGGCCCTGGAACGGCTGCTCGCCCCGCCGGACCACCAGCGCCCAGAGCGCGTGGCGCCGCACGGTGAGCACGACCAGGTCGACGGTGACGGCGAAGGGCGGAAAGGCCGACGGGTCGTAGGGCGACATGCCGCGATCATAGTCGTCTGCCTGACGATAAACAGCGCTTTGGTGACCTTGAGGGTCCCGGTCCGACGGCCGGGCACCCCCCGCAGCCCGAACCGGGCCGAGGAGCACCCCCCCGACAGCGATCCGCGCCCCGGAGGGCACCACCCGCCCGCTCCGGTCCGCGCCGTCCACGAGAACCTGATGCGGCCGTCGCGTCGGGACTGCGGCCCGGCTGCGGGCCGAGAGCGGCCGCCTACCCACCGAGTTGGAGCGCATCGGCGGCCTCCTCCACCATGCCCAGGCCGAGCCGGCTGATCCGAACGGCGAACGGCTCTCCGGACACGCGCAGTCCCGACAGGCGGAGGGCGCCGAGGGGGGCACCGGGCAACGGGACGACGGCGACCGTACCCGCGGGGGCGTCGGGGCGGATGCCGACGAGCGCGGCCAAGGCATGGATCCCCGCCGCCGCGGCCAGCGCGGCCGGTCGGCAGGCCGCCGGGTGCGGCAGCGGAGCGCTGCCCAGGGTGCGCTGCTCGGCGGCGAACATCTCCGGCAGCCGGTACCCGAAGTTCTCCGCCGCGTCCAGCAGTCCCCGGAGCAGCCCGGCTGCCTCCTTCTCGAACCCGGCCTGCGCCAGGCCGGCCACGGCGACGGCGCTCTCGTACGCCCGGACCGCACCGGACCGGTGACCGAACGGGTTGTGCCCGGGCTCCCGGACCGCCATGCTCCGCAGTCCCCAGCCGGAGTCCAAGGCGGGGGCTCCGAGCAGCCGGGCGACCTGCTCGGTGCGGGTCCGGTCCAGGAGCCCGGGCGCGAACCGGCCGCCGCCGAGCAACCCGGTATCGAGCAGGTGGGCGGCCGCACCGGTCAGCCGGGGAAGGGGCCGTCTGTCGGGGTGCAGGGCGGCCGCGGGCCGGCCTCCGTCCGGGCCGTCGATCCAGAACCCGGTGCGGAACCGCTCCCGCAGCGCGGCCGCCCACTGCCGCCATTCCTCGCCCCCCGGCCGCCCGCACCCGTCGAGGAGACCGGCGCCGAGGAGGGCGGCCCGGTGGGCGTGGGCCTGGGTCTCGCAGCGCCGCGGCCCCGGGTCGGGGTCGGCCAGGAAGCCGTCCGCCCCGAGGGCGCCGCGCAGCCAGTCGAGGCAGCGCTCCGCCGCCGGAAGGAGCAGGGCGACCTCGTCCTCGGGCATGCCCCAGAGCCGGGCTTCGGCGAGCACGGCCGGGAAGGCGAGGGTGGCCTCCGTTCCCGTGCACCCGGGCGGCAGTTGCGGGCCCGCCCCGCGCAACGGCCCGGGGATCTTCCCCGCGCCCGGTCCGCGGCCGCCGGCCTGGGAGCGGGCCAGGATGCGCAGGGTGGCCGCGGCCAGCCCGGTACCGAGCGGCAGTGCCATCCGGGCGGCCCACAGCGACTCCGCGGGGGCGAGCCCGAGCCGCCACGGAACACCCGCGGCCGCGAAGGCGTCACCGGGCTCTTCCCGATCCCTCAACAGCAGTGCGCCGAGATCCTCGACGCTCGTTCGGAACCATGCCTCGGCCCTCGGGTCGTCGCCTTCGGCCACGGCGTCGGACAGCGGGTTCGCCACCTGCCCGGCGCCCGCCCGGGTCACGCGGTCCTGCGTGGTCCGCAGCTCGATGGTGCGGGATTCGCCGGGGCCCAGTTCGAGCTGCCAGCGCAGCAGACCGGCCGAGGCCAGCGCGTCGTCCGGGGCGGGTTCGGCGGCCGTGACGGCCTGGGCTTCGCCTGTGCTCCAGCGCAGGCCGGCCGCATGGACGGCGGCGGGCAGTTCCGCGCCGGCGGCCCCCGCCGCGACCGAGGCCAGTTCGGCCAGGTCCGTGCCGAGCAGTACCTCCACCGGAATCCGCACCGGCCGGGCGGTGAAGCTGCGCAGGGTGATCCGCTCGGTTCCGTCCGCGTGCCGCACCCGCTCGACGCCGATGTCGGGGTCGGGACCGGGGTCGGCTCCGGTGCGCACCGTGGCGCTGAAGGAGGCCCGGTCGGCGCCGAGACGGCATCCTCGGACGGCGACGGGCTCGCGCCCCGCGACGCGCAGGACGCACCGTGAGAGCAGTCGGCGTCCGGCCCGGTAGACCCCGTCGATCCCCCGCCCGGTCAGCTGGCCGTGCTCGGGCGAGATGGCCAGACAAGGGGCGGCGACGCAGATGACGGAGTCGTGCACGGGGGGCAGCTCGGGCCGGCGGGCGGCGGGCACACCGGGTGGGCGGGGGGATGCGGGGTGGGGCATGCGTCGCCTTGTCTGCGCTCCGGTCGGTTCGGCTGGGCGGCGGCTCGGCCGGTCCCCCACCGCCCCACAGCTGAACGCCCGCACCCCCGTACCGGTCACGGGCCCCGCCGCCGGCCTGCGGCAGCCGGGACGCAAGAGGTGTCGCACCGGCGCCCTCGCGGCTCGCCAGAGCCGGCCCAGGCAGACACATCCCGCGACGGGCCGGCGGCGGCTCATTGCCCGCTCCCGGCGGGGCGGCGGGAGTCGCGGCCGGACGTGATGCGCCTACGGCGGCCGGGGGGCCTGCCTGCTGCCGGACGCCGACGGCTCCGCGGTTCGCGGCGGCGCCGCTCCTCCCGCAGGCACTGCCGCAGACCCTCCGGGTCGATGCCTTCGTTGCAGGCGTGGTGGAGCAGTTGGGCGAAGCGGTAGTCCGCGTCCGCCTCCAGGGCCATCCCGAGGGCGATCCGTGCGGTGGGTTCGTCGCCCGTTGACCAGGAGACCCAGCCCGCGAGGGTAAGGGGTGCGGCGGCATGCTCGGTGTAGGCGCCGACAGCGCGCCGGGCCAGTGCCCGCCACAGCCGCAGGGCGGGTGCGGCCTCGTCACCCTCCATCCACTCGGCGGCCCTGTCCCGGGTCTCGCGGTCCTGGAGGCCGAGGATCAGCGCGGCGGCCTCGTCATGGGTCAGCAGGCCGTCGTCGCGGTCGTCGGCGCCGCGGCGTCCCTGCGCGGGCGGGGCGAGCGTGATCCGCCGCATGAGGGTCCGCGCCAGCGCCAGGGTTTCGGCGGCGACCTCCTCCCGGGTGGCTCCGTCCAGGATCTTGGGCACCAGGGCGATGGCCGCTTCGTCGAGGGCGCGCTCCATCGCGTCGGCCTCGGGTCCCGTCAGCGGGGCCAGGCGGCCTTCGATGTCCTTGAGGGAGCCCCTGACCTGGAGTCCGGCGAAGGTGGCCGCGGCGGCCATCACCGAGGTGCCCACCGCGGCGAGCCGGGTGCCCTCGGCAGGGCAGCACCGGGCGTCGGGGCACACGTAGGACCACAGGCGCCCGGCGGAGAGGCACACGGCCTCCAGGACGGGCACCTCCAGTGCTCCGCATGCCAGTCGGACCCGCTGGGCGAGCGGGCGCAGCCGGGTCATCACCCGCTGACCGGTCTCGTCCTCGCCGGGCTCCTGGCACAGGAAGAGGACGATGCCGTCCGGTTTGCCGCCGCGTCGCTCGCTGCCGCGGATGAGACAGTCGGCGGTCTGCTGTGCGGTCTCCTCCCATTCGTCGGGAGAGACCGGAATGCCGACGCGGAGCCGGCCGCCGAAGCGGCCGCCCTCGCCGTGGACGGCCACCATCACCAGGGAGTCGGTCGGGTGGAAGCCCAGCATGTAGGGCAGTGCGTCGGCCAGCTCGGCCGGGCTCCGCAGGGTGATCTGCGGGCCTGCGCCGGAGGGCTTCCGGGAGGCCGAGGGACGGTCGGACGGGACGTGTGGTTCGTGGTTGTTCGTCATGTCCCGAAGGTCCCGTCCGCGGACGAATCCGGAAAGCCCTGTGGATAACTGTTGAAGGTTGGATTTCCACAGGCCGAGGCCGCCATTGGCGCGATGTCACAGCCATCGGGTTGCATGGGGGCATGAACCCAGACCTGAGGTCCTCTGCCGACTCCGTCCTAGCCCGTCTCGTGGGCGATCCCACGGGCACCGCTCGGCTGCGCGAGGACCAGTGGCTGGCGATCGAGGCCCTCGTCGCGCACAAGCGGCGGGCGCTGGTGGTGCAGCGCACGGGCTGGGGCAAGTCGGCGGTGTACTTCGTCGCCACCTCGCTGCTGCGGGCGAGCGGCGCGGGCCCCACCGTGATCGTCTCCCCGCTGCTCGCGCTGATGCGCAACCAGGTCGAGGCCGCCGCCCGGGCCGGGATCCGCGCACGCACCATCAACTCCGCGAACCCCGAGGAGTGGGAGGGGATCCAGGCAGAGGTGGCGGCCGGCGAGGTCGACGTCCTGCTGGTGAGTCCCGAGCGGCTCAACAACCCCGATTTCCGGGACCAGGTCCTCCCCAAGCTCTCCGCCGCGACCGGCCTGCTCGTCGTGGACGAGGCCCACTGCATCTCCGACTGGGGCCATGACTTCCGCCCCGACTACCGCCGCCTGCGGACCATGCTGGCCGACCTCCCGCCGGGCGTCCCGGTCCTGGCCACGACGGCCACGGCCAACGCCCGCGTCACCGCCGACGTCGCCGAACAGCTGGGCACCGGGGCGGGCACGGACGCACTGGTGCTCCGGGGGCCGCTGGACCGGGAGAGCCTGAGCCTGGCCGTACTGACGCTGCCCGACGCGGCCCACCGGCTGGCCTGGCTCGCCGACCACCTGGACCAGCTGCCGGGCTCCGGGATCATCTACACGCTCACCGTGGCGGCGGCCGAGGAGGTCACCGCCTACCTGCGCCACCGCGGGCACACCGTGGCCTCGTACACCGGCAAGACAGAGAACGCCGACCGCGAGCAGGCGGAGAACGACCTGCAGGCCAACCGCGTCAAGGCCCTGGTCGCCACTTCGGCCCTGGGCATGGGCTTCGACAAGCCCGACCTCGGCTTCGTCGTGCACCTCGGCTCACCCTCCTCCCCCATCGCCTACTACCAGCAGGTCGGTCGCGCCGGCCGCGGCGTCGACCACGCCGAGGTCCTGCTGCTCCCGGGCCGTGAGGACGAGGCGATCTGGCAGTACTTCGCCTCCGTCGCGTTCCCGCCGGAACAGCAGGTCCGCCGCACGCTCGACGTGCTGGCCCAAGCCGGCCGGCCGCTGTCGCTGCCCGCGCTCGAACCGCTGGTGGACCTGCGCCGCACCCGCCTGGAGACGATGCTCAAGGTCCTCGACGTGGACGGCGCCGTCCACCGGGTCAAGGGAGGCTGGACCTCCACGGGCGAGCCGTGGGCGTACGACGCCGAGCGCTACGCCTGGGTCGCCCGCCAGCGGTCCGCCGAACAGCAGGCCATGCGCGACTACGCGGGCACCACCGGCTGCCGCATGGAGTTCCTGCGCCGGCAGCTCGACGACGAGGAGGCCGCGCCGTGCGGCCGCTGCGACAACTGCGCGGGGCCCCGCTTCACCGCTGACGTCTCCAGCACGGCTCTGGACACCGCCCGAGGGGAGCTCGGCCGCCCCGGGGTGGAGCTGGAGCCGCGCAAGATGTGGCCGACGGGGCTGGCGGCCGTGGGCGTCGACCTCAAGGGCCGGATTCCCGCCGGGGAGCAGGCCTCCACCGGACGGGCCCTGGGCCGGCTCTCCGACATCGGCTGGGGCAACCGGCTGCGCCCGATGCTCGCTCCGCAGGCTCCGGACCAGCCTGTTCCGGACGATGTCACACAGGCGGTCGTGGCGGTCCTCGCCGACTGGGCCCGCGGGCCGGGCGGCTGGGCCTCCGGCGCGCCCGACGCTCCGGCCAGGCCCGTGGCCGTGGTCGCCCTGCCCTCACGCAGCCGCCCCCAGCTGGTCTCCACCCTGGCCCAGCGGATCGCAGAGGTCGGCCGGATGCCGCTGCTCGGCACGCTCGCGTACACGGACCAGGCCCCGGAGTTCGGCCTGCCCTCCTCGAACAGTGCCCAGCGGGTCCGGGGCCTGCACCAGGCCCTGACCGTGCCCCCGGCGCTGGTGGAGGCTCTGGCGGAGGCGGACGGGCCGGTGCTGCTCGTGGACGACCGGGCCGAGAGCGGCTGGACCCTCGCGGTAGCGGCCCGGCTGCTGCGCCGGGCGGGAGCGAAGGGGGTGTTCCCGCTGGTGCTGGCCCTCCAGCCCTAGCCGAATGCGTCATTCTCGATGTACCGGGGCAAGGATATGAACGGCATACCGGCGAATTCCGGTCGGCGGCGGCAATTGCTCGTTGCCGCATGCTCGGAGGCCACGCGAGAATTGGAGTGCTCCCGCCCGGCTTCCCGGCACCCTCCCGGGCCGGGCCGCGGCGCGCCCACACTCCAGCCGTGCCCGCCGTCAGCGGGCGTGTACCCGAAGGGAGGACCGTGACCTTCGGATTCGCACCGCTCTCCTCCACGTCCCTCGCCATGACCACCGGCGGCCCCAGCCGGCACGGCAGGCTGCTCGAACCCGCCGAATGGACGGCGGCGGGCATCCCGCTGTTGCGCAATCCGCGCGAGATGGTCGGCGGTCTGCACTCCCGGCACCGGCCCGTGCCGTCGACCGCGGTGATCGCGGTCCTCGGCCCGGAGGATCGGCTGGTCGCGAGCGCCTCCTTCACCCAGCGGTCGGTCTCCGCCGACGGCTGGGAGTACCGCAACGCGCTGCTGTCGCACCTGCGCCGAGTACTCCCGCACGACCTGCGGCGCCGGACACCGGTCCGCACGGCGGTCCTGCTCTACTGCCGCGAGGGCGACGAGCGCTGGACCGAGGAGGACGGCGCCTGGATGTGGGGGCTGCGGGACGCCTGCACCCTGCACGGGCTGCGGTGCGGCGCGTACATCACGCTGACCCGCGGCGGCTGGCAGGTGCTAGGCGAAGGCCGGGGCGGCCGCCGGCCGAGCTCGGACTCCGCGCCCCAGCGGCTCGGCGACACCTCGGGCGAGTTCGCCCCGCTGGCGCTGCACACCCGCGGCGGTGCGAGCGACGCGCTGCGCCGGACGGCCGCGCGCTGAGACGCGGGTCGCGCACGGCCACCGAGGCGCACGGGGCGCCCGGGCGGGCCAAAGGCCGTACACCCGGAAGCCGGGCGTACGGCGGATCCGGCCGGGGGCTTCAGCGGGGCCGGCTCATCGCCCGCCCCGCCCCCCACCCGTACCGGCGTACGAGGCGTCAGACGCCCGCACCCAGTACGGAATTGATCAGCTGCGAGTCTCCGCAGACGATCAGCAGCGCACCGGCCCGCGCGAGCGCGACCGGAAGGGCGCCCGTGAGGACGTCGTCCGGTCCGCCGTTGACGGCGAAGACCACGACGGGACGGACGGCGGCGCGCTGGACCTGCGCCGCGTCCGCGTAGAAGACGTCGTCCCCGGCATCCTGCTGGGCCCAGTACGCGGCCTCGCCGAAGGACAGCTCGTGAGCGGCCCACGGGTGCGGGTCGCCGGAGGTGAGCACCAGGATCTCGCCGGGCGCTCGCCCGGTGTCGAGCAGCAGGTCGACGGCCTCTTCGGCCGCGTCCAGCGCGCCCTCGGCCGAGGCCGGGATCAGCTGGATCTGGGGCACCGACGCGGAAACGGACGGCGCGGCGGGAACGGGAACGGGTCCGGGCGTGGCCTGCGGCGCGCGCTGCGCGGGCGGGGCGGGCCGGACGGGACCGGGGCGGCCGGGCCGCGGTACGGCGGCGGGACGCGGACCAGGTACGGGGCGAGGGGTCTGCGCGGTGCGGCTGGCGGCCGGCGTGACGCGGGGACCCTGGGCACTCTCGGGAATCTGAGGCTCCTCGATGGCGGGATGAGAGGCAAGCGTTGACATCTATCAAACACCGGTACGAAACGTACCGGTCGGCGGCACATGCGTGCGATCAGAAATCGAAGCCGAGTTGGCCTCCGTTTTCCAGCTCCACCGATTCCTCGCTGCGGCGCACCTTCTTGAGGTGGCGCCACCGGGGCAGCGCGTCGAGGTACGACCACGACAGCCGGTGGTAGGGGGTGGGCCCCCGTTCCTCCAGCACCGCCCGGTGCACGGGTGAGGGATAGCCGGCGTTGGCGGCGAAGGCGAAGTCCTCGATGCCGCCCTCCGGTCCGCCGAGTTCGGCCATCATCCGGTCGCGCCGGACCTTGGCGATGACGGAGGCCGCTGCGACGGAGACGCAGGACTGGTCGCCCTTGATCACCGTACGGACCCGCCAGGGCGCCCCGAGGTAGTCGTGCTTGCCGTCGAGTATCACGGCGTCGGGCCGGACCGGGAGGGCCTCCAGGGCCCGCACCGCCGCGAGCCTCAGGGCCGCGGTCATCCCGAGCAGGTCGATCTCCTCCGGCGAGGCGTGACCGAGGGCGTGCGCGGTGACCCAGTCCTCCAGGACGTCGAGCAGCGCGTCGCGTCGCTTGGGGGTGAGCAGCTTGGAGTCGGTGAGTCCGGCCGGCGGCCGGCGCAGACCGGTGATCGCCGCGCACACGGTGACGGGACCGGCCCAGGCCCCTCGTCCGACTTCGTCTACTCCGGCTACGACCTTGGCGCCGGTGGTGGCACGGAGGGAGCGTTCGACGGCGTGGGTGGGTGCTTCGTACGGCATGGCGCCAGCAAGGTTACGCCGCCCCGCGCCGCCTGCACACCCCGGCCCCACGACCGACCGCGCGACCGGCGCGCGACCGACCGCACCACCGGCTCGCGACGGGCCCCACGACCGCCCCGCGACCGGCCCCGTTCCGCTGCGTCACGACCCCGGGATCACGGCGCCCCGCCCCCGACCCCGCGACCCCGCGACCTCACGGCCTCACGGCCTCACGGCCTCACGGCCTCAGCAGCGGCACCATCAGCCCGTCGATCATCGCCTCGATGTCCACCTCCGGCCATTCGCTGCCGCACACCTTCGACCGGTACATCATCATCGCCGGAATGGCGTCCACGACGAACGGACCGGTCGCGTCCGCCCGCACGTCCCCCCTCGCGACCCCCCGCCGCAAAAGCTCCGCGATCAGCCTCTGCGCCGGCTCGTGCAGCCCGGCCCAGATGACCCCGCGGAATCGGTCCGCGTGCACGTCATCGCATTCGTGAAGCACCGAGCGCAGCGCCTGACCCGCGAGCGAGTCCATGACGTCCCTCATCCGGACGCACAACAGGCGCAGGTCCTCGCGGACCGATCCGCCGTCGGGAATCTCCCCGATCCCCGGCAGCCCGGCCCGCAGGGCGTCGACCACCAGGTCGGCCTTCGAGGGCCACCGCCGGTAGAGCGCGGCCTTGCCGGTGTGGGCGCCGGCCGCGACCCCCTCCATGGTGAGCGCGCTCCACCCCACCGTGCCCAGCTGCTCCAACGCGGCGCCGAGGATGGCCCGTTCGAGTTCGGGGCCGCGTCTTCGCCCCGCTGCCGCCACCGTCCGGCCCGGACCCGTCATCTCTCCGCACCTCCGACCGGCCCGCACGTCCGTCGTACGTACTTTCAGCCTTAGTGAACGCTTGCGTTCACTAAGGCTCGGCTCCTACCGTGTACCCGCAGTGAACGGATGCGTTCACTATTTCACTTTGGGGGGTTCCTCAGTGACAAGCTCTCAACTCGCCAAACCCCGGATACCGGGCGCGGCCCGTCGGGAGGGGCGCCCCGGAGTGGCGCTCACCGTGATCGCCGCCTGCCAGCTCATGGTCGTCCTCGACGCGACGATCGTGAACATCGCCCTGCCCCACATCCAGACCGCGCTCTCCTTCAGCACCACCGACCTCTCCTGGGTGCTCAGCGCCTACACCCTCACCTTCGGCGGCCTGCTCCTGCTCGGCGGGCGGGCCGGCGACATCCTCGGCCGCCGCCGCGTCTTCATGACCGGCATCCTGCTCTTCACCCTGGCCTCGCTGCTGGGCGGCTTCGCCGAGGAGCCCTGGCAGCTGCTCGCCGCCCGCGCGCTGCAGGGGGTCGGCGGCGCCATCGCCTCGCCCACCTCCCTCGCCCTCATCACCACCACCTTCGCCGAGGGTCCCGAGCGGAACCGGGCCTTCGGCGTGTTCGCCGCCGTCTCGGCGGGCGGCGGCGCCATCGGCCTGCTGACCGGCGGCATGCTCACCGAGTGGCTCGACTGGCGCTGGGTGCTCTTCGTCAACGTGCCGATCGGCGTGCTGATCGCGGTGCTCGCCCCGCTCTACATCACCGAGTCCGAACGCCACCCCGGCCGCTTCGACGTCGCCGGGGCGCTCACCTCCACCGGCGGCATGGCCTCGCTCGTCTACGGATTCATCCGCGCCTCCGAGGCGGGCTGGCGCGACTCCCTGACGCTCGGCTCCTTCGCCGCGGCCCTGGTCCTGCTCGGGCTCTTCGTGCTCGTCGAGTCCCGCGCCCGCGAGCCGATCATCCCGCTGCGGATGTTCGCCGACCGCAACCGCGCCGGCACCTACCTGATCATGCTCGGCCTCGCCGCGGCGATGTTCGGCATGTTCTTCTTCATCGTCCAGTTCGTCCAGAACGTCCTGGACTTCTCCCCGATCCAGTCCGGCCTCGGCTTCCTGCCCGTGACCCTGGCCATCGTGACGGCCGCCGGCCTCTCGCAGCGCTTCCTGCCGCGCTTCGGACCCAAGCCGTTCATGGTCGCCGGCTCCGCGTTCACGGGCTCCGGGCTGACCTGGCTGACCTTCATCACCACCGACAGCTCGTACCTCTCCGGGGTCCTCGGCCCGATGGTGCTCTTCGGCTTCGGCATGGGCCTCAACTTCGTGACGCTGACCCTCACCGCCGTCTCCGGCGTGGCCCCGAGGGAGGCCGGCGCGGCGTCCGGGCTGCTCAACGCCAGCCAGCAGGTGGGCGGCTCGCTCGGCCTGTCCATCCTGGTCACCGTCTTCGGGACGGCCACCCGTACGGAGGCGGAGAAGCAGGTCCCGGCCTTCATGGCCCGGGCCGAGCCGGCGCAGTTGGCCGCCTTCGAGGAGACCGGTCGGCTGCCCGACCCCTGGGGCGACCTGGTGCTGACCCAGGGCATCTCGACCGCGTTCACCGCCGGCGTGGCGATGGCCGGGCTCGCCCTGGCCACGGCGCTGCTCGTGATCCGGGTCCGCAAGAGCGACCTGGAGGCCCTGAGCGGCGCCGCCGCGGAGGCCGGCCCGGCGGCCTGACAGGACGCGGCCGCGGGGCGGTTGCGCTCCCGCGGCGCGGCGGTCCGCGGGCCGTCAGTACCGGATGCGGCCGCTGCCGCCGAAGGTGCCGAGGCCCGCGCAGACCTCGTAGGGGGCCGTCACCGGCCGCTCGCGCAGGATCTGCCGGGCCCGGTACTCGCCGAGGCTCATCGCGTACCAGGGGATGCTCCCGCCCCGCGACAGCTCGTCGTTGATGCCGCGCAGTGCGCAGGAACGCCGGGGCTCCGGCAGCCCGTCGAGGGCGGGTACCGCGTCGGCCGACAGGGATTGGAGGTAGGCCAGGTCGATCTTGCCGTCCTGCTGGTAGCGGGACACGTTCCGCTCGGCGATCAGACCGTCCGGCGACAGCAGCCCGAAGGCGAGGACGGCGGCCGCCGCACTCCCGGCCAGCGCGCGCGGCAGCCAGCGGGCACCGAACACCCCGGCGGCCATGATCAGTACGATGACCAGCCCGAGCCACAGCTCCATCGCGGCGACCGAGACCCGCAGCCGGGTCAGCCCGTACGCGTCCACGTAGAGGTCCATGCGGCGCAGCGCGGCGGCGACCACGATCAGCGTCAGCGCGCACAGCGAGCCGAGCACCGCGCGGACGAGGCGCCGGTCGCCGGGGCCGCCGCGCGGCGCCCAGCGCAGGGCGAGGGCGATCACCGCGAGGGTCAGGAGCGTCGCCCCGAGCAGCTGCCAGAAGCCCTGCCGGGCGTATTCGGCGTGACCGAGCCCGGTGCTCCGCAGGATCCTGTCGTACCCGCCGAACAGGACGGCGAGCTGCACCGCGTTGAAGCCGGCGAAGAGCAGGTCGAGCACGACCAGCGGCAGCGCCCATTCGACGCGGGACCGCGCGGCGCCGGGTGCGACGGTGATCCGGTCCCAGCGCAGCGGGGCGGCGGCGACGCGGGCGGCGGCGAGCGCGAGAACGGCGCCGGCCAGGAAGAGCAGGGCGCGCAACGGCCCTTCCCCGGCCGTCACGTCGGGCGTGAGGTGGCCGAGCAGGTCGGCGAAGGCGGCGTCGGCGGAGGCGAACAGCGTGCCGAAGAGCAGCAGCAGGACCGCGGCCACCACGACCGCCTTGGCCACCGGCAGCCAACGCTCCCGGCTGGCTCCGCTGCGGGAGCGCAGCCCGGCCCAGGCCCAGCCGGTGCCCGAGACGACCGCTTCGAGGAAGCCGACCGGGCTGAGCACGATGCCGGGCCAGGTGCGGCTGCCGTGCAGGGCGAGCGCGGCGAGCAGGATCGCGGCGAGTACGGCGAGGACGGCGGGCCACGCGGCGTCACGCAGGGCCGGTACGGTCAGCAGCGCGAGGCAGCCGACGGCCCAGGCCACGGTCCAGGGCCGGGCCGTACGCCGGGCCGCTCGGGCGGCGGCGTACGCGGCGACGGCCGCGGGCGCCACGGCGAGCAGCAGCCCGATGCCGAGCCCGTCGCCGAGCAGCAGGGCCGCGGTGAGGCCGGTGACGAGGGCGGCGACGAGCGTGGCGGTACGGACCGGGGCGGCCTCGGCGGGGCGCACGAGCACGGCCCACGCGGGCGGCGCGCCGCCCTCGGCGCGGGCGGCGGCGGCTGCCCGGAGTCGGTACTGGTAGGCCTGCGCGGCGTGCCAGGCGGCGGCATCGGCCGCCGAACCGGGCGGCGCCCCGGGCCCGGCACCGGCGTCCGTGTCCGGCCCCGGCACGGGGCCGGCGGTGGCCGGGGCGACCTCAGGAGCCGTGGCACCGGCAGCCGTGTCGCCCGCACCGGGGCCGGCGGTGGCCCGGGCCGCAGGCGCGGCCGGGGCCGTGGCGCCCGCACCGGCCGTGCCCGCGGCTCCGGCCGGGTCCGCGGCTCCGCCCGCGGCCTTGGCCGTCGTCTTGTCCACGCCGTCGCTGTGTTCCGCCATGGGTTCCCCTCCCCTGTCGGCCGCCCCACGTCCCCCGGGGGTGGCGAAGCGGACAGAGTAGGCCCGTGACGTGCGGATTCAGCCAGACGCCCAGGGTCCCTGTGGCAGGACCGTGACAATCGGATGGGGTCTGCGGCGGGTCAGCGCGCCGTCTCGGGGAGCCAGGCGGGCAGGGCCTCGGTGCGGTCGAGCCACGCCGGCGGGAGCACCGCGTCGCCGCGCGATCCCAGGATGCCCCCGACGATCGCGCAGGTGGTGTCGACGTCGCCGCCCACCTGGGCGGTGGTCCAGAACGCCCGCTCGTAGTCGTCCAGCGCCCGCGCCGCCGACCAGAGTGCGAACGGCACCGTGTCGTGGGCGCTCGTGCGCCGTCCGCAGCCCAGCACCGCCGCGACGGTGGTCGCGTCGCCGTAGTCCAGCATGTCCCGCGCCCTGCGCACCCCGGCGCCCACGGCGCTGCGCGGCACCAGCGCGATCACCCCGTCCAGCAGGTCCGCAGCCTTCGGCGGACCGTCCGGGGCCGCCGCGAGCGCGGCCGCCGCGGCCACGGCCATGGCCCCGCACACCGCCTCGCGGTGCTGGTGCGTGGTGTAGGCGGAGATCTCCGCCTGGTGCGTGGCCTGCTCGGGGTCGTCGGCGTACCAGGCTCCCAGCGGTGCGATGCGCATGGCCGCGCCGTTGCCCCAGGAGCCCTGCCCGTTGAACAGTTCGGCGGCCAGGGTGCGCCAGTCCTGGCCCTCGCGGACCAGCCGCAGCATGCGGTTGACCGCGGGCCCGTAGCCGCGGTCGAAGTCGTGGTGGCGGGCGAAGGAGCTCGCGAGCGCGTCCTGGTCGATGCGGCCGTGCTCGGCCAGCACCGCGACCACCGAGCAGGCCATCTCGGTGTCGTCGGTCCACTGCCACGTCGCGTCGCCGGACGGCAGCTCGCGCCGCTTGAGCAGCGGGTAGTTCACGGGGACGAAGTACTGGGAACCCAGCGCGTCGCCCAGGGCCAGCCCTCGGAGGCTGGCCACGGCGCGTGCGTAGCGCCTTTCGGGAGAGGAGTCAGCGGTCATCCCGGGCCACTCTAGCCGTCCAGGTCGTAAGGCTCGGGTGTGGTCCAGCGCTCAAACGGGCGGTCCATCCGGTACCGGCCGTCCCGGCCCAGCTGGAGTACGCGGAATTCGCCGTTCCCCGGGTTGGACAGGGCCTCGAACTCGGCCACGGACCAGTGGAACCAGCGCATGCAGAACAGCCTCATGGTCAGCCCGTGGGTCACCAGGAGGACGTTCTCCGGGTGGTCGTCCGCCTCGAAGCTGCGGTAGAGGCTCTCCAGGAAGGATCCGACCCGGTCGTACACGTCGGCCCCGGACTCGCCTTGGGCGAAGCGGTAGAAGAAGTGCCCGTAGGCGTCGCGGTAGGCCTTCTGCAGCCGTACGTCGTCCCGGTCCTGCCAGTTGCCCCAGTCCTGCTCGCGGAGCCGGGGCTCCTCGCGGGTCCGGACCAGGGAGGGGTCCAGTCCGAGCTCGCGGAAGGTCTGCAGGGTGCGGCGGTAGGGGGAGACGTACGCGCTGATCGTCTCGGCGCGGAAGAGTTCGCGCAGCCGGACGCCCGCCTCCGCGGCCTGCTCGCGCCCGTTCCGGGTCAGCCGCAGGGCGTGGTCGGGCTCCCGCTCGTAGATGGTGTCGTCGGCGTTTCCCTCCGATTCCCCGTGCCGGACAAGGACGATGCGCCGTGGTCGAGCCATCCCACGACCTTATTCGGCCACGGACCGGCCGACGCACCGGGCACGCCGGTGGGGTGGCCGGTCATCGTACGGTCATACCGTCCAGGAGGGTTCGAGGTCGACGACGTCGCCGGTCAGCGCCTCGACGTCGGCCTGGATCTGGGCGCGCAGGGAGAGGCGCTCCACCCGCTCCTGCCGGTACTTGCCGTGCTCGGCGGCCGCGTGCCACATCGACAGCACCAGGAACTCCCGTCCAGGGGCCTCGCCGAAGAGGCCCCGGACCATGCCCGGTGAACCAGCCATGGCCGGATTCCACACCTTCTCCTGCATGAGGGCGAAGTGGTCGACCCGGCCCTCCCTGACCCGCGTGTGCGCGACCCGGACCACGTCGGCGTCGGTGAAGCGAGGCTCGAAGCCGGTCTTCACGTCGAAGCGGTGGTCGAAGAGGGTGGCGCGCAGGTCGGTGTACGTGCCGTTCTGCGCGGCGGCGAGCCGGTCGTGCGCGCGCGCCATGAAGGAGTCGTAGAAGGAACGGCTCTCCCAGAACGTGAAGACATGCGCGACCCCCTGCCGGCCCCGGCTCCAACCGCCGCCCTGCCCCCGGAATCCGGGTTCCCCCGGCAGCCCCGCCCATTTGCGCTGCCCGCGCTCGAACCCGCGTCGGTCCGTCACCGTGCAGCGAATCCACTTGACCAGCACGGCGCCATCGTACGGTCCCGGCGCGGCCCGGGTCAGTCTCCGGCGCGGTGGATCGCGACCAGTTCCGCCGCGTCCCGCTCGGGCAGGCGAAGGCCGAACTCCCGGTCGAGCACGTCCAGGAGCCCGTCCGGGTCCACGGCCTGCTCCTCGGTGCGCCCGTCGGGGTGCAGGCGCACCAGCCGGCGCCCGACGAGTGACCGCCGCACGGGCCCACCCGGGTGCTGGACGACGACCCGTCCGACGAAGGAGGAGCCGGGGTGGGAGGAGCTGTAGTGGTTCAGCAGGACGTAGTCGACGGGGTGGTAGTGCTGCGGGGAGAAGGCGTACAGGTCCCGCCAGGTCCCGGCGCGCAGGGCGCACAGGACGAGGACGCCGTCCGCCTCCTCCCGGACGCGGAAGGCCCACTCCCCCTGGCGGACCTCGGCTCCGGGCCGCGCCAGCGGGACCGGCTCCAGGGGGCCCTGGTACCCGAACCCGGCGTCGCACAGCCACGGTTCCCCGTCGACGGTGACGACGAGGACGGCGTGCGTCACCGCCAGCAGGGAGTCCCCGCGGGTGCGGTTGCGGGCGCCGCGCCCCGAGACCTCGAAGCCGATCCGCTCCAGGGCGGCGGCCAGCAGCGAGTTCTGCTCGTAGCAGTAGCCGCCCCGGCGGCCGTGCACGAGCTTGGCCTCGATCGCCTTGACGTCGAGCGCGATGGGGCGGCCGAGCGCGACGTCCAGGTTCTCGAAGGCGACGGCGGCGGTGTGGGCGCGGTGCACTGCGTACAACGTCCCGAGGTCGGGGCGCAGTTCCCGGTCACCCGTCCCGCCTCCCTCCCCGTACCCGATCCGCTCCAGATAGGCGTCCAGGTCCAGCTCTTCACCGCTCCACATGGCTCCCCGTCTCCCCGCTCCGCCGTCACACCCGCGACCGACGCGCCCGCGACCCGGGCCGGCACCGGACCCGGCGTCCGGACGGTACCCGGCCCGCCCGGCCGGGAGCACACCGGCGGGCGCGGACGCACCGGAGGCGGGGAGGTCTCCCGGGAGACCTCCCCGCCTCGGCGGTTCACGGTGTCAGCGGCCGCCGGCCGGTACGGGCCGGCGGCCGACCGTCACCGTCAGCTGCAGCCGCTGGTGGAGCCGCAGCCCTCGCAGATGTAGCAGGAGCCGGCGCGCTGCATCTTCGTACCGCACGAGAAGCAGAGCGGGGCGTCGGCGGACACGCCGAGCTGCATCTCGACCAGTTCGGCGCTGCTGTGCGCCGTCTTGGGGGCCGGGACCGGCGCCACGGCGACCGGCTTCGGCGCCGAGGGCACCGCGGCCAGCGGGGCCGACTGGGCCAGGGCCTCGGTGTCGACCTCCTCGTCCAGGGGCTCGTAGGAGCCCGTGTCGAGGTGGCGCTGGCGCTCCTCGGCGGAGTGGATGCCGAGCGCCGAGCGGGTCTCGAAGGGCAGGAAGTCGAGCGCCACGCGGCGGAAGATGTAGTCGACGATCGACTGCGCCATCCGCACGTCCGGGTCGTCCGTCATGCCGGCCGGCTCGAAGCGCATGTTCGTGAACTTCGAGACGTAGGTCTCCAGCGGCACGCCGTACTGCAGACCGACCGAGACGGCGATGGAGAAGGCGTCCATCATGCCCGCGAGGGTCGAACCCTGCTTGGACATCTTCAGGAAGACCTCGCCCAGGCCGTCGTCCGGGTAGCTGTTCGCCGTCATGTAGCCCTCGGCGCCACCGACCGTGAAGGAGGTGGTGATCCCCGGGCGGCCCTTCGGGAGGCGCTTGCGGACCGGACGGTACTCGATGACCTTCTCGACCGCCGCGCGGATGGTCTCCTCGGCCTTCTCGGTGACCTCGGCCTTCTCCTCTTCCTTCTTCTTCGCGGAGAGGGGCTGGCCGACCTTGCAGTTGTCGCGGTAGATCGCGAGCGCCTTGACGCCGAGCTTCCAGGCCTCGAAGTAGATCTCCTCGATCTCCTCGACGGTCGCCGTCTCCGGCATGTTGACCGTCTTCGAGATCGCGCCGGAGATCCAGGGCTGGATCGCCGCCATCATCCGGACGTGGCCCATCGCGGAGATGGAGCGCTCGCCCATGGCGCAGTCGAACACCGAGTAGTGCTCGGTCTTCAGGCCCGGGGCGTCGACCACCACGCCGTGCTCGGCGATGTGGGAGACGATCGCCTCGATCTGCTCCTCCTGGTAGCCCAGGCGGCGCAGGGCCTGCGGGACGGTGCCGTTGACGATCTGCATCGAGCCGCCGCCGACGAGCTTCTTGAACTTGACCAGGGCCAGGTCCGGCTCGACTCCGGTGGTGTCGCAGGACATCGCGAGACCGATGGTGCCGGTCGGGGCGAGGACGGAGGCCTGCGCGTTGCGGAAGCCGTTCTTCTCGCCCAGGCGGACGACGTCCTGCCAGGCCTCGGTGGCCGCGGCCCAGATCGTCTTGTCCAGGTCCTCGGTGCGCGGCGCGACGGCGTTGGCGTCGGCGTGCTGCTTCATCACGCGCTTGTGCGACTCGGCGTTGCGGGCGTAGCCGTCGTACGGGCCGACGATGGCGGCCAGCTCGGCGGAGCGGCGGTACGCGGTGCCGGTCATCAGCGAGGTGATCGAGGCGGCGAGGGTGCGGCCGCCGTCCGAGTCGTACGCGTGGCCGGTGGCCATCAGCAGGGCGCCGAGGTTGGCGTAGCCGATGCCCAGCTGGCGGAAGGCGCGGGTGTTCTCGCCGATCTTCGGCGTCGGGAAGTCGGCGAAGCAGATGGAGATGTCCATCGCCGTGATGACGAGCTCGACGACCTTGGCGAAGCGCTCGGCGTCGAAGGACTGGTTGCCCTTGCCGTCGTCGTCGAGGAACTTCATGAGGTTGAGCGAGGCGAGGTTGCAGGACGTGTTGTCCAGGTGCATGTACTCGCTGCACGGGTTCGACGCGGTGATGCGGCCGGACTCGGGGCAGGTGTGCCAGTTGTTGATCACACCGTCGTACTGGATGCCCGGGTCGGCACAGGCCCACGCGGCCTCGGCGAGCTTGCGGAAGAGCGCCTTCGCGTCGACCTTCTCGATGACCTCGCCGGTCATGCGGGCGCGCAGACCGAACTGCGAGCCGCTCTCGACGGCCTCCATGAACTCGTCGTTCACGCGGACGGAGTTGTTGGCGTTCTGGTACTGGACGGACGTGATGTCGTCGCCGCCCAGGTCCATGTCGAAGCCCGCGTCGCGCAGGGCGCGGATCTTCTCCTCCTCCTTCACCTTGGTCTCGATGAAGGCCTCGACGTCCGGGTGGTCCACGTCCAGGACGACCATCTTGGCCGCGCGGCGCGTGGCGCCGCCCGACTTGATCGTTCCGGCGGAGGCGTCGGCGCCGCGCATGAAGGAGACCGGACCGGAGGCGTTGCCGCCGGAGGAGAGGAGCTCCTTGGAGGAGCGGATGCGGGAGAGGTTCAGGCCGGCTCCGGAGCCGCCCTTGAAGATCATGCCCTCTTCCTTGTACCAGTCGAGGATCGACTCCATGGAGTCGTCGACGGCCAGGATGAAGCAGGCGGAGACCTGCTGCGGCTGGGGCGTTCCGACGTTGAACCACACCGGCGAGTTGAAGCTGAAGATCTGGTGCAGGAGCGCGTACGTCAGCTCGTGCTCGAAGATCTCCACGTCGGCGGGCGAGGAGAAGTAGTCGAAGTCCTCGCCGGCCTTCGTGTACGTCTTCACGATCCGGTCGATGAGCTGCTTCAGACCGGTTTCGCGCTGCGCGGTGCCGACCGCGCCGCGGAAGTACTTGCTGGTGACGATGTTGACCGCGTTCACCGACCAGAAGTCGGGGAACTCGACGCCACGCTGCTCGAAGTTGACCGAGCCGTCGCGCCAGTTGGTCATGACGACGTCACGGCGCTCCCAGCTCACCTCGTCGTACGGGTGCACGCCCGGGGTGGTGTGGATGCGCTCGATACGCAGGCCGCCCTTGGCAGCCTTGGTCCCCTTGGCGCGGGAACCACGTGCCGAGCTGCTCGCCGTCTCTGTCATGCCGCCTCCCATATACGGGCAAAAACGCCCTAAAGTGCCAGCGTTATTCCGCGGCACGGTGCTGTGTCCTGGATCTACGTTTCTTCGCCTGGCTGACCGGCCGCACCGCGGGGCGAAGGGCTCCGCGGTGCGGGCCGTCCGGTCAGTCGGCGGCGGAGGCGGGCACGGGGACCGGAGGGGTCCCACCGGGCTCGCACTCTACGGGGTGAGGCCGCGGCACACGGAGTTCCGCGATGGCGGTCTCGAAGTCTTCGAGCGTGTCGAACGCCTTGTAAACGGACGCGAACCGGAGGTAGGCGACCAGATCGAGCTCCTGCAGGGGACCGAGTATCGCCAGGCCCACGTCGTGGGTGGTCAGCTCGGCACTGCCGGTGGCGCGCACCGCCTCCTCGACCCGTTGGCCGAGTTTGGCGAGGGCGTCCTCGGTGACGGGTCGCCCCTGGCACGCCTTGCGGACACCGGAAATGACCTTGGTTCGACTGAAGGGTTCGGTCACCCCGCTGCGCTTGATCACCATCAGCGAGGCCGTCTCCACCGTCGTGAAGCGACGGGAGCAGTCGGGGCACTGACGGCGCCGGCGGATCGACGTGCCGTCGTCCGTGGTGCGGCTGTCGACTACGCGACTGTCGGGGTGCCTGCAGAAGGGGCAGTGCATGGTTCCCTCACCCTCCTTCTTGGCACGACTGAATCACCCCACGGGGCCCCTGAGCGACAGGGACGGGGCTCTGTCGGGGGCTCGTGAAGCAGCCACCAGCATAGGCGATGTCGGGAGCCCCGACAGACCGGGGACCACAACTTCTGGGCGGCCGCGCTCATCCAACCACTAGATCTTGGGTTGCGGTGGATTTATTCCGCTCCGCGTGTCGCGGCGGCGGACACCTCGGCGGAGTGCCTCGCGGTGCCAGACTGTGCCGGTGCCCGCGCGTCGGCGACCCGAGCGGGAAGGGTACCGTAACCAGCGACTGCCGAGCCGAACCGGCGTTCGGCGAACCGATCGTCTATACACCCCTTGATATGGCCACGTTGAACGATCTGCGATTTTTCACTCGAACGTGTGTTTGGCGCAACCTTTCGAAAGCTACTACCGTTGTCCAGCTAGGGAGAACATTTCGAGAGGGGCCGACGTGACCACCACCGCAGACAGTGCCACCATCACTGCCCAGAACCGCTCCCAGAGCCGACTTGAGCCGGTGCATGCCATGAACGACGCAAACCTGAACCCGGAGGCGGAGCCCGTACGCCCCGCACGCTCGTTGCCAGGTCGACCTCCAGGCATCCGCGCCGACAGCTCCGGGCTCACGGACCGGCAGCGGAGGGTCATCGAGGTCATCCGGGATTCGGTGCAGCGGCGCGGCTACCCGCCGTCGATGCGTGAGATCGGCCAGGCGGTCGGCCTCTCCAGCACCTCGTCCGTGGCCCACCAGCTGATGGCCCTGGAGCGCAAGGGGTTCCTGCGCCGCGACCCGCACCGCCCGCGGGCGTACGAGGTCCGGGGGTCGGACCAGCCGAGCTCGCAGCCCACGGACACCACGGGCAAGCCCGCCGCGTCGTACGTGCCCCTGGTGGGCCGGATCGCGGCCGGCGGCCCGATCCTCGCCGAGGAGTCGGTGGAGGACGTGTTCCCGCTCCCCCGCCAGCTGGTCGGCGACGGTGAGCTCTTCGTCCTGAAGGTCGTGGGCGATTCGATGATCGAGGCCGCGATCTGTGACGGCGACTGGGTCACCGTGCGCCGCCAGCCGGTCGCGGAGAACGGCGACATCGTCGCCGCGATGCTGGACGGCGAAGCAACGGTCAAGCGCTTCAAGCGCGAGGACGGCCACGTCTGGCTGCTGCCGCACAATGCCGCGTACCAGCCCATCCCCGGCGACGAAGCGACCATCCTCGGCAAGGTCGTCGCCGTACTGCGCCGGATCTGAGTCCGTCGCCACCGTCCAGCCCCGGGATCCACTGCGCCGGTCCCGGGGCTGTTTTGTGTCCGCTGCCGCTCTCGGAGCTACGCGCCGTCCGCCTTCGCGGTCGCGTCGATGGCCGCCAGGGAGCGGCGGGCCTGGTTGCGGTCGGTGGTGTACCAGAAGTCCGGCAGGGTGGCCTTCAGGAAGCTGCCGTACCGGGCCGTGGCGAGCCGGGGGTCCAGGACGGCGACGACACCGCGGTCGCCCGTGGCCCGTACGAGGCGGCCCGCGCCCTGGGCCATGAGCAGGGCGGCGTGGGTCGCGGCGACGGCCATGAAGCCGTTCCCGCCGTGCTCCTCGACCGACTTCTGCCGGGCGCTCATCAGCGGATCGTCGGGACGGGGGAACGGGATGCGGTCCATGACCACGAGCTGGCAGCTGGGCCCGGGCACGTCCACGCCCTGCCACAGGGAGAGCGTGCCGAACAGGCAGGTCGCGGGGTCGGCGGCGAACATCTTGATCAGCTCACCGAGGGTCTCCTCGCCCTGGAGGAGAATGGGGTTCTCGATCCGGCCGCGCAGTTCCTCGGCCGCCGCCTTGGCTCCGCGCATGGACGAGAACAGTCCGAGGGTGCGTCCGCCGGCGGCTTCGATCAGCTCCGCCAGCTCGTCCATCATGTCGCCCCGGGTGCCCTCGCGCCCCGGCGTGGCCAGGTGCTTGGCGACGTAGAGGATGCCCTGTTTGGGGTAGTCGAAGGGCGAGCCGACGTCCAGGCCCTTCCAGAGCGGTACGTCCTCCCCTTCGACGCCCTCCGCGGAGAGCCCGAGGGAGGCGGCGACGCCGTTGAAGTCGCCGCCGAGCTTCAGGGTGGCGGAGGTCAGGACCACGGAACGGTCCTCGAACAGCTTCTCCCGCAGCAGGCCGGACACCGACAGCGGGGCGACCCGCAGGGTGGCGCCGAAGCGGTCGTGGCGTTCGTACCAGACGACGTCGTACTCGGAGCCGTTGGTGATCCGCTCGGCCACGCCGTGGACGCTCTCCACCGCGGCCAGGGCCTGCTTGCGGACCGCGTCCTCGTCCTGGACGGACTTGTCGCGGGTGGCACCGATCGCCGAGATCACGTTCCGCGCGGCGTCGCGCAGGGCCATGAGCGCGTACCCGAGGTCTTCGGGGACCTCTTCCAGCCGGCCGGGGAGGGCAAGCTCCATGACCCGCTCGAAGGACTCGGAGGCGGTCTGCAGGGAGTCGGCGGTCTTCTCGTCGACCAGCTTGGCGGCCCGCTTGACGGCCCGGTTGACCTGGCCCGGGGTCAGCTCGCCGGTGGCGACGCCGGTCACCCGGGAGACGAGCTCGTGGGCCTCGTCCACGATCAGCACCTCGTGCTGCGGCAGGACCGGGGCACCCTCGATGGCGTCGATGGCGAGCAGCGCATGGTTGGTGACGACCACGTCGGCGAGCTTGGCGCGCTCCCGGGCCGCTTCGGCGAAGCACTCGGCGCCGTAGGCGCACTTCGACGCGCCGAGGCATTCGCGGGAGGAGACGGAGATCTGCGACCAGGCCTTGTCCGAGACGCCGGGGGTCAGGTCGTCGCGATCGCCGGTCTCGGTCTCGTCGGCCCAGTCCCGCAGGCGCAGGAGGTCCTTGCCGAGCTTGCTGGTGGGGGTGGCTGCCTCGAACTGGTCGAAGAGGCCCTCCTCCTCGTCCTGCGGGGCCCCTTCGTGGAGGCGGTGCAGGCAGAGGTAGTTGGACCGGCCTTTGAGCATGGCGAACTGCGGGCGGCGGCGCAGCTGCGGGTGCAGCGCCTCCACCGTCCGGGGCAGGTCGCGCTCGACGAGCTGCCGCTGGAGGGCGAGGGTGGCCGTGGCCACCACCACCCGCTCACCGTGGGCGAGGGCGGGCACCAGGTAGCCCAGGGACTTTCCGGTGCCGGTGCCGGCCTGGATCAGCCGGTGGGAGTTGTCGTCGATCGCTTCGGCGACGGCTTCGGCCATGGCCACCTGGCCGGGGCGCTCCGTGCCGCCGACGGCGGAGACGGCGGCGTGCAGCAGGTCGGGGAGGGAGGGCTTCGTCATAGCACCGCCAACCCTACGGGGCGCCACCGACAGCGGCGGCACCGAATGGGCATTCCCGGACGGTGCGCCGGGTGGAGCGCCACGCCGGGGCGCAGCGTGGCCGGGGCCGGCGGGAGCGGGCGCGGCGGTCCGCGCCCGGGTCCGGGCGCCGCTCTCGTGCCGGGGGAAGCGGGCCTGGGAGCGCCGGATCTCCGCCCGTACGGGGAACCGGAGCATGGCTCCGGGGGCGGGGCCGTGGGGATCGGGAGGGAATCTCTCGAAGATCGGGAACTTTGCTGCGTGGCGCAGAGTTTTCGGAGGGAGAAGCATGACCGGCGTCGATGGCCGGGGCGTGCGGGGGCGGCAGTCAGAGGAGGTTGCGCAGCGCCCGTTCCCGGATCATCAGCGCGGCTCGCTTGTCGGGAAGGTCGACTTCCGTGGAACAGCGGAAGCCGGAGCCCAGGAAGGCTGATACGGAGGGGGTGTTGCGGATGTCCGGTTCGGCGAGGACGCGGGTGCAGCGGGGACGGTTGTCGAAGATCAGGTCGGCGACGGCGCGCAGCAGGGCGGTGCCCAGCCCTTTGCCCCGGTTCGTGCCGTCTCCGATGAGCAGGTGGATACCGGTGTCGTGGGGGCGTGCGGGGTAGTACCGCGACAGGGGGTCGAGGTCGGCGCGGTAGATCTCCCAGTAGCTCATCGGTGTGCCGTCGAGCAGGCCGAGGCAGGGGATGACGCTGCCGTCGGCGTCGAGCCGGGTCCGTAGGTGGGCGGCGGTGACGGCGGTCGGACCGGCCAGCTCCCAGTAGGCGGCCACCGCGGGGTCGTTCATCCAGTGGGCGATCAGGTCCAGGTGGCGCGCGGGCCGTACGGGTTCGAGGCGGAAGACGCCGGCGGAGGTGGGGGCACTGCCCCAGGTCGCCGGGGAGTCGAGGAGGTCCGCTTCGGCGAGCAGGGGCAGCATCTCGACGCTGACCCGTGGTTCGCCGATGCGGCCGACGAGGGCGCGACCGGTGCCGTGACGTGTGGTCGGGCCGGTGGTGGGGGTGCCGGTGGAGGGCATCGGGGTGTTCTCCGCGTCGGTGGTGGCGGGTCAGGCGTGGAGGGGGTTGGCGATGGTGACGTAGACGGACTGGGTGTCGACGGGGCCGACGAGCTCGTCGAGGCCGCCGAGGCGGGTGAGCAGGTTCGCTTTGCAGCGGAGGGTGGGTGAGTCGAGCAGGCGCGCGGGGACCGGGCCGAGGTGCGCGGCCTTGCCCAGGAACCGGCGGAAGGCGGCGAGGAGGACGCGCTCGTCGGCGAGCTGCTGGGATCCGAAGGCTCCGACGAGGCCGAGGACGTTGTTGATGCCCAGGTAGTAGGTGAAGCGTTCGTCGGTGACGGCGTCGGACACGAAGGTGTCGCTGGCGCTGCCGATGCCCGGGAGGCGGCGCTCCAGCTCCGCGCGGTGGGACGCGCGGAAGTAGTAGCCCTGGTTGTCGCGGTAGCGGCCGCCGATCGGCCAGCCGGCTGGGTCGAGGAGGACGAGGGTGTTCTGCTGGTGCGCTTCGAGGGCGATGCCGGCGAGTGCGTCGAAGGCGAGGACCGGCAGGACCACGTGGTCGAGGTAGCGCAGGAACCACTCGGCGGCGACTGCGGACGTGGTGTGTCCGGTGGCTTCGGCGAGGCTGC
Source organism: Streptomyces subrutilus (assembly GCF_008704535.1). Classification (NCBI taxonomy): domain Bacteria; kingdom Bacillati; phylum Actinomycetota; class Actinomycetes; order Kitasatosporales; family Streptomycetaceae; genus Streptomyces; species Streptomyces subrutilus. Next base: position 2,115,625 of record NZ_CP023701.1, read on the forward strand.
GGATGATCTCGGAGAGCCGGGAGCGCAGGGTGGTCCGGCCCGGCCACGGGCGGGGGGAGGTGAGTGCGGCGACGCAGACGGCGTCGTCGTCGGAGCGGAAGGGGTTGTGGCGCAGGAGGGCGTCGAGGCCGGGGACGGGGGCGCCGTCCGGGGCGTCGACGGCGACCCAGGCGGGGTCGCGCACGATGTCGAAGCCGGGGTGGGCGGCCTGCCACTGCTCGGCGAGGCCGGTGCGCAGCAGGCGGTGGACCTCCACCCCGCGGTGGAGTTCCTTGCGGAGGTTCTCGCGGCGGGAGTTGGTGATGCGCAGACCCAGGGAGAGCTTGAGCATCGCGGGGGCGCCCGGGCGGTGGACGGTGCGGATGGAGGAGGTGGGGTACCAGGGGTCACCGAAGGGGCCCAGGTCGTGGAGGAGGCCGGAATCGAGCAGGGCTGCGACGGCGGGGCGTTGGAGGAGCTCGCGGGCCTGCCAGGGGTGGAGGGGCAGGGGGGTGAAGCCGTCGGGAAGGGGGATTCCCGGGGCGAGCCGGCCGAGGAGCCGGGCGGCCGAGACCGGGCGGCCGCGTTCGGTCCAGGCGGAGTCGGTGGCGAGGGCGGACGGGGCGATCGCGAACCAGTGCAGGGGGAAGGAGCCGTGGAGTTCGGGTGAGTAGCGGCGGACCTCGGCTTCGGAGAGGCCTTCGCGGCTCTTCGGGTCGGGCTGGAGTGGGTGGCCGAGGAGGAGGGACTGCTCGGCGGTGAGGAACCGGTCGCCTGCGACGGGGTCGGGGGCGGTGGGACGTTCTCGCCGGTCTGCGATGAACTCGGCGGTACGGCGTACCGAGTCGGCGACCCGGCCGACGAGGTCGGCGCTGCCGCCGCCGGCGGCGGTCGCCCCCGAGCCCTCGCGGGCGATGAGGGCGGCGACGGTGACGGCGTCCAGGGCAGGGGCGTCGGCGGGGGCGCCTTCGAGCCGGGGAGCTGCGAAGCGGTGCCATCCCGAGGGGGACCACAGTTGGACGGCGACGAGCAGAGCGGTGCCGGATGAGAGGAGGGGGATGCGCAGGGGGGTGCCGGTGGGGCCGTCGGGGCGGGGTACGCCGGCTTCGCGGACCCAGCAGCGGAGCAGGTTCTCCACGGCCGCAGCTTCGGCGGCGACGGCCGGGTCGGGGTCGTCCAGGGGGTCGGCGTACGAGACCCGCTCGGCCTCCGCCAGGACGGTCCGGCCGGGACGTTCTCCGGGCACGGCCTCCTTCTGCCGGGGCACGGCGGCCTGCTGCCCGTAGTCGTCGTCACCACCCGAGCCGTAGGGCTGGGCCTGTGAGGTGACCTCGGTTCCGGCGGTCGTCAGGACCGCGCCGTCACCCCCGGCGTCGGCTCGACCGGAGTCGGCCGGCAGGGCCGCACGGGGGGACCCGGGCGTTGCCTCCGGTGCGGCCTCACCCTCGCCGCCGCCCTCGCCCGCGTGGTGTTCTGGCCGCGGCGCGGGGGTGGCTACGCCTCGGTCGTCCGGGGTGTGGTGTGCCGACTGTGTCGGGGTGCGGCCCGGGGGCGTCGCTGTCGTCGGGCTGGAGCGGGGGGTGCCCTCAGGGGCCGGGCAGGTGGGCGCGTTCGGCGCGGGGGGCGGGGTGGCGTGGGCTGCCGTGCCAACACCCGGGGGGCCGTGGACGGGCCCTGCCGTGCCGGCGCCAGAGTGCGGGGGCTCCACCGGACGGGGCTGCGGCATGTCCTCAGGGGCCTGACGGATGGCCAGGCCCGGTGACGGCGAGGGCGGAGGGCCTTGGCGTTCGGGTGCGGTCGGCGCGTCCACGTCCGCACCCGGTGCGTGCCGCGCGGGCTGCGACCGGGCGGGTGGGGATGGCTGGAGGTGGGGCTCCGGGTTCTGCCAGGTGGTGAGGGCCGGTTCGTTGGGCGGGGGCGGGAGGTCGGGGTGGGAGCGGCGTTCCGATGCCACCCAGGCGAGTCCTGGCTGGGGAGCGGTCGGGGGCAGGCGGTTGGCGTCCTCCGCCGGTGCGGGCCAGTGCACCGGCGCCACTTCCTCGGGGAACGCGGACACGCGGTACGCGCCCGTGGCGGCTCCGGATTCCGTCAGGGTCCCGCCCGGTTGCCCGAAGGGCAGTTCGGCCTTCGACGTCGACTCAGGGGCCGGGTGCTGCGGCCTGCCTCCCGGCGGGAACGTCCCCTCAGGGGACTCGGCCTGGAGCCCGGCCCGGGACGGGCCTTGTGGGCCTGGCGGTTGGGGCACCGCCAGCGGTTCGGACCGGGCCGGAGCGTGGGCGTCAGCCTGCACGGTGGCCGTACCGTCCCACGACACCGCACGCGGTACGTACGCCCCGGCCGGGGGCGCGGTCCGGTACGGGGTGGCCGATGCCGGTTCGTCCACGGCCAGCGGACGGAACGGCTCCGGTCCCGGGGGGTGGGGCGGGTCCGCGTCCGGCCGCCGGAGCGGCTCGGCGCCCGCCGGTTCTCGTGGCTCGTTGGCAGGCCCCCGGTCCGAAGGGTCTGTCGCGATCCGGGGGCGGTGTGCCGCGGTGCCTGCGGACCATGTGGGCTCAGCGGTCCCGGGAGGAGGCGGATCCTCATCGACGGGTCGAAAGCGCCCGGTGGCCGGAGGGCGGCCGAGGTCACCGGCGGGGTTGCGGAACTCCGCGTCCTTGGACCTCGGCAACCCGGTGCCCACCGAACGGGGCTTCTGCGTGTCCACCCCGGGGCGAGACGATCCGGTGGTCCCGGGGCGCGACGATCCGCTGGCTCCGGGGTGGAACGGTTCCCCGGTCCCTGCGCCGGGCCACGCCGCGGCGTCAGGGCGAACCGGCTCCCCGGCCTCCGTACGGAGAAGCCTCCCGACCCCCGGGCCGGGCGATGCCGCGGCCCCCGACCAGGGCAGGTGCGCCGCCCCGGGGTCCACGGGCCCGGCGGTCGCCGCGCCGGGCGAACCCGTGCCCCCGGGGCCGGCCGGGTGCGTGGCCGCCGCCGGGTGGTGGGGGCCCGTCGTCGCCGGGCCGGGCTGTCCCTGGGGGCCGGGGTGGAGGGGGGTGGGGTGGTGGGGGTCGGGCATCGCGGGTCCTCCGGGTGCGGTCAGCGGGGCCGGCGGGCGGCGGCGGCCGGGATGGCGTCGGCCAGGCGGTCGAGGACCGCCGAGGCCTGTTCGTCGGTCAGGGTCAGCGGGGGGAGGAGGCGTACGACGGCGGAGTGGCGGCCGCCGAGTTCGACGATCAGGCCCCGGTCCAGGCACTCCTCGCGGACGGCCGCCGCGAGGGCGGGTGCGGCGGCGCCCGTCTCGGGGTCGGCCAGTTCGACGCCGATCATCAAGCCCCGGCCGCGGACCTCCGCGATGCAGGGCTGGTCCGCGGCCAGTCCGCGCAGGGCGGTCGTCATGCGGTCCCCGAGCAGGGCGGCGCGTTCGGCGAGCCGGTTCTCGCGGACGTAGGCGAGGGTGGCGGCGCCGGCGGCCATGGCCAGCTGGTTGCCCCGGAAGGTCCCGGCGTGGGCGCCGGGGGCCCAGACGTCGAGTTCGGCCCGGTAGACGATGACGGCCAGCGGGAGACTGCCGCCGATGGCCTTGGAGAGGACCATCACGTCGGGCACGACCCCGGCGTGGTCCACCCCCCAGAAGGCTCCGGTCCGGCCGACGCCCGTCTGCACCTCGTCGGCGATCAGGGCGATGCCGCGGGCCGCCGTGATCTCCCGCATCCGGCGCAGCCAGGCGTCCGGGGCGGGGAGCACCCCGCCCTCGCCCTGCGTCGGCTCGACGATCATGGCCGCGGGGGCGGGCACTCCGCTCTTGGGGTCGTCCAGGAGGCTTTCCGTCCAGCGGGCGCCGAGTTCGGCGCCTTCCGGGCCGCCGACGCCGAACGGGCAGCGGAGGTCCTGCGGATACGGCAGCCGGGTCACGCGGACGTCCGGAGCGCCGCCCGAGGCGCCCAGGGCCCCGGCGGTCATGCCGTGGTAGGCCCCCGTGAAGGCGAGCAGGCCGCGGCGGCCGGTCGCGGTGCGGACCAGTGTGAGGGCGGCCTCGACGGCGTCCGTGCCGGCGGGACCGCAGAACTGGACGCGGGCGTCGGCGGCCAGCGCGGGCGGCAGGTTCGCGAACAGCTCGGTGGTGAAGGCGTCCTTGACCGGGGTCGCGAGGTCGAGGACGTGGAGCGGAGCACCGGAGTCCAGGACGCCGCGGATCGCTTCGAGGACCACGGGGTGGTTGTGGCCCAGGGCCAGGGTGCCGGCGCCGGAGAGGCAGTCGAGGTAGCGTCGGCCGTCGGCGCCCTCGATGGTCAGGCCGCGGGCCCGCACCGGGACGACGGGCAGGGAGCGGGCGTACGTCCGGGCGGCGGACTCCCGTTGCGCCTGCCGGCGCAGGATCCCTTCCGTCCCGCACCCGGCGCCGGCCACGGCCCCGAAACCCGACCCGGACCCACCGGGGCCGGACCCGGCTCCGGCAGACCCGGCTCCGGCCGGCCCCGCTGCGACAGACCCGCCGCCGGCGCCGCCCGGGTCCGCGCGCGGGTCCGCGCCCATGCCCGGGGCCGCGCCCGTCCGGGTCCCCGTGCGCGTCCCCGTACGGACGCCCATAAGCGCACCCGCACCCGCACCCGTACCGGGCGCCCCTCCCTGCGGTGGCACCTGCGGCGGGAGTTGGGCGGCGGCCGCGGCCGCCGCCGGCTCGGTCAAAGCCACGAGTCTCGGTCCTCCCGCACGGTCTGCCCTTCCGTTCGCGCCTCGAACACCGACGCCGCTCCCCCATCCCCCGTACGTACCAACGACGGTGGCGGCGGCGGATCACGGGTGGGCCCAAGATCCTTGCCGGGCAGGGCCGGGGCTCCGGGAACCGGCGCCCCGGCCTGTGTCGTCCTGCGCGGCAGCGGCATAGTGGGGTGCTGCACTCCACGCCTCGAACACCACCAGGGGGACGAACGACATGCGACCGAACCGACCGGTCACCGCGCTCCTGTGCGCGGCCGCGCTCGCGCTGACCGCCTCGGCCTGCGGCCCCGGCGACGGGGAGGCCGGCGGCGACGCCAAGCCCACCGTGGCGGCGAGCCTCCCGGGCACGGACGGGATCAAGATCCCGGACCAGCTGAAGGAGAAGCTCAAGCAGCACGGCATAGACCTGGAGAAGTGGCGGGGGGGCGAGTGGAAGAACTGGAAGCGGGAGGACTGGCTCCGCGAGGCGGGCGACTACATCAACCCGGTCATCGAGGGCCTGTGGGACTCCGACCGGATGCGTGACGCCGAGCAGCCGCAGACCCCGGCCGTGGATCCGGACGCGGGCAAGGACCAGGGCGTCACCGACCCGACCCCCGCGGTCGTGGCGGCCAAGCCCGCGGCTCCGCCCTACCACCAGAGCGTGCCGTCGGCCGGCAAGGTGTTCTTCGACGGGCCCGAGGGATCGATGGTCTGCTCGGCCACCGTGGTGAAGGACCCCGCGCACCCGGGCAAGTCCAACATGGTCTGGACGGCGGGCCACTGCGTGCACGCGGGCAAGGCCGGCGGCTGGTACCGCAACATCGCCTTCGTCCCGTCCTACAACAACGCGGGCAAGCCCTCCGCGCAGCTCAAGGGCGCCCCGCGCGAGCAGGTGGCCCCGTACGGCGTGTGGTGGAGCGACTGGGCCCAGACCTCGGACCAGTGGATCGCGACCGGCGGCCCGACCGGCGGCGCGGGTGCGCCGTACGACTTCGCCGTCCTGCACGTGGCTCCCGAGAAGGGCGGCGGCAAGTCCCTGGAGGAGACGGTCGGTTCGGCGCTTCCGGTGGAGTTCAACGCCCCGGCCGTGCAGAAGGTCGCGGGCATCACGGCCACCGGTTACCCGGCGGCGGCGCCGTTCGACGGCCAGAAGGCGTACCAGTGCGCGGACAAGCCGGGCCGGCTGTCGCTGACCGCGACCGATCCCGTGATGTACCGCATCGGCTGCAACATGACCGGCGGTTCCTCCGGTGGCGGCTGGGTGGCGTCGGGCGCCGACGGCAAGCCCGCGCTGGTGTCGAACACCTCGATCGGCCCGGCGAAGGCGGGCTGGCTGGCCGGGCCGCGACTGGGTCCGGAGGCGAAGGGCATCTTCGACGCGGTGAGCGCCAAGTTCAAGTAGTCCGCGCACACGGCCGAGGGCCCCCCGCGGTGCGGGGGGCCCTCGGCCGTTGCTCACGCGCGTGCTGTCAGCCGCGCCGCGCCCGCTGGCGCGTCACCGCTTGGCGAGCGCGTACGGGGCCAGGTCCGCCGCCAGTTCCTGGTGGACCCGGGCCTTCAGCAAGGTGCCCTCCGCGGTGTGCTCCTCGGAGATCACCTCGCCCTCGGCGTGCGCCTTGGCGACCAGCGAGCCGAGGGTGTACGGCACCAGGGCCTCCACCTCGACCTCGGGACGCGGGAGCTCGGAGTCGATGAGCGCGAGGAGCTCCTCGATGCCCATGCCCGTACGGGCCGACACGGCGATGGAGTGGCGCTCGATCCGCAGCAGCCGCTGGAGGACCAGCGGGTCCGCGGCGTCCGCCTTGTTGATCACCACGATCTCGGGCACGTTGACCGCGCCGACCTCGCGGATCACCTCGCGCACCGCCGCCAGCTGCTCCTCCGGCGCCGGGTGCGAGCCGTCCACGATGTGCAGGATGAGGTCGGATTCGCCGACCTCCTCCATGGTGGAGCGGAACGCCTCGACGAGGTGGTGGGGCAGGTGCCGGACGAAGCCGACCGTGTCGGCCAGGGTGTAGACGCGGCCGCTGGGTGTCTCGGCCCGGCGCACGGTCGGGTCGAGGGTGGCGAACAGGGCGTTCTCCACCAGGACGCCCGCGCCCGTGAGGCGGTTGAGCAGCGAGGACTTTCCGGCGTTGGTGTAACCGGCGATGGCCACCGAGGGCACCTTGTTGCGGCGCCGTTCCTGCCGCTTGATGTCGCGGCCGGTCTTCATGTCCGCGATCTCCCGGCGCATCTTCGCCATCTTCTCGCGGATCCGCCGCCGGTCCGTCTCGATCTTGGTCTCACCGGGGCCTCGGGTGGCCATGCCGCCACCGCCGCCGCCACCCATCTGCCGGGACAGCGAGGCGCCCCAGCCGCGCAGGCGCGGGAGCATGTACTGCATCTGCGCGAGCGCGACCTGCGCCTTGCCCTCACGGGACTTGGCGTGCTGGGCGAAGATGTCGAGGATGAGGGCGGTCCGGTCGACGACCTTCACCTTGACGACGTCTTCGAGGGCGATGAGCTGGCCGGGGCTGAGCTCACCGTCGCAGACGACGGTGTCGGCGCCGCTCTCCATGACGATGTCGCGCAGCTCGCGGGCCTTGCCCGAGCCGATGAAGGTGGCCGGGTCCGGCTTGTCGCGGCGCTGGATGACGCCGTCGAGGACGAGCGCGCCCGCCGTCTCGGCGAGGGCGGCGAGCTCCGCGAGGGAGTTCTCCGCGTCGTTCACCGTGCCGGAGGTCCAGACACCGACGAGTACGACGCGTTCCAGGCGGAGCTGCCGGTACTCGACCTCGGTGACGTCTTCGAGTTCGGTGGAGAGGCCGACCACGCGGCGCAGGGCCGCGCGCTCGGAACGCTCGAACTGCTCGCCGTCCCGGTCTCCGTCGATCTCGTGGCTCCAGGCGACGTCCTCTTCCATCAGGGCATCGGCCCGAAGGCTCTCGGTGAAGCTCTGCGGGTCGGGCACGTCCTGTGCGTCCCGCGCGTCCTGGGAAGGGGAAGAAGAGGAGGTCATTGGATCCTTACGTCGTCTCGAATGCGTCTGCCGCGGCCCGTCGGACACGTGCCGTGTGGGGGTCGGGGCGCACCGTCGCCCGCGGAGAGCGGTCACGGCGCACTGCCACGTTCAACGTGTCACACCTCCGGGGGATTCCCCGAACGGCCCCGTCGATGGTGACATGCCCGTTCCGCGCCCGTCACACGCTTTTCGGGGTGCCCCACTCGGGCCGGCCGGGCATCGCCGGCGTCGTGGGGCCGTACAGCCAGGGCTCCAGGAAGGGGCCGAGGTCCCGGCCCGCCTCGCGCGAGGCCAGCCGGACGAAGTCGGCCGTGCCCGCGACGCCGTCCTTGTGCTCGGCCACCCAGCGCCGCTCGATCCGGTCGAAGACGGCGGCGCCGACCTCCTGCCGCAGGGCGTAGAGGATCAGGGCGGCCCCGTCGTAGACGGCGGGCCGGAACAGCCCGATCTTCTCCCCCGGCGCGGCCGGCTTCGGGGCGGCCGGGGGGCCGCCCGCCGCGCGCCACTGGTCGGAGCGCTGGTACGCCTCGCGCATGCGCCGCTCCAGGGAGTAGGTGCCGAGGCCGTCGGCGTAGAGCGCCTCGTACCAGGTGGCGTGTCCCTCGTTGAGCCAGAGGTCCGACCAGCTGCGCGGGCTGACGCTGTCGCCGAACCACTGGTGGGCCAGCTCGTGGACCATCACGGATTCGACGTACCACTCGGGGTAGCCCTCGCCGGTGAAGATGCCGCGTTCGAAGAGCGAGAGGGTCTGGGTCTCCAGCTCGAAGCCGGTGGTGGCGCGGGCGATCAGCACACCGTAGTTCTCGAAGGGGTAGCGGCCGACGCGCTCCTCCATCCACGCGATGTGCCCGGGCGTCTTCTTCAGCCAGGGGTCGAGGAGCTCGCGGTCCGCGGCGGGGACCACGTCGCGCAGCGGCAGACCGTGCGGTCCGGTGGCGTGGACCACGGCGGAGCGGCCGATCGACACCTGGGCCAGTTCGGTGGCCATCGGGTGCAGGGTCCGGTACGTCCAGGTCGTGGCGGAGCCGGACCGGTGGGCGGGGAAGGTGCCGGGCACACCGTTGGCCACGGCCGTGAGGCCGGCCGGGGCGGTGATCCGGAAGGTGAAGAGCGCCTTGTCGGAGGGGTGGTCGTTGCAGGGGAAGACGCGGTGGGCGGCGTCGGCCTGGTTGGCCATGGCCAGGCCGTCCTCCGTGGGCACCCAGCCGCCGTCGCCGCGGCCGCGGGGGTCGCTGGTGTGGCGGACGCCGATGTGCAGGCGGCCGCCGCGCGGCACGGGTCGCGCGGGGGTCAGCACGAGGTCCTCCCCCACGCCCTCGAACCGGGCCGGCTCCCCGTTGACCTCGACGGACGCCACCTTGCCGTGGGTGAAGTCGAGGTTGATCCGCTCCAGCGGCCGCTCGGCCCGGGCGTCGATGACGGTGACGGCGTCGAGCGGGGTGCGGTTGTCCTTGTACGTGAAGGAGAGGTCGTAGGCGAGGACGTCGTACCCCGGGTTCCCGAGCGCCGGGAACAGCGGGTCGCCGATGCCGAGCGGCGCCGGCGGCGGCAGCACGGCGGCGACGAGGGTGAGGGAGGCCGCGGCGAGCAGGGCGGCGCGCAGGCGCGGGGAGGAGAGCTGCATCCACCACCGCTTACCAGCGCGGGCCGCGCGGCCGCGAACGGCGCGCTGCGCGACCACCCGAACGGGAACGCGGAACGGACTCAGGCCCGCCTGACGTCGTACACCCCGGGCACGTCGCGCATCGCCCGCATCAGCGCGGGCAGGCCGGTCGCGTCGGGCAGCTGGAGGGTGTAGCTGTGCCGGACCCGCTGCTCCACGGGCGGTTCGACGGTGGCGGAGACCACCTCGACGCCTTCGCGCGCGATGGCCTCGGTGAGGTCGGCCAGCAGATGGGGGCGGCCGAACGATTCGGCGAGCAGGGTGACGCGGCAGTCTGCGGTGGCCCGCCAGTGCACCGCGACGGAGGTGCGTCCCACCGCGCGCATCTGGGCCACCGCCGCGCACTGCACGCGGTGGACGGTGACGGCCCCGCCGCGGACGAGGAAACCGGCGACCGCGTCGGGCGGTACGGGGGTGCAGCACCCGGCGAGGCGCACGGTGGCGTCGGGCAGTTCGGCCACGGCGTTGCCCCCGCCGCCGCGGGCCCCGATCACCGACAGCGGCGCCCGGGCGGCCGTGGTGGTGGCCAGGGCGCGGTCGGGGTGGGACTGGAGCCAGCTGCTGATGGCGATCCGGGCGGCCGGGGTCCTGGCGTGGTCCAGCCATTCGACGGCGGGCCCGGAGGTGGCGTCCTGGGCGAGCAGCAGTTGGACGGTGTCCCCGTCGGCGAGGGCGGAGGACAGGGAGGTGAGGCGCCCGTTGACCCGGGCGCCGATACAGCCGTGGGCGGCGTCGCCGTGCTGCGCGTAGGCGGCGTCGATGCAGCTGGCCCCGGCGGGCAGGCCCAGGGTGCCGCCGTCGGCGCGGAAGACGGTGATCTCCCGGTCCTGGGCGAGCTCGGCGCGCAGCACGCTCCAGAAGGTGTCGGGGTCGGGCGCCGACTGCTGCCAGTCGAGCAGCCGCGAGAGCCAGCCGGGCCGGGTCGGGTCCACCCGCTCCTCGTCGCAGTCGGCGGCTTCGGGCGCGGTGCCGGTGGCGTACGGATTGCCCAGGGCGACGACACCGGCTTCGGCGACGCGGTGCATCTGCCAGGTGCGCACGATGACTTCGGCGACGTGTCCCCGCGGCGTGGCGACGGCGGTGTGCAGGGACTGGTAGAGGTTGAACTTGGGGGCGGCGACGAAGTCCTTGAACTCCGATACGACCGGGGTGAAACAGGTGTGGAGTTCGCCCAGCACCCCGTAGCAGTCGGCGTTCTCGGCGACGAGGACGAGGATGCGGCCGAAGTCGGAGCCGCGCAGTTCGCCGCGCGTGCGGGAGATGCGGTGGACGGAGACGAAGTGCCGCGGCCGCACCTGCACCTCGGCGGCGATGCCGGCGTCGCGCAGTACGGTGCGTACGGACTCCGCGATGGCCGGCAGCGGGTCGCGCTCCCCGGCGTGGGCGGCGATGAGCGCGCGGGTGGTCTCGTACTCCTCGGGGTGCAGGATCGCGAAGACGAGGTCTTCCAGCTCGGTTTTGAGCGCCTGCACGCCGAGCCGCTCCGCGAGCGGGATGAGCACGTCGCGGGTGACCTTGGCGATGCGGGCCTGTTTCTCGGGCCGCATCACGCCCAGGGTGCGCATGTTGTGGAGCCGGTCGGCGAGCTTGATGGACATGACGCGGACGTCGTTGCCGGTGGCGACGAGCATCTTGCGGAAGGTCTCGGGCTCGGCGGCGGCGCCGTAGTCGATCTTCTCGACCTTGGTGACGCCGTCGACGATGAAGCAGACCTCGTCGCCGAACTCCTCGCGGACCTGATCGAGGGTCACGTCCGTGTCCTCGACGGTGTCGTGCAGCAGCGAGGCCGTCAACGTCGTCGTCTCGGCGCCGAGTTCCGCCAGGATCAGGGTGACGGCGAGCGGATGTGTGATGTACGGCTCACCGCTTTTCCTCATCTGGCCGCGGTGGGAGGTCTCCGCGAGCAGATAAGCACGGCGCAGAAGGGACAGATCGGCGTCCGGATGGTGGGCGCGATGGGCCTCGGCGACGTGGCCGATGGCGTCCGGGAGGCGGTCCCGGGAGGTCGGCCCGAGCAGTGCGGCGCGCCCGAGCCGACGCAGATCCAGCCTGGTCCGACCGCGTCTGCGGAGCTCAGAGCGCACTTCGGGGTGTGCTTCGGGGTTCGTGGCCTCTGCACTCATGGGCACCTCCGGCGGCTTCGACCGGCGGTGGCGGGCATGCGGTGAGCCCTCAGGGCCGGTGCCTGATGTTACCGACCCCACCACGTGGCGCAGTCCACCTCTCGCTCAGCGTGAAACGGATCACCCATTGGAGGGAAGCTTCAGGCGAAAGCCGTTTCGGTGAGCCAGGCGGTGTCGAACTCGCCCGAGGCCACGATGACGGCCGGCCCGGTCATGTCGATCTCGCCGTCGGGGTGCTCGGTGACGACCAGGGTGCCGCCGGGCAGGTCGACGGTGTACGTGACCGGTTCGCCGGTGGCGGCCGGGTCGGCGCCGTCGCGGCGGATGGCGGCCACGGCGACGGCGCAGGCCCCGGTGCCGCAGGAGCGGGTCTCCCCGGAGCCGCGCTCGTGGACGCGCATGGCGACGTGCCGGGGGCCGCGGTCGACGACGAATTCGACGTTCACGCCGGTCGGGTAGGCGGCGGCCGGGCTGAACGGAGGGGCGGTGAGCAGGTCGCCCGCGTCGTCGAGGCGGTCGACGAAGGCCACGGCGTGCGGGTTGCCCATGTTCACGTTGCGCGCGGGCCAGCTCCGCGTGCCGACGCTGACGGTGACCTCGCCCTCGGGGAGCAGGGCGCGGCCCATGGAGACGGTGACGTCGCCGGTCTTGTCGAGGTGGACGCGCTTGACCCCGCCGCGGGTGGCGATCGCGAGGTCCCCGGGCTCGGCGTGGCCCGCGTACTGGAGGTAGCGGGCGAAGACGCGGACGCCGTTGCCGCACATCTCGGCGACGGAGCCGTCGCTGTTGCGGTAGTCCATGAACCACTCCGCCTCGTCGGCGAGGTGCGCGGCGTCGGGGTGGGCGGCGGACCGCACGACGTGCAGCACGCCGTCGGCGCCGATCCCGGCCCGCCGGTCGCAGAGCCTGGCGACGGCGGAGGCCGGCAGCTCGACGGTGTTGTCCGGGTCCGGGACGATCACGAAGTCGTTCTCGGTGCCGTGGCCCTTGAGGAAGGAGAGGCTGGTCTGCGTCACCGCCCCATGGTACCGAGGGGCCCCTCACGCGGGCGCGGAGCGGTACGGACGCGTCCTAGCGGAGCCGGGCGACGCGGTAGACGGCGAGGGCCACGACGGCCAGGGCGGCCGCGGCGTACAGCGCGGCCGTGCGCCAGTCGCGGCGGCGGCCGCTCCCGCGGGGCGGCAGTCCGGGCCAGGTGTGGCCCACGCGGCGCGCGGCCATCATGCCCCAGCCCCCGGCGCAGCAGCTGATGAGGAAGCCGAGCATCGCGACCACGGCGCCGCCGTCGCCGAACTCGAAGGCGAGGGGGAAGGCGAACATCAGCGAGCCGGTGGCGGCGAGCAGCACGATGGGGGCGATCTGCCACAGGCGCAGGCGGCGCTGGGGGCGCAGTTCGACCTCGAACTCGGGGCCGGCGGCCGCCTCGGCCTCGGCGGGGTCGGGGGCGTCGGGGCCGTCGGGGGTCAGCCGCGCCGGTTCGGCGGGCAGTCCGAGCACCGCGGGGCCGTCGGAGCCGTCCGGGTCGCCCGGCCGCGCGGGAAGCGTCGGGTCCGCTTCCCGCAGGGTGTCGTCCCGCCCGGTGTCACGAGGGCCGGCCTCCATCGCCACGCGCCCTCCCCACTCGGACTCAGTACGCCGCAGTTCGCCGCCGGTGACCGCACCGGCACGAGTTTGATGATGGCACGCCCCCGGGCCCCCGACAGGCGCCCGGGGCGTCCCGATGCCATCACGTGATCAGGCTGTGACCGCTCGTTCGACCAACGACTGCGCGAGTCCGGGGAGTTCCCCGCGGTCGGCGGCGGCTCCGCTGAGCCAGTGCACGCGCGGGTCCCGGCGGAACCAGGAGTCCTGGCGGCGGGCGAACCGCTTGGTGGCGCGGACGGTCTCGGCCCGTGCCTCGTCCTCGGTGCACCGGCCGGCGAGCGCCGCGAGCACCTGCTGGTAGCCCAGCGCCCTGGAGGCGGTGATTCCGTCGCGCAGGCCCCGGGCCTCCAGCGCGCGGACCTCGTCCACCAGCCCGTCCTCCCACATGCGGTCCACGCGCAGCGCGATCCGTTCGTCTAGTTCGGGCCGGCCCACGTCGACGCCGATCTGCACGGTGTCGTAGACGGACTCGTGGCCGGGCAGGTTCGCGGTGTAGGGGCGGCCGGTGATCTCGATGACCTCCAGGGCGCGCACGATCCGCCGGCCGTTGCTCGGCAGGATGGCCTGGGCGGCGGCCGGGTCGGCGGCGGCGAGGCGGGCGTGCAGGGCTCCGGGCCCGCGCAGGGTGGCCTCCTCCTCCAGCCGGGCGCGGACCTCGGGGTCGGTGCCGGGGAACTCCATGGCGTCGAGGGCCCCGCGGACGTACAAACCGGAGCCGCCGACGAGGACCGGGGTGCGGCCCCGGGCGAGGAGCCGGTCGATCTCGGTGCGGGCCAGCCGCTGGTACTCGGCGACGCTGGCGGTCTCGGTCACCTCCCAGACGTCGAGGAGGTGGTGCGGGACCCCGCCCCGCTCCCCGGTCGTCAGCTTGGCGGTGCCGATGTCCATCCCCCGGTACAGCTGCATGGAGTCGGCGTTGACGACCTCGCCGTCGAAATGGCGGGCCAGGGCGACGCCCAGGTCGGACTTTCCGGCCGCGGTGGGACCGACGACGGCGATGACCCGCGGGGCGGGGGGGGCTTCCTTCACGGCCCCAGTCTCGCAAACCCGGCGGCATGTACCCGATCGGGCTACGTGACGGCAGCGGATCGCGGTCGTTGCCCTGGCGTGGTTCCGGCGGGGCGTACGCCCCGGGGAGGCCCGTGTGGCCACGGCGGAACTTCACCCGCACGAGTAACGTTATGGGAGTGGACATGGGCATTTTTCGTCGGCTTTTCGGCGGTAGGGACGAGGACGCGACCGAGCAGGACGCGACCGTGACCCCGGCTCCGGAGTCCGGAGCGGCCGAGGAGGCCGCGCCGGTCCTCGCGGAGGCCGTCGAAGCCGCGGAGTCCCGGGCCGTGGAGGCCGTGGAGATTCCGAAGCAGCAGTCCGCCGAGGTGGCGGCGGACAGCGAGGCAGGCGAGGGTGCCCGTACGTAAGCGATCGCCAATGGAAGGTGTCCTATGGGCCTGCTGGACAATCTGAAGGCCAAGCTCGCTCCGGCGAAGGAGAAGGTCGGCGACCTCGCCCAGAAGAACGAGGGCAGGATCGGCGAGGGTCTGGAGAAGGTGGCCAAGGCCGTGGACTCGAAGACCAAGGGCAAGTACAGCGGTCAGATCACGAGCGGTACGGGCAAGGCGAAGGACGCCCTGGGCAAGATCGCGCACAAGGACGCGCCCGGCGGGTCGACGCCCCCGGCGCCGCCGGCCACTTCCTGATGTCCGACGCGGCCCGGTGAAGGGGCGCGGACCGGCACCTGCCGGTCCGCGCCCCTTCCGCGTTTCCGGTGCCGGACGCTAGGACCAGGCGGCGACGAAGTACCCGACGCCGTAGGGCGCGTCCTCGTAGAGCAGCCGGCCGTCCAGGCGGGCGCCCTCGGCCGCGCCGGCCAGGACCTGCCAGGGGGCCCGGCCGGCGGCCTGGAGTTCGGCGGCGAGCCCGGCGTCGAGGGCGGTCAGCGCGGCGGTGTCGGCGGCCCCGAGGGCGCGGGCGGCGGCCGCGTCGAAGGCCTCGGCGCGTTCGTCGAGGTAGCCCGGGGCCTTGAGGGTGCGGCAGGCGCTGCCGTCGCCCATCACGAGCAGCGCGACGCGGGCGTCCCGGGCGGCGGTCTCCCGGCCGGTCTCCAGGCACCGGGCGGTGTCCGTCCGCTCTCCGACGCCGAGCCCTTCGACCGGGGCGCCGCCCCACCGGGCGCGGCCCAGCAGCCAGGCGGCGACGCTCAGCGAGGGGGGCAGCAGCCGCGGCCCCTCCTGGCCCTCGCCGAGCCGGACGCGGGTCGCGACCCCGAAGCCGTGGAAACTGCCGCGCGCGCCCGGGGGGTAGGGGCCGCGGTGGTCGTCGTCGGCGGGTCCGACGACGACGAGGAGGTCGGGGCGGGAGGCTGCGAGGACCGCGAGGGCGTCGGAACAGGCGGTGCGGGCGGCGTCGAGCTCGGCGGCGGCCCCGGCCGCGACCTCGGGCACGAGCAGCGGCGGAGCGGGGCAGACGGCGGCGGCTACAAGCATGATCCGCAGCCTAACGCGGGCCCGCGGCCGGACCGCGGCGCGGCCCCCGTGCAGGTCGGGCGCGTCGGCGGCCCGCGGCGGGCGCGCTCGCGCTCCCACCGCCCCGGGCCGGGGGCGCGTACACCGGGCGGGGCGGTGGGAGCCGTCAGCCCCGGGGGGCGGCGCAGCCCGAGGTGGTGGCCGGGAGGGGGGCCGGGACGCCCAGGGTGGGGAGGCCGAGCATGACGCCGGCCGGCTGGGCCGGGGCGGCGTTGCGCTTCTCCCAGGCGTCGCCGGCGCGGGTGCGGCGTACGGCCCGGGTGGGGCCCTCGGCCAGCAGGTGGTGCGGGGCCGCGTAGGTGATGTCGACGGTGACCACGTCGCCGGGGCGGACCTCGGCGTCCGGCTTGGTGAAGTGCACGAGCCGGTTGTCGGGGGCGCGGCCGGAGAGGCGCAGCGTGGCGCCGTCCTTGCGGCCCTCGCCCTCGGCGACCATCACCTCCAGCGTGCGGCCGACCTGCTTCTTGTTCTCCTCCCACGAGATCTCCTCCTGGAGGGCGACCAGGCGCATGTACCGCTCCTGGACGACCTCCTTGGGGATCTGTCCCTCCATGTCGGCGGCGGGGGTGCCGGGGCGCTTGGAGTACTGGAAGGTGAAGGCGTTGGCGAAGCGGGCCTCGCGCACGGTGTGCATGGTCTGCTGGAAGTCCTCCTCCGTCTCGCCGGGGAAGCCCACGATGATGTCGGTGGAGATCGCGGCGTGCGGGATCGCGGCGCGGACCTTCTCGATGATGCCGAGGAAGCGCTCCTGCCGGTACGAGCGGCGCATCGCGCGCAGGATCGGGTCCGAGCCGGACTGCAGGGGCATGTGCAGTTGCGGCATGACGTTCGGGGTCTCGGCCATCGCCGCGATGACGTCGTCCGTGAAGTCGCGCGGGTGCGGGGAGGTGAAGCGGACCCGCTCCAGGCCCTCGACCCGGCCGCAGGCGCGCAGCAGCTTGCTGAAGGCCTCGCGGTCGCCGAGGTCGGAGCCGTAGGCGTTCACGTTCTGGCCGAGCAGGGTGATCTCGGAGACGCCCTCGGCGACCAGGGCCTCCACCTCGGCGAGGATGTCGCCGGGCCGGCGGTCCTCCTCCTTGCCGCGCAGCGCGGGGACGATGCAGAACGTGCAGGTGTTGTTGCAGCCGACGGAGATCGAGACCCAGGCGGCGTACGCGGACTCGCGGCGGGTCGGGAGCGTGGAGGGGAAGGCCTCCAGCGACTCGGCGATCTCGATCTGCGCCTCTTCCTGCACGCGGGCGCGCTCCAGCAGCACGGGGAGCTTGCCGATGTTGTGCGTGCCGAAGACGACGTCGACCCAGGGGGCCCGCTTGACGATGGTGTCGCGGTCCTTCTGGGCGAGGCAGCCGCCGACGGCGATCTGCATGCCGGGGCGCTTGGTCTTCATGGGGGCGAGGCGGCCGAGGTTGCCGTACAGCTTGTTGTCGGCGTTCTCACGGACGGCGCAGGTGTTGAAGACGACCACGTCGGCGTCGCCGTCGGAGCCCTCGGGGGCGCGCGTGTACCCCGCGCCTTCCAGCAGACCGGACAGCCGCTCGGAGTCGTGCACGTTCATCTGGCACCCGTAGGTGCGCACCTCGTAAGTTCCCTTGACGTCCACTGCCGTGCTCCGGTCGCTGCTGCTGGTCATACGACAAGGGTAGGCGGTGCCCGGACGCCCTCCGGACGGCCCCGGCGCGGGCCCGGGCCCGCGGGCGGCCGGGGCCGCGCCGTGACAAGGCGGCGGGCGGGTGGCAGGATCGCGGCCATGCCTCTCGTACCGCCCCGGATCAGCAGGCGCCACGCCCTGCGGGCCCTGGTGGCCGTCCTGGCCGTGCTCGGGGCGCTGGTGTGGTGGCTGCGGCCCTTCGGGCACCCGGACCTCAAGGGCGGGCTGACGTTCAGTACGGGCGTGAACACGGGCGTCTACCACCGCTACGGCGAACTGCTGGACCAGGCGCTGAGCCGGGACATCCCCGGGGTGAAGGTCCGGCTGGAGACCAGCGAGGGCTCCCAGCAGAACCTCCAGCGGGTGGCGTCGGGCGAGGCGGACTTCACGGTGGCCACGGCCGACGCGGTCGCCAAGTACGGCATCGACCGCAAGCCCGGCGCGGACCGGCTGCGCGGGGTCGCCCGGCTCTACGACGACTACGTGCAGCTGGTGGTGCCCGCGGGCAGCCCGGTGCAGTCGGCGCGCGACCTGCGCGGCAGGCGGGTCGCGGTGGGCCAGCCCGGGTCGGGGGTGCGGCTGATATCGGAGCGGCTGCTCACGGCGGCCGGGCTGGACCCGGACCGGGACGTGACGCCGGTGTCGATAGGGATCGACACCATGCCGGCCGAGCTGGAGGCGGGCCGGATCGACGCGTTCTTCTGGTCCGGCGGCCTGCCGACGAACGCGGTGCGCGAACTGTCGGAGCGCTTCGACATCCGGCTGGTGCAGCTCGGCGACCTGGTGGAGCAGTTGCAGGCGAGCGGCAGCCCGGCGCGCTACTACCGGTCGGCGGTGATGCCGCAGGACGCGTACGCGCGGGCCCGCAACACCAGTGCGGTGGCGACGCTGGCCGTGCCGAACCTGCTGGTGACCACCGAGGAGACCGACCCGGAGCTGACCGAGCAGTTCACGCGGACGGTGATCCTCAGCCGCGACCGGATCGGCCACGAGGTGCACGCGGCGCAGCTGGTGGACCTGCGGACGGCGATCTACACCGACCCGCTCGACCTGCACGAGGGCGCGCGGCGGTACTACCGCTCGGTCAAGCCGTAGCGCCTTCGGACGGCAGCAGCATCGTCGCCGCGGCGGCCGCGCCGATCAGCCCGGCGTGGCCGCCGAGGCTCGCCGGGACCACGCGCAGCTCCCGTACGAAGGAGAGCGTGGCGTAGGCGGCCAGGTGGCGGCGGATCGGGGTGAAGAGGACGTCTCCGGCGGCCGCGACCCCGCCGCCGATCACGGCGATGTCCGTCTCGACGAGGGTCGCGGTGGCCGCGATGGCGGCGGCCAGGGCGCGCCCGGCCCGGTCGAAGGCGGCCAGGGCGATGGGGTCCCCCGTCGCGGCCGCGGCCGCGACGCCCGCGGCGGTCGCGTCGGCACCGGGTGTCCAGCCCTGGTCCAGGGCCCGGCGGGCGATGGCGGTGCCGGAGGCGAGGGACTCGACGCAGCCGCGGCCGCCGCAGGCGCAGCGCTCGCCGTCGAAGGCCACGCTGATGTGGCCGATGTGACCGGCGTTGCCCGTGGGGCCCGGGTGGAGCTGGTTGTTCAGGACGAGGCCGCCGCCGACTCCGGTGGAGACCACCATGCAGAGCGCGTTCCGGTGGCCGCGGGCGGCCCCGAGCCAGTGCTCGGCCGCCGTCATCGCCACGCCGTCGCCCGCCAGCACCGTGGGGATCGGGGCGCCGCGGGCCGCGAGCTCGGCGGCGATGCGCTCCTGGACCGGGAAGTCCCGCCAGGCCCCGATGTTGACCGGGCTCACCGTGCCCCGGGAGGTGTCGACCGGGCCGGCGCTGCCGATGCCGCAGCGGACGGCCGCGGGCCAGGACGCGCTGTCCGCGAGGTCGGCGACGACCTCGGTCACCGCCGCCATCACGCCTTCGGCATCGGTCCCGCGCGGGGTCGGGCGCCGGGTGAGGGCCGTCATCGTTCCGTCGGGGTGCACCAGGGCGCCGGCGATCTTGGTGCCGCCGATGTCGATCGCCACCGTCGGTCCGGCGGCCGCGTCGCGGACGCGCGGAACGGGGAGGGGGGCGGTGGGGATGGTCACGGTGGCGGCTCCAGGGAGGGGTCAGGACTCAGTATGCGCCGGTGGCGGGGCCGTGCTCGCGCGGGGTTCCGGGACGGCCGCCCGCTCGCGCGGACCCGCGGCGGGCCGCCCGCGAGGGGACGCGGAGTCGCCCGGCGGCCAGCCGGCCGAAGCCGGCCCGGTACCGCGAGACCCGGCTCGGCGGCGGCCGCGCTCCCGGCCACCGCCCTCACCTCGTGGTCGTGCGAGACCCCGGCCCGGCGGGCGGTGTCGCCTTTCCGGACGGCTCCGTTTCCCCGTTCCGGGCCGTGGGTCGCGTGCGGGGCCCGGTCGGACGCCAAGCGCACGGGGTGCGGCCAGCGTGGGCCGCGCGAAGGCCCCCTGTCAACGGGCCGGAAGGGACCGTCGTGCCGTTCTTCGGGGGCGGGACCCCGCTCCCGCCAGGCGTCAACCGGCTTCGTTCGAGAGGCTGTTGACTTTCCGTCGGATCACCCGGCAGTTTGTGGGGCACCCGGCGCATTTCCCAGGACTCCAGGACATCCCATGCACGGCGCACCCGCTCCCCGCCCCCTCCGCTTCGGTGTGAACTACACGCCGACGCGGGGCTGGTTCCACCATTGGCTCGACTTCGATCTCGACGCGGTCGGAGCCGACCTGGACTCGATCGCCTCGCTCGGCCTGGACCACGTCCGCGTGTTCCCGCTGTGGCCGGTGTTCCAGCCGAACCGGACGCTGATCCGGCCGCGGGCCGTCGAACAGCTCGTCGCGCTCGCCGACGCGGCGGCCGCGCGCGGCCTCGACGTCGCCGTGGACGGTCTGCAGGGCCACCTGTCGAGCTTCGACTTCCTGCCCGCCTGGACCCGCACCTGGCACCGGCGCGGCCTGTTCACCGACCCCGACGTGGTCGCCGGTCAGCGGGAGTACCTGCGCACGCTGGCCGCCGCCCTCGCCGACCGGCCCAACTTCCTGGGCATGACGGTGGGCAACGAGGTCAACCAGTTCTCCGACGACCCGCACCCCGACCCCGACCGGATCACCCGGGAGCAGGCCGGGCGGTGGCTGGAGCTGATGCTCGCCGCCTGCGAGGAGGGGGCTCCGGGCGGCCTCCACCTGCACGCCGCCCACGACGACGCCTGGTACCGGGACGGCCACCCCTTCACGGTCGCCCAGGCGGCCCGGCTGGGCGGAGCCACCGCCGTGCACTCGTGGGTGTTCAACGGCACCGCCCAGCGGTACGGGGCCGGCGCGCCGGCCACCGAGCACCATGCCGCGTACCTGGTCGAGCTGTCGAAGGCCTGGGCCGTGGACCCTCGGCGCCCGGTCTGGCTCCAGGAGGTCGGGGCGCCCGCACCCCTGGTCCCGCCGCAGGACGCGGCGCGCTTCACCGAGGCCACCGTGGCCAACGCCCTGGACTGCCCGGACCTGTGGGGGGTGACCTGGTGGTGCTCGCACGACGTGTCCCGGGAGCTCGCGGACTTCCCCGAGCTGGAGTACGGCCTGGGCCTGCTCACCAACGACCGGCGGCCCAAACCCGCCGCGGCCGCCCTCGCCCGGATCGCCGCACGCTGGCGGGGCCGGACCCACCGGCCCGCCGTACGGTCCACCGCGCTGGTGGTGGACGTCGGCGGCGCCGAGGAGGCTCCCCGGCGGTCGGTGTGCGCGCCGGGCGGCGCGTTCTTCGAGGCCTGGGCCTCGCTCGCGGCCGACGGGGCCCGTCCGGCGGTGGTGCTGGCCGAGCGGGCCGGGGACCCGGCGCACCTGTCCGCGCGGGGCATCACCACGGTGCTGCGCGTCGGGGACGTCACCTGAGGGGGACGGTTCCGGGGCGGGGCGGGCTACGCGGCGTGCGGTTCGGTGCGCGGGACGGTGACCGTCACGCGCAGCCCGTGCGGCGGGTTCGGGGCGTACGCGAGGGATCCGCCGCCCGCGGCGAGCAGGGTGCGGGAGATGGACAGGCCCAGGCCGGAGCCCTTGACGTTCTGGTGGCGGCCGCTGCGCCAGAAGCGGTCGCCGATGCGCTGCAGTTCCTCGTCGGTGAGGCCGGGTCCGCGGTCGGCGACGGTCACCTGGACGACGCGTCCGGCGGCGGCGACGGCGACCTCGACCTCCTCTCCGGCGGGCGTGAACTTGAGGGCGTTGTCGATGACGGCGTCCAGCGCGCTGGACAGGGCGATGGGGTCGGCCCAGCCGGTGACGGCGGTGCGGCCGGTCCCGGTGAGGCGGACGCCCTTCTCCTCGGCGTACGGGCGCCAGGCCGCGACGCGTTCGGCGGCCAGCGCGGCGATGTCGGTGAGGCTGATCTCGGCGGAGGCGTGCTCGGCCAGCGCCAGGTCCAGCAGGTCGTCGAGGACCTGGGTCAGGCGCTTGCCCTCGGTCCGCACGGAGGCGATCTCCTCGTTGCCCTCGGGCAGCTCCAGGGCGAGGAGCTCGATCCGCAGGAGCAGGGCGGCGAGCGGGTTGCGCAGCTGGTGGGAGGCGTCGGCGACGAACGCCCGCTGCTGCTCCAGGACCTCTTCCACGTTGTCGGCCATCTCGTTGAACGAGTGGGCCAGCCGCTGGAGTTCCGGAGGGCCGCCGGCGGCCGCGACCCGCGAGTTCATCCGCCCGGTGGCGATGCCGTGGGCGGCCGCGTCGAGGGTCTGCACGGGCTTGAGCACCCAGCTGGTGAGGCGCAGGGCGGCGCCGAAGGCCACCAGCATCGCGGCGGCCAGCCCGCCGGCGATGAACAGCCAGCCGCGCAGGATCCGGCCGCGCATCTGGTCGGTGGGCGATTCGGTGGCGACGACCGCGACCACGTCGCCGTCGAGGACGACCGGTGAGGCGACGAGCAGTCGGCCGTGGGTCTGCCAGGGCCACACCTGGGGCGGGTCGTGGCTGCGGCGTCCGGCGAGCGCCTCGTCGAAGGCGCGCCGGCCCTCGCCCGACTCGGGGAGCCGCCACCAGCCGGGCGAGCGGGCCAGGGCGTTGTCGTCGCGGTAGAAGATGCCGACGCGGATGCCGTACAGCTCCTGGTAGCGGGCGAGTTCCTGTTTCAGGGTCTCCAGGCGGTCGTCGGCGCCGTTGGAGCCGGAGCCCTCGGCGTCGACGAAGAACTGCGCGAGGGCGGCGAAGCGGGCGCTGTCGTCGATCCGGTCGACGACCACCCGCTGCTGCTGTCCCGCGGCGAGGCTGACGGCCAGCGGGAAGCCGAGGGCGAGCAGGGTGCCCGCCATGAGGACGACGAGGAGGGGGAGCAGCCGGGTGCGCACGTCGGCGGCCGGTCAGGGAGCGGCCGGGACGACGAGCCGGTAGCCCACCCCGCGGACGGTCTCGATGAGCGAGGGCATGCGCAGCTTGGAGCGCAGCGAGGCGACGTGGACCTCCAGGGTGCGCCCGGTCCCCTCCCAGCTGGTGCGCCAGACCTCGCTGATGATCTGTTCGCGTCGGAAGACGACTCCGGGCTGCTGCGCGAGCAGGGCCAACAGGTCGAACTCCTTGCGGGTGAGCGGCACGTCGGTGCCGTCCACACTGACCCTGCGGGTGGGGAGCTCGATGCTGACGGGGCCGAGGCGGACCAGGGCGGGCGTTCCGGTGCCGGTGGCGGCGGCCTCTTCGGAGGCGCCCGTGCGGCGGGCGACGGCGTGGATGCGGGCGAGGAGCTCGCCGGTGTCGTACGGCTTGGTGACGTAGTCGTCGGCGCCCATGTTCAGGCCGTGGATGCGCGAGCGCACGTCGGCCCGTGCGGTGACCATGATGACGGGCGTGGCGGTGCGCTTGCGGATCTTGCCGCAGACCTCGTACCCGTCCTGGTCGGGGAGGCCGAGGTCGAGGAGGACCACGCCGAAGGGCGGGGCGCCGGCGGGCAGCAGGGCCTGCAGGGCCTCCTCGCCGTTGCGGGCGTGGGTGACCCGGAAGCCGTGTCGGGCGAGGATCGCGGACAGGGCGGCGGCGACGTGGTCGTCGTCCTCGACGAGCAGCAGTCTCATGCCGTCCTCCTCTCCTCTGCTTGGTCTTCGGCTTCCGTACGCATGGCCACCCTGCATCCACGCCGATGGGACGGCCCACGTCAAGGGGGTTCCGGTGCCGCGCCCCTTCCGTTATCCACCCGGTACGAGCCCGCGGCGGCGGCGTGGGCCGACGCGCACGGAGCGTATCCGGGCGAGGCCGGATCGTTATGCTCAATTCTCGCTCAGATGTAATGACGATGTACGCGACACGTCACTACTGTCCTCCCAACCGAGGAGGACGGAGCAAGAAGCCGATGAGCGGAGTATCAGTGGCCAAGGACGTGCAGGACGCGGCCGGTGCCGCGGACGACCTGGTCGTACTGAGCAACGTCAACAAGCACTTCGGCGCGCTGCACGTGCTTCAGGACATCGATCTGAGCATTGCCCGCGGTGAGGTGGTCGTGGTGATCGGTCCTTCGGGATCGGGCAAGTCCACGCTGTGCCGGACGATCAACCGGCTGGAGACGATCGACTCGGGCACCATCACGCTCGACGGGAAGCCGCTGCCGGCCGAGGGCCGCGAACTGGCCCGGCTGCGCGCGGACGTGGGCATGGTCTTCCAGTCGTTCAACCTCTTCGCGCACAAGACGGTGCTGGAGAACGTCATGCTGGGCCAGCTCAAGGTCCGCAAGACGGGCCAGGCCGCGGCCCGCGAGAAGGCGGCGGCGCTGCTGGAGCGGGTGGGCGTCGGCTCGCAGGCCGACAAGTACCCGGCGCAGCTGTCGGGCGGCCAGCAGCAGCGCGTGGCCATCGCCCGCGCGCTGGCGATGGACCCGAAGGTCATGCTGTTCGACGAGCCGACCTCGGCGCTCGACCCGGAGATGATCAACGAGGTGCTGGAGGTCATGCAGCAGCTCGCCCGGGAGGGGATGACGATGGTGGTCGTCACGCACGAGATGGGCTTCGCCCGCTCCGCGGCCAACCGCGTCGTCTTCATGGCCGACGGCAAGATCCTCGAAGAGGCCGCGCCCGAGCAGTTCTTCAGCAATCCGCGCAGTGACCGTGCCAAGGACTTCCTGTCGAAGATCCTGCACCACTGACGTTCCCCGTCTGGTAGTCATCCGGTGACGCGACGCCGACCGGCCCCCGGGGCCGGCGGCGCCCGCACCGTACGCGTCGCTTCGTCGCTCAACCACGTCTCATCCGAGGGAAGTTCACCATGAAGGTTCTCAAGACCGGTGCGGCCGTCGCCGCGGCCGTCGCTCTCGCCCTGACCGCGACCGCGTGCGGTGGCGGCACCAAGGACGGCGCCGCCGGCTCGTCCGGTGACGCGAAGAAGGACAAGGTCGTCATCGGCATCAAGTTCGACCAGCCGGGTGTGGGTCTGAAGACCCCGGAGGGCAAGTTCACCGGTTTCGACGTGGACGTCGCGACCTACGTGGCCAAGGAGCTCGGCTACGCGCCCGAGCAGATCGAGTTCAAGCAGGCCGTCAGCGCCGAGCGCGAGAACCTGATCGCCAACGGCGACGTGAAGTTCGTCGTCGCGAGCTACTCGATCAACGACAAGCGCAAGGAGAAGGTCGACTTCGCCGGCCCGTACCTCCTCGCGCACCAGGACCTGCTCGTCCGCGCCGACGACTCCTCCATCACCAAGGCCGAGGACCTGAACAAGAAGAAGCTCTGTTCGGTCACCGGCTCCACCTCGGCGCAGAACGTCAAGACCAAGCTGGCCCCCGAGGCGGACCTGCTGGAGCAGGGCGGCTACTCCGAGTGCCTGACGGGCCTGGAGAACAAGAAGGTCGACGCCCTGACCACGGACAACTCGATCCTCGCGGGTTACGCGGCGCAGGAGAAGAACAAGGGGAAGTTCAAGCTGGTCGGGCTGAGCCTGAGCAACGAGAACTACGGCATCGGCCTGAAGAAGGGCGACAAGGACCTTCAGACGAAGATCAACGCCGCGCTCAAGAAGATGGTCGCGGACGGCGCCTGGGAGACGGCCGTCAAGAACAACTTCGGTCCGGCCAACTACAAGAACGAGCCGGCCCCGCAGATCACCGAAGGCAGCTGATTCACCGGTGAGGGGCGTCGCCGCCCGCCTGTCACGGGCGGCGGCGCACCCCGCCGGCCATCCTGGGGAGAGCGCAGGGCATCGTGTTCGATTTTCTTGATTCCGGGCAGTACGACCTGCTCGGAGCCTTCTGGGTGACGGTTCAGCTCACCCTCTACTCGGCGGCCGGATCCCTCATATGGGGCATCGTCCTGGCCGGCATGCGGGTCAGCCCGGTCCCGTTGTTGCGGGGGTTCGGCACCGCCTACGTCAACCTCGTGCGCAACACCCCGCTGACCGTGCTGATCATCGGCTGCTCGCTGGGGCTCAGCCAGACCCTGGACATATCCCTGGGCGGTTCCACGTTCAAGGAGACCGGCTTCCGGCTCGCGGTCCTCGGTCTCGTGGCGTACACCGGCACCTTCGTCTGCGAGGCGCTGCGCTCGGGCATCAACACGGTGCCCGTCGGCCAGGCGGAGGCGGCCCGGGCCCTGGGACTGAGCTTCTTCCAGGTGCTCACGCTGATCGTGCTCCCCCAGGCCTTCCGGGCGGTCGTCGCACCGCTCGCCAACGTACTGATCGCCCTCACCAAGAACACCACGGTGGCGGCGGCCATCGGCGTGGCCGAAGCGGCCCTGCTGATGAAGGAAATGGTCGAGAACGAGGCCCAGGCGCTCTTCGCCGTCTTCGGCGTCTTCGCCCTCGGCTTCGTCCTGCTGACCCTGCCCACCGGCCTGCTCCTGGGCTGGGTGGCCAAGCGAGTGGCGGTGAAGCGATGACCTCGGTGCTCTACGACACCCCGGGCCCGCGGGCCAAGGCCCGCAACTGGATCTACAGCGGGATCTTCGTCGTCGCGTTCGGCCTCGTCGCCTGGTGGGCGCTGTCGCTCATGGGCGAGAAGAACCAGCTCGACGCAGACAAGTGGACCCCGTTCGTCACGGACGGCCAGATCTGGACCACGTTCCTGATCCCCGGCCTGCTGGAGACCCTCAAGGCCGGCGCGATCGCCATGGTGATCGCCATTCCGCTGGGCGCCCTGCTGGGTATCGGGCGGCTCTCCGACCACGCCTGGGTGCGCGTCCCGGTCGGCGCCGTCGTGGAGTTCTTCCGCGCGATCCCGGTGCTGATGCTCATGCTGTTCGGCTCGGCGCTGTTCGTGCAGTTCTCGACCGTCTCCTCGGACGTCCGCCCGCTGTACGCGGTCATCACCGGCCTGGTGCTCTACAACGCGGCCGTCATCGCCGAGATCGTCCGGGCGGGCGTGCTCTCGCTGCCCTCCGGCCAGACGGACGCCGCCAAGGCGATCGGCATGCGCAAGGGCCAGACCATGGTCTACGTGCTGGTCCCGCAGGCCGTCACGGCCATGCTGCCGGCCCTGGTGAGCCAGCTCGTGGTGATCCTCAAGGACACCGCGCTCGGCGGCTCCCTGCTGGGCCTGGGCGAGCTGCTGTCGATGAACCGGCAGATCTCGGCCAACTACAGCAACACCATCGCGACCCTCGTCGTGATCGCCCTGATCTACATCGCGGTCAACTTCGCCCTCACCACCTTCGCGTCCTGGCTGGAGGGACGGCTGCGGAAGTCCACCAAGGGCTCCGGCGCCGTGGTCGGCGCGGGGGACGCCGCCGCCCCGGCCGCCGTGCCCACCGGTGGCGGCGGGGCCTGAGCGGCCCCGGTGCGCACGTCCCCGACCAGCTGACGTACGGTCAGTCGTACTGCGTGGCCCGTGTGGTGCGGCGGAACCCCTCCGCCGCACCACGCGGCTTTGACGCGACGGGTGTCACTTGACGCAGGCACCTCCAGTGGGTTGCATACGTTCTGTGATCACATACCGGACATCGGGAGCCGCGCCATGGACCCGGTGATCGTCGTCGGCGCGGGGCCCGTGGGTCTGTCCCTGTCCCTCGCCCTGGCCGGCCAGGGCGTGCCCACCGTCGTGCTCGACGAGGGGCCCGGCAAGGAGGAGCCCCGCCCGGCCCGCACGGTCGTGCTGCACTCCGACACCGCCGCCATGGTGAACCGGCTGGGCTGCGCGACCCTGCGCGACGAGGGCGCGTACTTCGCCGCCTGGCGCACCGTGCGGCGCCGGCAGCCCGCGCAGCGCAGCACCTTCGACGACGGCCCGGCGCCGCTGCACCTGCCGCAGCACGCCCTGACCCGCGGGCTGCGCGACGCGGCCTGCGCGCACCCCCTCGTCCAGTTGATCACCGACAGCCGGCTGGACTCCTTGGAGCAGGACGACCACGGGGTCACCGCGCACACCCAGGGCGCCGAAACCACCTGGTGGCGCGGGAGTTACCTGGTCGGCTGCGACGGTGCCCGCTCCACCGTCCGCAAACTGCTCGGCATCCGCTTCCCCGGCCGCACCGCCGTGGAACGCCTGGCCGTGGCCGCACTGCGCACCGAACTCCCCTGGCCCGGCGAGGCGTTGCTGCACCGCAATCCGCCGTCCGGGTCGGACGAGGTGGTCGCCCGGCCGCTGCCCGACGGGGTGTGGCGGCTGGACTGGCTGCTTCCGCCGCGCGGGGAGCTGGTGACGCCCGAAACCCTGGTGGCCCTCGTCCGCGACACCCTCGCGGTGTGGTGCGGGGGCAGCACTCCCCCGTACGACCTGCTCGACACCGGTGTCCACACGCTGCACCACCGACTCGCCCGGCGCTGGCGCGACGGCCGGGCCTTCCTCGCCGGAGACGCCGCGCACCTGCTGGGCGCCCTCGGCACCCAGGGGGTGGAGGAGGGGCTGCGGGACGCCGAGAACCTGGCCTGGAAGCTGTCCCTGGCCTGGCACCACGGCGCCTCCGAAGCCCTGCTCGACAGCTACGGGGCCGAGCGGCGCACCGCGGTCGCGGCCCGGCTGCGCGCGGCCGACCAGGCGATGGCGGTCCTGCGGGCCGGGGGCGGACTGCGCACCTACCTGCCGGGCGCGTCCCGCTCCGCCGAGTCCCTCCTGACCGACGGACACCTCGGCCGCGGGCCGCTGGGCGCGCAGCCCTCGTACGCCCCGCCCGCGGCCGCCCACGAGGTCCCCACGGACACGGAACCGGGCGGTCCGGTGGCGAACGTGCCCGTGACCGCCCCGGACGGCTCCACCGTGCCCCTGCGCGACCTGCTCGGCGGCCGGCCGCTGGCGCTCCTGGTGGCCCCGGGCACGGGCGTCTGGGACCGGCGCCACTGGCTGGGCGCCGGGCTGATGCCCCGGCTCGCGGCCGCGGTCGGCGCCCTGCCCGTGCGCACGGACCTGCTGGTGGCGGACGGCTACCCGGGGGCCCCGGCGCACACCGTGCTGCTGGTCCGGCCGGACGGCCATCTGGCGGCGACCTTCGCGGGGGTCCGGCCGGAGGAGCTGCACGAGGCGGTGGACGCGCTCCGGGCGGCGGGCCCCGCGGTCGCGCCCGCGCTGGCCGCGCCGCCGAGCACCACCGGCGCGGTGATCGATTGACCCGTCCGCGGACTCGTGGTTCACTCCGGACATGACCGGCAACGACGTGCGCCTGTGGCGGAGGGTCCATATGGACCTGCTCCGCTATGCGGGCTGCGTGTGTCGCCCTTCCTGCTGATTCGCCCTTCCCCCCGCGCGCCCCGCGCCGTCACCGGCCCGCGCGCACCTCCGCGAACCCCAGGAACGGTTTCCGTCATGTCTGCACCCGCGCACGCGCCCGCGCCCGCCGTCGTCCCCGCGCCCGCCCCCGCTCCGGCCGGCGGCCCCACCGCCGCGGAACTCCTCGCCTTCGCCCTCGCGACCGCCGCCGACGCCGACGTCGTCGCCTCCCTCCCGCTCGATCCGCAGGGCCGCACCTGGGTGCGGCTGGACGGCCCGGGCGGCAGCGAGGCGTGGCTGATCGGCTGGCCCCCGGGCACCGGCACCGGCTGGCACGACCACGCCGAGTCGCGCGGCGCCTTCGCCACCGCCCGGGGCCGGCTCACCGAGAACTCGCTGGCCGTACGGCTGCCGTCGCAGGGCTGGAAGTCCCTGGAACTCGCCCCGGACGTGGACCGCGGCCGCCGGCTGGGCGCGGGCAGCGGGCGGGCCTTCGGCGAGCACCACGTGCACGAGGTGCTCAACGAGTCCCCGGCCGAGCACGCGATCTCGGTCCACGCGTACTACCCGCCGCTGCCGCTGATCCGCCGCTACAGCCGCTCCGGCCCGGTCCTCACCCTGGAGCACGTCGAGCGTCCGGCGGACTGGCAGTGAGCGCGCCGGTCGGCATCGACGAACTGCTGGAGCGGGTCCGCGCGGGGTACACCCGGGTCGGCCCGCAGGAGGCGTACGCCGCCTCCCGGTCCGGCGCCCTGCTGGTGGACATCCGCTACCAGGCCCTGCGCGAGCGGGACGGCCTGATCCCGGGCGCCCTGGTGGTCGAGCGCAACGAGCTGGAGTGGCGCCTGGACCCCCGGGGCAGCCACCGGGCCGCCGAGGCCACCGGCCACGACCTCCAGGTGGTGGTGGTCTGCAACGAGGGCTACGCCTCCAGCCTCGCGGCGGCTTCGCTGCACGCCCTGGGCCTGTCCCGCGCCACGGACCTGACCGGCGGCTTCCAGGCCTGGAAGGCGGCGGGCCTTCCCGTGACACCGGCCGCCTGACCCGGGCGCCGCCCCCGGCTCCGCGGGCAGCCCCGGCCCCGGAACGGTGGCGGCGCGCTACTCCCGGGGGTACTCGACGCCGTCGGCGTCCTCGCCCTCGGCTTCGAGCGCCCTGCGCACCACCCGCAGGGCCATGCCCTCCGGATACCCCTTGCGGGCGAGCATGCCGGCGAGCCGCCGCAGGCGCTTGTCCCGCTCCAGGCCACGGGTGGCGCGGAGCTTGCGCTCCACGAGGTCCCGGGCGGTCTGCTCCTCCTGGTCGGAGTCCAGCTGTTCCAGCGCCTCCTGGACGAGGGTGGCGTGGACCCCCTTGGTCCGCAGCTCCTGCGCGAGCGCCCGCCGCGCCAGGCCGCGGCCGCGGTGACGGGACTCCACCCAGGCGCCGGCGAAGGCGGCGTCGTCGATCAGGCCCACCTCCTCGTACCGGGAGAGGACCTGCTCCGACACCTCGTCGGGGATGCCCCGCTTGGCCAGGGCGTCCGCGAGCTGCCGCCGGGTGCGCGGCATCCCCGTGAGCAGGCGCAGGCAGATCGCCCGCGCCTGCTCCTCGGGGCTCTGGGGCGGCAGTTCCCCGCGGTCCTCACGGCCGCCGCGGCGCCCGCCGCCCCGCTCTTCCTGCTCCCGCACGGGTCAGCTCTTGGCCACGGCGGCCTTGGCCGTCGTCTTGGCCTTCGAGGCGGGGGCGGGCACCGCTGCGGCCGCCGTGTCGGCGCCCGCCGTCTCGATGCCGGTACCGGCCTCGGGCGCCGCGGCGTCCTTGCGGATGCCCACGCCCAGCTTCTCCTTGATCTTCCGCTCGATCTCGTCCGAGAGGGCGGGGTTGTCGCAGAGGAACTTCCGCGCGTTCTCCTTGCCCTGGCCGAGCTGGTCGCCCTCGTACGTGTACCAGGCGCCCGCCTTGCGGACGAAGCCGTGCTCGACGCCCATGTCGATCAGGCCGCCCTCGCGGCTGATGCCGTGGCCGTAGAGGATGTCGAACTCGGCCTGCTTGAAGGGCGGCGCGACCTTGTTCTTGACGACCTTGACGCGGGTGCGGTTGCCGACCGCGTCCGTGCCGTCCTTCAGGGTCTCGATGCGGCGGATGTCCAGGCGCACGGAGGCGTAGAACTTCAGCGCGCGGCCACCGGTGGTGGTCTCCGGCGAGCCGAACATCACGCCGATCTTCTCGCGGAGCTGGTTGATGAAGATCGCGGTGGTCTTGGACTGGTTGAGCGCACCGGTGATCTTCCGGAGCGCCTGGCTCATCAGACGGGCCTGGAGACCCACGTGCGAGTCGCCCATCTCGCCCTCGATCTCGGCGCGGGGCACGAGGGCCGCCACGGAGTCGATGACGATGAGGTCGAGGGCTCCGGAGCGGACGAGCATGTCCACGATCTCCAGCGCCTGCTCGCCGGTGTCCGGCTGCGACAGGATGAGGTTGTCGGTGTCGACGCCGAGGGCCTTGGCGTACTCGGGGTCGAGCGCGTGCTCGGCGTCGACGAAGGCGACGGTGCCGCCGGCCTTCTGCGCGTTGGCCACGGCGTGCAGGGTCAGGGTCGTCTTGCCGGAGGACTCCGGTCCGTACACCTCGATCACACGGCCGCGGGGGAGCCCGCCGACGCCGAGTGCGATGTCCAGCGCGGTCGATCCGGTGGGGATGACCTCGATGGGGTCGTTCGGCTTGTCGCCGAGGCGCATGACCGCACCCTTGCCGAATTGCCGTTCAATCTGTGCGAGCGCGGCGTCCAGGGCCTTCTCGCGGTCGGTGCCTGCCATGGGTTCCACCCGATTTGCTTGAGTCGATCGCTTCACGCCATTGACGCTAATGCCTGCCACTGACAATGCGCCTCCACGCCCGGTCGGGCTGTGGATAACTCATCAGAATGGATGTTCGATTTCCCTGTCAAGCGCGCCACGCCCACCCCGGCCGCACCGCGCGACCGGCCTCCCGGACGACCCCACCCCTCTCGACTGACAACCCAAGGTTGACACCCATGGGGTGTCAACCTACGGTTGCACCCATGACGAATCCCTCCGCGGAACCCCTTCGCATGACCAACCCGGTACGCCTCGACGACCTGATCGAGGCCATCAAGAAGGTCCACCCCGACACCCTGGAGCAGCTCAGCGGCGCGGTCGTCGCCGCCGAGGCCCTCGGCGACGTGGCCGACCACCTCATCGGCCACTTCGTCGACCAGGCCCGCCGCTCGGGCGCCTCCTGGACCGACATCGGCCGCAGCATGGGCGTCACCCGCCAGGCCGCGCAGAAGCGGTTCGTCCCCAAGGCCGACAAGGAGGGCGAGCCGGGCCTCGACCCGAACCAGGGCTTCGGCCGGTTCACCCCCCGCGCCCGCAACGTCGTCGTCGCCGCGCAGAACGAGGCCCGCGCGGCCGGCAACGCCGAGATCCGCACCGAGCACCTGGCGCTGGGCCTGCTGGCCGAGCCCGAGGGCCTCGCCGCCGCCGCCCTCACCGCCCGGGGCGTCACCGCCGACCAGGTGCGCGCCGCCGCGGCCGCCGACCTGCCGCCGGCCCTGCCCGAGGTCCCCGACCTCGTCCCCTTCGACGCCTCCGCGAAGAAGGCCCTGGAACTCACCTTCCGCGAGGCCCTGCGCCTGGGCCACGACTACGTGGGCACCGAGCACGTCCTGCTGGCGCTCCTGGAGCTGGAGCACGGGACGGGTCCGCTCAGCGGCCTGGGCCTGGACAAGGCCGCCGTCGAGGCGTACGTCACCGCCGCCCTGGCAGCCGTACTCGGCTCCGCGGACGGCGCCGGGCAGTAGAGGCGTCCGCGTCCCGCGTCAGCTCGTAGCGCTTCACGTACGCACCGAGGAACGCCTGCAGCGTGGCGACGGCCGGGATCGCGATCAGCGCCCCGACCGCCCCCAGCAGGGCGGTGCCCGCGATGACCGAGCCGAAGGCCACGGCCGGATGGATGTCGACGGTCTTCGAGGTCAGCTTGGGCTGCAGGACGTAGTTCTCGAACTGCTGGTAGACCACCACGAACCCGAGCACGTACAGCGCGTACCAGGGATCGACGGTGAAGGCGATCAGCATCGGCAGCGCGCCCGCCAGGTAGGTGCCGATGGTGGGGATGAACTGGGAGACCAGCCCCACCCACACCGCCAGCGCGGGCGCGTACGGGATGCCGAGGACCGCGAACAGGACGTAGTGCGCGATGCCGGAGATCAGCGCCATCAGCCCGCGCGAGTAGAGGTAGCCGCCCGTCTTGGCGACGGCGATCTCCCAGGCGCGCAGCACCTCGGCCTGCTTGGCGGGGGGCAGTACGGAGCACAGCGCGCGCCGCAGCCGCGGCCCGTCGGCGGCGAAGTAGAAGGAGAACAGCCCGATCGTCAGCAGCTTGAAGAGCCCGCCGAGCACGGTGGCGGACACGTCGAGCACGCCGCTCGCGCTGTTCTGCACGTACTTCTGCAGCCAGTCGGAGTGCAGCATGCTGTCCTGGATGTCCAGCCGGGACAGCTCGGTGTGGAAGGTGGTGTTGATCGAGTTGATGACGGAGTCGAGGTAGTCGGGGAAGCTCTCGACCATGTCGACGATCTGCCCGGCGAGCATCGAGCCGAGCAGGGCGAGGAAGCCGGCGACGAAGACGAACACGCCGAGGAACACCACGAAGGTGGCGAACCCGCGGCGCATGCCGCGCTCCGCCATCCGGGCCACCGCGGGCTCGATCGCGAGCGCGAGGAAGAACGCGATCAGGATGTTGACGAGCAGCCCGATCAACTGGTGGAAGGCCCAGCTGCCCAGCTGGAAGCAGGCGACCAGGGCCAGGACGAGGACCACGGCGCGCGGCAGCCAGCGCGGCATCCGCGCGTACGCCCCCTCCGGGGTCCCGGCCGGCGGCCGGGCGCCGGTGCCCCCGGGATCGGCCGGCCACGGCGCGGCCGCGGAGGCCGCGGACGGCCCGGAGGCTCCGGCGGGCCCGGGTACGGCGGAGGTGTCGGTCGCCCCGGGAGCCCCGGCCCCCGCCAAGGTCCCGGCCCGCGCGGCCGGCATCACCGTGGCGGGCGGAGCGGGCGCGGCGGGCGCCGCCTCCGGGGTGTCCGCGGTCGGGTCGGTCGTCTCATCAGTGGCTGCCACCCGGCCAAGTCTGGCCCACCGGGGTCCCGGACCGCGAAGCCGCTGCCGCCCGGCGGACGCCCGACCCCCGCGGCCGTCCCGGCTCAGCGGCGCGAGGCCGGCACGTCCATCGCCGAACACACCGCGCGCCACACATCCTTGGCCTCCCAGCCCGCGTCCAGCGCCTGGTGGACGGTGCGTCCGCCGAGCTCCGCCATGACGTGGTCCCGCGCGAAGGAGTCCGCGTAGCCGGCGCCGAAGTGCTCCGCCATCCGCTCCCAGAAAATCGTCAACCGCATGCCTCCAGTATCCCGCCCCGGAGAGTGCACCCGTCCCGTTCCTCCCCCGGCGCCGCCGCGCCGCGCCCTACGGTGCCCGCATGCCTGGAGACCACGCCCGCCCGTCGGCCCCGTCGGCCCCGGGCCCCTGCGCCCCGCCGTCCGCGCTGGCCCGCGCCGAGCAGTTCGTCTGGCTCACGGCCCGGGTGCTGGAGCAGCGCCGGTTCGCGTTCCACTTCCTCGGCGGGGACGCCGACGCGGTGGACACCGCCCTCGGCGCGTACCTCAACGCGGACGGCGGCTACGGGCACGCCCTCGACCCGGACGTGCGCGGGCCGCTCAGCCAGCCCCTGCACGGTGCGCACGCGCTGCGGGTCCTGGACGGCCTGGGCCGGTGCGCCGGGCAGCGGGTGGAGCGGCTCTGCCGCCACCTGAGCCGGGTGTCCACCCCGGACGGCGCCCTGCCCGTGGTCCTGCCGGGCCCGCGCGCCTACCCGGCGGCCCCGTACCACCCGGTGCGCGAGGACGCGCGCGGCGAGCTGGCGACCACCGGCCGGGTCGTCGGGCTGCTGCACCGCAACCGCGTCTGGCACGCCTGGCTGTTCCGGGCGACGGACTTCTGCTGGGCGCGGGTCGAGCGACCGCGCCCCTGGCACCCGTACGAGGTCCCGGGCGCGGTGGCCTTCCTCGACGGGGCCCCCGACCGGGCGCGCGCGGCCGCGGCCGCCGACCGGCTGGGGCGCCTGGTGCGCGAGCGGCGGCTGGTGGTCCTCGACCCCGGGCGGCGCGCGGAGCACCCGCCCGCCCCCGGCTGCGCGGCGGGCGAGGAGCTGTTCCCGCACGACGTCGCGAGGCGGCCGGAGTCCCTGGCGCGGAGCTGGTTCACGGACGAGGAGCTGGGCCGTTCGCTGGACTTCCTGGCCGGCCGGCAGCACCCGGACGGCGGCTGGCCGGTGCGGCGCCGGGCGTGGGCGCCGGGCAGCTCGCTGGAGCGGCGGCCCATCGCCACGCTGGAGGCGCTGCTGACCCTGCGGGCGTACGGACGGCTGCCGGGCGGCGCCGCTATCCGCCCAGCGCCCGCACCCCGGCCGTGACCACGACGGCGGCGGCGACCACCACGAGGAACGGGGCCCGCAGCAGCAGGGCCAGCCCGGCGGCGGCCAGACCGGCGGCCCGGGCGTCGACGACGAGCGCCTGACCGGAGCTGAAGGTCTGCTGGGCGGTGAGGGCGGCGAGCAGGGCGACCGGCAGCAGCGCGGCCAGCCGGCGCACCACCGGCCGCTCCAGCGCGCCGGCGGGCACGAGCAGCCCGGCGAGCTTGACGGCGTAGCAGCCGACGACGGTGAGCCCGATGGCGATCCAGACGTTCACGAGCGGCGTCCCTTCGCCCACAGCACGGCGGGTGCGGCCAGCGCCGCGATCAGCACGGGCACCCCGGCGGGCAGCAGGGGCAGGAAGCCCAGCCCGAGGACCAGCGCGAGGACGGCGACGGCGCGCTCGGTCGAGGTGGTGAGCATCGGGGCGAGCAGGGCCAGGAACACGGCGGGGCCGGCGGCGTCCAGGCCCCAGGCCTGCGTGTCGCCGATCGCCTCGGCGCCCAGGGCGCCGAGCAGCGTGGTGAGGTTCCACAGCACGTAGAGGCTGAGCCCGGTCACGGCGAATCCGAGCCGGGC
Organism: Streptomyces subrutilus; assembly: GCF_008704535.1. Classification (NCBI taxonomy): domain Bacteria; kingdom Bacillati; phylum Actinomycetota; class Actinomycetes; order Kitasatosporales; family Streptomycetaceae; genus Streptomyces; species Streptomyces subrutilus. The sequence continues at coordinate 2,151,520 of NZ_CP023701.1, forward strand.
CGATCTGCGGTCGGGCTGGGCCAGCGCCACGGCGGTGGTCTCGTCGATGACCCAGTGGGCGGCGAGGGGCCGCAGGGCCCGGGGGAGCCTCAGCAGCTGGGACAGCCGCAGCCCGTAGAAGGCGTTGCGGGTGCCGAGGAAGAAGGCCCCGGCGGCCGCGGTGAACGGGTTGCCGCCCGCGGCCAGCGCTCCGACCAGGGCGAACTGCGAGGCGCCGGTGAAGACGAGCAGGCTGAGCGCACAGGCCTGGAGGGTGCTGATGCCCGATCCGGCGGCGGTCACCCCGAAGGCGAATCCGGACAGCCCGACGGCCACCCCCACGCCGAGCGCGTCCCGTACGACGGCGGCGCGCGGCCGCCCGACGGCGGCCCCGTCGGAGACCGCCTCCTTCACCATCCGTTGTTCTCCCACCCCGCGACGGTAGGCGGGGCGCGGTGCCCGGGTCTTGTACGTTCTTGCGCACCCGGCCGCCCCGGCCGCCGCCCCGCACCCGCACCCGCACCCCGGCGCCGCCCTATCCGGAGCGCTCCCTGCGGTACGCGCCCGGCGGCACCCCCACGATGCGGGTGAAGTGCCGGTTCAGGTGCGGCTGGTCGCTGAAGCCGACCGCGACGGCCGCCTCCGCCGGGGTGGTGCCCGCGTCCAGCAGCCGCCGGGCCCGGCGGACCCGGGCGTCGGTCAGCCAGGTGTGCGGGGGCATCCCGTACCGCGCCCGGAAGGCCCGCAGCAGGGCGAACGGGCTCGTCCCCAGCCCGGCGGCCAGCTGCTCCAGCGACGGCGGGTCGGCCATCCGCTCCTCCAGGACGGCCCGCGCGGCCGCCGCGTCCGCGGCTCCCGCGGCGTGGACCGTACGGGCCGGCAGCGGGCCCGCGTGCCGCTCCAGCATCCGCGCCACCGCGCCCCGCAGCAGGGTGTCGGCGGCCAGCGCGTTCCCGGCCTCGGCCGCCCGGTGCACCTCGGTGATCACCCGTGAGGCGTGCGGGTCGGTGACCAGGTCGGCGGTGAACCCGGGCGTCCCGCGCGGGGCGCCGAGCTCGGCGGCGACCTCGGTGATCAGCGCCCGGGACGGATAGAGGGTCGCGTACGCCCAGCCCTCGGGCACTCCGGCGCGGGCGCTGTGCGGGACCTCGGGGTTGATCAGGACCACGCTGCCCGGCCCGGCGCGCAGGGTGGTGCCGGGCAGCCCTATCTCCTCGACGCCCCGGGTGACGGCCGCGATCACGTACCCGTCGTGCGCGTGGCGCGGGAAGGCGTGGCGGACGTAGCGGGCGCGCAGCAGGTCCAGCCCGGGCAGCTCCGGGCAGCGCCAGTGCCGCGCCCATTCGCCGCGGCCTTCGTCCGTCCCCATCTCCCCATTCTGCGCCCCGCCGCGCGGAGGCGTTCCCGCAGGTCCGGGCGGTTGTCGGTGCCGGGGTGCACGATGGGGGCATGTCCGGCTCCGCGCTCGCCTCGTTCTCCCCCGCGACCTGCTCCTGGTTCACGGGGGCCTTCCGTACGCCCACCGCCGCGCAGGAGGGTGCCTGGCGGGCGATCGGCCAGGGGTCGGACGTGCTCGTCGTGGCGCCCACCGGTTCCGGCAAGACGCTGGCCGCCTTCCTCGCCGCCCTCGACCGGCTCGCGTCCATCCCGCCGCCGGCCGAGCCGAAGAAGCGCTGCCGCGTGCTGTACGTGTCGCCGCTGAAGGCACTGGCGGTGGACGTGGAGCGCAACCTGCGCAGCCCGCTCACCGGCATCCGGCAGGAGTCGGTCCGCCTCGGCCTGCCCGAGCCGGACATCCGGGTCGGCATCCGCTCCGGGGACACCCCGCCGGCCGAGCGGCGCGCGCTGGCCACCCGGCCCCCGGACATCCTGATCACCACGCCCGAATCGCTGTTCCTGATGCTGACCTCGGCGGCCCGGGACGCCCTCGCGGGCATCGAGACGGTGATCCTGGACGAGGTTCACGCCGTCGCCGGGACCAAGCGCGGGGCGCACCTGGCGCTGTCCCTGGAACGGCTGGACGAGCTGCTGCCCCGCCCGGCCCGCCGGATCGGCCTGTCGGCGACGGTCCGCCCGGTGGACGAGGTGGCCCGCTACCTGGCGCCGCGCGGCCGGGTGGAGATCGTCCAGCCGCCGTCCGCCAAGGAGTTCGACCTGTCGGTGGTCGTCCCGGTTCAGGACATGGGCGAGTTGGGCGGTTCGCCCGCCACGGAGGGGCGCGAGGGCGGCGACAAGCCGTCCATCTGGCCCCACGTCGAGGAGCGGATCGTGGACCTGGTCCAGTCCCACCGCTCGACGATCGTCTTCGCCAACTCCCGGCGCCTCGCCGAGCGGCTCTGCAACCGGCTCAACGAGATCGCGTACGAGCGGGCCGTGGGGGAGAAGCTCCCGGAGGGGGCGCCGCCGGCCGAGGTCATGGCCCAGTCGGGCGCCGCCCAGGGCGCCCCGCCGCTGCTGGCCCGCGCGCACCACGGCTCGGTGTCGAAGGAGCAGCGGGCCCTGGTGGAGGAGGACCTGAAGGCGGGCCGGCTGCCCGCCGTGGTCGCCACCTCCAGCCTGGAGCTGGGCATCGACATGGGCGCGGTGGACCTCGTCGTGCAGGTCGAGTCGCCGCCCTCGGTCGCCTCCGGGCTGCAGCGCGTCGGCCGGGCCGGGCACCAGGTCGGCGCGGTCTCCACCGGGGTCGTCTTCCCCAAGTACCGGGGCGACCTGGTGCAGGCCGCCGTGGTCACCGAGCGGATGCGCTCCGGCGCGATCGAGTCCCTGCGCGTTCCGGCCAACCCGCTGGACGTCCTGGCCCAGCAGCTGGTCGCGATGACCGCGATGGACACCTGGCAGCTGGACGACCTGCTGGCGCTGGTGCGCCGGGCCGCGCCCTTCGCCGGGCTGCCGGAGTCCGCGTTCACGGCGGTGCTGGACATGCTGGCGGGCCGCTACCCCTCGGACGCCTTCGCCGAGCTGCGCCCGCGCGTGGTCTGGGACCGGGTGGCCGGCACGATCACGGGCCGGCCCGGCGCCCAGCGGCTCGCGGTCACCTCCGGCGGCACCATCCCGGACCGGGGGCTGTTCGGCGTCTTCCTGGCCGGTTCGGACCCCAAGAAGGGCGGCGGCCGGGTCGGCGAGCTCGACGAGGAGATGGTCTACGAGTCCCGGGTGGGCGACGTCTTCACCCTGGGCACCACCTCCTGGCGGATCGAGGACATCACCCGCGACCGGGTGCTGGTCACCCCCGCTCCCGGGGTGCCGGGACGGCTGCCCTTCTGGAAGGGCGACCAGCTGGGCCGGCCGCTCGAACTGGGCCGCGCGGTCGGCGCGTTCCTGCGCGAGCTGGGCGGCCTGGGCGACGAGGCCGCCCGGCTGCGGCTGGCGGCCGCCGGCCTGGACGCCTGGGCCGCGGAGAACGTCCTGGCGTACCTCGCCGAGCAGCGCGAGGCCTGCGGCCACGTCCCGGACGACCGGACCATCGTCGTGGAGCGCTTCCGCGACGAGCTCGGGGACTGGCGGGTCGTGGTCCACTCCCCCTTCGGCGCTCAGGTGCACGCCCCGTGGGCGCTGGCGCTGAGCGCCCGGCTCTCCGAGAAGTACGGCATGGACGCGCAGGTCATGCACGCCGACGACGGGATCGTGCTGCGCCTGCCCGACGCCGACCTGCTCTCCATGGACCTCCTGGACCACGATCCGGCGGGCGCGCCCGCCTTCGAGTTCGACGACGCGCAGGCACCGCTGGGCGCGGCGGACGTGACCTTCGAGCGGGGGGACGTCAACGGCATCGTCACCGACCAGGTCGGCGGCTCCGCCCTCTTCGCCTCCCGCTTCCGCGAGTGCGCGGCGCGCGCCCTGCTGCTGCCGCGCCGCAGCCCCGGCAAGCGCACCCCGCTGTGGCAGCAGCGCCAACGCGCCTCCCAACTGCTCCAGGTGGCCTCCGAGTTCGGTTCGTTCCCGATCGTGCTGGAGGCCGTGCGGGAATGCCTCCAGGACGTCTTCGACGTGCCCGGCCTGACCGAGCTGATGGGCGACATCGAGGCGCGCCGGGTCCGCCTCGTCGAGGTCACCACCCCGGAGCCGTCCCCCTTCGCCCGGTCCCTCCTCTTCGGCTACGTCGCCCAGTTCCTCTACGAGGGCGACTCCCCGCTGGCCGAGCGCCGGGCGGCCGCCCTCTCGCTGGACTCCCGGCTGCTGGCCGAGCTGCTCGGCCAGGCGGAGCTGCGCGAGCTCCTCGACGCCGGGGTCCTGGAGGAGCTGGAGCGGGAGCTGCAGTGGCTGACGGAGGACCGCCGCGCCAAGGACCCCGAGTCGGTGGCCGACCTGCTGCGGTTGCTGGGCCCGCTGACGGAGGCGGAGCTGGCCGGGCGCGGGGCCGAGCCGGGCTGGGCCGCCGAGCTCGGCGCGGCCCGCCGCGCGCTGCGGGTCCGGATCGCCGGGCGGGAGCACTGGGCGGCGATCGAGGACGCGGGCCGGCTGCGCGACGCCCTGGGCACGGCGCTGCCCGTGGGCGTCCCGGAGGCGTTCACGGAACCGGTGAAGGACCCGCTGGGCGACCTCCTCGCCCGGTACGCCCGCACCCACGGGCCGTTCACCTCGGCCGCGGCCGCCGCCCGCTTCGGCCTGGGGGCGGCGGTCACCGAGGGCGCGCTGCACCGGCTCGCGGCGGCCGGGCGGGTGGTCCAGGGCGAGTTCCATCCGGCGGGCATCGGCCAGGAGTGGTGCGACGCGACGGTCCTGCGCCGCCTGCGCCGACGCTCGCTGGCCGCGCTGCGCCAGGAGCTCGAACCGGTGCCGCCGGCCTCGCTGGCCACCTTCCTGCCGCAGTGGCAGCACCTGGGCGGGGCCCTGCGCGGCATCGACGGCCTGGCCCGGGCGGTCGAGCAGCTCCAGGGGGCTCCGGTCCCGGCCTCCGCCCTGGAGCGCCTGATCCTGCCCTCCCGGGTCGCGGGTTACTCCCCCGCGCTGCTGGACGAGCTGACGACCACCGGCGAGGTGCTGTGGGCGGGCGCCGGCGCGCTGCCGGGCAAGGACGGCTGGGTCGGGCTGTACCTGGCGGACGCGGCCCCGCTGCTCCTGCCGGCGCCGCACCCCCTGGAGCTGACCCCCTTGCACCAGGCGGTCCTCGACGCCCTCTCCGGCGGGTACGGGCTGTTCTTCCGCCAGATCACCGGCTCCGTCCGGGCCGCCCACCCGGAAGCCTCGGACCTGGCCCTGTCCGAGGCCCTGTGGGACCTGGCCTGGTCGGGCCGGCTGACCAACGACACCCTGGCCCCGCTGCGGTCCCTGCTCGGCTCGGGCCGTACGGCGGGCGCGACGGCCCACCGGGCCCGCCGTACGGTCCCCCGCGGGCGGTACGGAACCCTCGGCGCGACCGTGTCGCGCACGGGCCCGCCGACCGTGGCCGGCCGCTGGGCCCTGCTGCCGGACCGGGCCCCGGACCCGACCCACCGTGCGCACGCCCTCGCCCGCACCCTGCTGGACCGGCACGGTGTGGTGACCCGGGGGGCCGTCGCGGCGGAGGGGGTCGAGGGTGGCTTCAGCGCCGTCTACCGCGTCCTGTCGGCCTTCGAGGACAGCGGGCAGGCCCGCCGGGGGTACGTGGTGGAGGGGCTGGGCGCGGCCCAGTTCGCGATGGACGGCGCGGTGGACCGGCTGCGGGCGGCCGAGCGGACCCCGCCCCCGCTGGCGGCGGTGGTCCTGGCGGCGGCGGACCCGGCGAACGCGTACGGAGCCGCCCTGCCCTGGCCGGAGCCCCCGGCCGGCGCCACGCACAAGCCCGGCCGCAAGGCGGGCTCGCTGGTTGTCCTGGTCGACGGGGAGCTCACCCTGTACGTGGAGCGCGGCGGCAAGACCCTGCTGGCCTGGCCGCCCCCGGACGACCCCCGCCTGACCGCGGCCGTCGAGGCACTGACCCGCGCCTCCCGCTCCGGCACCCTCCCCGCGCTGACGGTGGAGCGCGTCAACGCGGCCGCCTCCCTCACCTCCCCGTACGCCCCGCCCCTGGAATCCACCGGCTTCCACGCCACCCCCCGAGGCCTGCGCCTACGCCCCTGACCCCCACCCGGGCCCCACGCCCGACACCCACGGGGAGCCGAGGGCCCGGACCTCCCGGTACCGCTCCCGGCCCCCCGCAGTCGGCCCTGGGTGCCCGACGGCCCGGGGAGCCGGATGCTGGAGCCGGGACGCCCGGGCTCCGCCGGGTGGAGCCCGGGCGGAGCCGCAGCCCGGCCCCTTCCACACGTCCCCCACCCGGCGGAGCCCGGGCGGCGGTCTCGACACCCCTGACACCCCGAACCAGCTCCGGCCCCCAGCCCCACGCCCATGGGCCCCACCCCGCCGCCGCACTCCGGCTCCCGGCGTCCCCCGGCCGGGCGGGAGCCCGGCGCTCCCGACACCCCGGACACCCCACCCGCGGCCGGCCCAGGCCCGCACGCCCCCACGCCGCGGCGCCCCTCTCGCCCAGCGTCGGCAGCGGCGCCCGCACCTCCTCGCCGCCGGGCCACCCGGCGCCCGGCCCGCACCGCCCCCCACCGCGCCCCGCCCGGCATCCACCGGCGGCCCCGTGCCAGCCGACGCGGCACCGACAATGGGGGCATGCCAGAAGGAGACAGCGTCCACCGCGCGGCGGCCCGCCTTCACGCCGCCCTGGCGGGCCGGGTCCTCACCCGGAGCGACCTCCGCGTCCCCCGCTTCGCCACCGCCGACCTCACCGGCCGCACCACCCTCGACGTCACGCCCCGGGGCAAGCACCTCCTGGCCCGGTTCGAGGGCGGCCTCACCCTCCACAGCCACCTCCGCATGGACGGGGCCTGGCACGTGTTCCCCGCGGGAGCGCCCTGGCACGGCGGCCCCGCCTACGAGATCCGCGCCGTCCTCGGCACCGCCGAGCACACCGCCGTCGGCTACCGGCTCCCCGTACTGGAGCTGATCCGCACCGCCGAGGAGGACCGTGTCGTGGGCCACCTCGGCCCCGACCTCCTCGGCCCGGACTGGGACCCGGACCGGGCGGCGGAGAACCTCCTCGCCGCCCCCGACCGCCCCCTCGGCGAGGCCCTGCTCGACCAGCGCAACCTCGCCGGGATCGGCAACATCTACAAGTCCGAGCTCTGCTTCCTGGCCCAGGTCACCCCCTGGACCCCGGTCGGCGCCCTCCCCGATCCGCCGGCCACGCTCCCGCGCCTCGCGTCCGCCGCCCGGCGGCTGCTCGCCGCGAACATCGGCGACCGCCCCGGCGGCGGGCACCGCAACACCACCGGAATCCGCCGGCGCGGCCAGGAGCTCTTCGTGTACGGGCGGGCCCACCGCCCCTGCCTGCGCTGCGGCACCCCGGTCCGCGAAGCCGCGCAGGACGACCGCCCCACCTACTGGTGCCCCCGCTGCCAGAGCGGCCCGACCCCCTGACCCGTCCCACCGGCGCCGGCCTCCTCGGGGACGACAACACAGTTGACGCACCGTCAGATACGGTCGTACGGTCCCGGCATGCCCACACCCATACCCACGCCCGGCGGCACACGAGCACCCGCACACGCCCCGTACGACCTCACCGGCCGCACCGCCCTGATCACCGGCGCCGCCAGCGGCATCGGCCGCGCCACCGCCGTCCTCCTCGCCGGAGCCGGCGCGCACGTGCACTGCGCCGACCTCGACCCCGACGGCCTGGCCGAGACCGCGGCCCTCGCGGCCGAGGCGGCCGGAGCCGGCTCCGGCACGGGCGCCGCCACCGTCCACCCCCTCGACGTCACCGACCGCGCCGCCCTGCGCGCCGCGGTCGCCGCCGCGGGCCCCCTCGACATCGCGGCGGCCATCGCCGGGATCATGCACACCAGCAGCGTCCTGGAGACCTCGGACGAGGACCTCGACCGGGTCCTCGACGTGAACTTCAAGGGGGTCCTGCGCACCTGCCAGGAAGCGGCCCGCTCCATGATCGCGGCCGGCCGGCCCGGCTCCATCGTCACGATGGCCTCCGGCGCCGTCGACGCCGCCCGGGCCGGCCTGCTCTGCTACAGCGCGTCCAAGGCGGCCGTCGTCCAGCTCACCCGGACCCTCGCCACCGAAGCCGGCCCGCACGGGATCCGCGTCAACGCCGTCGCGCCCGGATGGATCCGCACCCCGATGACCGGCCGCCACGGCGCCGACGTCCAGCAGCGGACCGAGGCCGCGATGGTCCGGATGGCGCCGCTGGGCCGGGTGGGCGAGCCCGAGGACATCGCCCGGGCCGTGCTCTACCTGGCCTCGGACGCCTCGTCCTTCATGACGGGCCAGATCCTTCGCCCGAACGGTGGAGTGTCGATGCCCTGGTGACCGCGCGGCCCGCCTCCCCGGCCGGCCCCGGATCCCCGCCGTCGACCCCGTCCCCGGCCCCGCGGCCCGGCGCCGCCCCGCGCCGCCCGCGCAGCGGCCCCCGTACGCAGTGCACCGGCAGCAGCCCCAGGGTCCACCCGCCCACGACCACGGCTCCCTCCACGGGCCCCGACTCCTCGGGCGCCAGCGCCAGCCGCAGCGCGGCCCACCACCACAGCACGCCGGCACCCACCGCCAGCGCGACGACCAGCGCGAGGGGTATGTGCAGCAACCGCGAACTCCGCACGGCTGCCTCCCAGCGGCCGGGACCCGGACGGCCCCATCCTCCCGCACCCCCCGCCCACCCGCACCCAGAACGGCACGGAGCCCCGGCCGGTGCTCTGGGCACCGGCCGGGGCTCCGGCCACACTCATACGCTCACGTGCACGCTCACGCGGCTACGACATTCACCGCTTCCGCAGGCGCCTTGATGGTCACCCGCTCCGGGCCCGCGACCGAAGCCATGGAGACCGAATTGAGCATCGGGCGGACCGGCACGCCGACCGGCTCACCGGCCGCGGCCGACTGTGCCAGCTCGGCCAGCGACAGTTCGTCGCTGACTTCGCGCATCAGCTCGGACATCCGTACGTCCAACGCGTCGCAGATCGCGGAGAGCAGCTCGGAGGATGCCTCCTTCTGCCCCCGCTCCACCTCGGAGAGATAGCCGAGCGAAACTCGGGCCGACGAGGAGACTTCGCGCAGAGTACGGCCCTGGCGCTGGCGCTGCCGACGCAGCACGTCACCCAGCAGGCGACGGAGCAGAATCATCGGTGGCTCCCTCCTCTGACCGTGTAGCCGCATCCTTCACGCCCCACCGTACCGCCTCGCGCCGCGGCCGTGCGGGGAGCGATGTCGTGTTCACTCAGGGCTGCAAACATCAAATCCCCCCGATCTGTTCCGTATCCTGCCTCCGCGCATTCTTGCGGAGTTGGCTTGAGAGAAGTTCGAGCACTGTGCGTGCACTCTCCCTACGAATTTCCGCACGGGAGCCGTTCAACCTCAGGGGGACCGTTTTCCTGCCCTCCGGCCCGTCCACCGAGATGAAGACGGTCCCCACGGGCTGTCCGTCCTGCGGGTCGGGACCGGCCACTCCGGTGGTCGCGATCCCCCACGAAGCGCCCAGCACGCGCCGCACCCCGGCCGCCATCTCTCCCGCGACCTGCGCGTTCACCGCGCCTTCGGCCGCCAGCAGTCCGGCGTCCACGCCCAGGACCCGGTGCTTGAGCTCCGTCGCGTACGCCGTCACCGATCCGCGGAAGGACCGGGAGGCTCCGGGCACGGCCGTCAGCTCGCAGGCGACCATGCCGCCGGTGAGCGATTCCGCCACCGCGACCGTCTGGTCACTCTCCGCGAGCAGGCGCAGCACCTCGGCGGCCACGATCTCCACCGCGGGCGCGCCCGCGGCCCCCTGCGACCCGGTGCCCGCCGCCGGAGGGGAGTCCCCCGCCGCGGGTGTCACCGGGCGGCCCGCTCCGCGGCGATGCCCGCCCGGCGCAGCACCAGGGCCTGGCGGATGTAGTCCAAACCGGTGACGACGGTCAGCAGGACGGCCACCGCCATCACCCAGAAGCGCAGGGTGGCCAGCGGTCCGGTGAGGGCGAGCACGTACATGCCCACCGCCGTGCCCTGGGCCAGCGTCTTGAGCTTGCCGCCCCGGCTGGCCGGAATGACCCCGTAGCGGATCACCCAGAAGCGCAGCAGCGTGATGCCGAGCTCGCGCCCGAGGATCACCCCGGTGACCCACCAGGGGAGGTCGCCGAGCCAGGAGAGGCAGATCAGCGCCGAGCCCATGATCGCCTTGTCGGCGATCGGGTCGGCGATCTTGCCGAAGTCCGTGACCAGGTTGTACGTCCGGGCGAGGTGCCCGTCGAAGATGTCCGTGATCATGGCGACGGCGAAGGCCGCCCACGCCAGCGCCCGCCAGACGGGGTCGTACCCGCCGTCCGCGAGCAGCAGCAGGACGAACCCCGGCACCAGCACGAGTCGGATCATCGTCAGGATGTTGGCGATGTTCCACAGACTGGCCTGATTGACGGCCGCAGCCCCGAGCTTCGCGCCGGGCACGGGCCGGCGGCCGGTCCCGCCCGCCGCAGACGCCGGGACTCCGGTCATCCGGCCGCCTCCTCAAACTCCATGCCCAGGGGCTCGGCCACCAGGTCGACACCGAGGGTGCCGACCACCTTTGCCGTGACGATACGCCCGGGGACCAGGCCCGCGCCGTCCGTGAAGACGACCTGCCCGTCGGTCTCGGGTGCCTGGTGGGCGGCGCGCCCGTAGGCGCCTTCGCCCTCCTCGGCCTCGTCGAGCGGCACGACCGTCTCGACGAGCACCTCCAGGGTCTCCCCGATCCGCTCCTCCGCGCGCTGCGAGGTGAGCTCCTCGGCGAGGCGCTGCATGTGGGCGAGGCGTTCGGCGATGGTCTCGGCGTCGAGCTTGTTCTCGTAGGTGACGGCCTCGGTGCCGTCCTCGTCCGAGTAGCCGAAGACGCCGATGGCGTCGAGGCGCGCGTGGGTGAGGAAGCGCTCCAGCTCGGCGAAGTCCGACTCCTTCTCGCCGGGGAAGCCGACGATGAAGTTGGACCGGACGCCGGCCTGCGGGGCCTTGGAGCGGATGGTGTCCAGCAGTTCCAGGAAGCGGTCGGTGTCCCCGAAGCGGCGCATGGAGCGCAGCACGTCGGGGGCCGAGTGCTGGAAGGAGAGGTCGAAGTACGGGACGACCTTGGGCGTCGAGGTCAGCACCTCGATGAGGCCGGGCCGCATCTCGGCGGGCTGGAGGTAGCTGACGCGGACGCGCTCGATGCCGTCCACCTCGGCCAGCTCGGGCAGCAGGGTCTCCAGCAGCCGGATGTCGCCGAGGTCCTTGCCGTACGAGGTGTTGTTCTCGGAGACCAGCATGATCTCCTTGACGCCCTGCTCGGCCAGCCAGCGCGTCTCGCCCAGCACGTCGCTGGGGCGGCGGGAGATGAAGGAGCCGCGGAAGGACGGGATGGCGCAGAAGGAGCAGCGGCGGTCGCAGCCGGAGGCCAGCTTGACCGAGGCGACCGGGCTCTTGTCCAGACGGCGGCGCAGCGGCGCCCGCGGTCCGGAGGCGGGGGCGAGGCCCTCGGGCAGGTCGGCGGGGGCCGGGGCGGGCTCCTGGGCGTGCCCGGGGAGGGCGACCTCGGCCTCCTGGCGCTCCGCGGGGCTGATCGGCAGCAGCTTGCGCCGGTCGCGCGGGGTGTGGGAGGCGTGGATGCCGCCGTTGAGGATGGTCTGGAGGCGGTCGGAGATGTCGGCGTAGTCGTCGAAGCCGAGGACTCCGTCGGCCTCGGGGAGCGCTTCGGCGAGTTCCTTGCCGTAGCGCTCGGCCATACAGCCGACGGCGACGACGGCCTGCGTCCTGCCGTGGTCCTTGAGGTCGTTGGCTTCGAGCAGGGCGTCTACGGAGTCCTTCTTGGCGGCTTCGACGAAGCCGCAGGTGTTGACGACGGCCACGTCCGCATCGGCGGCGTCCTCGACGAGCTCCCAGCCATCCGCCGCCAAGCGGCCTGCGAGCTCCTCCGAGTCCACCTCGTTACGGGCGCAGCCAAGAGTGACAAGGGCGACGGTACGGCGTTCGGGCATGGACTCAAGACTACTTCGTCCCGGCGGCGGCCCCCGCCCACGTCCCCCCCACGGCCGGATCCCCGGGGTGCGGCGCGGCACCCCGGGGATCCGGATTCACGTCCCGCGCCCGTGGGCGCATGCGGTCGTCCCTGGTCAGCCCGCCTGCGGCTGGCTCTGGAGCGGGTCTTCCCTCGTGTAGGTGAGACGCTCCACCTGGCCCGGCTGGAAGTCGTCCTGGATCTCCTTGCCGTTCACGAAGAGCTTCACGGCCCCGGCGTCGCCGAGGACGAGGTCGACGGACTCCTTGTCCGTGAAGGTCTTGGACTCGCCCCGCGCGAGGGTGCCGTCGAAGAGCAGCCGTCCGCTGTGGTCCTTCGCGGAGATCCAGCTCGCGCCGGTGTCCGCGGTCAGCACGACCGTGACCAGGTCCTTCGGGGCGGCGGCGATCGCGCTGTCCGAGGGGGTGGGCGTGGGCGGCTGCGGGGTCGGTGCGGGCGGCTTGGCGCCGGTCTGCTTGGGCGCCGGCTGCGGGGAGGCGGAACCTTCCGCCACCGGCTTGGCCTTGTCGTCGCCGCCGCCGAAGGCCGTGAAGCCGACGAAGCCGATCACGGCGACGATGGCGGCGACCATGGCGGCGGTCCAGTTCGGCCGCTGCCGCTCGGGGCGGAGGCGCTCGGCTTCGAACATCGGCGCGGCGGGCGTGGGTGCCGGCCGGCCGCCGTGGGCCGCGTCGTAGCTCTCGATCAGGGGTGCCGGATCGAGGTGCACGGCGCGGGCGAGGGTACGGATGTGACCGCGGGCGTAGACGTCGCCGCCGCACCGCGTGAAGTCGTCCTCTTCGATCGCGTGCACGATCGGGATGCGCACGCGGGTGGTGGAACTGACCTCGTCGACGGTGAGCCCGGCGGCGATCCGGGCCTGCTGGAGGGCCGTCCCGATGGACGGGCCTTCGACGGGACGTTCGACGAGGCGGTCCTCGGACCGGTCGTCGGTCGAAGGCCGCTCTTCTTCGGGGGAGTTGGATTTGCCGATGGACACGTGGGCGCCTTTCGAGCGTGTAGCCACCTGCTGGAAGTCCAGTCTAGGGGGGTGACGAAAGGGTGGAGCAACCGGAGGGTGCCCTCCCTACGCCATCCGAATGGCGCGGGAGGTGTTCCGTCGGCGCGGCGGCGCCGCCCCCGTTCAACTGGACGCGGGCCCGGGAGAAACGGTTGCCCGGCGATCCGTCACGGATGGGTCTCGCCGCGGATGACGGCCAGCACCCCGTCCAGCTCGTCCGCCTTGAGCAGGACGTCGCGCGCCTTCGAGCCCTCGCTCGGTCCCACGATCCCCCGCGACTCCATCAGGTCCATGAGGCGTCCGGCCTTGGCGAAGCCGACCCGCAGTTTGCGCTGGAGCATCGAGGTGGAGCCGAACTGCGTGGTGACCACCAGCTCCGCCGCCTGGCACAGCAGGTCCAGGTCGTCGCCGATGTCCTCGTCGATCTCCTTCTTCTGCTTCTGCCCGACGGTGACGTCGTCGCGGAAGACGGGCGCCATCTGGTCCTTGCAGTGCTGGACGATCCCGCCGATCTCGTCCTCGGTCACGAAGGCGCCCTGGAGCCGGACGGGCTTGTTCGCGCCCATCGGCAGGAACAGCCCGTCGCCCTTGCCGATCAGCTTCTCGGCGCCCGGCTGGTCGAGGATGACCCGGCTGTCGGCGAGCGAGGAGGTGGCGAAGGCGAGGCGAGAGGGCACGTTGGCCTTGATGAGGCCGGTCACCACGTCCACCGAGGGCCGCTGGGTGGCGAGCACCAGGTGGATGCCGGCCGCGCGGGCCAGCTGGGTGATGCGGACGATGGAGTCCTCGACGTCGCGCGGGGCCACCATCATCAGGTCGGCCAGCTCGTCGACGATCACCAGCAGGTACGGGTAGGGGCTGAGCTCCCGTTCGCTGCCCGGCGGCAGCTTGATCTTGCCGTCGCGGATGGCCTGGTTGAAGTCGTCGATGTGCCGGTAGCCGAAGGCGGCCAGGTCGTCGTAGCGCAGGTCCATCTCGCGCACGACCCACTGGAGCGCCTCGGCGGCCCGCTTCGGGTTGGTGATGATCGGCGTGATCAGGTGCGGGATGCCCTCGTACGCCGTCAGCTCGACCCGCTTGGGGTCGACGAGCACCATCCGGACGTCCTCCGGAGTGGCCCGGACCATGATCGAAGTGATCAGGCAGTTGATGCAGGAGGACTTTCCGGAGCCGGTGGCGCCGGCCACCAGGACGTGCGGCATCTTGGCGAGGTTGGCCATGACGTAGCCGCCCTCGACGTCCTTGCCCAGCGCGACGAGCATCGGGTGGTCGTCCTCCGCCGCGTCCGCCAGGCGCAGCACGTCGCCCAGGTTGACCATCTCGCGGTCCGTGTTCGGGATCTCGATGCCGACCGCCGACTTGCCCGGGATCGGGCTGATGATGCGCACGTCCGGGGAGGCCACCGCGTAGGCGATGTTCTTGGCCAGCGCGGTGATCCGCTCGACCTTGACCGCCGCCCCGAGGGTGACCTCGTAGCGGGTGACCGTCGGACCCCGGGTGAAGCCGGTGACCTGGGCGTCGACCTTGAACTCGGTGAACACGTTCGTCAGCGAGGCGACCACGGCGTCGTTGGCGGCGCTGCGGGTCTTGCCCGGCCCGCCGCGCTCCAGCAGGTCCAGGGAGGGCAGCGAGTACGTGATGTCCCCGCGCAGCTGGAGCTGCTCGGCGCGGGCCGGCAGCGGCTGGCTCTCCGGCGCGGCCTTGGTCAGGTCGGGTACGGCGAGGGTGCCGGAGACCGCGGCGGTGGTGTCGTGCGGCCGCTCGGCCGGCGGCTGCGCGGGCGCGGCCGGAGCGGCGGCCGGCTTCGGCGGGACCGCCGGTTCGGGCCGCTCCCCGCGGGCGGGCGGCACCGGAGCGGTGGGCTCCGTACCCTCCCGCGGAGCGGCGATGCCCTGCGTGAGGTCGGCGACCAGCGGGGACGGCGGCAGCCCGCCGTAGACCGCGCCGTCCAGCGCGGCGGCGGCCGCCGCGGCCACGTCGACGGCGTCCATCCCGCGGTCCATGGCCGGTCGCGACGGGCTGCGCCGCGGGCGCCGGCGCCGGGCGAGCGCCTCCTCCTCGGCCGCGTCCGCCGGGTCGCCCGCGCCGGCTCCCGCGCGGGCCCGCCACTGCTCGGGGTCGTGCCGGCCGGGGGCGCCGCCCTCGGCCTCCCCGTAGCCCTCGTCGTACTCGTTCGGCGCGATGACCCCGAGGCGGATGCCGAGGCGCCGCAGCCGCTGCGGGATGGCGTTGACCGGGGTCGCGGTGACCACCAGCAGCCCGAAGACCGTCAGGAGCACCAGCATGGGCACCGCCAGCGGCGCGCCCATGGTGAAGATCAGCGGCTTCGAGGCTCCCCAGCCGATGAGCCCGCCCGCGTTCTGCATGGCGGTGGTGCCCTCGTCCCGGCCGGGCGCTCCGCAGGCGATGTGGACCAGGCCCAGGACGCCGATGGCGAGCGCGGAGAGCCCGACACCGATGCGCCCGTTGGCGTCGGTCTGCTCGGGATGCCGGATGAAGCGCACCGCCATGACCCCGAACAGGATCGGTACGAGCAGATCCAGTCGTCCGAAGGCACCGGTGACCAGCATCGTGACCAGATCCCCGACGGGACCGCTCAGGTTCGACCAGGTTCCGGCGGCGACGATCAGCGCGAGCGCGAGCAGCAGCAGCGCGATGCCGTCCTTGCGGTGGGCGGGGTCGAGGTTCTTGGCACCGTTGCCGATGCCGCGGAAGACCGCGCCGACCGCGTGGGCGCAGCCGAGCCAGACGGCGCGCACCAGCCGCACCACGCCGTTGGTCGGGGAGGGCGCGGGCTTGGCCGCGACCTTCCTGACCGGCGGGCGCTTGGCCGCCGCGGTCTTCTTCGCGGGGGGCGTGCGCACGGGCGCCGCCTTCTTCGCCGGGGCCGCCGTCCGGCCGGTGCGGCCCTTCGCGGTGCCCGCAGCGCTCGGGGAACCCTTACCGGACGTACGTGAGGCCATGGGCCCGAGGTTACCGGTGCACACCCCGGTGGACACGCGTGCCCACCCCTTCACCCGTTCGTGTCGCCCGCCCCGCCGGTGCTTTGACGCCCCACCAGACCTGACGTGCACCCAGACCCCGCGACGCCCCGGCTCCTTGGCCGACCGCCCGGACACGGCGGCGCCCGCGTGCGCGGATCCGCACGCGGGCGCCCCGCACTCCACCGCACTCCGCCGCCCCGCACCGGCCGGTCCGACCGGTGCGAAGGAGAGGTCCTAGCCCTGCGCCGGCAGCACCGCTCCGCCGCCCGTCCCCGGCTCCAGCGCGTCGAGCGCCCGCCGCAGCCCGGTCAGCTTGCGTTCCAGGTGGGCCGCGGTCGCCACCACCGCCGCGTCGGCGGAGTCCTCGCCGAGCTGCTTCGTCAGCGCCTCGGCCTGCTCCTCGACCGCCGCGAGCCGCGCGGAGAGCTCGGCCAGCAGACCGGCCGTCTCCTTGCTCGCGTCCACGCCGTTGGAGCTGCCGCCCTCCAGCTGGAGCCGCAGCAGCGCCGCCTGCTCCCGCAGCTGGCAGTTCTTCGTGTACAGCTCCACGAAGACCGACACCTTGGCCCGCAGCACCCACGGGTCGAACGGCTTCGAGATGTAGTCCACCGCTCCCGCCGCGTAGCCGCGGAACGTGTGGTGCGGACCGTGGTTGATCGCCGTCAGGAAGATGATCGGGATGTCCCGGGTCCGTTCCCGCCGCTTGATGTGCGCGGCCGTCTCGAATCCGTCCATTCCCGGCATCTGCACATCCAGCAGGATGACCGCGAAATCGTCCGTCAGCAGCGCCTTGAGCGCTTCCTCCCCCGACGACGCCCGGACCAGTGTCTGATCGAGCGCGGAGAGGATGGCCTCCAGCGCCAGCAGATTCTCCGGCCGGTCGTCGACCAGGAGGATCTTGGCCTTCTGCACCATGCCCTGTCCTCCTCGCCCCGGCACGGGGCCTCCCCGGCTCCTGGCTCCGGCCTGTGCGCCGGGCCCCGCCCCAGAGGACGACATCTTTGCGCCGTCCGTCCTTGTGCCGGTCATCGTAGCCCCAGTCCCGAGATCGCCACACCCTGTCACCAGGATGTCACTGTGCACGAAACAGGAACGTGGCGGGAGAGCAGAAGGTTCCCCCTTCACCGCTCTCCCGCGCCGCTCCCGCCACCGTGCGTCAGCAAGTGGTGTAAGTACGCTCGCACTGCGCTCACTTACCCCGCATCCACTGCTCCATGACCGACAGCAGGTAGTCGGGATCGACCGGCTTGGTGACGTAGTCGGACGCACCGGAGTCGATCGCCTTCTCCCGGTCCCCCTTCATCGCCTTGGCCGTCAGCGCGATGATCGGCAGGCCCGCGAACTGCGGCATCCGCCGGATCGCCGACGTCGTCGCGTAGCCGTCCATCTCGGGCATCATGATGTCCATCAGCACCACCGTCACGTCGTCGTGCTGCTCCAGGACCTCGATGCCCTCGCGGCCGTTCTCCGCGTACAGCACGGCCAGTCCGTGCTGTTCGAGCACGCTGGTCAGGGCGAAGACGTTGCGCACGTCGTCGTCCACGATCAGCACCCGCTCACCGTGGAAGTCGTACGTCCGCGGGACCACCGGCAGTTCGTCCTGCGCCCCGCCCCAGCCGTCCTCCGCCCCGGCCTCGTACGGCTGCCCCGGCACCGCGGCCCGCGGCTCCAGGTCGCTCAGCGGCTTGCGCCGCCGCCGGAACAGCGGCGCGGCACCGCCGCCCTGCCCCGGCTGGCCCTCGACCGCCGGAACCGTGCGCTCCGGCCCGGCCGGCGCCTGCGGGGCCGGGACGGGGGCCGCCGGCAGCTCCGGTACCGCGGTCTCCTCGGCCGGCCTGCGGTACAGCTCCCCGCGCGCCCCGCCCGGCGCGGGCGGCGCGTACCCCTGCGGGGGCAGCTCGCTCGGGTGCAGCGGCAGGTACAGGGTGAAGGTCGAGCCGCGGCCCGGCTCGCTCGCCGCGTGGATCTCGCCGCCCAGCAGCCGGGCGATCTCCCGGCTGATGGACAGCCCGAGTCCCGTACCGCCGTACTTGCGGCTCGTCGTCCCGTCCGCCTGCTTGAACGCCTCGAAGATCACCAGCATCTTGCTCGCCGCGATCCCGATCCCGGTGTCCGTCACCGAGAAGGCGATCAGGTCCCCGTCCGCCTCGCGCAGCGACCCGGCCTCCAGCAACTGCTCCCGGATCGCCGTCGGCACGTCGGCCCCGGCGGGCCGGATCACCAGCTCCACCGCTCCGGTGTCGGTGAACTTCACCGCGTTGGACAGCAGGTTGCGCAGTACCTGGAGCAGCCGCTGCTCGTCGGTGTGCAGGGTGGCCGGCAGCTCCGGCGAGACCCGCACGGAGAAGTCAAGCCCCTTCTCCGCCGTGAGCGGCCGGAACGTGGCCTCCACGTAGTCCACGAGCTGGACCAGCGCGATCCGCGTCGGCGAGACGTCCATCTTGCCCGCCTCGACCTTCGACAGGTCGAGGATGTCGTTGATCAGCTGGAGCAGGTCCGAGCCGGCGCCGTGGATGGTCTCGGCGAACTCCACCTGCTTCGGCGACAGGTTGCCGTCCGCGTTGTCGGCGAGCAACTTGGCCAGGATCAGCAGCGAGTTGAGCGGCGTCCGCAGCTCGTGCGACATGTTCGCCAGGAACTCGCTCTTGTAGCGCATCGAGACCGCGAGCTGCTCGGCGCGCTCTTCCAGGACCTGCCGGGCCTCCTCGATCTCGGTGTTCTTCACCTCGATGTCCCGGTTCTGCTGGGCCAGCAGCTCGGCCTTCTCCTCCAGCTCCGCGTTGGCGGCCTGGAGCGCCTTCTGCCGGTTCTCCAGCTCGTCGGAGCGCTCGCGCAGCTCCTCCGTCATCTCCTGCGACTGCTTGAGCAGCATCTCCGTCTTGGAGTTGACGCTGATCGTGTTGACGCTCGTGCCGATCATCTCGGCGATCTGACTCAGGAAGTCCTTCTGGATCTGGGTGAACGGCGTGAAGGAGGCCAGCTCGATCACCCCGAGCAGCTTCCCCTCGAAGAGCACCGGCAGCACGATCACGTGCGCCGGCGGGGCCTCGCCCAGCCCCGAGGAGATCTTCAGGTAGCCGGGCGGGGTGTTCTCGACCAGGATCGTCCGCTTCTCCTCGGCGACCGTCCCGATCAGCCCCTCCCCCGGACGGAACGAGGTGGGCACCTGGCCCCCGGCGTACGCGTAGCTCCCGCGCATCCGCAGCGCGTACGAACCGTCCGCGCCCCCCTCCGTGCCGACCTCGGTGGTCCCGCCCGCCGGCAGCGCCAGGAAGAACGCGCCGTGCTGCGCCGACACCACCGGGGTGAGCTCGCTCATGATCAGCTTGGCCACGTCGTCCAGCTCCCGGCGGCCCTGCATCAGCGCCGAGATCCGGGCGAGGTTGCCCTTGAGCCAGTCCTGCTCCTTGTTGGCCAGGGTGGTGTCGCGCAGGTTGACGATCATCGTGTTGATGTTGTCCTGGAGGACCTGGATCTCGCCCGCCGCGTCCACGTCGACCTTCAGGCTGAGGTCGCCGCGGGTCACCGCGGTGGCCACGGCCGCGATGGCGCGCACCTGCCGGGTGAGGTTGCCGGCCATCTCGTTCACCGACTCGGTCAGGTCACGCCAGGTGCCGTCGACGTCCCGGACCCGGGCCTGACCGCCCAGGATGCCCTCCGTACCCACCTCGCGGGCCACCCGCGTGACCTGGTCGGCGAAGGAGGACAGCTGGTCCACCATCGTGTTGATGGTCGTCTTGAGCTCCAGGATCTCGCCCCGGGCGTCGATGTCGATCTTCTTGGTCATGTCGCCCTTGGCGATGGCGGTCGTGACCATGGCGATCTGCCGCACCTGCCCGGTGAGGTTCGAGGCCATGAAGTTCACCGAGTCGGTGAGGTCCTTCCACGTCCCCGAGACGCCCGGCACGTGCGCCTGGCCGCCCAGGCGGCCCTCCGTACCCACCTCGCGCGCCACCCGCGTGACCTCGTCCGCGAAGGACGACAGCGTCTTCACCATCGTGTTGACGGTGTCCGCGAGCTGCGCGACCTCGCCGCGGGCCTCGACGGTGACCTTCTTCGTCAGGTCGCCGTTGGCCACCGCTGCCGAGACCTGCGCGATCCCGCGCACCTGGGCCGTCAGGTTGCCGGCCATGGTGTTGACGTTGTCGCTGAGGTCCTTCCAGATGCCCGTCACCCCGCGCACCCGGGCCTGGCCGCCGAGGATGCCCTCGGTACCCACCTCCCGCGCGACCCGGGTCACCTGCTCCGCGAACGACGACAGCTGGTCCACCATCGTGTTGACGGTGGTCACCAGCTCCAGGATCTCGCCCTTGGCGTCCACCGTGATCTTCTTCGACAGGTCGCCCATGGCGACCGCCGTGGTCACCTCGGCGATGTTGCGCACCTGCGAGGTCAGGTTGTTGGCCATGAAGTTGACCGACTGCGTCAGGTCCTTCCAGGTCCCCGAGACGCCCTTGACCTCCGCCTGGCCGCCGAGAATGCCCTCGGTACCCACCTCGCGCGCCACGCGGGTCACCTGCTCCGCGAAGTTCGAGAGCTGGTCGACCATCGTGTTCAGCGTGTTCTTCAGCTCCAGGATCTCGCCCCGGGCGTCCACGTCGATCTTCTGCGACAGGTCCCCGCGCGCCACCGCCGTGGCCACCTGCGCGATGTTGCGCACCTGCGAGGTCAGGTTCCCGGCCATGCCGTTCACCGAGTCGGTCAGGTCGCGCCACACACCGGCCACGCCGGGCACCTGCGCCTGCCCCCCGAGCCGGCCGTCCGTGCCCACCTCGCGGGCCACCCGGGTCACCTGCTCCGCGAAGGCCGAGAGCTGGTCGACCATCGTGTTGATGGTGTTCTTCAGCTCCAGGATCTCGCCCCGGGCGTCCACGTCGATCTTCTGCGACAGGTCCCCGCGCGCCACCGCCGTCGTCACCTGGGCGATCTGGCGCACCTGGGACGTCAGGTTCCCCGCCATGAAGTTGACCGAGTCGGTCAGCTCCTTCCAGGTCCCCGAGACCCCCTCGACCCGGGCCTGGCCGCCGAGGCGGCCCTCCGTGCCCACGTCCCGCGCCATCCGCGTGACCTGGTCGGCGAAGGACGACAGCTGGTCCACCATCGTGTTCACGGTGTTCTTCAGCTGGAGCATCTCGCCGGAGACGTCCACGGTGACCTTCTGCGACAGGTCGCCGTTGGCCACCGCCGTCGTCACCTGCGCGATGTTGCGCACCTGGCCGGTGAGGTTGCGGAAGGCGGTGTTCACCGAATCGGTGAGGTCCTTCCACGTGCCGGCCGCGCCCGGCACCTGAGCCTGACCGCCCAGCTCGCCCTCGACGCCGACCTCGCGCGCCACCCGCGTCACCTCGGCACCGAACGACTGGAGCTGGTCGACCATCGTGTTGACGGTGTTCTTCAGCTCCAGCATCTCGCCGGCCACGTCGACCGTGACCTTCTGCGACAGGTCGCCGTTGGCCACCGCCGTCGTCACCTGCGCGATGTCCCGCACCTGCGTCGTGAGGTTGCGGAAGACCGTGTTCACCGAATCGGTGAGGTCCTTCCAGGTACCGGCCGCGCCCGGCACCTGCGCCTGGCCGCCGAGCAGGCCCTTCGCCCCGACCTCGCTCGCCACCCGCGTGACCTCGTCCGCGAAGGTCCGCAGCGTCTCGGTCATCTGGTTGATCGTTTCGGCCAGTTGCGCGACCTCGCCGCGCGCGCTGACCCGGACCTTCTGCGACAGGTCGCCGTTGGCGACGGCCGTCGTCACCTGGGCGATCCCGCGCACCTGCGCCGTCAGGTTCCCGGCCATGGTGTTGACCGAGTCCGTGAGGTCCTTCCACACGCCCGCGACCCCGGGCACCTTCGCCTGGCCGCCCAGCTCGCCCTCCGTACCCACCTCGCGGGCGACCCGGGTCACCTCGGAGGAGAAGGACGACAGCTGGTCCACCATCGTGTTCACGGTGTTCTTCAGCTGGAGCATCTCGCCGGCCACGTGCACCGTGACCTTGCGCGACAGGTCGCCCTTCGCGACCGCCGTCGTCACCAGCGCGATGTCGCGCACCTGCGCCGTGAGCCGGTACGCCATCGTGTTGACCGAGTCCGTCAGGTCCTTCCACGAACCCGACATCCCGCGGACCTGGGCCTGACCGCCGAGCTTGCCCTCGGTACCCACCTCCAGCGCCACGCGCGTCACCTCGTCGGTGAACGCGGACAACTGGTCGACCAGGTTGTTGACCGTGCGCCCGACCTTCAGGAACTCCCCGCGCAGCGGGTGCCCGGCCCCCTCGGACACCTGCGTCCGCAGGTCCATCCGCTGGTCGAGGTCGCCCTCGGCGACCGCCGACAGCACCCGGCCCACCTCGGACACCGGCCGGGCGAGATCGTCCACCAGCTGGTTCGAGGCGTCGATCGCGGCCGCCCAGGAGCCTTCGCAGGCACCCGTTTCCAGCCGTTCCCCGAGCTTCCCCTCACGTCCCACCATCCGCCGGACCCGGGACAGCTCCCCGGTCAGGTGGAGATTGCGGTCGGCGACCTCGTTGTAGACGGCGGCGATCTCCGTCATCACACCGTCGCCGGACACCGTCAGCCGCTTGCGGAAGTTCCCGTCCCGCATCGACACCAGGGCCGTGAGCAGCCGGTTCAGAGCGGCGGTGTCCACCTCCGTCGTGCCACCGCGCCGAGAACGCCCGCCCTTGGGGCGCGTTCCCGTACGCCGCACCGCTGCGCCAGACTCCACCGTGTCCCTCCCGAAAGGGTCGACCACTGTTCCGCCGGACCTCCAGTGTCCCTGTCCGGCTCTTCAAGCCTGCCCAGTGTTTCACCCCTGCCGAACCCGGCCATAACACTTCGGCACCATCCCACACGGGCCGTACCCTGCGGGTGGATTCCCCGACCACCGCACCATGCCGTCCGCGAAGGTAAGTAACCTGGCACCCGATGTCCAACCGCGTCGAAGGAGACTTGTGATCACGGCACGGGCGGCTGCCAGTTTCGACCCCCTCGGGCGCTCGGTCGCCGCAGCCCGCGCGTTCGTCCGCGACACCCTGCAGGGCTGGGGCTTCGCGGACATCGTCGACGACGCGGTGGTCCTCACCAGCGAGCTCGTCACCAACGCCGTGGTCCATGCCGGAACCCGGGCCGAGGTCGTCTGCCTGCGCGCCGAGGACGGCGTGCGCGTCGAGGTCGCCGACCGGTACCCCGAGCGCGAGCTCCCGCTCCAGCACCCCGAGGAGCGCCCGTACGCGGACCCCGACCGCGAGAACGGCCGCGGGCTGATGCTCTGCGCCGCCCTCGCCACCCGTTGGGGCGTCGAGTACACCGCCACCCACAAGCACGTGTGGTTCCGCCTGGACCTGCCAGACCGGCCGGTCGGTACCCGCTCCGCGGGCCCCGTCATCCCCGACCGCCTGCTCCCGCTCGCCGACAGCCGGGTCCGCGTCGCCGTCGTCCAGGTCGACGCCGCCGACACCGTCGCCGCGTGGAACGAGGACGCCGAGCACATCTTCGGCCACCCCGCCGGCAAGGCCGTCGGCCGCCCGCTCGCCGAGCTCGCCGCCTGGCCGCAGACGCCCGGCACCGGAACCGGCATCGCCGAGGCCCTGCGCCTGTCGCGCTGGGAGGGCAGCTACGGCATCCGCGGCGCCGACGGCCGCGTCGTCCCCGTCTACGCCTCGCACCTGCGGGTCCGCGACGCCCACGGCGAACCGTCCATCGTCTGCCTCCTCGTCCACGACGACGAGCGCGCCCTGCTCCAGACCCCGGCCCGGGTCCCGGGCCCCGACGGCGGGCAGCTCACCGAGCCCCGCCCCGCGGACCCCTTCGAGGTCTTCATCGGCTCGCCGGCCCCCGACGACCTCGACGGACTGCTCCAGCGCACCGTCGAACGGGCCCGCGACCTCCTCGACGCCGACGCCGCCTTCCTGCTGCTGGCCACCGACGACGAGACCGAGCTGGAGGTCCGCGCCACCACCGGCCTGCCCTCCACCCGCCAGCGCTTCGCCCGCGTCCCCGTCGAGGCCGGCACCAACCGCTACGGCTCCGCCCGCATGCCCGCCGTCCACGACGACCTCGCCGCCGTCCCGGGCGCCGTACCGCTCCTGGAGGCCACCGGCATGCGCTCGGTGGTCACCGTCCCGCTGAAGGTCGAGGGCCGTCTCACCGGCTCCCTCGGCGTCGCGGCCGAGGTCCCGGGCCGGTACTCCAACGAGGAGGCCCTGCGCCTGCAGTTCGCCGCCGACCGCATCGCGCTGGCCGTGGAGTCCGCCCGCCTCGGCGAGCTGGAGCGGCTGCGCCGCGGCTCGCTGTCCTTCCTCGTCGAGGCCTCCGACCTGCTGGCGGGCACTTTGGACCGGGACCAGACCCTGGCCTTGGTGGCCCAGATGACCGTCCCGACGCTGGCCACCTGGTGCGCGGTCTACACGATCGCCGACCAGTCCGACCCGTTCCTCTCCTACGTCCTGCACGAGGACGAGGAGCGGATCGACGGCCTCAAGGAACTCCTCGCCCAGGTCAACCCGCCCGAACCGGTCCGCGAGGCCGGCGCCCGCCCGTGGTCCGAGGCGGCCCTCGCGGTCGGCGGCGAGACCGTGGTCCTGCCCCTGCTGGCCCGCAACCGCGTGATCGGCCTGCTCACCCTGGGCAAGCCGTCCGAAGAGCACTTCCGCCAGGAGATCCTGGAGCTCGCCGAGGACCTCTCCCGCCGGGCCGCCCTGGCCCTGGACAACGCCCGCCTGTACTCCGAGCGCACCGCGATCAGCCGCGCCCTCCAGCGCAGCCTGCTGCCGCCCGGCTCCCCCAGCGTCCCCGGCATGGAGGTGGAGGTCATCTACCGCGCGGCCGGCGAGGGCAACGAGGTGGGCGGCGACTTCTACGACGTCTTCCCGATCCGCGACGGTGCGTACGGCTTCGCCATCGGCGACGTCTGCGGCACCGGCCCGGAGGCCGCGGCCGTCACCGGCCTGGCCCGGCACGCCCTGCGCCTGCTGGCCCGCGAGGGCCTGGGAGCCCCGGCGGTCCTGGAGCGGCTTAACGCCGCCATCCTCGACGAGGGCGCCCGCAGCCGCTTCCTCACCCTCCTGTACGGCGAGCTCCACCCCCAGCCCGACGGCGGCGCCCTCATGAAGGTCGTCTGCGCCGGCCACCCCCTCCCGCTGCGGCTGCGCCCGGACGGCGAGGTCATCCCGGCGGCCGAGCCGCAGCCCCTGCTCGGTGTGATCGAGGACCTGGAGCTCTACGAGCAGACCCTCACCCTCGACCCGGGCGACGTGCTGCTGTGCGTGACGGACGGAGTGACGGAGCGCCGCGAGGGCACCCGCATGCTGGGCGACGACGGCCTGGCGGAGGTCCTCACCACCTGTACGGGCCTCACCGCCGGCGCGGTGGCCTCGCGCGTCCTGCGCGCGGTGGAACGGTTCGCCGCCGAGCCGGCCTCGGACGACATGGCGATCCTGGCCTTCCGCGTGCCGCACCAGCGCGAGGGCGACTAGAAATACGGGTGCGGGCCGAGGCGTCCCCGGCCTAGGGTCGGGGACCATGCCCTTCTCACGCACGCGCCCCGACTTCACCGCGGACGAGCGCACCCAGCTCATCGGCTGGCTCGACATGCAGCGCTCGATCGTCCAGTGGAAGTGCGAGGGCCTCTCCGAAGAGGACGCGCACCGTCCCGTCCTGCCGTCCTCACCGCTGATGACCGCGGCCGGCCTCCTGTCGCACCTGCGGTGGACCGAGCAGTGCTGGTTCGAGGTCCTCTTCCTCGACCGTCCGGCCACCGGCCCCCAGTTCGTGGGCCAGGACGACGAGGACTTCATGGTCGACGACACGCCGCTGGCGCAGTTGCTGGAGGAGTACGACCGGCAGTGCGCCCGGTCCAACGAGATCGTCGCGGCCCATTCCCTGGACGACACCGGCCGCAACACCGAATTCAGGTCGGGCGCGGCTTCCCTGCGCTGGATGCTTCTCCACATGATCGAGGAGACGGCCCGCCACGCCGGCCACCTGGACGCGATCCGAGAACTGCTCGACGGCGAGACGAGCTACTACTAGCCGGACGGCTCGAAAACGCAAAAAGGCCCCCGCCAGGAGGCGGGGGCCTTTTTTTTGGAGCCCTTTAACGGAATCGAACCGTTGACCTTCTCCTTACCATGGAGACGCTCTACCGACTGAGCTAAAAGGGCGGGTTGTTCGGCGGCGTCCTACTCTCCCACAGGGTCCCCCCTGCAGTACCATCGGCGCTGAAAGGCTTAGCTTCCGGGTTCGGAATGTAACCGGGCGTTTCCCTAACGCTATGACCACCGAAACACTATGAAATTTGAACGCTGGTGTTTTCACAGCTGTTCGTTATTTCAGAACTAACACAGTGGACGCGAGCAACTGAGGACAAGCCCTCGGCCTATTAGTACCAGTCAGCTTCACCCGTTACCGGGCTTCCACATCTGGCCTATCAACCCAGTCGTCTACTGGGAGCCTTACCCTCTCAAGGAGGTGGGAATACTCATCTTGAAGCAGGCTTCCCGCTTAGATGCTTTCAGCGGTTATCCCTCCCGAACGTAGCCAACCAGCCATGCCCTTGGCAGGACAACTGGCACACCAGAGGTTCGTCCGTCCCGGTCCTCTCGTACTAGGGACAGCCCTTCTCAATATTCCTACGCGCACAGCGGATAGGGACCGAACTGTCTCACGACGTTCTAAACCCAGCTCGCGTACCGCTTTAATGGGCGAACAGCCCAACCCTTGGGACCGACTCCAGCCCCAGGATGCGACGAGCCGACATCGAGGTGCCAAACCATCCCGTCGATATGGACTCTTGGGGAAGATCAGCCTGTTATCCCCGGGGTACCTTTTATCCGTTGAGCGACGGCGCTTCCACAAGCCACCGCCGGATCACTAGTCCCGACTTTCGTCCCTGCTCGACCCGTCGGTCTCACAGTCAAGCTCCCTTGTGCACTTACACTCAACACCTGATTGCCAACCAGGCTGAGGGAACCTTTGGGCGCCTCCGTTACTCTTTAGGAGGCAACCGCCCCAGTTAAACTACCCATCAGACACTGTCCCTGATCCGGATCACGGACCGAGGTTAGACATCCAGCACGACCAGAGTGGTATTTCAACGGCGACTCCACAACCACTGGCGTGGCTGCTTCAAAGTCTCCCACCTATCCTACACAAGCCGAACCGAACACCAATATCAAACTATAGTAAAGGTCCCGGGGTCTTTCCGTCCTGCTGCGCGAAACGAGCATCTTTACTCGTAGTGCAATTTCACCGGGCCTATGGTTGAGACAGTCGAGAAGTCGTTACGCCATTCGTGCAGGTCGGAACTTACCCGACAAGGAATTTCGCTACCTTAGGATGGTTATAGTTACCACCGCCGTTTACTGGCGCTTAAGTTCTCAGCTTCGCACACCCGAAAGTGTACTAACCGGTCCCCTTAACGTTCCAGCACCGGGCAGGCGTCAGTCCGTATACATCGCCTTACGGCTTCGCACGGACCTGTGTTTTTAGTAAACAGTCGCTTCTCGCTGGTCTCTGCGGCCACCCCCAGCTCAAGGAGCAAGTCCTCTCACCAGTGATGGCCCCCCTTCTCCCGAAGTTACGGGGGCATTTTGCCGAGTTCCTTAACCATAGTTCACCCGAACGCCTCGGTATTCTCTACCTGACCACCTGAGTCGGTTTAGGGTACGGGCCGCCATGAAACTCGCTAGAGGCTTTTCTCGACAGCATAGGATCATCCACTTCACCACAATCGGCTCGGCATCAGGTCTCAGCCTTATATGAGGGACGGATTTGCCTACCCCTCGGCCTACACCCTTACCCCGGGACTACCACCGCCCGGGCTGGACTACCTTCCTGCGTCACCCCATCGCTTACCTACTACCACCTTGGATCGGCGGCTCCACCACTTTCCTTTCCCCGAAGGGTCCGGAACGGCTTCACGGCCTTAGCATCAGAGGATTCGATATTGGGCGTTTCAAAGCGGGTACCGGAATATCAACCGGTTGTCCATCGACTACGCCTGTCGGCCTCGCCTTAGGTCCCGACTTACCCTGGGCAGATCAGCTTGACCCAGGAACCCTTAGTCAATCGGCGCACACGTTTCTCACGTGTGTATCGCTACTCATGCCTGCATTCTCACTCGTGAACCGTCCACAACTAGCTTCCGCTGCTGCTTCACCCGGCACACGACGCTCCCCTACCCATCACAACACCCGTTGGGGCTATACGCTGCAATGACACGACTTCGGCGGTACGCTTGAGCCCCGCTACATTGTCGGCGCGGAATCACTTGACCAGTGAGCTATTACGCACTCTTTCAAGGGTGGCTGCTTCTAAGCCAACCTCCTGGTTGTCTCTGCGACTCCACATCCTTTCCCACTTAGCGTACGCTTAGGGGCCTTAGTCGATGCTCTGGGCTGTTTCCCTCTCGACCATGGAGCTTATCCCCCACAGTCTCACTGCCGTGCTCTCACTTACCGGCATTCGGAGTTTGGCTAAGGTCAGTAACCCGGTAGGGCCCATCGCCTATCCAGTGCTCTACCTCCGGCAAGAAACACACGACGCTGCACCTAAATGCATTTCGGGGAGAACCAGCTATCACGGAGTTTGATTGGCCTTTCACCCCTAACCACAGGTCATCCCCCAGGTTTTCAACCCTGGTGGGTTCGGTCCTCCACGAAGTCTTACCTCCGCTTCAACCTGCCCATGGCTAGATCACTCCGCTTCGGGTCTAGAGCGTGCAACTCAATCGCCCTATTCGGACTCGCTTTCGCTACGGCTTCCCCACACGGGTTAACCTCGCTACACACCGCTAACTCGCAGGCTCATTCTTCAAAAGGCACGCAGTCACGACCCATTGAGTAAACTCAATGAGCGACGCTCCCACGGCTTGTAGGCACACGGTTTCAGGTACTATTTCACTCCGCTCCCGCGGTACTTTTCACCATTCCCTCACGGTACTATCCGCTATCGGTCACCAGGGAATATTTAGGCTTAGCGGGTGGTCCCGCCAGATTCACACGGGATTTCTCGGGCCCCGTGCTACTTGGGAGATTCTTAAGCAAGCCGCTGATGTTTCGTCTACGGGGGTCTTACCCTCTACGCCGGACCTTTCGCATGTCCTTCGACTACATCAACGGTTTCTGACTCGCCGACCGGCCGGCAGACCGATCAAAAGAATTCCCACAACCCCGCATGCGCAACCCCTGCCGGGTATCACACGCATACGGTTTGGCCTCATCCGGTTTCGCTCGCCACTACTCCCGGAATCACGGTTGTTTTCTCTTCCTGCGGGTACTGAGATGTTTCACTTCCCCGCGTTCCCTCCACACTGCCTATGTGTTCAGCAGTGGGTGACAGCCCATGACGACTGCCGGGTTTCCCCATTCGGACACCCCCGGATCAAAGCTCAGTTGGCAGCTCCCCGGGGCCTATCGCGGCCTCTCACGTCCTTCATCGGTTCCTGGTGCCAAGGCATCCACCGTGCGCCCTTAAAAACTTGGCCACAGATGCTCGCGTCCACTGTGTAGTTCTCAAACAACGACCAGCCACCCATCACCCTGACCCATACAGGTCAAGTTCACTGGGGCCGGCAAGAAGACACAACCTCACGGCCGTACCTTCAGGACCCAACAACGTGCCAGACACGATCCCCCGTCAGAGAGTCACTTTCCACGCCGAAGCAGTACTTGCGATTCCATCCAGGAAACCGTGCCAAATAATCAACGTTCCACCCATGAGCTGACCGTGCAGAACATTTGTCTGCAATCGGTACTGTGCTCCTTAGAAAGGAGGTGATCCAGCCGCACCTTCCGGTACGGCTACCTTGTTACGACTTCGTCCCAATCGCCAGTCCCACCTTCGACAGCTCCCTCCCTTACGGGTTGGGCCACCGGCTTCGGGTGTTACCGACTTTCGTGACGTGACGGGCGGTGTGTACAAGGCCCGGGAACGTATTCACCGCAGCAATGCTGATCTGCGATTACTAGCAACTCCGACTTCATGGGGTCGAGTTGCAGACCCCAATCCGAACTGAGACCGGCTTTTTGAGATTCGCTCCACCTCACGGTATCGCAGCTCATTGTACCGGCCATTGTAGCACGTGTGCAGCCCAAGACATAAGGGGCATGATGACTTGACGTCGTCCCCACCTTCCTCCGAGTTGACCCCGGCGGTCTCCTGTGAGTCCCCATCACCCCGAAGGGCATGCTGGCAACACAGGACAAGGGTTGCGCTCGTTGCGGGACTTAACCCAACATCTCACGACACGAGCTGACGACAGCCATGCACCACCTGTATACCGACCACAAGGGGGGCACTATCTCTAATGCTTTCCGGTATATGTCAAGCCTTGGTAAGGTTCTTCGCGTTGCGTCGAATTAAGCCACATGCTCCGCTGCTTGTGCGGGCCCCCGTCAATTCCTTTGAGTTTTAGCCTTGCGGCCGTACTCCCCAGGCGGGGAACTTAATGCGTTAGCTGCGGCACCGACGACGTGGAATGTCGCCAACACCTAGTTCCCAACGTTTACGGCGTGGACTACCAGGGTATCTAATCCTGTTCGCTCCCCACGCTTTCGCTCCTCAGCGTCAGTAATGGCCCAGAGATCCGCCTTCGCCACCGGTGTTCCTCCTGATATCTGCGCATTTCACCGCTACACCAGGAATTCCGATCTCCCCTACCACACTCTAGCTAGCCCGTATCGAATGCAGACCCGAGGTTAAGCCTCGGGCTTTCACATCCGACGCGACAAGCCGCCTACGAGCTCTTTACGCCCAATAATTCCGGACAACGCTTGCGCCCTACGTATTACCGCGGCTGCTGGCACGTAGTTAGCCGGCGCTTCTTCTGCAGGTACCGTCACTTTCGCTTCTTCCCTGCTGAAAGAGGTTTACAACCCGAAGGCCGTCATCCCTCACGCGGCGTCGCTGCATCAGGCTTTCGCCCATTGTGCAATATTCCCCACTGCTGCCTCCCGTAGGAGTCTGGGCCGTGTCTCAGTCCCAGTGTGGCCGGTCGCCCTCTCAGGCCGGCTACCCGTCGTCGCCTTGGTGGGCCATTACCCCACCAACAAGCTGATAGGCCGCGGGCTCATCCTTCACCGCCGGAGCTTTCAACCCCTGCCCATGCAGACAGGAGTGGTATCCGGTATTAGACCCCGTTTCCAGGGCTTGTCCCAGAGTGAAGGGCAGATTGCCCACGTGTTACTCACCCGTTCGCCACTAATCCACCCCGAAGAGCTTCATCGTTCGACTTGCATGTGTTAAGCACGCCGCCAGCGTTCGTCCTGAGCCAGGATCAAACTCTCCATGAATGTTTACCCGTAATCGGGTCAACACACACTAAGAGCGGGACAACCAGGTCGGAATAAGACCGGTCATCCACAACGTCCTCGCTGTGTTTTGTCGCCTGCAAGCACACCGAAACCGGTGCCCCACAGGACTTTTTCAAAGGAACCTCATCCACCGAAATGGACGGGGTATCAACTTTTGGCGTTGATTTTTGGCACGCTGTTGAGTTCTCAAGGAACGGACGCTTCCTTTGTACTCACCCTCTCGGGCTTTCCTCCGGGCTTCGCTTCGTTCTGTTCGTTCTGTTCTTGCGTTTCCGACTCTATCAGACTCTTTCGGGCCCGACTTCCTCGGTGCTTTCCAGGTTTCCGCTTTCGCGTTTCCCTTTCCGGCGGGTCCGACTCTATCAGACCCGATTCCGTGTCCGCTTCTCAAAAGCAGCGTTACCGGATTCGAATTCCAATGGCCTTCGGAGGGCCTATTCCCTTTCGGGTGGACCAGACTTTATCAGGTCTCCCCGAGTCGTTGATCCCACCCGCCCGCGGGTCCGTCCGGGCACGTGTGCGTGCCGTGGTGCCGTGCGGGGTGGAGACGTAAACGTACTGGAGCGGGGCCCCCGGATGCAAATCCGGTTGCCCCGCTCCCGTGCGGTCGCTACGGCGGAGGTCAGACCTCGACGACGACCGGGAGGATCATCGGGCGGCGACGGTAGCTGTCCGAGACCCACTTGCCCATCGTCCGGCGGATGAGCTGCTGGATCTGGTGGGGTTCCGCGACGCCGTCGGAGGCCGCGCGGGCGATGGCTTCCTCGATCTTCGCGATGACCGGGCCGAAGGCCGAGTCGTCGATGCCGGAGCCGCGGGCCTGGATGTTCGGGCCGCTGACCACCTTGCCCGTGGTGCTGTCCACCACCACGTAGACCGAGACGATGCCCTCGTCGCCGAGGATCCGGCGGTCCTTCAGCGAGGACTCCGTGACGTCGCCGACCGAGAGGCCGTCCACGTACACGTAGCCGGCCTGGACCTTGCCGGAGATCCGGGCCTTGCCGTCGATCAGGTCGACGACCACGCCGTCCTCGGCGATGACGATGCGGTCCTTGGGAACGCCCGTCATGGCGCCGAGCTCGGCGTTGGCGCGCAGGTGGCGCCATTCGCCGTGGACCGGCATCAGGTTCCGCGGCTTGCAGATGTTGTAGAAGTACAGCAGCTCGCCGGCGGAGGCGTGGCCGGAGACGTGCACCTTGGCGTTGCCCTTGTGCACGACGTTGGCGCCCCAGCGGGTCAGGCCGTTGATCACGCGGTAGACCGCGTTCTCGTTGCCCGGGATCAGGGACGACGCCAGGATCACGGTGTCCCCGGGGACGATCCGGATCTGGTGGTCGCGGTTGGCCATCCGGGACAGGGCCGCCATCGGCTCGCCCTGGGAACCCGTGCAGACCAGGACGACCTCGTGGGCCGGCAGGTCGTCGAGGGTCTTGACGTCCACGACGAGGCCCGGCGGGACCCGCAGGTAGCCCAGGTCCCGGGCGATGCCCATGTTGCGGACCATCGAACGGCCGACGAAGGCGACCCTGCGGCCGTACTCGTGCGCCGCGTCGAGGATCTGCTGGATCCGGTGCACGTGGCTGGCGAAGCTCGCCACGATGATCCGGTTGTGGGCGTTCGCGAAGACCGTGCGCAGCACGTTGGAGATCTCGCGCTCGGGCGGGACGAAGCCCGGGACCTCGGCGTTCGTCGAGTCCGAGAGGAGGAGGTCGATGCCCTCCTCGCTCAGCCGCGCGAAGGCGTGCAGGTCCGTGAGGCGCTTGTCCAGCGGGAGCTGGTCCATCTTGAAGTCGCCGGTGCACACCACCATGCCGGCGCCGGTGCGGATGGCCACGGCCAGCGCGTCCGGGATGGAGTGGTTGACCGCGATGAACTCGCAGTCGAAGGGACCGAGGTTCTCGCGCTCGCCCTCCTTCACCTCAAGGGTGTAGGGGCGGATGCGGTGCTCCTGGAGCTTCGCCTCGATGAGGGCCAGCGTCAGCTTGGAGCCGATCAGCGGGATGTCCGGCTTCTCCCGGAGGAGGTAGGGGACGGCGCCGATGTGGTCCTCGTGACCGTGCGTGAGCACGATGCCCTCGATGTCGTCGAGGCGGTCCCTGATGGACGAGAAGTCCGGAAGGATCAGGTCGATGCCCGGCTGCTCCTCCTCGGGGAACAGAACGCCGCAGTCGACGATCAGCAGGCGGCCGTCGAACTCGAAGACGGTCATGTTGCGGCCGATCTCGCCGAGACCGCCCAGCGGGGTGACCCGCAGGCCGCCCTTGGGGAGCTTCGGCGGCGGGCCGAGTTCAGGATGCGGATGGCTCAAAAGTGTCTCCTCACCACACACGCCACGTACCTCGTAAGGCACGCGGCGTGTATGTCATTCGTGCTCTTGCTGTTGTCTGTTTCGGTCGTGCTTATGGAGTTGTGAAGTCTGTTGTCAGAGCTGTACCCCACCGGCGGCAAGATCCAGCTTGAGCACGGCCGTCTCTTCGGCACTCAGCTCGATCAGCGGGAGCCGCACCGGGCCCGCGGGCAGGCCCTGCAGGTTCAGCGCGCCCTTGGTGGTCATCACGCCCTGGGTGCGGAACATGCCGGTGAAGACGGGGAGCAGCTTCTGGTGGATCTCGGCGGCCTTCTGGACGTCTCCGCCCAGGTGGGCCTCCAGCATGGCGCGCAGCTCCGGGGTGACCACGTGGCCGACCACGGAGACGAAGCCGACCGCTCCGATCGACAGGAGCGGCAGGTTCAGCATGTCGTCGCCCGAGTACCAGGCCAGGCCGCTCCGTGCCATGGCCCAGCCGGCGCGGCCGAGGTCGCCCTTCGCGTCCTTGTTGGCAACGATACGGGGATGCTCGGCCAGCCGTACCAGGGTTTCGGTGTCGATCGGGACACCGCTGCGGCCCGGGATGTCGTAGAGCATGACCGGCAGGCCCGTGGCGTCGGCGATCGCCGTGAAGTGCCGGTGGAGCGCTTCCTGCGGCGGCTTGCTGTAGTACGGGGTGACCGCGAGCAGGCCGTGCGCGCCGGTCTGCTCCGCCTGGCGGGCCAGCTCCAGGGTGTGGCGGGTGTCGTTGGTACCGATGCCGGCGACCACGTGGGCGCGGTCTCCGACGGCTTCGAGGACGGCTCGTACGAGGTCGTTTTTCTCCGCGTCGGTGGTGGTCGGCGACTCACCGGTGGTGCCGTTGACGATCAGGCCGTCGTTGCCGGCGTCCACCAGGTGGACGGCGAGCTGCTGCGCGCCGTCGAGGTCGAGTGCGCCATCCGCCGTAAACGGCGTGATCATGGCGGTGAGGACCCGCCCGAAGGGGGTCTGCGGAGTCGAGATCGGAGCCATGGGTAACACGCTACTCGCTGCCATGCTCGCGGTGTCCCCTCGGGGGACGCCAACGGGGTGTTGGACACCGGCACTGCCTGCTCGGGGGTTCAAGCAGTGCCGGGTCCGTTTGATCAGCCTAGATGAACTTTCCGAAACGCCGCAATACGGACACTTGGGACTTGGCTCCGTACATCTGTGCGTCGCGGGGCCCGCCGGGGCCTACGGAGCGACGCGGCCGTTGCCGTTGAAGGCCGCGTACGTGAGGGGCATGAGCCCGGCCCAGTGCTGCTCCATCTTCTCGCCGACCATCTCGATCTCCCGCTGCGGGAAGGACGGGGTGGTCGCCAGCTCGTGCTGCGTGCGCAGCCCGAGGAAGTGCATCAGCGAGCGCGCGTTGCAGGTGGCGTACATCGACGAGAAAAGTCCGACCGGCAGGACCGAACGGGCCACCTCGCGGGCCACGCCCGCCGCCAGCATCTCCTGGTAGGCCCGGTAGGCCTGGACGTACGAGTCCTCCATGACGCGGCCGGTCAGCTCCTGCTGCGCGGCGGTGCCCTCGACGAACACGTACTTGCCCGGGCGGCCCTCCTGGATCAGCTTCCGCTCCGCGTCCGGAACGTAGAAGACCGGTTCCAGCTCCCGGTAGCGGCCCGATTCCTCGTTGTAGGACCAGCCGACGCGGTGCCGCATGAACTCGCGGAACACGAAGATCGGGGCGCTGATGAAGAAGGTCATCGAGTTGTGCTCGAAGGGGCTGCCGTGGCGGTCGCGCATCAGGTAGTTGATCAGGCCCTTGGACCGCTCCGGGTCCTTCCGCAGCTCTTCGAGCGACTGCTCGCCGGCCGTGGAGACCCGAGCGGCCCACAGCACGTCGGAGTCGGCGGCGGAGTGCTTCACCAGCTCCACCGTCACGTCACTGCGGAAGCTGGGTTTCAGATCTGAAGCGGCGGTCTCGCTCACCGGGGTCCTTCCAAACGTGCGTCCTGGGGCGGGCCCACTCTACGTCGCCGGCCGCGGCCCGCCGTGCACGTGCGACCGGGCCCGGAACCCCCCGAAGAGCTGACGCGGCGCCACCGAATTTGCCCGATGTCCCGAAATCCGGCACCGATCGGACGGCTCGGACGTCCTACTGGGTAGCACCCGCATTCGTCTTCCGCCCCTGTCCCGGGGCCCGATCGTGAGGAGAGTCGCTCCCATGTTCAGCCGGCGCGAACCCGTCCCGTTCGCCTTCGTCGCCGAGGCCGACCGATTCCGCAGCAATGTCACTCCACCGCCGCGCGAGAGTCTGGGCAAGGGCAAGATCGCTGCCCGTAGTCTGGTCGGTCTGACCGTGGTGGCCGGGCTCGCGGGCTCGCTGCTCTTCGGTATGCCCGCACTGCAGCCGAGCAAGGCGCCCGAGAAGTCGCAGCAGTCGGAGGCGTCCCAGGGGCGGTAGCCTCACGGGCACTGCCCAACCGAACGTGCATGTGAGTGAGGTACAGCCGTGCCCCTGCCCTTCCTGACGGCCGACGGCGCATTCGACGCGGACGACGGTGCCGACGAGGTGCTCCCCCACGCCGACCACGACCGCTGGCGGCGGCCGTACCGGCCCGGGCCGTGGCGCGTGGGCATCGCCGCGGTGCTGCTCCTGCTCTCCGCTTTCATGCTGCTGGCCACGATGATCATCGCCTTCGCCGGCGCGCTGGGCGGGGCGTTCGTCTGCCTGCTCGCGGCCCTCGCGGTCGTCGGCGCGGCCGTGCAACTGCTGCGCGCGGGCGTCTGGGTGAGCCGTACGGGGCTGCGCCGGGTCGGGTTCTTCCGGACCCGCTCGATCCCGTGGAGCGAGGTCGCCGAGGTCCGCACCGTGCAGCAGCCCGTGCGCTGGCTGGGGCTGCCGCGGACGGTGCAGGGGCAGGCGCTGACGGTGGCCGGGCCCGCGGGCTCGGAGCTGCCGGTGCTGCTGACCGACCACAACGCCGATTTCCTGTCCCGCTCGGAGGCCTTCGAGCGGGCCGCCGACACGGTCGGGGCCTGGGCCGAGGAGTACCGGCCGGTGGCCGCCTGACGGACGGCCGCGCGCCGCGCGGCCCCCGCGCCCCGGAAGCCCGTACGGTCTCAGACCCGTACGGGCTTCTCCTCGTGCAGGGCGATGGCCCGCTGCATGGCCTTGCGCGCCCGCGGGGTGTCACGGGCGTCGCGGTAGGCGACGGCCAGCCGGAACCAGCTGCGCCAGTCCCCCGGCGCGTCCTCGGTCTCCGCCTTGCGGCGCGCGAACACCTCGTCGGCCGAGTCCCGCAGGATCCTGCCGTACCCGTCCCGCTCCAGCTCGTCCACGGGCAGCCCGCCCTCGCCCTCCAGCTCGGCGGCGAGCTGGTTGGCCTTGGTGACGAACCGGGTGTTGGCCCAGAGGAACCAGATGCCGATCACCGGCAGGATCAGCACGGCCAGCCCGAAGGTGACCGTGAGCCAGGTTCCGTGCCGGATGAGCATCAGGCCCCGGGTGCCGACCAGGACGAAGTAGACGACCAGGACCGCGGCCGTCAGGAAGTACGTGATCTTCGCGCGCATGGGTGCCGTCAGCCGAGGTCGAGGAAGTGTTCCAGGCCGAAGGTGAGGCCCGGGGTCTGTGTCACGCGGCGCGCGCCGAGCAGGATGCCCGGCATGAAGCTGCTGTGGTGCAGGGAGTCGTGACGGATCGTCAGGGTCTCGCCCTCGCCGCCGAGGAGGACCTCCTGGTGGGCCAGCAGGCCGCGCAGGCGGATCGCGTGGACCGGGACGCCGTCGACGTCGGCCCCGCGGGCGCCGTCCAGGGCCGTGGCCGTGGCGTCGGGCTGCGCGCCCAGGCCCGCCTCGGCGCGGGCGGCGGCGATGAGCTGCGCCGTGCGGGTGGCGGTGCCCGAGGGGGCGTCGACCTTGTTCGGGTGGTGCAGCTCGACGACCTCGACGGACTCGAAGTAGCGGGCCGCCTGCGCCGCGAACCGCATCGTCAGGACCGCGCCGATGGAGAAGTTCGGCGCGATGAGCACACCGGTCCGCGGGGAGCCCGCGAGCCAGGTGGTGAGCTGGGCGAGGCGGTCCTCGGTCCAGCCGGTGGTGCCGACCACTCCGTGGATGCCGTGGCGGATGAGGAAGTCCAGGTTCCCCATCACCGAGGCCGGGGTGGTCAGCTCGACCGCGACCTGGGCGCCGGCCTCGGCCAGCGTCTCCAGCTTGTCGCCGCGGCCGAGGGCGGCCACCAGCTCCATGTCCTCGGCGGCCTCGATCGCCTTGACGGCCTCGGCCCCGATGCGGCCCCGGGCCCCGAGGACCGCCACGCGCAGCTTGCTCATGTTGCTTCCTTTTCCGTACGGAACTAGGCGACGGCCTCGTCGAGGCGGGCGGCCTGCTTCTCCTTCAGCGGGCCGATCACCGCGAGCGAGGGTCGCTGGGCCAGTACATCCTGCGCGACCGAGCGGACGTCGTCCGGGGTCACGGCGGCGATCCGGGCCAGCATGTCGTCGACCGACATCTGGTCGCCCCAGCACAGCTCGCTCTTGCCGATGCGGTTCATGATCGCGCCGGTGTCCTCCAGACCGAGGACGGTCGAGCCGGAGAGCTGGCCTACGGCGCGCCTGATCTCGTCGTCGGGCAGGCCCTCGGAGGCCACCTTGTCCAGTTCGTCGCGGCAGATCCGCAGCACGTCGTGGACCTGGCTGGGCCGACAGCCCGCGTACACGCCGAAGAGGCCGGTGTCGGCGAAGCCGGAGGTGTACGAGTACACGCTGTAGGCCAGGCCGCGCTTCTCCCGGACCTCCTGGAAGAGGCGGGAGGACATGCCGCCGCCGAGGGCCGTGTTCAGGACACCCAACGCCCAGCGCCGCTCGTCGGTGCGGGCCAGGCCCGGCATGCCGAGGACCACGTGGGCCTGCTCGGTCTTGCGGTTGACGAGCTCGACGCGGCCGGAGGTGCGGATGCGCTTGGTGCCGGTGCGCGGGCCGACCGGTTCGGCGTCGGTACGGCCGAGGGAGCCGGCCTTCTCGAAGGCGGCGCGGACCTGGCGCACGACCTTGTGGTGGTCGACGTTGCCGGCGGCGGCGACGACCAGGTGCCTCGGGTCGTAGTGCTTCTTGTAGAAGCGGCGGATCCGGTCGGCGCCCAGGGCGTTGATCGTCTCGACGGTGCCGAGGACGGGCCGGCCCAGGGGGGTGTCGCCGAACATGGTCTGCGCGAACAGGTCGTGCACGCAGTCGCCCGGGTCGTCCTCGGTCATCGCGATCTCTTCGAGGATGACGCCGCGCTCGGCGTCGACGTCCTCCTCGCGGATCAGCGAGCCGGTGAGCATGTCGCAGACGACGTCGATGGCCAGCGGCAGGTCGGTGTCGAGCACCCGTGCGTAGTAGCAGGTGTACTCCTTCGCCGTGAAGGCGTTCATCTCTCCGCCGACCGCGTCGATCGCGGAGGAGATGTCGAGGGCACTGCGCTTGTCGGTGCCCTTGAAGAGGAGGTGCTCCAGGTAGTGCGTGGCGCCGTTCAGGGTGGGCGTCTCGTCGCGGGAGCCGACGTGCGCCCAGATGCCGAAGGTGGCGGAGCGGACCGAGGGCAGCGTCTCGGTGACGATGCGCAGTCCGCCGGGGAGGACGGTGCGCCGGACGGTGCCGATGCCGTTGCTCCCCTTGAGCAGGGTTTGGGTACGGGCGACGGCCCGCCCCTCCGAAGAGGGGCGGGCCGTCACACGGGAACTACGCGACATCACTTGTCGGAGTCGTCCTTGTCAGCGTCGTCGCCGGCGGCCTCGCCGTCGATCACGGGGATCAGGGAGAGCTTGCCGCGCTGGTCGATCTCGGCGATCTCCACCTGGACCTTGGAGCCGACCGCGAGCACGTCCTCGACGTTCTCCACGCGCTTGCCACCGGCGAGCTTGCGGATCTGCGAGATGTGCAGCAGGCCGTCCTTGCCGGGCAGCAGGGAGACGAAGGCACCGAAGGTGGTGGTCTTGACGACCGTACCCAGGTAGCGCTCGCCGACCTCCGGCATGGTCGGGTTGGCGATGCCGTTGATCGTGGCGCGGGCGGCCTCGGCGGCCGGGCCGTCGGCGGCACCGATGTAGATGGTGCCGTCGTCCTCGATCGTGATCTCGGCGCCGGTGTCCTCCTGGATCTGGTTGATCATCTTGCCCTTGGGCCCGATGACCTCACCGATCTTGTCCACCGGGATCTTGACGGTGATGATCCGCGGGGCGTTGGGGGACATCTCGTCCGGCGTGTCGATCGCTTCCATCATCACGTCGAGGATGTGGAGGCGGGCGTCGCGGGCCTGCTTGAGGGCCGCGGCCAGGACGGAGGCCGGGATGCCGTCCAGCTTCGTGTCGAGCTGGAGGGCGGTCACGAACTCCTTGGTGCCGGCGACCTTGAAGTCCATGTCGCCGAAGGCGTCCTCCGCACCGAGGATGTCGGTGAGGGCGACGTAGTGGGTCTTGCCGTCGATCTCCTGGGAGATCAGGCCCATGGCGATGCCGGCGACGGGGGCCTTGAGGGGCACACCGGCGTTCAGCAGGGACATGGTGGAGGCGCAGACCGAGCCCATGGACGTCGAACCGTTGGAGCCGAGGGCCTCGGACACCTGGCGGATCGCGTAGGGGAACTCCTCGCGGGTCGGGAGGACCGGCACGATGGCGCGCTCGGCGAGGGCGCCGTGGCCGATCTCGCGGCGCTTGGGCGAACCCACGCGGCCGGTCTCGCCGACGGAGTACGGCGGGAAGTTGTAGTTGTGCATGTAGCGCTTGCGGGTCACCGGGGAGAGGGTGTCCAGCTGCTGCTCCATGCGGAGCATGTTGAGGGTGGTGACGCCCAGGATCTGGGTCTCGCCACGCTCGAACAGCGCCGAGCCGTGCACGCGCGGGATGGCCTCGACCTCGGCGGCGAGGGTACGGATGTCCGTGATCCCGCGGCCGTCGATGCGGACCTTGTCCTTGATGACGCGCTCGCGCACCAGGGCCTTGGTCAGGCTGCGGTAGGCGGCGGAGATCTCCTTCTCGCGGCCTTCGAAGGCCGGGAGGAGCTTCTCGGCGGCGAGCTCCTTGACGCGGTCCAGCTCGGCCTCGCGGTCCTGCTTGCCCGGGATGGTCAGCGCCTGGGAGAGCTCGCCCTTGACGGCGGCCGCGAGGGCCTCGTACACGTCGTCCTGGTAGTCCAGGAAGACCGGGAACTCGCCCTCGGGCTTGGCGGCCTTGGCGGCCAGGTCGGCCTGGGCCTTGCAGAGGACCTTGATGAACGGCTTCGCGGCGTCGAGGCCCGCGGCGACGACCTCCTCGGTCGGCGCCTCGGCGCCGTCCTTGACGAGGGCGATGGTCTTCTCGGTGGCCTCGGCCTCGACCATCATGATCGCGACGTCGCCGTCGTCCAGGACGCGGCCCGCGACGACCATGTCGAAGACGGCGTCCTCAAGCTCGGTGTGCGTCGGGAAGGCCACCCACTGGCCGCGGATCAGCGCGACGCGGACGCCGCCGATCGGGCCGGAGAAGGGCAGGCCGGCCAGCTGGGTGGACGCGGAGGCGGCGTTGATCGCCACGACGTCGTACAGGTGGTCGGGGTTGAGCGCCATGATCGTGGCGACGACCTGGATCTCGTTGCGCAGGCCCTTCTTGAAGGACGGGCGCAGCGGGCGGTCGATCAGGCGGCAGGTGAGGATCGCGTCCTCGGAGGGGCGGCCCTCGCGGCGGAAGAAGGATCCGGGGATCTTGCCGGCCGCGTACTGGCGCTCCTCGACGTCCACCGTGAGGGGGAAGAAGTCGAGCTGGTCCTTGGGCTTCTTCGACGCGGTGGTGGCGGAGAGCACCATCGTGTCGTCGTCCAGGTAGGCAACGGCGGAGCCGGCGGCCTGGCGGGCCAGGCGGCCCGTCTCGAAGCGGATCGTGCGGGTGCCGAAGGAACCGTTGTCAATGACGGCCTCGGCGTAGTGGGTCTCGTTCTCCACTAGCGTTTTCTCCATTTTCGTCGTCTCCGTCCGCCGCCCGTGTGGCGGTGGACGGTTGCGGAGAAGCGCTCCTGGCCTGGGGCCGGTCTTCGATCGAAGCACCCGGTTCGGTGCCCGTCGGGCATTCCGGGTGCCACTACCGAGGACCGGCGGCGTGGGGAGGGCGCTCCTCCTCTTCAGTTGTGCACGTCCCTTCAGGCCCGCTGGGGCCTGCACGCTTCCCGGACGTGCGCGTGCGTCCCGTCCAGACTACAAAGGGTCCGGTCCGGTCCGCACGTACGGCAAAGGGAGCGGCCCCCTGAGGTGGGAACCGCTCCCTTCACGGCGTGCTACTTGGCGCCGGCCGCACCGCGGCGGATGCCGAGGCGCTCGACCAGCGCACGGAAGCGCTGGATGTCCTTCTTGGCCAGGTACTGCAGCAGACGGCGGCGCTGGCCGACCAGGATCAGCAGACCACGACGGGAGTGGTGGTCGTGCTTGTGGGTCTTGAGGTGCTCGGTCAGGTCCGAGATGCGGCGGGACAGCATGGCGACCTGGACCTCGGGGGAGCCGGTGTCGCCCTCCTTGGCACCGAACTCGGTGATGATCTGCTTCTTCGTAGCGGCGTCGAGCGGCACGCGTACTCCTCGTGATGGGTCTTCGTAGCCACCGAGTGCCCCAGGTCTGAGTCTCTGGGGAGCTTCCGTAACTCGGGAGGCGGGGTCCGCTGAGCGCAGCCTCCAGAGGGAATCCGGGGGCGCGTACACAAACGGCCGTCACCCAGCGTACCAGCCCGGCGCCGGCTCCCGTCTCAGCCGGTGAGCGAGCGGACCCGGGAGTAGACGTCGAGCACGGCCAGGGCCAGGGGCACCAGGCTGAGCAGGACGGCGGCCTCGGTGAGGTCGAGGAGGCGTCCCCAGAAGGGTGACAGACCCTTGCGGGGGATGACCAGCGCGATGCCGGCGAGCAGGGCCGCTCCGGCCACCACCGCCGCGGAGAGCCACAGCGTCCGTACGGCGAGGTCGGCGGCGAGGGGGCTGGGCGGGCGCAGGGCGAGGCCCAGGACGAGCAGGGCGGTGGCGGCGAGCCCGGCGGCCAGGGCGCACACCACCTGGGAGGTGTAGCGGAAGAGGCGGGCGCGCAGCAGCAGGGCCAGGCCGGTGGCGAGCGCCAGCAGGCGGCCCCAGGTGCTGTCGGAGAAGCCGAGGACGGCGGCGGAGCCGACGGCGACCGCGGCGCAGCCTGCGACGAGTCCGAGGAGCATCTCGTGGCCGCGGCGGGCCTGGGCGGCGATCTGCTCGGCGTCGAGGGGGGCGCCCGGGTCGTGCGGGTCGGCGGAGGGCTCGCCGTACGGCTCGGTCTCGTAGCGGTCGGGGGTCTCGTAGTCCTCGGTGGCGCTGCGCGGGGCGGCGTAGCCGATGGGCAGGCGGGCGAAGCGGGCGGAGAGGCCGGGGAGGAAGGCGACGAGGCCGATGGCCGCGGGGGCGCAGACGGCGGCGGTGGCCGTCGCGGAGGCACCGGTGGCGATGGCGGCGAAGGTGGCCAGGGTGCCGGTGGCGGCGACGAAGGTGGCCGCGACGAAGGGGGCGTCGCCGCTGGGGGCGAGGGCGACCAGGGCGACGGAGGCGACCAGGACGCAGGCGCAGCCGAGCAGGAACTGCAGCCGGCCGGGGCCCTGGCCGGCGGCGGGGGCGATGATGCCGGAGCCGGCGATCAGCAGGTGCGGGAGGGCGGCGAGGCCGAGGGCGGCGGCGGAGCCGCGGTCGCGGTAGATCCGGGCGCGGACGCCGGCGACGGCGGTGAGCAGGACGCCCGCGGAGCCGGCGATGACGCCGGGCAGGCCGTGCATGTCGTGGCGGAGCGGGTCGGCGTACCAGAGGACGAAGCCGAGCATGGTGAAGAGGAGCGCGGCGCCGGCCAGGCCCGCTCCGCGCAGCATGTCGTCGCTCCAGCGGTGGCGGTCGCGGACGACGGCGGAGGCCACGGCGTCGGACACGTCGTCGAAGACGGCGGGCGGCAGGGAGGCGGCGAAGGGGCGCAGGCTGAGCACCTCGCCGTCGAGGACGTG
This sequence comes from Streptomyces subrutilus, assembly GCF_008704535.1. Lineage (NCBI taxonomy): Bacteria > Bacillati > Actinomycetota > Actinomycetes > Kitasatosporales > Streptomycetaceae > Streptomyces > Streptomyces subrutilus. The sequence goes on from NZ_CP023701.1 coordinate 2,195,034, forward strand.
CTGGGCGGCGAGGGTGCGGGCGCCGTCGAGGACGGTGCCGGAGCGGCGGACGAGGTGGAAGCCGGTGGGGGCGCCGACGGGCTGGGTCTGGCCGGTGAGGCGCAGGAGTTCGGGGTAGACGTCGGCGACCGCGATGTCCTCGGGGAGCGCGACGTCGATGCGGCTGTCGGGGGCCACGACGGTGACCCTGCAGAAGCCCGTCGTTGCGGCCGTACTCACCTGTGTGACCCCCCTGGTTGCCGCCCGCGACGGCGGGCGGTTCGCGGATGCGCATGGCGCGCGCGTCACCCTACCGGGCGGCTGCCGGATCGCCGGCACGTAGGATCACCGTCGCGCGCAGGACACCCCCTCCGCGCCCGGGACTTGGGGGAGCCGGTCGCGGCGCCCCGTCCGTCGTCGAGGGATTGATGCTCCGGTGAGCCAGATCGTCGTCAAACGCCCGCCGCGGTCGCTGCCGGCCGACGTGCCGTCGGACGAACTGCGGCTGGAGGCGCCGCCGGAGCTGCCGCGGGGACAGCAGGAGGGCATGCTGATGCAGCTCCTGCCGATGCTCGGCATGGGGTCGTCGGCGGTGTTCTTCTTCATGCCGGGTGCGATGCCGATGATGCGCATCATGGGTGCGCTGATGCTGGTGTCGACGCTGGCGATGGTGATCGCGCAGGTGCTGCGGTTCCGCAGGGGTACGCAGGGGCACATGGCCGATGTGCGCCGGGACTACCTCAGATACCTCGCGCAGACGCGCCGTCAGGTGCGCCGGACCGCGCGGGCCCAGCGGGACGCGCAGTTGTACCTCCACCCGGCTCCCGAGCAGTTGTGGTCGGTGGTCGCGGAGGGTTCGCGGCTGTGGGAGCGGCGGGTCGGCGACCGGGACTTCGGGCAGGCCCGGCTGGGGTTGGGCGCGCAGCAGCTGGCGACGCCGCTGGTGGCGCCGGACACGGCGCCGGTCGACGAGCTGGAGCCGCTGACGGCGGGGGCGATGCAGCGCTTCCTGCGGGTGCACTCCTCGCTGGACGGGCTGCCGGTGGCGGTGTCGCTGCGGGCGTTCTACCACGTGACGGTGTCCGGGGAGCCGGAGTCGGCGCGCGGTACGGCGCGTGCGCTGGTCGCGCAGCTGGCGACGCTGCACTCCCCCGAGGACCTGGTGGTGGCCGTGGTGGCCGGGCCGGGCGCGGTGGCGGCGTGGGACTGGACGAAGTGGCTGCCGCACGCGCAGGTGCCGGGCCAGGTCGACGGGGCGGGGACGAAGCGGCTGTTCGGCGACGACCTGGCCGAGCTGGAGGCGCTGCTGGCGCCGCGGCTGGAGGGCCGGCCGCGGTTCAGCCGGGAGGTGTCCCCGGTGCTGGACCAGCCGCACCTGGTGCTGGTGCTGGACGGCGGGATGGTGCCCCCGGACTCGGTGTTCGCGGCGGCCGAGGGCTTGCAGGGCGTCACGATCGTCGAGGTGGTCGGGGGCGAGCTGGACGAGCCGCGCGGCGGGCTGTCGGTCGTCGTGCGGCCGGGCCGGCTGCGGCTGGAGTCGGGTGCGGGGGTGGCGTACGAGGGCGTGCCCGACACCCTGTCGCTGCCCGCGGCCGAGGCCCTGGCCCGGCAGTTGGCGCCGCTGCGCACGGGCGGCGGGGACGACGACGAGCCGCTGCTGGCGAACCTGGACTTCACGGACCTGCTGAACCTGGGCGACGCGGCCGCGGTGGACGTGGCGCGCACCTGGCGGCCGCGGTCGGCCGGTGAGCGGCTGCGGGTGCCGATCGGGGTCGGCGAGGACGGCGCGCCGGTCATGCTGGACCTCAAGGAGGCCGCGCAGGAGGGGATGGGGCCGCACGGGCTGTGCGTGGGCGCGACCGGTTCGGGCAAGTCGGAGCTGCTGCGCACGCTGGTGCTGGGGCTGGCGGTGACGCACACCTCGGAGACGCTGAACTTCGTGCTCGCCGACTTCAAGGGCGGTGCGACCTTCACCGGCATGGGGCAGATGCCGCACGTGGCGGCGGTCATCACCAACCTGGCGGACGACCTGACGCTGGTGGACCGCATGGGCGACTCGATCCGCGGCGAACTCCAGCGGCGGCAGGAGCTGCTGCGCTCGGCGGGCAACTACGCGAACGTCCACGACTACGAGAAGGCCCGGGCGGCGGGTGCTCCGCTGGAGCCGCTGGCCTCGCTGGTGCTGGTCATCGACGAGTTCAGCGAGCTGCTGACGGCGAAGCCTGACTTCATCGACATGTTCATCCAGATCGGTCGCATCGGCCGGTCGCTGGGCGTGCACCTGCTGCTGGCCTCGCAGCGTCTGGAGGAGGGCAAGCTGCGCGGGCTCGACACGTACCTGTCGTACCGGATCGGGCTGCGGACGTTCTCGGCCGCGGAGTCGCGGACTGCGATCGGCGTGCCGGACGCCTACCACCTGCCGTCGGTGCCCGGTTCGGGCTATCTGAAGTTCGGTACGGACGAGATGACCCGCTTCAAGGCGGCGTACGTCTCGGGCACCTACCGCGCGGCCGGCCCGGACCTGTCGGTGGGGCTGTTCCCGGTGGAGCGGCGGCCTGCGCTGTTCACGGCGGCTCCGGTGCCGGTGGTGTACGCGGCGCCGGACCCGGCGCGGCTCGCGGCCCGGTCGGCGCGGGCGGACGACGCGCTGGCGGACACGGTGCTGGACGTCATCGTGGGCCGGCTGGAGGGGCAGGGGGTGCCGGCGCACCAGGTGTGGCTGCCGCCGCTCGACCAGGCGCCGCCGCTGGACCAGCTGCTGCCGGCGCTGGCGCCGGGCGCGGAGCGGGGGCTGCACGCGGAGGGGTACACGCGGCCCGGCGGGCTGGTCGTGCCGCTCGGCCTGATCGACAAGCCGTTCGAGCAGCGGCGCGAGGTGCTGTACCGGGACTTCTCCGGTGCGGCGGGCCACATGATGGTGGTGGGCGGTCCGCAGTCGGGCAAGTCGACGCTGATGCGCACGCTGATCTCGTCGTTCGCGCTCACCCACACCCCGCGCGAGGTGCAGTTCTACGGGCTGGACTTCGGCGGCGGCAGCCTGTCGTCGGTGTCCGGGCTGCCGCACGTGGGCGGCATCGCCTCCCGGCTGGACCCGGAGCGGGTGCGGCGCACGGTCGCGGAGGTCGGGGGCATCCTCAACCGGCGCGAGGAGTTCTTCCGCGCGTACGGCATCGACTCGATCGGCACCTACCGGCGCCGCCGGGCCGCGGGCGACCTGCCCGGTGAGGCGTGGGGCGACGTCTTCCTGGTGGTCGACGGCTGGGGCACCTTCCGCGGCGAGTACGAGGGCCTGGAGCAGGTCGTCACGGACATCGCGGCCCGCGGTCTGGGCTACGGCATCCACGTGGTGCTCACGGCCGCCCGGTACATGGAGGTGCGGGCTGCGCTCAAGGACCAGATGCTCAGCCGGCTGGAGCTGCGGCTCGGCGACGTGATGGACTCGGAGTTCGACCGGAAGGTCGCGGCGAACGTCCCGGCGGGCATGCCGGGCCGCGGCCAGGTCGCGGAGAAGCTGCACTTCCTGGGCGCGCTGCCGCGGATCGACGGCTCGCACGAGGCGGCCGACCTCTCCGAGGCGACGGCGGCGTTCGTGGAGGCGGTGCGGCAGAACTGGGCGGGCCCGGCGGCGCCCGGCGTGCGGCTGCTGCCGCGGCTGCTCCACGCGGACCAGCTGCCCAAGGGCGGCGAGCACCCCGGGCGCGGGATCGCGATCGGCATCGACGAGACCGGGCTGGAGCCGGTGTTCGTCGACTTCGAGTCGGACCCCTTCCTGCTCGTGTTCGGCGAGAGCGAGTCGGGCAAGACGAACCTGCTGCGGCTCATCGCCAAGCAGATCGCGGAGCGCTACACGCCCGACCAGGCGCGCCTGGTGGTGGGCGACTACCGGCGCGGCCTGCTCGGGGCGCTGCCGGAGGAGCACCTGCTGGAGTACGCGCCGATGGCGAGCTCCCTGCAGATGCACATGGAGGCGCTGGGCGGGGTGTTCTCGCGGCGGCAGCCGCCGACCGACGTGACCCCGCAGCAGCTGCGCGACCGCAGCTGGTGGACCGGTCCGGACGTGTACATCCTCATCGACGACTTCGACCTGGTGGCCACGAGCCAGGGCAATCCGCTGGCGCCGCTGGTGGAGTTCCTGCCCTTCGCGCGGGACACGGGCGTGCGCTTCGTCATCGCGCGCAACTCGGCGGGCGCCTCGCGCTCGCTGTACGAGCCGTTCATGCAGCGGATCAAGGAGCTGGGGGCGCAGGGGGTGGTGCTGTCCGGCGACCCGTCCGAGGGCGACCTCGTGGGCACCGTGCGGCCGCGTCCGATGCCTCCGGGCCGGGCGTACTTCGCCTCGCGCCGGCGGGGCACCTCGCTGGTCCAGCTCGGGCGGATGCCGGGGATGTAGCGGGGCGGAGCCCGATCGGGCGGAAACCGGCTCGGGCAGCCGTTCCGCCACCGATAATCGGCGTGAAGACCGCGCCACCGAGGGAAGGGCCGCACATGGGCACCCAGCAGGAGAAGGACGAGCTGTACGCGCTCGACATCAGCGGTGTCGAGTGGGAGGGCCCGCCCGGGACCAGCCCGGACGAGGAGCGGGTCGAGATCGCCCGGTTGCCCGAGGGCGCGGTGGCGATGCGCTCCTCGCTGGACCGGGAGACGGTGCTGCGCTACACGGCGGCCGAGTGGGAGGCCTTCGTGCTCGGGGCCAGGGACGGCGAGTTCGACCTGGAGCGGCACCGGCCGTGAGGCCGCGGCGCCGCCGGCCGCGGGGCCCGGCGGCGTCCGTCCGTACGCCGAAGGGGCGCGCCCGGTGCGGGCGCGCCCCTTCGGCGCGTACGGACGGCGCCGGGTGGCTCAGTAGGCCTCGGTGAACAGGCGCGAGGCCTTCTGGTCCGTGGCGCGGTAGTCGTCCTTGCCGCGCTCGATGAGGACGGCGACCTGCTCCAGCGTCGACTTCATGTGCTCGGCCTTGCCCTTGTACTTCGCCTGGAGCTGGATGTACGAGGCGTGGGCCTCGCCGTCCCAGGTGTCCGTGACGACCTTGAGGGCCTGGTCCATCGCGGCCAGGTCGTCGACGATCTTCTTGGAGACCACGCGGATGCGGTTGGCCATCTGCTGGACGCTCTCGTACTGGACCCGGGTGTGACCGTCGGTGGCAGCCATGTGTTCTTCTCCTTCGCGCTGAGCGGCTGGTCGGATGTCGGGCGGTCAGATGCCGTTGAGGCCGGAGGTGTTGCCCGCGGCGGACGGGACGGCCTTGAAGGCCGCGCGCACGTCGTCGTCCTGGGCGTTGCTCAGGTTCTTGGTCTGCGCCACGGCGTTGTGCAGGACGCCGAGCAGCCGTCGGATCTGGTCGTGGTCCTCGTTGACGGTCGTCTGGGCGCTGACGAACCCCGAGGCACCCACACCGGTCCAGCCGGCGCTCACCGTGGCGAGGATGTCGGCCAGCTCGCGGGCCTGGGTGGTGACGGCGTCGGCCGTTTCGGAGATCTTGTTCTTGGCCTGGACGACCGGATCGTCCGCAAGTCCGAAATTGTTGCTCATCCGAAAGCTCCTCACTTCTCAATTCGCCGGCAGAACCGGCGGATTGCGTGGCGGAGCGGACGTACCGGCGCGGTGTCGGGCCGCGCGACCGGGCATCCCCCTCCGCTCCACGCGATCCCCCGATCACAGTCGTGAAGCCTGCGGTCACTCTAGCCAGTTCATCCGCCCGGCCCAACACCGGTGGGTCGGGCGGCCGTCGGCGGACCGCGGCCGTTCACTGCAAACGGCGCCGCCTGTTCCGGGCATCCCGGACGACGGTGGCGGTGCCCGCGATGACGGCGATCAGGACCGCCGCGATGCCCAGGGCGTACGCGCCGAGCCGCTCCTCGCGCTCCCGGGGCGTCTCGGTCAGCCGGAGCACGGCGGCCTGCGGGGCGGCGGCGGGCGGCGGGCCGGGGTCCGGGACGGGGGGCTTCGGCGGCTCGTGGTCCTGGCCGAGGGCGCGGACCGGGTCCACGACGCCCCAACCCACGTAGTCGTCCCGTCCGTTGACGGTGCGCTCGGCGGTGTTCTGGATCTGCCAGACGATCTGCTGGACGCTCCAGTCCGGGTGCTCGGCGCGGAGCAGGGCGGCGACGCCGGCGACGTACGGGGCGGAGAAGCTGGTGCCGTTGTCGATGCACTGGCCGAAGCCGGGGACGGTGGAGACCATGTCGACGCCGGGTGCCGCGATCCCGACGAAGTCGCCGGGCTGGGAGAACGCGGCCCGTTCGTTGTTGCGGTCCGAGGAGGCGACCGCGAGGACGCCGGGGAAGGCGGCCGGGTAGGTCCTGCGCTTGACGCCGGCGGCGCCGTCGTTGCCCGCGGAGGCGACCACCACGACCTTGGCCTCGATGGCCTTGCGGACGGCGGTGGCCAGGGCGGAGTCCGCGGACAGCTGCGCGTCGGTGTCCTGGGACACGTTGATCACCTGGGCGCCCTTGGCCACCGCGTGGTCGATGGCCCGGGCCAGGGTGCCCGAATCGCCCTTGCCCTGGCCGTCGTTCTGCCGGATCGGGATGATCGTGGCGTCCGGGGCGAGGCCGACGAAGCCGGTGCCGGGCTGCGGGCGGGCGGCGATCAGTCCGGCGACCTTCGTGCCGTGGCCGACGGAGTCGGCGGTGCCGTCGCCCCCTTTCGGATCGACCAGGTCCAGCCCCGCGCCCCGGTCGACCGCCGCGCCGAGCTGCGGGTTCGCCCGGTCGACACCGGTGTCGATGACGGCGACGCGCACGCTCCGGCCCTGCGCGTCCTTGCCCTTGGTCCGGGCCCAGAGCTCGTCCAGGAGCAGCCGCTGGAGGGCCCAGGGGCGGTCCTCGATCTGCTTCTTCATCGGGAAGGTGCACTCCCCCGCCCCGTCGGGGCGCAGCCCGTACGGGGCCCCCGGCGCGCCGGGTCCGTCCGCGGCCTGGGCCGGTGCGGCGGTGAGCGCGACGAGGCCGAGGGCGAGGGCCGGCAGGAGCGGGCGCCGCCCGGCCGCGGGACGGCGGGGTGTCGGTACTCGGTGCATCGGCGCTCTCCTCACGAACCCTGGGGCTGGCGGGCGGAGTTGGTGTCCAGCCGGGGCCCCTTGGAGAGGAACTCCGACCAGGCGATCGGCACCATGGCCGGGGTGACCTCGCCGTAGCCGAGGCGGATCTGCGCCTGGCTGGCCTCGGGGCGGGCCTCGGCGCCCTCCTGCGCCTGCGGGGCGGGGGCTCCGATCTTCGACTGCTCGCTGTCGCTGTCGCCGTTGGCCTGGACCGCGTAGCGCAGGCCGGTGTCGGTGAGCAGGAAGAGGGAGCCGCCGGCGGTGGTCTGCCGGCCCTGGACCTGGGTGTAGAGGAGTCCGGAGCCCGGGGTCACGTACGCGCTCGTGCCGCTGGCGGTGATGTCGACGGGGAAGGCGGAGCCCGCCCAGGTGCTCAGGGTCGCGGCGCCCTGGCCGTCGACCGAGCGCAGGACGTTGCAGACGGTGTCGCGGTGGGCGGCGGAGGCGGCCTGGGGGGCGGTCTCGGTGGCGGTGTGGTTGACGCGCTCCGTCTTGCGCTGCGGCCAGCGCGCGGTGCCCGAGAAGGGCGCGGCGTCCGGGTCGATGGCCTGGAGGTCGATCTCGCGGGGCTTGCCGTGCATGTTGAGGCCGTCGGTCTCGGGCGCCGAGATCAGCAGCCAGGCGACGAACTCGGAGACCGGCGCGACCTTTCCGGGCAGCACCGCGTAGTACTGCGTGCCGGAACCGGTCTGGGCCGTGAGGACCATGCCGACCTTGTCGTCGGCGGCGGCCAGGCCCCGTACGCCGGCGTCGGCGCCCGCCCGCCCGGGCAGCTGCGGGAAGGCGAGGTCGTCGCCGGGGGCGAGGGTGGCCAGCCACTCCTCGGTGACCTGTTGCGGGGTGGCGCCGGTGCCCACCAGGGCGTTGGTCATGGTGCCGGCGGCCTGCGCGCCCTCGGGGAAGCGGTAGCGGGTTCCCGTCGCGTCGACCAGGTAGCGCTCCTTGCCCGGGCCGGTGCTCTGCACGTAGAGCGACTGGGCCGCGCCGACCCGGCGCCCGTCGTCCAGGACCCGCCCCTCGCGCTCGGACAGGACGAAGGCGGCGGTCTGCACGCCGCGGCCGTTGCCGCCGGGCTGCTGGCAGACCGCCCAGCGCTTGGCCCGGCCCGCGTCCTCCTTTGCCGGGAGCCGGTCGGGTGCGTAGGGGATGCCGATGATGGGGCCGCGCGGCGGCCTGCCCTGGTCCAGGACCTTGTCGTCGACCTGGACCACCTTGGGCTTGGAGCCGCCCAGCAGGAGCCGGGCCGAGGCCAGGTTCAGCACCGGGTGCAGCCTCGGCTGGTCCTTGCCGTTGACCTTGGTCGTCAGGACCACGTACCGGGTGGTGGACTGCTTGCCGACGATGACCTGGGTGCCGGGCGCGGCCCAGCCCTTGGGGGCGGTGGGCTTGAACATGCCCCAGGCGCCGAACCCGGCCACGATGAGCGCGCCGACGACCAGGCCCGGGCCGATCGCGCGCAGCGGGCGCGGGGCGCCCTCCTCGGTGCCCGTGGCGGACGGCTGGAGGAACGCGGCCACCGTGCGCCGCTTCGCAAAGGTGTACGCGTTGAGCTCATCACGTCGTGATGCCATGACCGCCTGCTTCTCCCCGCTCGGCCCGGTCGGTGAGTACGGTCCCCGGGCCCCGATGATCGGACCGGGCACCTACTATGCCCCGTGGCGGAGGGCGGGCGGGGGCCGGGTAGGGTGGGGCGGCCGCCCGGCCGCGCCTGAACCGGTGCAATCAGGGCTTGTTGGGGTGGATTGGGGAGGTTCCGGAGCGATGCGGCGGGTGCCGCGCAGCGCCGGAATCCACGGGGTCCGGCCCCGGAAAGGGGAGGTGCGCGAGCCATGGCCACCGCGACGCAACCGCAGACCGGCGGGTCCGCGCCCGTGCGCGGCGGGGTGACACCGCATCCGGAGTCGAGCCCCGGCCGCTTCGGCCCGTTCCGATTGCAACAACTCGTACTCCTCCAGCTGGCCACCGCCGGCCTGTTGGCGGCCTGGGTGGTCGAACCGCTGCTGCTGGTTCCCGCCGGTGTCCTCGCGCTGGTCCTGACCGTCCTCGCCCTCGTCCGACGCCACCAGCGCTCCCTGCCCGAGTGGATCGGCGGGGTGCTCGCCCTGCGCGCCCGGCGGCGCCGCGCCGCCTCCCTGACCGTCCCGGCCGGCACCGAGCCCGGGCTCGCCCCGCTGGTCGAGGCCGATCCGGCGCTGCGCACGCTGACGTTCAGCGACCGCGAGCGCCGGCCGGTGGGGATGGTCGGCGACGGGACCTTCCTGACCGCCGTCGTGCAGGTGGACACGGACGCCACCGCCCTGCGCCCCGACCGGGCGGCGCGGCCGCTGCCACTGGGGCTCGTCCGGGACGCCCTCGCCGTCGACGGCATCCGGCTGGAGTCCGCGCAGGTGGTGCAGCACACCCAGCCGGCGCCCGCCCCGCACCTCCCGGCCCGGTCGATGGCCACCCGCAACTACGCACCGCTGCAGGCCCGGACGGGCACGCCGGCGGTGCGGCTGACCTGGATCGCGCTCAAGCTCGACCCGGAGCTGTGCCCGGAGGCGGTCACCGCCCGCGGCGGCGGCCCGGCGGGGGCGCAGCGCTGCCTGGTGCGGGCGGCGGACCAGCTGGCGAGCCGGCTGGCCGGGGCCGGGTTCACCGCGACCGTGCTGACGGAACAGGAGCTGACGGCCGCGCTGGCCACCTCCTCGTGCGCGAACCCGATGGCCATCACGCAGGCGGGCCGCTCCGCCAGCACGGGTCGGCGTACGGAGGAGACCCCGCGGACCTGGCGCTGCGACGACCGCCGGCACACCACGTACTGGATCGGCCGCTGGCCGCACTTGGGCGGCGGGGCGGCGGCGCTGCCGCAGTTCGTCGCGCTGCTGACCTCGCTGCCCGCGCTCGCGACCACCTTCAGCCTGACGCTGGCGGCGGGCCGCCGGCAGGGCGTGACGCTGAGCGGGCACGTCCGGGTGACCGGCCGCAGCGACGAGGAACTGATCGTCGCACGGCGCGAGTTGGAGCGCACGGCGCGGGGCGTCCGGGCCGGGCTGGTCCGGTTGGACCGCGAACAGGTGCCGGGGCTGCTCGCCTCGCTGCCGCTGGGAGGGGCCCGATGAGGGGCGGTTTCGGACTGGTGGGGCCGCGCCGGGAGCGCCACGTGCTGCTCGCCGAGGAGGTGGACGCGCTGGCGCTGCCCGTCGGGGACGACGGGGTGGTCATCGGCGTGGACGCGGAGGGGCGGCCGGCGGTGCTCGGCGTCAACCGCCCGACCCCGTACGAGGTGACGCTGATCGGCGGCCTGTGGACGGCGCAGGTGCTGGCGCTGCGGACGGCGGCCACGGGCGCGCGGGTGGCGGTGGAGACCGGGCGCGGCCAGGTGTGGTCGGAGCTGGCCCGCGAGGCGGGCGGCGGCCAGCAGTGCGTGACCCTGCACGACGTGGGCCGGGTGCCGCCGCAGGGTGCCTCGGCCGGCAGCCCGGTGCTGGTGGTGCGCGACTGCGGGATGCGGCCGCCGCGCGGGCGCGTGGTGGCGGGTCCGTGGCAGTCGGTGCTGACGCTGCTGCCCTATCTGAGCCCGACCGCGCCGCGGTTGCTCCGGCAGTCCTCGCTGGTGGGGGTGCAGCGGGTTTCGCCCGACGAGGCGGAGCAGATCGGCCGGCTGATGAACCTGCCGCGGCCCGCCGTGGACTCGCTGCCGACGCTGGGCGACGGGGTGACCCTGTGGTGCACGCCCCGGGACCGGCAGTTCGTGATGACCCAGGGGACGGACGCGGAGACGGGCCTGCTGGGCGGGGCGCGCAGAATCGACTGAGCACCCCGGCGCGCCGGGTGCGGCGGACCGGACGGGCCGCGCCGCCCGCCGGGGCGCGCCGCACCGGGGCGGGACCGCGCGCCCGGGCGCCATTAGGCTGAGTGCGGGCGCGGCGTCGAGGCGGGCGCCGGCCCGGTGTTCGACAGACCAGGAGGACCAGTGAGCGGCGATCGGAACGAGAGGCGCGGCGGGACGTGGGACGTCCCGACGGACGACCAGTCCGACGCGGAGCCCGAGATGACGGGCGAGTTCACCATCGACTACACCCCGCCGGCCTGGTACACCCAGGGCTCGGCTCCGGCCGCGCCGGTGTCGGTGCCGGGGCTCCCCGAGGGCAGCGGCTTCGAACCCCACCGTCCGTCGGACGCGGCCGAGCCCCCGACGATGCGGGCGGCCCCGCCCTCCCCCCGGACGCCTTCGGACGGCGCGGGCCTGCCGCCGCTGCCCCCGGCGCCGGGAGCGCCGGCGCCCCTGCCGTCCGCGGCCCCGGCCCACTCCCCCGATTCCGCGCCGTACCAGGGCGCGCCCGCGTACCCGGGCCCGTACCCGGGCTCCGCTCCTCCGTCCCGCCCGGACGCCGGCCCCGCCCCGCACCCGGTCCGGGCGCCGGAGCCGTACCGGGAGACCGCCGCGGCCCCCGAGCCCTACCCGGCACCCGCTCCGGCGGCGGCGCCCGAGGACACGCGGACGCAGGCCGGGCCCGCCGGAGCGCAGGCGCCGGACGCGGGAGCGGAGCCGTACCGCGCCCCGGCACCGGCCTCGTCGCCGGCTCCTCCCGTCCCTCCCGTTTCTCCCGCCGAACCGCAGGCACCGGTCGCGGCCGAGGCGGCGGCCCCGGAGCCGTCCCGCTCGGCCGGCCCGGCGCCCGTGACGGACCGCCCCGAGGAGCCGGCCCCGGCCGACACCGGGGCCGCGGCCGCCGTGCCCTACCCGGGCGCGGTTCCGGTGGCCGGCGGGCCGCAGGCGGCACCCGCTCCGGTCGAGCCGTGGGCCCCCGGCCCCGCCCTGCCCGGGGGACCCGACCGGCAGCCCGCCGACGCGGCCGCCCCGGCGCCGTACCCGGCCCCGTACGACACCCCCGCCGCGGCGGCCCCGGCCTCCCCCGACCGGGCCCCGGCCGACGCGGCCCCCGCCGACGCCGGGCCGCCCGTGCCCGCGCCGTATCCGGCACCGGCTCCGGCACCGGCGCCGGCCCCCGCCGACGCGCCCGTGCCCGGCCCGTACGGGGCCCCGTACGACGCCGCCCCGCCGGCCGACCCGTACGGGCCCCCGCCCCCGGCCGTCGACGGCTCCGCCGGGACCGGGCCGGAGCACGCCTTCGGCGGGCCCGCGGCGCCGCCCGCCCACCCGTACCCGCCGCAGCCCGCCCCCGGCCCGCAGCCCCCGCACCACGACCCCCGCTCCGGCGGCGCGTGGTCCGGCGGACAGCAACCGCACCAGCAGCCTCCGCAGCCGCACAACCCGCGCTATGCCGCCGGGCCGGCCACCGGCGGGGCCCCGCTCGGCTACACGGCCGCCGTCGAGCTGTCCTCCGACCGCCTGCTGCGCGCCAAGCAGAAGCCCAGGAGCCAGAACGGCGCGGGCGTCGGAGGGCTGTTCCGCTTCGGCGGCAAGGCGGCCGAAGCGGAGCGCCAGCGCAAGCTGGAGCTCATCCGCACCCCGGTGATGTCCTGCTACCGGATCGCCGTCATCAGCCTCAAGGGCGGCGTCGGCAAGACCACGACCACCACCGCCCTCGGCGCGACCCTCGCCACCGAGCGCCAGGACAAGATCCTGGCCATCGACGCGAACCCGGACGCCGGCACCCTGGGCCGCCGCGTCCGCCGCGAGACCGGTGCCACCATCCGGGACCTCGTACAGGCGATCCCGTACCTGCACTCCTACATGGACATCCGGCGGTTCACCTCGCAGGCCCCGTCGGGCCTGGAGATCATCGCCAACGACGTGGACCCGGCCGTCTCGACGACCTTCAACGACGAGGACTACCGCCGTGTCATAGAGACACTGGGCCGCCAGTACCCGATCATCCTCACCGACTCGGGCACCGGCCTGCTGTACTCCGCGATGCGCGGCGTCCTGGACCTGGCCGACCAGTTGATCATCATCTCGACCCCGTCGGTGGACGGCGCCAGCAGCGCCAGCACCACCCTCGACTGGCTGTCCGCCCACGGGTACGCGGACCTGGTCTCCCGGTCCCTCACCGTCATCTCCGGGGTCCGCGAGACCAGCAAGATGATCAAGATCGAGGACATCGTCCAGCACTTCGAGACGCGTTGCCGCGGCGTCGTCGTGGTGCCGTTCGACGAGCACCTGGCGGCCGGCGCCGAGGTCGACCTCGACATGATGCGGCCCAAGACGCGCGAGGCGTACTTCAACCTCTCCGCGCTGGTGGCCGAGGACTTCGTGCGCGCCCAGCAGCAGGCCCCCCAGGGCCACTGGGGAGCCCCGCAGGCCCCCCAGCAATCGCACCCGCAACAGCAGGCCCAGCCGCAGCAGCAGCCGTACGGCCCACCGCAAGGCCAGCCCCCGTACCAGCAGCCGGGGCCGCAGCCGCACCAACCGCCGCAGCCCTACGGTCAGCCCTACCCGCCGCCGGGCCAGCCCTGGCAGCAGCCGCCGGCGGCGCCGCAACCCCAGCCCCCGCAACCCCAGCAGCCCCCGCGCGACCCCCGCCTCGGCTGAGGGCCGCGCCGGAGCGCGCCGGCCCGCGGCAACGGAAAGGGCCCGCACCTCCCCTCGGGGGTGGTGCGGGCCCTTCCCTTCGTCCTCCGCCGCCCGACCTGCGCCGTTCGTCCCGGCGCCGGTCTTGCGTCGTCCGGCCGACGGCGCGCATCCGACGGCGCGCGTCCGCGGCCGGGCTCAGTGCCGCGCGTCGTACGCGTCGGTCAGCGCCCGCGCCCGCTTCACGTCGTCCCCGATCGCTTCCAGCAGCCCGTCCAGCGACTCGAACTTCGCCATGCCACGGACGTAGGCGAGGAACTCCACGGCGACGTGCATGCCGTACAGGTCCAGCCCGATCCGGTCGATGGCGTACGCCTCGACGGTCCGCTCGGTGGCGTCGAACTGCACGTTCGTCCCGACCGAGATGGCCGCCGGCATCCGTTCGCCGTCCGCGGTCAGCCAGCCCGCGTACACGCCGTCCGCCGGGATGGCCGTGTGCGGCTGGGTCTCGACATTGGCCGTGGGGTAGCCGAGTTCGCGCCCGCGCTGCGCGCCGCGCACCACCACGCCCTCGATCCGGTGCGGGCGGCCGAGGATCTCGGCCGCGCCGTCCATGTCGCCCTCGGCGACGAGCCGGCGCGCCAGGGTCGAGGAGAACGGCACTCCCCCGCCCGCCTCGCCGCGCTCGACCAGGTCCACGACCTCGACCTCGTAGTCGTAGGTGGCACCCAGCTCGCGCAGGAAGTCGACGTTGCCGGCGGCCCGGTGGCCGAACCGGAAGTTGGGGCCCTCGATGACGGCCCGCGCGTGCAGCTTGTCGACGAGCACCTTGACGATGAAGTCGGCCGGCGACAGCTGTGAGAACTCCGCCGTGAACGGCAGGATCAGCAGCGCGTCCACGCCCAGCCCGGACATCAGCTCGGCGCGCCGGTCGTACGGGGCCAGGATCGGCGGGTGGCTGCCGGGCCGGACGACCTCGCTCGGGTGCGGGTCGAAGGTGACGACGACGGACGGGACGCCGAGCTCGCGCGCCGCGGCCACCGCCCGTCCGATGATCAGCTGATGACCCCGGTGCACACCGTCGTAGGAGCCGATGGTGACGACGCTGCGTCCCCAGTCCTGGGGGATGTCCTCCAAGCCACGCCAGCGCTGCACTGTGACTGCTCCTCGCCCGAACCGTAGAGACGTTGTATGGATGCCGATTGCAGGTCTAAGACTGCCATGCCCGCAGCCGGTGCCCCGCATCGGCGTCGGGGTCCGGGCGGGCGGCTCGGCGGCGACCCACGGCGAAAGCGCCCCCTTGTGCTCCCTCCAGTCACTCCGCGCGCCTGCTCGGACGGGTGAATGTCGGGGTCCGCATGGATAGAGAGCTATCCGAGGGGGGTCGTGGAGCGGTGAGCAGCGAGCGATGTGCGCTCACCGCTCCACGTCGAAACCACCGGGCCACTGCCAGGGCTCCGGTACCGCGGCGGGCCGGCCTGCACCGTCGGCCGCCCGGCACGCCGCGTGCCGCACGCGGCGCCCGGCACACCGGGTCAGACGAAGACCGCGAGCGACTTCGCCTTGCCGCCCTTGCTCTCCACGAGCCCGAGCAGCTGCCCCTGCGGCCCGTAGACCGCGACCGTCTGCCCCGCCGCGTACACCTCCGGCATGTCGATCCGCACGCCGTTGGCGAGCAGCGAGGCCCGCCGGGCGTCCAGGTCCCAGCGCGGGAAGGCCGCGGCGGCGGCGTCGCCGATCGGCATGACGGTCAGCTCCTCCTGGAGCTGGTCGAGGGTCCGCGCCCGGTCGATCTTGTACGGGCCGACCCGGGTGCGCCGCAGCGCGGTCAGGTGCCCGCCGACGCCGAGGCCGGCGCCGAGGTCGCGGGCCAGGGCCCGGATGTACGTGCCGCTGGAGCAGACGACGGAGACGACGAGGTCGACGACCTCGGTGCCGTCCTCGGCCCGGGCCTCCCGCATGTCGTACACCTGGAACGAGGAGACCGTCACCGGCCGGGCCGGGATCTCGAAGTCCTCGCCGTCCCGCGCGCGCTTGTAGGAGCGCACGCCCTTGATCTTGATGGCACTGACCTTCGACGGGACCTGCATGATCTCGCCGGACAGTGCGGCGATGCCCGCGTCCACGGCGTCCCGGGTGACCCCGGAGGCGTCCGTGGAGGAGGTGATCTCGCCTTCGGCGTCGTCCGTCAGGGTGTTCTGGCCCAGACGGATCGTGCCGAGGTACTCCTTCTCCGTGAGCGCGAGGTGGCCGAGCAGCTTGGTGGCCTTCTCCACGCCCAGGACCAGCACGCCCGTCGCCATCGGGTCGAGCGTGCCGGCGTGGCCGACGCGGCGGGTCCTGGCGATCCCGCGCATCTTGGCGACCACGTCGTGCGACGTGAAACCGGACGGCTTGTCGACGATGACCAGGCCGTCCGGAGTCTTCCCTGCGTCGGTGCTCATTCCGCGGCAGCGCCCTCGTCGGAGTCGTCGTCCTCGTCGGGCTTCTTGTACGGGTCGGCGTCGCCGGCGTACTTGGCGCCGGAGGACACCTCGCGCACCTGGGCGTCGGAGGCCCGCGCCTTGTCGAGGAGGTCCTCGATGGTCTTGGCGTTCTCCGGGAGGGCGTCCGCGACGAAGGTCAGGGTGGGCGTGAACTTGGTTCCCGCCGCCCGGCCGACCGCGGAGCGCAGCACGCCCTTGGCGCTCTCCAGGCCCGCTGCCGCACTGGCCCGGTCCTCGTCGTCGCCGTAGACCGTGTAGAAGACCGTGGCCTCCCGCAGGTCGCCGGTGACCCGGGTGTCCGTGATGGTCACGTGCGTACCGAGGCGGGGGTCCTTGACACCGCGCTGCAGCTTCTCGGCCACCACCTCCCGGATGAGGTCCGCCAGCTTCTTCGCCCGCGCATTGTCGGCCACTGGTCCGTCTCCTTCTTTCTTGCAGACAAGCAATCAGTCTTCATCACCGTGGAAGCGCCGCCGTACGGACAGCAGCTCCACTTCCGGACGTGCCGCGACCAGCCGCTCGCAGCGGTCCAGTACGTCCGAGAGGAACCCCGCGTCCCCGCTCACCAGAGCGACCCCGATACGGGCCCTGCGGTGCAGGTCCTGGTCGCCCACCTCGGCCGCGCTCACCGAGAACTTGCGTTGGAGCTCGGCCACGATGGGCCGGACGACGGAGCGTTTCTCCTTCAGCGAGTGGACGTCGCCGAGGAGCAGGTCGAAGGACAGAGTCCCCACGTACATGCAGTTCCGGATGTCCCGCCGGTGCGGGTTCGGTGGCCTGCCGGGCCTTCGCCCGGCCGGAGCACCCGTCCGCCGCGCGGACGGGTCATCAGAACCGTACACGCAACGGCCGGGGCCGATCGACGGATATTCCGCCGACCGGCCCCGGTGTCACGACTGCCTACGACACGGTGCGAACCGCCTCGCGCTTACGCGCGGGGCTTCTCGCGCATCTCGTACGTCGCGATGACGTCGTCGATCTTGATGTCGTTGAAGGAGCCGAGGTTGATACCGCCCTCGAAGCCCTCGCGGATCTCGGTGACGTCGTCCTTGAAGCGGCGCAGACCGGAGATGTTGAGGTTCTCCGCGATGACCTTGCCGTCTCGGATGAGGCGCGCCTTGGTGTTGCGCTTGACCTCGCCCGACCGGATGAGGACACCGGCGATGTTGCCCAGCTTGGACGAGCGGAAGATCTCGCGGACCTCCGCCGTGCCGAGCTCGACCTCTTCGTACTCCGGCTTGAGGAGACCCTTCAGGGCCGCCTCGATCTCCTCGATGGCCTGGTAGATCACCGAGTAGTAGCGGACGTCGACGCCCTCGCGGTCCGCCATCTGCGCGGCGCGGCCGACAGCACGGACGTTGTAGCCGATGACGATGGCGTCGGAGCCCATCGCCAGCGAGATGTCCGACTCGGTGACCGCACCCACACCGCGGTGCAGGACGCGGATGTCGACCTCTTCGCCGACGTCGAGCTGGAGCAGCGAGGACTCCAGGGCCTCGACCGCACCGGACGAGTCGCCCTTGATGATGAGGTTGAGTTCCTGGACGAGACCGGCCTTGAGGACCGAGTCGAGGTCTTCCAGGGACACCCGGCGGACGCGCTTGGCGAAGTTGGCGTTGCGCTCGCGCGCCGCACGCTTCTCGGCGATCTGACGGGCGGTGCGGTCCTCGTCGACGACGAGGAAGTTGTCGCCGGCGCCGGGGACGTTGGTGAGACCCAGGACCAGGACGGGGGTCGAGGGACCCGCTTCCTCGATGTTGTTGCCCTTGTCGTCGAGCATGGCGCGCACGCGGCCGTAGGCGTCGCCCACGACCATCGTGTCGCCGACGCGGAGGGTACCGCGCTGGACGAGGACGGTGGCGACGGCACCGCGGCCGCGGTCGAGGTGGGACTCGATCGCAATACCCTGCGCGTCCTGCTCCGGGTTGGCGCGCAGGTCGAGCGAGGCGTCGGCGGTGAGGACGACGGCCTCCAGCAGGGAGTCGATGTGCAGACCCTGCTTGGCGGAGATGTCGACGAACATCGTGTCGCCGCCGTACTCCTCGGCGACCAGACCGAACTCGGTGAGCTGACCGCGCACCTTGACCGGGTCGGCACCCTCGACGTCGATCTTGTTGACCGCGACGACGATCGGGACGCCGGCGGCCTTGGCGTGGTTGAGCGCCTCGATCGTCTGCGGCATGACGCCGTCGTTGGCCGCGACCACGAGGATCGCGATGTCGGTCGACTTGGCACCACGGGCACGCATGGCGGTGAACGCCTCGTGACCGGGGGTGTCGATGAAGGTGATCTTGCGGTCCTCGCCGTTGACCTCGGTGCCCACCTGGTAGGCGCCGATGCCCTGCGTGATGCCGCCGGCCTCGCCCGCGACGACGTTCGTCTTGCGGATGGCGTCGAGCAGTCGGGTCTTGCCGTGGTCGACGTGACCCATGACGGTGACGACCGGCGGACGCGGCATGAGGAACTCCTCGCCGCCCTCGTCCTCGCCGAACTCGATGTCGAAGCCTTCGAGGAGCTCGCGGTCCTCTTCCTCCGGGCTGACGATCTGAACCGTGTAGTTCATCTCGCCGGCCAGCATTTCGAGGGTCTCGTCGGACACGGACTGCGTGGCCGTGACCATCTCGCCGAGGTTCATCATCACGGCGACGAGCGACGCCGGGTTGGCGTTGATCTTCTCCGCGAAGTCGGTGAGGGAGGCACCGCGCGACAGGCGAACGGTCTCGCCCTGGCCGCGCGGCAGCATCACGCCGCCGACCGACGGGGCCTGCATGGCCTCGTACTCCTGGCGCCTCTGGCGCTTGGACTTGCGGCCGCGACGCGCCGGACCGCCGGGACGGCCGAAGGCGCCCTGCGTGCCACCACGGGCACCGGGACCACCGGGACGCCCGCCGAAGCCGGGACGACCGCCGCCACCCGCGCCGGCCGGACCGCCGCCGAAGCCGCCGCCACCGGGACGCGGGCCGCCGAAGCCGCCGCCGCCGCCGGGACGCGAGCCCGGACCGGCCGGACGGCCGGCGAAGCCGCCGCCGCCGGGACGCGCGCCGCCGCCACCGGGGCGACCTGCGCCGCCCGTACCGGGACCACGGCCGCCGGGGCCGCCGCCGGGACGGGGACCGGGACCACCGGCAGCGGGACGCTGCGGCATCATGCCCGGGTTGGGACGGTTACCGCCGGGAGCACCACCGGGACGCGGGGCACCGCCCTGCGGACGCGGCATGCCGCCCGGGGTCGGGCGACCGGCGCCCTGGCCCTGCGGACGCGGAGCGCCGCCGGGACCGCCCTGCGGACGGGGGGCACCCTGGCCGCCGCCGGCGCCGGGGGCACCGGGACGGGGAGCGCCGGCCGGACGGGGCGCCTGCGGGCGCGCCATGCCGGTGGAGCCACCAGAGGTGAAGGGGTTGTTGCCCGGACGGGGACCGGCCGGACGGGCGCCCTGCGGACGCGGGGCACCGGCACCGCCGGCGGGACGCTGGGACGGACCGCCGGGGGCGGTGCCGGCCGGGCGCGGGGCGCCGGGACGGGCGCCGGGCTGGCCGCCCTGGCCCTGGGCCGGACGCTGCTGCGCCGGACGGGGGCCGGGAGCCGCGGCGGGGCGCTCGGTGCGCGCCGGGGCGGCCGGGGCCGCCGGAGGCGCGGAGAACTCGGTCACCACGGGAGCCGCCGGAGCGGGCTTCGGGGCGGCCGGGGCCTTCGGACCGGGACGCGGGCCGGAGGCGGCCGGGGTCACCGGTGCGGGCGCTGCGGGGGCCGGAGCCTCCGCGACGACCGGCTTGGGGGCCGGTGCGCCGGGCTTCGGCGCGCCGGGACGTGCAGCGGCACCCGGGGTGGGCGCCCCGGGCTTGGCGGGCGCGGCCTTGCGGGGCGCACCCGGCTTCGCGGCGGACTTGCCGGCGTTGCCGCCGGGGCCCTGCAGCGCGTCGGTCAACTTGCGTACGACAGGCGCCTCGATCGTCGAGGACGCCGAACGGACGAACTCACCGAGTTCCTGGAGCTTGGCCATGACGACCTTGCTCTCAACTCCGAACTCCTTGGCGAGTTCGTATACCCGGACCTTAGCCACTTCGCTCCTTTGAGGTCCGGGTTACGCCGGACCGTTGCTACTTCATGGGCGTACTCATCGCGTACTCATCGAGTGCTCATCGCAATCTCGACCTACTTCCAACTCGCGAGGTACCTGACCGCACGGGGTATCCGTGCCGTTCTACGTCTTACGGTGTCGCCCCGGCCTCGACGGCCACGGCTTTGCGCAGTTCCGCCGTGTCGAGCGCCCCGGCGGACCGGAGGGCCCGGGGGAACGCGCGTCGGCGGACCGCCTGGTCGAGGCAGACCACGGCGGGGTGCACGTAGGCACCCCGGCCCGGCAGCGTACCGCGCGGATCGGGGACGCATTCGTCCCCCACCGCCACGATGCGCAGCAGATCGTTCTTGGCCGCTCGCTCCCGACACCCCACACAGGTGCGTTCGGGGCATGCGCGGGCTTGCGTCCGGCCAGACACGCCTAAGTCTACCTCCCCGTAGCGACCTCACCCCTTCAGGTGAAAAATCGAACGGATGTTGTCGTGATCCGATGTCCCACGATCCGCTGTCGAAACCACCACGGGCCCCGTGCGAGGCCCGTGGTGTACGGCGTTCGTGATCCTGTCTACCGTCCGGGGAGCCCCGGCCGGTACCGGTTTATTCCCCGTCCCGGCCCTCGCCCGAGGGCTGCTCGGTGTCGGGACGGATGTCGATGCGCCAGCCGGTGAGCCGCGCGGCGAGGCGGGCGTTCTGGCCCTCCTTGCCGATGGCCAGCGACAGCTGGTAGTCGGGCACGGTCACCCGGGCGGAGCGGGTGTCCCAGTCGACGACCTCGACCTCGCTCACCCGCGCGGGTGACAGCGCGTTGGCGACCATCTCCGCCGGGTCGTCCGACCAGTCGACGATGTCGATCTTCTCGCCGTGCAGCTCGGCCATCACGTTGCGCACCCGGCTGCCCATCGGGCCGATGCAGGCGCCCTTGGGGTTGAGGCCGGAACGCGTGGACCGGACGGCGATCTTGGTGCGGTGGCCGGCCTCGCGGGCGATCGCCGAGATCTCGACGCTGCCGTCGGCGATCTCCGGGACCTCCAGCGAGAAGAGCTTCTTCACCAGGTTGGGGTGGGTCCGCGACAGGGTCACGGACGGACCGCGGACACCCTTCGCCACCCGCACCACGTACGCCTTCAGGCGCAGGCCGTGCGTGTACTCCTCGCCGGGGACCTGCTCCTGCACCGGCAGGATGGCCTCCAGCTTGCCGATGTCGACGAGGACGTTCTTGGGGTCCTTGCCCTGCTGGACCACGCCGGTGATGACGTCGCCCTCGCGGCCGGCGAACTCGCCGAAGGTCAGGTCGTCCTCGGCGTCGCGCAGC
This sequence comes from Streptomyces subrutilus, assembly GCF_008704535.1. Taxonomy (NCBI): domain Bacteria; kingdom Bacillati; phylum Actinomycetota; class Actinomycetes; order Kitasatosporales; family Streptomycetaceae; genus Streptomyces; species Streptomyces subrutilus. The sequence goes on from NZ_CP023701.1 coordinate 2,216,384, forward strand.
CGCTGCAGGATGACCTGCTTGGCGGTCGTCGCGGCGATCCGGCCGAAGTCCGACGGGGTGTCGTCGAACTCCTTGGGTTCCTGTCCCTCTTCGAGGTCCCTCGGGTCTTCCTTCGCCCACACGACCACGTGACCGTTGGTGCGGTCCAGCTCGACGCGTGCGCGGCGGAAGCTCCCGTCGGTCCGGTGGTACGCGATGAGGAGGGCCGACTCGATCGCCTCGACGAGCAGGTCGAAGGAGATCTCCTTCTCCCGGACCAGACCCCGCAGGGCACTCATGTCGATGTCCACGACTACGCCTCCTCTTCCTTCTTGTCCTTGCGGTTGAACTCGATCTCGACACGCGCCTTGGCGATGTCGGTGAACGCGATGCGGCGGGCGGTCGCCTTGCGGCCCTTCACGCCCGGTACTTCGAGGTCCAGCCCCTCGTCGTCGACGCCGAGGATGCGGGCGATCAGTTCCCCGTCCTCGGCCAGCTGGAACTTCACGAGGCGGCCGGTCGCCCGCACGTAGTGGCGGTGCTCGGTCAGGGGGCGGTCCGCCCCTGGGGAGCCGACCTCCAGGACGTATTCGTCCTCGCCCATCGCGTCGGACTCGTCGAGCCGGTCGGAGACCTCACGACTCAGCTCGGCGCACGCGTCCAGCTCCACGCCCTCGTCGGAGTCCACGGTGATCCGCAGCATCCGGCGCTTGCCCGCCTTGGACAGCTCGATCTCTTCGAGGTCCAGGCCCTTGGCGGCGACGAGCGGCTCCAGCAATGCGCGCAGCCTGTCGCTCTGGGTGGTGCTCATCCGGGTGACTCCTCGGCCGCGTGTGCTGTTGTGGTTTCCGTCGTGCGTCAGGTCAAAGGGTATCCGGTCGCGGGGGGTGTTGCCGTCCGCCCTGGGGACAGGGCCCCGGGTACCGTGATCACACCCTGCCCCGCCGCACCCCGAGGACGCCGACGTGCCCTGGACCCTGGCCCCCAGACCCTCGAGACGGAGCCTGCTCGCCGGAGCGGCCGGCGCCGCGCTGCTCACCGGGTGCTCCGGCGGCGCCTCGCCCGGCGCCGGCTCCGCCGTGCCGCTCGAACGGCGGATGCGCGAAACGGCCGTGCGGGACAGCGAGCGACTGCTGGAACGTTACGACGCCACGGCCGCCGCCCATCCGGACCTGGCGCAGCGGCTCGCGCCGCTGCGCGCCTCCGTCGCGGCGCACGCGGCGGCCCTCTCCCCCGACCCCGCGGGCAGCGCGTCCGCCTCCCGGTCGGCTTCCGCCCCGCCGCCGGCGCCCACCGGCGCCGCCGCGCCCACCGCCTCCGGCGCCGAGCCGGTGCCGCCCAAGGCCGCCGACGCCCTGACCGCCCTCGCGGACGCCGAGCGCGGCCTGTCCGAGTCCCGGACCATCGACCTCGCCGGGGCGCCCGGAGAGCTGGCCCGCACCCTGGCCTCGGTGGCCGCGTGCGGCGCCGTCCACGCCTACCTGCTGACCTCCACCCCGGGAGCCGCGTCGTGAAGCCCGAACCCGCCGCCGGCAACCCCCTGGAGGCCGCCCAGGCCGCACTGGCCGCCGAGCACGCGGCCGCGTACGGCTACGGCGTGATCGGGGCCCGGGCCGCCGCCCGCGCGGGCGAGGCGCGCGACGCGTACGGCGGCCACCTGGCCCGGCGCGACGCGCTGGCCCGGACCGTACGGGAGCTGGGCGGTGCGCCGCGGGCCGCGGAGGCGGCGTACGTCCTGCCGTTCCAGGTGCGCACCCCGGCGGACGCCGAGCGGCTGGCCGCCGAGATCGAGGACCGGGTGGCGGGCGCGTACTCCGATCTGGTGCGGGCCGCGCAGGGCCCGTTGCGCCGCGAGGCGGCGGACGCGCTGACCGCCGCGGCCGTGCGCGCGGCGCGCTGGCGCGGTGTCGGCGTAGCCTTCCCTGGGCTGGCGGAACGCACCGAACCGGCCCGGACCAGCTGAAAGGGACCACGCACGCATGGCTTTCGAACCGCCGCAGCGGCTTGTACGGGCGCTCGGCGAGACGCCGGATCCGGCGTCGGACGCGGACTGGCTGGAGCGGTTGCCCGGCCTCGCCGAGGCCGCGCTGGCCCGGCGCGGGGTCGAGCCCCAGCGGGTGCAGGCCCCGGGCGGGCGCAGCAGCCTGGTCGTCCTCGTCCGCTACCCCGACGGGACCCCGGCGGCGCTGAAGCTGGCTCCCCCCGACGCCCGGCCCGACCGCGAGCTGACCGCGCTGGCCCACTGGGGCGGCTTCGGGGCGGTACGGGTCCTCGACACGCGCCACCACGGTGAGGACGGGGCGCTGCTGCTGGAGCGGCTGCACCCGGAGGTCTCCCTGCGCTCGCTCCCGGAGACGAAGGCGCTGCTGGAGGCCTGCGGCACGCTGCGCAGGCTGTGGGTGGCGCCGCCGGCCGGGCACGGCCTGGAGACGGTGGAGGAGCGCACGCGGGCCCAGTCGGAGGCGCTGCGCGCGGCGCCGGAGGAGGTGCGGGCGCTCGCGGAGGCGGCCCTGGCGGTGCGGGCGGAGCTGACGGCGCTGCCCGGCGAGGAACTGCTGCTGCACGGCAGCTTCCGCCAGGGGAAGGTGCTGGCCGGCGAGCGGGCGCCGTGGCTGACGGTGGGCCCGGATCCGCTCGTCGGCGAGCGGGCGTACGACCTGGCGCGGCTGGTGCGCGACCGGCTGGAGGACCAGGTGGCCTCCTCGGCGGGGGCCGCGGGCGCGCGGCGCCGGGTGAACAAGCTGGCCGACGCGCTGGAGGTGGACCGGGACCGACTGCGGGGCTGGACGCTGTTCCGGGCGGTGGAGTCGGGCAACCGGGCCCTCGCCGCGGGACGGCGGCGGGATGCGGAGCTGTTGTGGGAGTTCGCGGCCTGGTTGTAGGGCATACCGTACATAAGTAGGTATGTCCGGCAGGAGGCCGTCATGGTCGAGGAACTGCTGACAGCGGTGGTCGCCGCGGGTGCGGGCATCGGGGTCTACGCGGTCGCCGCGTCGCGGGTGGTGAAGCAGTACGAACGGGGCGTGGTCTTCCGCTTCGGCCGGCTGCGGCAGGGCGTGCGCGGGCCCGGGTACACGATGGTCGTGCCGGGGGTCGACCGGCTGCGCAAGGTGAACATCCAGATCGTGACGATGCCGGTGCCGGCCCAGGAGGGCATCACGCGGGACAACGTCACGGTGCGGGTGGACGCGGTCGTGTACTTCAAGGTGGTCGACGCGGCCAGCGCGGTCGTCGAGGTGGAGGACTACCGGTTCGCGGTCTCGCAGATGGCGCAGACCTCGCTGCGGTCGATCATCGGCAAGTCCGACCTGGACGACCTGCTGTCCAACCGGGAGCAGCTCAACCAGGGGCTGGAGCTGATGATCGACAGTCCGGCGGTGGGATGGGGCGTGCAGATCGACCGGGTCGAGATCAAGGACGTGTCCCTGCCGGAGACGATGAAGCGGTCGATGGCGCGGCAGGCGGAGGCGGACCGGGAGCGGCGGGCGCGGGTGATCAACGCGGACGCGGAGCTCCAGGCGTCGAAGAAGCTGGCCCAGGCGGCGGAGGTGATGTCGGAGCAGCCGGCGGCCCTGCAGCTGCGGCTGCTGCAGACGGTGGTCGCGGTCGCGGCGGAGAAGAACTCGACGCTGGTCCTGCCGTTCCCCGTGGAGCTGCTGCGCTTCCTGGAGCGCGCGGCCCCGGTCCCGGGCGCCGCCCCGGCTGCCCCCCGCCCGGCCTCCGCGGCCCTCGAAGCGGACGCGCAGTCCCCGGCCCCTCCGCCGGAAGCGGCGGCGCCCGCCCGTCCGGTGGACCCCGCGGCTCCGGCGGCACCGGCGGCGGGAGCCGAGGCGGCGGCTGCGCCGCCCGCGGAGCTCCCGGCGGACCCGGCCGGGCCGCCGGAGCGGCCGGCCGGGCCGTAGCGGGCGGGCCGCGCCCGGCACGGCACGGTCCCGAAGAGGGCTGGGTCGTCTCTTTCGGATCGTGCCGGTTGAGCCCGCGTCGTCCGGTGCCGTGCATCGGCGCCTCGGCGGGACGCCGGAGCACTGGACGTACGTGGTGTTCCGCCAAGGCGGCGAGGTGCGCTGCCGGGCGGCGCGGGCCCGGCACGATCCGGAAGAGACGCCCTAGGTCAGGCGGGCGAGGGCCTCGTCCAGGGGCAGTTCCTCGCGGGTGCCCGCGGCGCGGTCCTGGAGTTCGACGACGCCCTCGGCCGAGCGGCGCCCCGCGACCAGGATCCACGGGACCCCGATGAGCTCCGCGTCCGTGAGCTTCACGCCCGGCGAGAGTCCCGCCCGATCGTCCAGGAGCACGCGCCGGCCCGCCTCCGCCAGCGTGGCGGCGGCCGCCTCGGCGAGGGCCAGCGGGACGGCCTTGCCCGCGGCCACCACGTGCACGTCGGCCGGCGCCACCGCGGCCGGCCAGCACAGCCCGCGTTCGTCGGCGGTCTGCTCGGCCAGGGCGGCCACCGCGCGCGAGACGCCGATGCCGTACGAGCCCATCGTGACCCGGACCGGCTTGCCCTCGCGGCCCAGCACGTCGAGGCCGAAGGCGTCCGCGTACTTGCGGCCCAGCTGGAAGATGTGCCCGATCTCGATCGCCCGGTCGAGCCGCAGGCCCGTCCCGCAGGCGGGGCAGGGGTCGCCCGGCTCCACGACGACGACGTCGAGGTAGCGGTCCACCTCGAAGTCCCGGCCGCAGACCACGTTGCGGGCGTGGGTGTCGGGCCGGTTGGCGCCGGTGACCCAGGCGGTGCCGGGGGCCACGCGCGGGTCGGCCAGATAGCGGACCTTGTCGAGGCCCTGCGGGCCGACGTAGCCCCGTACGAGGTCGGGGCGGTCCGCGAAGTCCTCGGCCGTCACCAGCTCGACCACGGCCGGGGCCAGGTGCTCGCCGAGCTTGCCCAGGTCGACCTCGCGGTCGCCGGGCACGCCGACGGCGACGATCTCGCCGTCCACCTTGACCAGGAGGTTCTTCAGGGTCGCGGAGGCCGGGACGCCCAGGTGCGCGGCCAGGGTCTCGATGGTCGGGGTGTCGGGGGTGTCCACCTCCTCCGCGGCCGGGTGCTCCGCGGACACCGGGGCGAGGGCGAAGGTCACGGCCTCGGTGTTGGCCGCGTACGAGCAGGCCGGGCAGTCCGCGAAGGTGTCCTCGCCCGCGCCGGCGGGCGCCAGGAACTCCTCCGACGCCGAGCCGCCCATGGCCCCCGAGACCGCCGACACGATCCGGTGGTCGAGGCCGAGCCGCTCGAAGATCCGCACGTACGCCTGGCGGTGGAGCCGGTAGGACTCCTCCAGCCCCTCGTCGGAGACGTCGAAGGAGTACGAGTCCTTCATCTGGAACTCGCGGCCGCGCAGCACGCCGGACCGGGGCCGGGCCTCGTCGCGGTACTTGGTCTGGATCTGGTAGAGCATGACCGGCAGGTCCTTGTACGAGGTGCACTGGTCCTTCACCAGCAGGGTGAAGATCTCCTCGTGGGTGGGGCCGAGCAGGTAGTCGGCGCCCTTGCGGTCCTTCAGCCGGAACAGCAGGTCGCCGTATTCGGACCACCGGCCGCTGACCTCGTACGGCTCCTTGGGCAGCAGGGCCGGGAGCAGCACCTCCTGGGCGCCGATCGCGTCCATCTCCTCGCGGACCACGCGCGAGACGTTGTCCAGGACCCGCTTGCCGAGCGGCAGCCAGGTCCACACCCCGGCCGAGCTGCGCCGTACGTAGCCGGCGCGGACCAGGAGCCGGTGGCTGAGGGTTTCGGCGTCGGCCGGGTCCTCGCGGAGGGTCTTGGCCATGAGGCGGGACATGCGCTGCACGTGTTGCGTAGACATGCGGGGAGGCTACCGGGGGCCGTGCGGGCGGTGGAAACCGTTTCAGCGGCGCAGCAGGGGCAGCGGGGCGCCCATGACGGCGTACGGGAGGCTCGCGCTCGGGAAGTGGACCCTGCGGGCGAGGTCGGTGTAGCCGAGGGCCCGGTAGAGGCCGCGGGCGGGGCTGTCGGTGTCGATGGCGGAGAGGATGGAGCGCGGCTCGGCGGCGTCGTCGGTGAGGGCGGTGATGAGCGCGCGGCCCACTCCGTGGCCCTGGAAGCCGGGGTGGACGTGGAGTTCGGTGATCACGAAGGAGTGGTCGAGCCAGTCCTCGTGGCCGCCGGCGCGCAGGTGGGGCTCGACGATGGTGGACCACCAGTGGGAGCGGTCGTTGGGCATCCCGTACACGAAGCCGGTGAGGGCGCCGTCGTCGCTGAAGGCGCCCAGGGCGCGGGCGCCCCGGCAGGTCATGTGGCGCTGGACGATGTAGCGCCGGATGCCGACCTCCTCCTCGCTGAGCCCGAAGGCGACGGCCTGCACGCGCAGGGCCTCGTCCACCCGGGCGGCGAGGTCGAGGGGGCCGATGCGGACTCCGGTAGGCAGCATGCGGCGACCTTACTGCGCGGTACCGGGCCGCCGGTATGCCGCCCGGAACTCCGCCCGGATCAGAACAGGACGCTCATGAAGGCGCCGACCTCGCGGAAGCCGACGCGGCGGTAGGCGGCGCGGGCCGCGGTGTTGAAGTCGTTGACGTAGAGGCTGACCACGGGGGCCACGTCGCGCAGCGCGTAGGCGACGACGGCGGCCATGCCGGCCTCGGAGTGGCCGCGGCCTCGGAAGGCGGGGTCCACCCAGACGCCCTGGATCTGGCAGGCGCCGGGGGTGGCGGCGCCGATCTCGGCCTTGAAGACGACCCGGCCGTCGTCGACGCGGGCGAAGGAGCGGCCGCTGCCCACGAGTTCGGCGACGCGGGCCTGGTAGAGCAGGCCGCCGTCGCCGACCATCGGGGAGATGCCCACCTCCTCGGTGAACATGGCGACGCAGGCGGGCATGATCAGGTCCATCTCGTCCTTGCGGACGCGGCGGACCTGCGGGTCGGGCGCGACCGTGGTGGACGGGTGGTCGATGGTCATGAGCGGCTGCCGGGAGCGGACGTCGCGGGCCGGGCCCCAGGCGGGCTCCAGGAGCTGCCAGAGCAGCCGGGTGGCCTCGGCGGGGCCGACGATGGAGGAGCAGCGGCGGCCGGTGCGGCGGGCGCGGTCGGCGAAGGCGCGCACGGCGTCGGGTCCGGCGCAGACCGGGACCAGGTTGGCGCCGGCGTAGCACAGGGAGAGGAGCTCGCCGTCGGCGTACCAGCCCCACATCTCGCCGCCCAGGCGCCACGGATCGAGTCCGGCGACCTGGACCCGCGAGGTGACGAAGGCGTTCGCGACCGGCTCGCGTCCGAGGACTTCGAGGGCGGCGTCGAGATCACTGGGCTCAAGGACCCGGGTGGTGGTCTGCGTCAACACTGGGGCCTCACCGTGCAAGTCTGCTGATCTCCGCACTGTACCCGGCGTCGCTGGGGGTTGCCGCGCCCCACAGGTCACGAAAGGGCCCCGGCCCCGCCCGCGAGCTGCGGGAACGGGGCCGGGTTCTGCGGAAGGGGCCGCGGGCCGGCCCGGGAGGGGCGGCGGGAGCGGCCGCGGGGTTCAGACGCCGATGGCGACCGTGGGCTCGCCGGAGGTCACGCCGTCCTTCTCCATCTGCTCGGCGATCTTCATCGCCTCTTCGATGAGGGTCTCCACGATCTTCGACTCGGGGACGGTCTTGATGACCTCGCCCTTGACGAAGATCTGGCCCTTGCCGTTGCCGGAGGCGACGCCGAGGTCGGCCTCGCGGGCCTCGCCGGGGCCGTTCACGACGCAGCCCATGACCGCGACGCGCAGCGGGACCTCCATGCCCTCCAGGCCCGCCGTGACCTCCTCGGCCAGCTTGTAGACGTCGACCTGGGCCCGGCCGCAGGAGGGGCAGGAGACGATCTCCAGGCGGCGGGGCTTGAGGTTCAGCGACTCCAGGATCTGGATGCCGACCTTGACCTCCTCGACCGGCGGGGCGGAGAGGGAGACGCGGATGGTGTCGCCGATGCCCTCGGAGAGCAGCGCGCCGAAGGCGACGGCGGACTTGATGGTGCCCTGGAAGGCCGGTCCGGCCTCGGTGACGCCGAGGTGCAGGGGGTAGTCGCAGGCGGCGGCGAGCTGGCGGTAGGCGTTGACCATCACGACCGGGTCGTTGTGCTTGACCGAGATCTTGATGTCGCCGAAGCCGTGCTCCTCGAAGAGCGAGGCCTCCCACAGCGCGGACTCGACGAGCGCCTCGGGGGTGGCCTTGCCGTACTTCTTCAGCAGCCGGGCGTCGAGGGAGCCCGCGTTCACGCCGATCCGGATGGGGGTGCCGGTGTCCTTGGCGGCCCGCGCGATCTCCTTGACCTTGTCGTCGAACTGCTTGATGTTGCCCGGGTTCACGCGGACCGCGGCGCAGCCGGCGTCGATCGCGGCGAACACGTACTTGGGCTGGAAGTGGATGTCGGCGATCACCGGGATCTGCGACTTCTTCGCGATGACGGCGAGGGCGTCGGCGTCGTCCTGGGTCGGGCAGGCCACCCGGACGATGTTGCAGCCGGAGGCGGTCAGCTCGGCGATCTGCTGGAGCGTGGCGCCGATGTCGGAGGTGCGGGTGGTGGTCATCGACTGCACCGACACGGGTGCGTCGCCGCCGACGGCCACGGAACCGACCTGGATCTTGCGGCTGACCCGTCGGTCGGCGAGCTTCGTCGGTACGGCAGGCATTCCGAGAGAGATGGCAGTCATCTGCTGTGCAACCCCAAGGTGTGGATCAAGGTCCCGAGATCGGCGGGCTCCAGCCTTCGAGATTACGCCAATCAGCGCGTGTCCCGCGCATCCGCGGGGCGCGCCACCCGAACGTAGGGAGCCGGGCACGATGTGTGCCCGGCTCCGGTGCGTCTGGTGTAGGCCGGTGGGGCGTGAGCGCCTGCCGGGTCCGTCGCGGGGCCGTCCCGACTCAGGTGATCTTGATGGGGTTGACCACGTCGGCGACCATCACCAGCAGGGTGAAGCAGATGAAGACGCTCGCCACCACGTAGGCCACCGGCATCAGCTTCGCCACGTCGAACGGGCCCGGGTCGGGGCGCCTGAACACCCGCGCCACGTTGCGCCGGAGCGATTCCCACAGGGCGCCCGCGATGTGTCCGCCGTCCAGCGGGAGCAGCGGGAGCATGTTGAAGAGGAACAGCGAGAGGTTGAAGCCGGCCAGCAGGTTGAGGAAGATCACCAGGATGTGCGTGGGCGGCAGGTCCAGGTTGAAGATCTCCCCGCTGACCCGGGCGGCGCCGACGACGCCCATCGGGCTGTCCTGGGCGCGCTCGGCCCCGTTGAAGGCCGCGTTCCACAGGTCCGGGACCTTGGACGGCAGGGCGACCAGCGACTGCACGCCGGTCTGCATCATCTCGCCCATGCGGCCGACGGACTGGCCGAAGGACTGGGGCACGTAGCCGGTGGCGGGCGCGAAGCCGAGGAAGCCGGCGGTGACGTACTGGTCCTTCACGTACTGGCCGCTGCCGTCCGTCTTGGCGACCGTGTTCTTGATGAGGTCCGCCTTGAGCTCGACGGTCCGGCCGGCCCGCTCGACGGTGAGGGTGGCGGGGCCGACGGTCGCGCGGATGTCCTTCTGCAGCGCGGACCAGTCGTCGGTGGGGCGGCCGTTGAAGGCGACGATCTTGTCCCCGGCCAGGAGTCCGGCGGCCTTGGCGGGGGCGGCCGGATCGCCGGCGGCGCAGCTGGTGCGCTTCTCGCTCTGCTGGATGACGCAGTCGGAGACCGAGGCGACGGAGGTGGTCTGGGTGTTGAGTCCGAAGGCCATCAGCGTGGTGAGGAAGATCGCCACGGCCAGGACCAGGTTCATGAACGGTCCGGCGAACATCACGATCACGCGCTTCCACGGCTTGCGCGTGTAGAAGAGCCGGTCCTCGTCGCCGGGGCGGAGCTCCTCGTAGGCCGCCGAGCGGGCGTCCTCGATCATCGACCGGAACGGCGAGGTCGAGCGGGCCGTGACCCTGCCGTCCTCGCCGGGCGGGAACATCCCGATCATGCGGATGTAGCCGCCCATCGGGATGGCCTTGATGCCGTACTCGGTCTCGCCCTTCATCCGCGACCAGATCGTCGGGCCGAAGCCGACCATGTACTGCGGCACCCGGATGCCGAAGATCTTGGCCGTGGACAGGTGGCCCAGCTCGTGCCAGGCGATGGAGACCAGCAGCCCCACCGCGAAGATCACGACCCCGAGCACCGTCATCAGAACCGTCATGCGCCAGCCTCCACGGCGGCACCGGCCGCCATCTCCCGCGCCCGGGCCCTGGCCCAGGCCTCCGCCTCAAGGACGTCCCGGACGGTCAGGGAAGTTCCCGGTTCCGGTGTCCCGTGCTCATCGACCACGGCAGAGACGGTATCCATGATTGCTGTGAACGGCAGCCGACCGGCCAGGAACGCCCCGACGCACTCCTCGTTGGCCGCGTTGAAGACGGCCGGGGCGGTGCCGCCGAGCGCGCCCACGTGCCGGGCCAGGCCCACCGCGGGGAAGGCCTCGGTGTCCAGGGGGAAGAACTCCCAGGTGGAGGCCTTGGTCCAGTCGAAGGCGGGGGCCGCGTCCGGGATCCGCTGGGGCCAGCCGAGGCCGACGGCGATGGGGCCGCGCATGTCGGGCGGGGTCGCCTGGGCGAGCGTGGAGCCGTCCGTGAACTCCACCATCGAGTGGACGTAGGACTGCGGATGGACCACGACCTCGATGCGCTCGAAGGGGATGTCGTAGAGCAGGTGCGCCTCGATGACCTCCAGCCCCTTGTTGACCAGGGTCGCCGAGTTGATGGTGATCACCGGTCCCATCGCCCAGGTGGGGTGGGCCAGCGCGTCCTGGACGGTGACCCCGGCGAGCTGCTCACGGGTGCGTCCGCGGAAGGGGCCGCCGGAGGCGGTGACCACGAGCTTGCGGACGTCGGCGCGGGTGCCGGCGGCCAGGGCCTGGAAGAGCGCCGCGTGCTCGGAGTCGACCGGGATGATCTGGCCGGGCTTCGCCAGGGCCTTGACCAGGGGGCCGCCGACGATCAGCGACTCCTTGTTGGCGAGGGCCAGGGTCCGTCCGGCCCGCAGCGCGGCGAGGGTGGGCGCGAGCCCGATCGACCCGGTGATGCCGTTGAGGACGGTGTGGCACGCGGAGGCCGCGAGGTCGGTGGCCGCGTCGGGCCCGGCCAGGATCTCGGGCAGCGGCTCGGCCGCGCCGTACTGGGCGCTCAGCGCCTCTTTCAGGGCCGGTACGGCGTCCTGGCGGGCGACGGCCACCGTGCGCACCCGCAGCAGCCGGGCCTGCTCGGCCAGCAGCCCCACCCGTCCGCCGGCGGCGGAGAGGGCGCTCACGCGGAACCGGTCCGGGTTGCGCAGGGCCAGGTCGATGGCCTGGGTGCCGATGGAGCCGGTGGATCCGAGGATCACGATGTCCCGGCGGCCGGCCGCGGGGTCGAAGAGGACGTGCGGATCGGCGAGGGGGGCTGGGCGGTCGCTCATGCCCCCATTGTTGCCGGAAGTCAGGACGGCTTGGGCACGGAGCCCCCGTCGGTGACCCGCAGGAGGAGGTGCGGGAGGGTTCCGGCGAAGTCGGGGAGGGTGCGGGCCGCCTCCCACCAGGCGTCCGGGTCGGTGCCGAGGGCCAGGTCGAAGAGCCGGTCCGCCTCGGCGCGGGCGGCGAGCACGGCCTCGGGCCGGTCGTGCCGGTCGGGGTGGTCCACTTCGCCGAGCCAGTGGTCCTCGTCCAGCGCCCAGCAGGCCGGCAGCTTGTGCCGGACCACGTCGGTGCCGGTGAGCAGCCCCCGGTCCAGGCAGTCCCGGACCCAGCGGATGTCCTCCTCGACGGTCTCCATGGGGACGGCGAGGCTGGCCAGGGCGAGTTCGCGCTCCACCTCGCCGACCGGCTCGACGGCGGCCGGGGCCAGCCGGCGCACGGCGCGCGGCAGTGCGCCGTCGGGGGGGACGGGCCCGGCCGGTACGGGTGCGGCCGGTACGGGTGCGGCAGGGCCCCGCGGGCCGGCGACGACGGCGGCCACCAGGTCGGGCAGCGGTCCGGGGAAGCCGGGGGCGCGGCGCAGCAGCTCGGCCCAGAGGCGGGGGTCGTCGCCCAGCGGGGCCAGCGCCCGGAGCGCGGCGGTGCGCAGGCCGGCCAGTTCGGGGAGGGTCCAGCGCAGGCCGGGGCGGGCCGGGAGGTCGCACAGGAGCAGCGCGCGCCGGGCCGGGGTCACGCAGCCGACGAGCTCCTCGTGGGTGAGCCGGCCCATCCGGACGGCGCGGACGGCGGGCCGGTGCCAGGCCGGTTCCTCGCGCGGGGCGGCGGAGGGGGCGAGCAGCGCGCGGACGGTGTGCGGGGGCAGGTCGGCGACGAGCAGCAGGGCTTCGACGGCGCCGGGCGGCAGCGGCCGGCGGGCGTGCTCGGCGGCCAGCAGGGCGGGGTCGAGCGCGTGCGGGAGCCGCAGGACCTCCAGGGCCGTCCGGGGCCGGCGGGCGCCGTGCCGGCGCAGCAGGCCGGTGACTTCGGGGGTGGTGAGGGGGCCGTCGGCGGGGTCCCGGCCGAGCTCGGCGCGGAGCAGGGCCGCCAGTTCGGGCGGGGTGCGGTGCTTCGCGTACCGGACGGGGCCGGGCAGACCGGGCAGCGGCCGGCCGACGACGCGGGGGTTGCGGGCCACGTAGTGCCGGTCGGAGTCGGTGCCGTGGCGCAGCAGCAGGGTGACGGCGGAGGCGGGGAGCCACTCGTCGCGGCACAGGTAGGTGCGGGCGGCGGGGTCGGAGCGGCCGAGCCGGTCCAGCAGGGCCAGGGCGATGCGGTCCGGTGCGTGGCGCAGGACGTGCGCCACGCACCACGCCAGCCGTCGGCTGTTGCGGTCTTCCCCGGCCGTCGACATCGCTGCCCGCCTCGCGCTCGTGCCCGTACGGGTGTCCCGTGGGCGCACCCGTACCCGTACCCGTACATCCGTCCGGCTGGTGTCGATGATCGCAGGTCAGCGGAGCGGGCGGTGCACGTTTTCCTCCTCGGAGGGGCCCGGGGCGGCGTCGGCGATCCAGGGGCCGTCGCCGGAGGGGTCCAGGACGCCCTCCTCCAGCCAGGTGTAGGTGCCGGTGAGCACGCCCTCGACGACCTTGCGGTCGAGGTCGTCGGTGTTGGACCAGAGCCGGCCGAAGAGCTCGTCCGCGCGCAGCCGGGACTGCCGGCAGAAGGCGTCGGCCAGCTGGTACGCCTCGCGGCCGTGCGCGCCGGCGGCGCGCAGGTGCTCGGCGCGGACGCAGGCCGCGCTCATCGCGAAGAGTTCGGCGCCGATGTCCACGATCCGGCCGAGGAAGCCCTGCTTGGTCTCCATGCGGCCCTGCCAGCGGGACATGGCGTAGAAGGTCGACCGGGCGAGTCTGCGGGAGGTCCGCTCGACGTAGCGCAGGTGGGTGGCGAGGTCGGGGTGGCCGGCGGGGTGGAACTCCCGGTACGTGCCCGGCACCTGGCCGGCCCCGGTGGCCAGCTTCGGCAGCCAGCGGGCGTAGAAGCCGGCCGCCCTGGCCCCGGCCCTGGCCTTGTCTCCGAGGTCCTTCTCCGGGTCGATGAGGTCGCCGGCCACCGACAGGTGGGCGTCGACCGCCTCCCGGGCGATGAGCAGGTGCATGATCTCGGTCGAGCCCTCGAAGATCCGGTTGATCCGCAGGTCGCGCAGCATCTGTTCGGCGGGGACGGCCCGCTCGCCGCGGGCGGCGAGGGACTCGGCGGTCTCGAAGCCGCGTCCGCCGCGGATCTGGACCAGTTCGTCGGCCATCAGCCAGGCCATCTCGGAGCCGTAGAGCTTGGCGAGGGCCGCTTCGATGCGGATGTCGTTGCGGTCCTCGTCGGCCATCTGGGAGGCGAGGTCGACCACGGCCTCCAGGGCGAAGGTGGTGGCGGCGATGAAGGAGACCTTGGCTCCGACGGCCTCGTGCCGGGCGACCGGGCGGCCCCACTGCTCGCGCACGCCGGACCATTCACGGGCGATCTTCAGGCACCACTTGCCGGCGCCGACGCAGAGGGCGGGCAGTGACAGCCGGCCGGTGTTGAGGGTGGTCAGCGCGATCTTCAGGCCGGCGCCCTCGGCGCCGATGCGCTGGGCGGCGGGGACCGCCACCCGGTGGAAGCGGGTGACGCCGTTCTCCAGTCCGCGCAGGCCCATGAAGGCGTTGCGGTGCTCGACGGTGATGCCCGGCGAGTCGGCCTCCACCACGAAGGCGGTGATGCCGCCGCGGTGGCCCTCGGACTTCGGGACGCGCGCCATGACGACGAGGAGGTCGGCGACCACCCCGTTGGTGGTCCACAGCTTCACCCCGTCGAGGACGTAGCCGTCGTCCCCGTCCGGGACGGCCGTGGTGGCCAGGCGGGCCGGGTCGGATCCCACGTCGGGCTCGGTGAGCAGGAAGGCGCTGACGGCGGTGGTGGCGCAGCGCGGCAGGTAGGCGTCCTTCTGCTCCTGCGTGCCGAACATCTTCAGCGGCTGCGGCACGCCGATCGACTGGTGCGCGGAGAGCAGCGCGCCGATGGCGGGGCTGACGGAGCCGACGAGGGCGAGGGCCTTGTTGTAGTAGACCTGGGTGAGGCCCAGTCCCCCGTACCGGGGGTCGATCTTCATGCCGAGGGCGCCGAGTTCCTTGAGGCCGCGCACGGTCTCGTCGGGGATCCGCGCCTCGCGCTCGATGCGGGCGGGCAGGCCCGCGGCGAGCTCGCGCTCGCAGAACTCCCGCAGCCGGGCCAGGAAGGCCTCGCCGCGCCGGACGTCCTCGTCGGCGGGGAGGGGGTGGGGGTGGATCAGGTCGAGCCGGAAGCGCCCGAGGAAGAGCTCCCGGGCGAAGCTGGGCTTGCGCCAGTCCTGCTCGCGGGCCGCCTCGGCGACCTGCCGTGCCTCGCGCTCGGTCACCTTGGGCTGCGTGCCGCCGGGCTGTACGGGCTGTACGGGCTGTGGTGCGGACATGCGGGGACTCACCTCGCCGCCGGAGTCGGGTCGTTCACCTGATGAACGGATGATCGGACGGTCCTACGTGGTGAGTCGTACCCGCTCGCGGGCGCCCGAAAAGCGGGATTGGGCAGGGTGGGGGAACGCGAAGACGGCCGGAGCCCCCGCACAGTGGGCTCCGGCCGTCGGCTCGTGGGCCGTACGGATCAGATGTCGAGGCCGGTCAGGACCAGCACCCGCTCGTACGTGTAGTCGTCCATCGCGTAGCGGACGCCCTCGCGCCCCACGCCGGACTGCTTGACGCCGCCGTACGGCATCTGGTCGGCGCGGTAGGAGGGCGCGTCGCCGATGATCACGCCGCCGACCTCCAGCTCGCGGTGGGCGCGGAAGGCGACCTGGATGTCGCGGGTGAAGACGCCGGTCTGCAGGCCGAACTTCGAGTCGTTGACGGCGGCGAAGGCCTCGTCGGTGTTCTCGACCCGCTTCAGGGTGAGGACCGGTCCGAAGACCTCCTCGGTGGCGAGCTTGACGCCGGCCGGGACCCCGGCGAGGACGGTCGGCTCGACGGTGGCGCCGGCGCGCTTGCCGCCGGTGAGGAGCTCGGCGCCGGCGGCGACGGCCTCCTCGACCCAGGACTCCACGCGCTTGGCGGCGTCCTCGGAGACGAGCGGGCCGACGTCGGTGGCCGCGTCGGACGGGTCGCCGGTGACCTGCGCCCGGACCTTGTCGACGACCTTCCCGACGAGGCGGTCGTAGACGGAGGCGTCGGCGATCACGCGCTGCACGGAGATGCAGGACTGGCCGGCCTGGTAGTTGGAGAAGGTCGCGATGCGGGTCGCGGCCCAGTCGAGGTCGGCCTCGGAGGACCAGTCGGCGAGGACCACGGCCGCGGCGTTGCCGCCGAGCTCCAGGGTGCAGTGCTTGTGGGGCACCGACTGCTGGATGGCGTAGCCGACGGTGTCGGAGCCGGTGAAGGAGATGACGGGCAGGCGCTCGTCCTTCACCAGGGCCGGCATCTTGTCGTTGGCGACCGGCAGGACCGACCAGGAGCCGGCCGGGAGGTCGGTCTCGGCCAGCAGCTCGCCGAGGACGAGCGCGGAGAGCGGGGTGGCCGGGGCGGGCTTGAGGATGATGGGCGCGCCGACGGCGATGGCCGGGGCGACCTTGTGGGCGCACAGGTTCAGCGGGAAGTTGAACGGCGCGATGCCGAGGACCGGACCCTTGACGAAGCGGCGGGTCAGGGCGAGGCGGCCGACGCCGCCGGCGTCGGTGTCCAGGCGCTGGGCCTCTCCGCCGTTGAAGCGGCGGGCCTCTTCGGCCGCGAAGCGGAACACGGACACGGCGCGGCCGACCTCGCCGCGCGCCCACTTGACCGGCTTGCCGTTCTCGGCGGAGATCAGCTGGGCGATCTCCTCGGTGCGCTCGGCGAGCCGCTTGGACACGTGGTCCAGGGCGGCCGCACGGACGTGGGCGGGCGTCGCGGAGAATTCCGCGGTCACGGCGTGCGCCGCGGCCACCGCCTCTTCGACCTGGGCGTCGGTCGGCACGCTCACGGCGGCGACCGGGCGGCCGTCCCACGGGGAGCGGACGTCGAAGCTGTCCTCGCCGGTGGCCTGACGGCCGGCGAGCCAGAAGGCGTGGGTGGAAGTCATGCGGGTCCCGGCCCTTCGGATCTGTGCGGTGGGTCGTTGTCACCCCCACCGTAGGACCCGGCCGGGGATTCGTCGTTTGTCCGGGGTGTAGTACCCGGCGCCCGGGGCGCGCCGGTTTGTCACTGTCCGGGAGCGGCGGGGCGTGCACGGCGCCGGGGCCGGGCGGGAGGGGACGACGCCGGGGGCCGGGTGCGCGGATCGCGCGGCTACGCGGGGGTGCCGGTGGCCTTCAGGGCGAGCCACAGCTCCATGCGGACGTCCGGGTCGTCGAGGGAGCGGCCGAGGATCTCCTCGACCCGCTTCATCCGGTAGCGCAGCGTGTGGCGGTGCACGCCGAGGTCCGCGGCGGCCGCGTCCCACTGGCCGTGGCGTGAGAGCCACGCCCGCAGCGAGGCCACCAGGTCGCCGCGGCCGGTCGCGTCGTGCTCGCGCAGGGCCCGCAGCGTGCCGTCGGCGAAGGCCCGTACGGCGTCGTCCGCGAGCAGCGGCAGCACCGACCCGGCAGCCATGTCCTCGTGCTCCACCAGCGGCCGGCCCCGCCGCCGGGCCACGGCCAGCGCCTGGTCGGCCTGGACGAGGGCGGCCGCCACGCCGCCGGGCCCGGCCGGCGCGGACAGGCCGACGACCAGCTCGTCCGGTTCGGGCCCGGTGGCGTCCCGGCCGCGGCGGGACTCCAGGGCCTCGGCGTACTCCGTGCATGCCTGGACGGCCGAGCCCCCGTCGGCGGCGAGGACCACCAGCCGGCCGGGTTCCGGCACCACCAGCAGCGGCTCCCCGGTGCGGGCGGCCGCGGACTCCACCGCGTCCGCCAGCAGGGCCAGTCCCTGCGGCTGGGCGGTACCGGGCAGCGCCGGTTCGGCCGTGACCAGCCGGAACGGCGCCTCCAGCAGGGCCCCGTACAGGTCGCCGGCCACGGCCCGGGCGTGGTCGGCCTCCCCGGCGAGCAGCATCCGCAGCACGGCCGCGCCCAGCCGGGACTCGGCGTCGTGCAGCGAGCGGGAGCGTTCGGTGGTGAGGGTCAGCAGGGCCACCGCGGAGTGGACGGCGTACCGCTCGGCCGTGCCCAGCGGGGCCCCGGTGCCCACGGCGAGCGCGCCGCGGGCGCGCCGGCCGGTGCCCAGGGACTGGAGCTCGACGCGGTCCTCCGAGCCGCCGACCACGGCGCTGGCTGGGGCGGGGCGCTCGCGCAGCCGCTCCACGTCGGGGGTGAGCCGGGCCGCGCGGCGGGCGGCCCAGTCGGGTGCGGCGGCGACCACCGCGCCCGAGGTGTCGTACAGCGCGGCCCAGCCGTGGACGTGCGCGGCCAGCTTCGCCAGCAGCTCGGCGGGCCCGTCGGCGGAGAGCGCGGCGCGCGTCAGCTCCCGCTGCGCCTCGAAACCGGCGGTCACGGCCCGGTACTGGTCGGCGGCCAGCGCGGCGGAGACGGCCTTGCTGATGGCGAGGAACGGGGTGCGGCGCGGGACCTCCAACAGCGGCATGTCCTCGGCGCGCGCGGCGTCGACGAGGGCCTGCGGGACGGCGTCGTAGTTCACGCCGACCGCGAAGCCGATGCCGACGACTCCGGCCGCGGCGAGGCGGCGCACGTAGCGGCCCATCTCCTCCCGGTCCCCGGCGTCCAGCTTCATCGCGGTGATCAGGAGCAGCTCCCCGCCCTCCATGTACGGGACGGGGTCGGCGAGCTCGCTGACGTGGGCCCAGCGCACCGGGGTGTCGAGGCGGCCCTCTCCGGCCCGGACGCTGAGCTTGAGCGCCGAGTGCTGGACGAGCGAGGCGAGGGTGAGCGGCATCGGTTACCAGGGGCCTTAGCGGAGGAGGGGCCGGAGCGGGCGGCGGGATCGGGGCGGCGGGCCGCGAGGGCGGACACCGGCTGCGGGCGGCGGACGGGCGTCGGCGCCGTTTCGCCGTGTCGTACGAACGGCACCTTCGATTCTGCCACCCCGTATGGTTCGGGCCACCCGTCGCGCCGGGTCCGCCGGCGTCTCAGTCCGCCAGGCGGACCAGCAGCGGGGCCGCCCGCTCCCCTCGGACGGACGTCAGCGACAGCACCGCGTGCCCCGGCGGTATGGCGTGCGCCAGGTCCGAGGCCGACCAGCGCTCCCGCTCCACCTGCCGCACGGTCACGGCGTCGGTGGTGACGGCCTTGCCGGTGACGAGCTTGCGGAAGGCGTGGATGGCCCGGGTCAGGGGCTGGTCGGCGAAGACGGTGCGGTGCGTGACGTCCCGCGTCTCCACCCACTCGGTGCCCCAGGCCTCGGCGAAGCGCTTGCCGTCCCAGGTGGTGACCCCGGAGAAGGCCGTCCGGCAGCCGACGGCGCCGAGCAGCGGCGTCCGCAGCGCCTCCGGTACGTCGTCCAGCGTGCGCAGCGCGAGCAGCACCCCCGCGTGCGCCGAGCGCAGCCGCCGGACGCCCCGCACGGTCTCCGGGGTGAGGGTGCGCGAGGCGTCGTCGAGGGCGAGGAAGGCGAAGAGGGAGCGGTCGGTGCGGGCGGCGGCGGCCGCGTTGAACTGGGCGAGCAGCAGCCGGGCCAGCATCCGCGAGGCGTCGGCGTGGCCGCGCTCGGGGAGGTCGACGCGGACCCGGATGGGGTGTTCCAGGGCGCGCAGCGAGAAGGGCCGGCCCTGGCCGGTGGTGTCGAAGAACCCGGCGAAGGCGGGCCGGTCGAGCAGGGCGACGCGGTCGGCGAGGGCCGGGCCGGGGTCGCCGTGGGCGCCGTGCTGGCGGGCCCGTGCGTCGAGCTCGCGGAGCATGGCGGGCTGTCCGGCCTCGGACAGCTCGCGGCGCAGCGCGGCGAAGGCGTCCGGCACCTGGTCGAGGAGTTCGCGGAGTTCGGGTACGGCGGGGAAGCGGCCGTGCACGGCCCGGAACGGGCCGAGGAGCTGGGCGAGGGCGGTCGCGGCGCGGCGCACGTCGATGCCGGGGAGGTCGCCCACGAAGGCCTCGGCGAGGAGGGTGGCGGCTTCGTCGGGGTCGGTGGCGCCGCCGTAGAGGTCGAGGTCGTAGACGGAGGCGGGGTCGCCGACGCGGACGACGACGTCGAAGGCCGCGTCGGGCCCGAACTGCGTCCCGGCCGCGCCGACGGCGACGACGGCGGCCTGGCCGGCGAGCGCCTGGAGGGCGAGCGACTCGACGACGGGCCGCACCAGCCGTGCGGTCTTGCCGCTGCCGGAGGGGCCGACGGCCAGCATCGAGGTGCCGAGGACGTCGGGGTCGAGGGCGAAGGCGGTGCCGCGGCGGGCGTACGGGTTGCGCGCGCCGTCCTCGACGGTGCCGAGCAGCACCTGCCGGGCGAGCAGGTCGTGCCGGGCGGCGCGCACGGGCAGGTCCCGCGCCCCGGAGGGGTGCACGCAGGCCCCGGCGCCCTTGTCCCGCACGGCGTCGGCGAAGGCCCGCATTCGGGTGGGGTCGACGCGGACGGTGTCCCAGGCCCGGCGGATGCGCGCGTAGTCCACGTCGTTCATCCGCCCGTCCCCCGCCTCCCGCTCCAACCGGTCGGCCACGTCCCCCAGCCCGCCCCCCCGCACGGACCCCCACCGCACGGGGTCGTCGTCGGCGCCGGGCTCGATGCGGACCGGGAGCGCGGGCCGCGCGGCCTGCCCGGGCCGGCCGCCCAGCAGCCTGCGCCCGAGCTCGGGCCAGCGGCCGAGGCGGCCGAAGCCGACGAGCAGGGCGACGGCGACGGCGGCGTACCAGATGTAGGACGACACGACGGCGGCGTTGGTGTTGGCCCAGGAGTCGGGAGTGAACATGTAGAGGGGCCAGAGCCAGAACCCGCCGAGATAGCCGTTCCACAGCAGGGACCACAGCAGGAGCCCGGCGAGCAGGGCGATCAGGGCCCCGCTGATCAGCTGCCGTGTCGGGGTCGCTTCCGGCTCCTGTGCCGCACGCGGGGCGTGGCCGTAGCGCCAGACACCGGGCTCGGCCACGGGCCGCGCCGTGCGCAGCCAGTCCGTCAGGGGGGTGGGTGGGGTCGCGGGGGCGTGGGGGGGTTTGGGTGGGGGGTGGTGGGCCTGGGCGGGAGGGGGGTCGGGGGTGGGCCCGCGGGGCGTGGGACGTGGCCCGTGCGGGTGGTGCGTGCTTCGTGCGTGCCGTCCGTGTCCATGAACCCCTGCCCCCTGCCAAAGCCTGCGCTGCGGCGCTCAATCTAGTGCCCGGCCCGGCCGGGCGGGGCGTACCGCGCGGTGGTCCGTCCCGGCGGGTCCCCGGTGGGGCCCGGCGCGGGTCGTCCGCGCCTCCTATGGCCGTCGCGGACAAGGACACCGCGCCACCACTCCCGATCGGCGCATGCCCTCCGCCCGCCGCCGGGCCTAGCCTGCGGACAAAGACACACGTGCGTCCGAAAACACCCCCAGGAGCCCTCTATGACCGCTGTCCCGCAGGAGCGCCGCATCGTCACCGCGATCCCCGGCCCCAAGTCGCAGGAGCTGCAGGCCCGCCGTCTCGCGACGGTCGCCGGCGGCGTGGGCTCCGTGCTGCCCGTGTTCACGGCGCGCGCGGGCGGCGGGATCATCGAGGACATCGACGGCAACCGCATGATCGACTTCGGTTCCGGCATCGCCGTGACCTCCGTCGGCGCCTCCGCCGAGGCCGTCGTGCGCCGCGCCTCCGCCCAGCTCGCCGACTTCACCCACACCTGTTTCATGGTCACGCCGTACGAGGGCTACGTCGAGGTCTGCGAGGCCCTCGCCGAGCTCACCCCGGGTGACCACGCCAAGAAGTCGGCCCTGTTCAACTCCGGCGCCGAGGCCGTCGAGAACGCCGTCAAGATCGCCCGTTCGTACACCAAGCGCCAGGCCGTCGTCGTCTTCGACCACGGCTACCACGGCCGTACGAACCTCACGATGGCGCTGACCTCGAAGAACATGCCGTACAAGCAGGGCTTCGGCCCGTTCGCCCCCGAGGTCTACCGCGTCCCGGTCGCCTACGGCTACCGCTGGCCGACCGGCGCCGAGAACTGCGGCCCCGAGGCCGCCGCCCAGGCGATCGACCAGATCAGCAAGCAGATCGGCGCCGAGAACGTCGCCGCGATCATCATCGAGCCGGTCCTGGGCGAGGGCGGCTTCATCGAGCCGGCCAAGGGCTTCCTGCCGGCGCTGGTGGAATTCGCCAACGACAACGGCATCGTCTTCGTCGCCGACGAGATCCAGTCCGGTTTCTGCCGCACCGGCCAGTGGTTCGCGTGCGAGGACGAGGGCATCGTCCCCGACCTGATCACCACCGCCAAGGGCATCGCGGGCGGCCTGCCGCTGGCCGCCGTGACCGGCCGCGCCGAGATCATGGACTCCGTCCACGGCGGCGGTCTGGGCGGGACCTACGGCGGCAACCCGGTGGCCTGCGCCGGTGCGCTCGGTTCCATCGAGACCATGAAGGAGCTCGACCTCAACGCCGCGGCGAAGAAGATCGAGTCCGTCATGAAGACCCGCCTCGCGGCCATGCGGGAGAAGTACGACATCATCGGCGACATCCGCGGCCGCGGCGCCATGATCGCCATCGAGCTCGTGAAGGACCCGGTCTCCAAGACCCCCTTCCCGGAGGCGGCCGGCGCGCTCGCGAAGGCCTGCCACGCCGAGGGCGTGCTGGTCCTCACCTGCGGCACCTACGGCAACGTGCTCCGCTTCCTCCCGCCGATCGTCATCGGCGAGGACCTGCTGAACGAGGGCCTGGACGTCATCGAGGCCGCGTTCGCGGGCATCTGAGCGAACGTCCGAACACTCCGCGACCGGTACCGCCGGTAACGGTCGGACGCTGTGAAGAAGCTGTGGGGGGCCGATGGCGGGAGCGCGTTCCTGCTGTCGGCCCCCCTTTCTCTGACGTACGGTTTCTGCAGATGAGTGAGACACCCCGCTCCCGGGAAACCGTGGGCGACACCAGTGCCGGGCTTCCCCAGCGCCGTACTGGGCATGCGTTCGCGCACACTCCTCGCCGATCGGACGGCCGTCCGCCCCAAACCCCCCGGGGCCCGCGGCAACCCGATCCGGGCGGCCGTCCCGGAACCATCCCCCCTGTTCCGGGACGGCCGGCCACTTCCCCCCGGCTCGCGGCGGCGCTCTGCGGCCTCCTCTTCGCGCTGGTGACCTGGCAGGTCCTGGTCTCGGGTCCGCTGCTCGCGCCGGACCACGCGATCAGCCGCGCGCTGGTGCGCACGATTCCCGACTCCGTCACCGAGCGCCTCTCCGACCTCGGCAACGTCCCGGTCGCCGTGCCGGTCCTCGCCCTGGCCATGGCGTACGCCGCCCTGCGCGGCCGGCGGCTCGCGGCGCTGGCGGCCGGAGCCGCGATGCTCGCGGTACCGGCGCTGGTCGTCCCGCTCAAGGAGTGGACCGCCCGTCCGGGCCCGCTGGAGCCCTGGGCGGCGGGCTACTACCCCTCGGGCCACACGGCCACCGCCGCCGTCGCGTACGTGGGCGCCGCCCTGCTCGTGCGGCCGTACGTCCGCCGCCCGTGGCCGGTGGCCGTCGCCCTGGTGCTCACGGGTGCGACGGCCACCGGTCTGGTGCTGCGGGGCTGGCACTGGCCGCTGGACGTGCTCGCCAGCCTGCTGATGTGCGCGCCCCTGCTGATCGGGGTGGACCGGGTCAGCCGCCGAAGTACGCGTCGAAGTTCCGGCTGAACTCCCACCCGCCGAACCGGTCCCAGTTGATCGACCAGGTCATCAGCCCGCGCAGCGCGGGCCAGGTGCCGTGGGTCTGGTAGCTGCCGCAGTTCGTCTTCTTCGTGAGGCAGTCCAGCGCCTTGTTCACCTCGGCGGGCGAGGTGTGGCCGTTGCCCGCGTTGGTCGTCGCCGGCAGGCCGATGGCGACCTGCTCGGGGCGCAGGGCCGGGAAGACGCGGGCGGTGTTGCCGGCGACCGGGAAGCCGGTCAGCAGCATGTCGGTCATGGCGATGTGGAAGTCCGCGCCGCCCATGGAGTGGTACTGGTTGTCGAGGCCCATGATCGAGCCGGAGTTGTAGTCCTGGACGTGGAGCAGGGTGAGGTCGTCGCGCAGGGCGTGGATGACGGGGAGGTAGGCGCCGGCGCGCGGGTCCTGGCCGCCCCAGGGGCCGGAGCCGTAGTACTGGTAGCCGAGCTGGACGAAGAAGGTCTCGGGGGCCATGGTCAGCACGAAGTTCGGGCCGTACCTGGCCTTGAGGGTCTTCACGGCCGAGATCAGGTTGACGATCACCGGGGTGGTGGGGGCGCGGAAGTCGGTGTCGCCGGTGGCCAGGGAGAGGGAGTGGCCCTCGAAGTCGATGTCCAGGCCGTCGAGGCCGTACTCGTCGATGATCTTCCCGACGGAGGACACGAAGGTGTCGCGGGCGGCCGTGGTGGACAGCTGGACCTGGCCGTTCTGGCCGCCGATGGAGATCAGGACCTTCTTGCCGGCGGCCTGCTTGGCCTTGATGGCCGCCTTGAACTCGGCCGGTGACTCGACGTTCGGGCATTCGGCGACCGGGCAGAGCTGGAAGCGGATGTCACCGGAGGTCACCGAGGTCGGCTCGCCGAAGGCGAGGTTGATGACGTCCCAGGACGCGGGGACGTCGGCCATCCGGACGTAGCCGGCGCCGTTGGCGAAGCTGGCGTGCAGGTAGCCGACCAGGGCGTGCGCGGGCAGCCCCGGGTTGCCGGGGTTGCCGCCGCCGGAGGTGGTGACCTGGACGGCCGCGCTCTTCGGGGACTCGCCGGCGGCGTTCACCGCGGCCACCTGGAAGGCGTACGCGGTGGACGCGGTGAGGCCGGTGACGGCCGCCGACGCGGTGGTGACGGCCAGCGGGGCCGCGCCCTCGCGGTAGACCTTGTACGAGGTGGCTCCGGCCGTCGCGGCCCAGGACAGCGCGACCGAGGTCGACGAGGTCGCGGACGCGGTCAGGCCGGTGGGGGCGGCCGGGGGCTGGGGCTGGCCGGGTCCGGTGCCGCCGGGGTCGGGTCCGACCAGGGTGACGTCGTCGGCGAGGTGGGCGGGCTGGCCGTACCAGCCGTGGGTGTAGACGGTCACCGAGGTCGTCGAGGGGCCGGTGCGGAAGGTGGTCGTCAGCTGCTTCCAGGCGCCGGGGCTCTGGGTCCAGACGGCCGCGTCGGTGGTGCCGGTGCCGGTCGCGCCGAGGTAGACGTACGCGCCCTGCACCCACGCGCCGAGCGTGTACGTCGCGTCGGGCTTGACGGTGACGGTCTGGGAGCAGCGGGCGTTGTCCTGGCCCGCCGGGGTGGCCCGGAGGGCGGAACTCCCGCCGTGGACCGGGGTGGTGGCGACGGCTCCGGTGCCGCCGGAGCAGCTCCAGCCGTCGAGGCCGGATTCGAAGCCGCCGTTGCGGACGAGGTCGGCGTCCGCCGCCGCGGCGGGCGGGCCCGCGGCGAGGAAGGCGGCCACCGCCAGGGCGGCGGCCGTAAGGAAGGACGTGGCTCTGCGCACAACTGCCTCCGGGGCATGGGGGGATGGAGGGGGTCAGCGGCGCCCAAGATGGTCCAGACCAATGTTCTTGTCAATGCCTCCGTCAAGGTTTCCGTCCCGCCCCCTCGCCGGCGGACCCCGCGGCGGCGGCCGCGGCCTCGTGCATCGCGAGCTCCAGCACGGCCGGATCGGTGAGGGTCCCCCGCCCGTCGGGGAGCACCATCCAGCGCACACCGCCGGTCGCCCGGCCGGGGTACGGGACGACGACCCAGGAGCCCCGGCCCGCCCCCCGGACACCGGTGCCGAGCCAGCGGGACGCGGTGCCCGGGGGCACGAAGAAGCCCAGCCGGGAGTCGCCGAAGTCGGCGAGCACCGGGCCGGGCCGCTCCACCAGGAGCCCCAGGACGTCCAGGGTGGCCTGCCCCAGGCCCCCGGGCACGATCAGCACGTCCCAGTGCCGGCCCGCGGGCAGCAGGGCGACCCCGAGGGGGTTGCGCTCCCACTCCCACCGGCAGGCCTCGGGGTCGGGCGCCGCCGTGAC
Source organism: Streptomyces subrutilus (assembly GCF_008704535.1). NCBI lineage: Bacteria > Bacillati > Actinomycetota > Actinomycetes > Kitasatosporales > Streptomycetaceae > Streptomyces > Streptomyces subrutilus. Next base: position 2,241,752 of record NZ_CP023701.1, read on the forward strand.
CAGCCATTCCACTGCCGTCTTGACCCCCGGGATCGCCATGGCCCGGCCTCCGTTCGTCTCGTGCGGTGAAGGGTTCTCAACCGGAGAGAGCGGGGCCGGGCACGACTATGACGCGGGTTTCGTTACTCCTTGGTAGTGAGGCGGGTCACACGGTGAGCCGGCGGCGCGCCGAGCGGCGCGGTCAGCTGTCGAAGCCGAGGCCGAAGCGGTCGAGCGTGCGCAGCCAGAGGTTGCGGTGCCCGCCGCGGCGGTCGGCGCGGGCCAGCGACCACTTGGTGAGGGTGATCCCGGTCCAGGCGAACGGCTCGGGCGGGAACGGCATCGGCCGGGTCCGCACCATCTCCAGCCGGGTGCGCTCCGTGTCGGCCCCGTCGAGCAGGTCGAGCATCACGTCCGCGCCGAAGCGGGTGGCGCCCACCCCGAGCCCGGTGAAGCCGGCCGCGTAGGCCACCTTCCCGGCGTGCGCCGTGCCGAAGAAGGCCGAGAAGCGCGAGCAGGTGTCGATCGCGCCGCCCCAGGCGTGGGTGAACTTCAGGCCCTCCAGTTGCGGGAAGGCGGTGAAGAAGTGCTCCGCGAGCTTGAGGTAGGTCTCGGGCCGGTCGTCGTGGGCGGCGTCCAGCCGTCCCCGGTAGGGGTAGACGGCGTCGTAGCCGCCCCACAGGATGCGGTGGTCGGGGGTGATCCGGAAGTAGTGGAACTGGTTCGCGCTGTCGCCCAGGCCCTGGCGCCCCTTCCAGCCGACGGCGGCGAGCTGCGCCTCGTCGAGCGGCTCGGTCATCAGGGCGTAGTCGTAGACCGGCACGGTGAACGGGCGGATGCGGCGGACCAGTGACGGGAAGACGTTGGTGCCCAGGGCGACCCGGCGGGCCCGGACGGTGCCGTACGGGGTCCGCACGGCCATCCCGGCGCCGGCCCGGGCCAGTTCCAGGCCCGGGGTGTGCTCGTAGATCCGCACCCCGAGCTCCAGGCAGGCCCGCTTGAGGCCCCAGGCCAGCTTCGCCGGGTTGAGCATGGCGACGCCGTCCTTGTCCCACAGCCCGGCGAGGAAGGTCGGCGAGTCGACCTCGGCGCGCAGCGCCTCGGCGTCCAGCCACTGCGAGCCGTCGGCGAGGCCCAGGCGCCGGGCCTCCTCGTGGAGCTCGCGCAGCTCTTCGACCTGGTGGGGTTCGGTGGCCACGTCGATCTCGCCGGTGCGCTCGAAGTCGCAGTCGATGCCGTAGCGGGCGACCGCCTCCTCGATGGCGTCGAGGTTGCGGGCGCCCAGCTCCTCCAGCCGTGCGAGCTCGTCGGGCCAGCGGGCCAGGCCGTTGGCCAGGCCGTGGGTGAGCGAGGCGGCGCAGAAGCCGCCGTTGCGGCCGGAGGCGGCCCAGCCCGCCTCCTTGCCCTCGATGAGGACGACGTCCCGCCCGGGGTCGCGCTCCTTGGCGATGAGGGCGGTCCACAGGCCGCTGTAGCCGGCGCCGACGACCAGCAGGTCGCACCGCTCGTCGGCGGTGAGGGCCGGCTGCGCGGCGGGCTTGCCGGGGTCGTCCAGCCAGTACGAGACCGGCTTCGCTTCGGAAAGGGACTTCGCGACACTACGCATGGCGGCTGGGGCCATGGCTTCCAACTCCCTACAGGGGTCTACTTCGGTTGCGCCTTCTTGCGGCGGTTGCCGACCATCTGGCCGGCGAGGACCACCAGCACCGCGATGACGAACATCGCCGTGCCGATGACGTTGATCTGCACGGGCGTACCGCGCTGGGCCGATCCCCACACGAACATGGGGAAGGTGACGGTGTTGCCCGAGTTGAAGTTGGTGATGATGAAGTCGTCGAACGAGAGCGCGAAGGAGAGCAGCGCGCCCGCCGCGATGCCCGGCGCCGCGATCGGCAGGGTGACCCGTACGAAGGTCTGCACCGGTCCCGCGTAGAGGTCGCGGGCGGCCTCCTCCAGCCGCGGGTCCATGGACAGGACGCGGGCCTTGACGGCGGCGACGACGAAGCTGAGGCAGAACATGACGTGGGCGATGAGGATCGTCCAGAAGCCCAGCTGGATGCCCATGTTGAGGAAGAGCGCGAGCAGCGAGGCCGCCATCACGATCTCGGGCATGGCCATGGGAAGGAAGATCAGCGAGTTGACGGCCCCGCGGCCCCGGAAGCGGTAGCGGACCATCGCGAAGGCGATGGCGGTGCCCAGGGCGGTGGCGGCGAGGGTGGCCCACAGCGCGATCTGGAGCGACAGCGACAGCGAGCCGCACAGGTCGGCGACGCCGCAGGGGTCCTTCCACGCGTCGAGCGAGAACTCCTGCCAGGCGTAGTTGAACCGGCCGGTGGGGTTGTTGAAGGAGAAGACCGTGACGACGACGTTCGGCAGGATCATGTACGCGAGCGTGCCGAGGCCCGCGATGACGATCAGGTTGCGCCGGAGCCAGGTGAGGGGTGCGCGCATCAGACCAGGTCCTCCGTCCCCGCTCGGCGGATGTAGATGGTGACCATGATCAGCACGATGGCCATGAGGATGAAGGACAGCGCGGCCGCGGTGGGGTAGTCGAGGATGCGCAGGTACTGCGACTGGATGACGTTTCCGATCATCCGGGTGTCCGTGGAGCCGAGCAGTTCGGCGTTGACGTAGTCGCCGCTGGCCGGGATGAAGGTCAGCAGGGTGCCGGAGACGACGCCCGGCATCGAGAGCGGGAAGGTCACCTTCCGGAAGACCGTCGCGGGGCGGGCGTAGAGGTCCCCGGCCGCCTCGTGGAGGCGGGTGTCGATGCGCTCCAGCGAGGAGTACAGCGGCAGGATCATGAAGGGCAGGAAGTTGTACGTCAGACCGCAGACGACCGCGAGCGGCGTGGCGAGCACCCGGTCGCCCTGGGTCATCCCGAGCCAGCTGGTGACGTCGAGGAAGCCGATGCCGTTGAGCACCTCGACCACCGGTCCGCCGTCGGCCAGGATCGTCTTCCAGGCCAGGGTGCGGATCAGGAAGCTGGTGAAGAACGGGGCGATGACCAGCACCAGCAGCAGGTTGCGCCACCGGCCGGCCTTGAAGGCGATCAGGTAGGCCAGCGGGTAGCCGAGCAGCAGGCACAGCGCGGTGGCGGTGCCGGCGTACAGCAGCGAGCGCAGGAACTGCGGGTAGTACTCGGTGAAGGCGTCCCAGTAGGTCTGGAGGTGCCAGGTGACCTTGAAGCCCTCTTCGAGCGAGCCGGTCTGCACCGAGGTGGAGGCCTGGTAGACCATCGGCAGCACGAAGAAGACGAGCAGCCACAGGATGCCGGGGAGCAGCAGCCAGTACGGGACCAGGCGCTTGCGCAGCACCGTCTTGTGGACCGGGGGCCCGGCGGGGGCGGGCGCCTGGGGCGGCGCCGCGGTGGTGGTCATGCGCCCTCCCCCGCCGTCTCCGCGTCCGCGGCGGCCGTGGTGCCCGCGAGCGGGGACTGGGCGGCGTCGAGTCCGAAGGTGTGCTCGGGGTTCCAGTGCAGGACCACCTCGGCGCCGGGGACCAGGCGGGCGTCGCGCTCGATGTTCTGCGCGTACACCTCCAGGCCGGGGCAGGCCGGGCCGTCGATGACGTACTGGGTGGAGACGCCGATGAAGGAGGAGTGGACGATCCGGCCCGGGAGCCTGTTGCGGCCGGCGCCTATGGTGTGCTCCTCGTCGGCGTGGACCAGGGATATCTTCTCGGGCCGCACGCCGACCAGCAGCTTCCCGCCGGTGGCGGGCGTGGTCGAACATCGGGAGGCGGGCAGGGCGAGCCTGCTGCCGGACGCGGCCACCACGACGTCGGAGCCGGTGGACTCGACGGACGCCTCGATGAGGTTGGAGGTGCCGAGGAAGTTGGCGACGAAGGTGGTGCCCGGGTTCTCGTAGAGCTCGGCGGGGGCGCCGAGCTGCTCGACGCGGCCGCCGTTCATCACGGCGACCGTGTCGGCCATGGTCATGGCCTCCTCCTGGTCGTGCGTGACGTGCACGAAGGTGATGCCGACCTCGGTCTGGATGCGCTTGAGCTCCAGCTGCATCTGGCGGCGCAGCTTGAGGTCGAGGGCGCCGAGCGGTTCGTCGAGCAGGAGCACCTGGGGGTGGTTGATCAGGGCGCGGGCGACGGCGACGCGCTGCTGCTGGCCGCCGGAGAGCTGGTGCGGCTTGCGGTGCGAGAACTGGCCGAGCTGGACCAGCTCCAGCATCTCGTCGACCTGCTTCCTGACGGACTTGATGCCGCGGCGGCGCAGTCCGAAGGCGACGTTCTCGAAGATGTTCAGGTGCGGGAAGAGGGCGTAGCTCTGGAAGACCGTGTTGACCGGGCGCTTGTACGGCGGCAGGTCGGTGACCTCCCGGTCGCCGAGGTGCACCGTGCCGGTGGAGGGCTCCTCCAGGCCGGCGATCATGCGCAGGGTCGTGGTCTTGCCGCAGCCCGAGGCACCGAGGAGGGCGAAGAAGGAGCCCTGCGGAATGGTGAGATCCAGCGGGTGCACGGCGGTGAAGGTGCCGTAGTGCTTGCTGATCCCGGCGAGGCGGACGTCGCCGCCCGCGGTCTTGTCAGTCATGGGTGGGTCCCGGGGTTGGGTGGGGGGAGATGTCGGGGGCTCGGCCGAGCCGGCCGGGGTGCGCCGCCACCGGGCTGGTCCGGTGGGCGGGGCGCCGGTCCTCCGGGGCTCGCCGCGGGGCGCTCAGGCGCCGATGAGCTTGGCGAACTTCTCTTCGTACGCCGTCTCTTCCTCGCCGGTGAGCGAGCGGAAGGCGTGGGACTTGGCGGTCATGGCCTTGTCCGGGACGATCAGGGTGTTGTCCGCGAGCGCGGGGTCGATCGCGGCGAGCTCGTCCTTGACGCCCTCGACGGGGCACACGTAGCTGATGTAGGCGGCCAGCCGGGCGGCGACCGGCAGCTCGTAGTAGTAGTCGATGAGCTGCTCCGCGTTGGCCTTGTGCCGGGCCTTGGCGGGGACGAGCAGGTTGTCGCTGGAGGTGATGTAGCCGGCGGCCGGGACAGCGTACTTGATGTCCGGGTTGCCGGCCTGGAGCTGGATGACGTCGCCGGCCCAGGCCAGGCAGGCCGCGAGGTCGCCCTTGTCGAGGTCGGCGGTGTAGTCGTTGCCCGTGAAGCGGCGGATCTGGTTCTTCTCCACGCCCTTCTGGAGCCGGCCGATCGCGCCGTCGAAGTCGGCCGTGGTGAAGCGCGCCGGGTCCTTGCCCTGGTCGAGGAGGGTCATGCCGACGCTGTCGCGCATCTCGGTCAGGAAGCCGACCCGGCCCTTGAGGGTGGGGTCGTCGAGCAGCTGGGTGACGGAGTCGACCGTCCTGCCGCCGGTGGCCTTGGCGTTGTAGGCGATGACGGTGGAGATGCCGGTCCACGGGTAGCTGTACGCGCGCCCCGGGTCCCAGTCGGGGCTGCGGAACTGCGGGGACAGGTTGGCGTAGGCGTGCGGGAGGTGGGAGGGGTCGAGCTTCTGGGCCCAGCCGAGGCGGATGATGCGGGCGGCGAGCCAGTCGGTGACGACGATCAGGTCGCGGCCGGTGTCCTGGCCGGCCGCGAGCTGCGGGCGTATCTTGCCGAAGAACTCGACGTTGTCGTTGATGTCCTCGGTGTACTTGACCTTGATCCCGGTCCGCCGGCCGAACTCGTCCAGCGTGGGGCGGCCCTTGTCGTCCTCGCCGGTGTCCATGTACTCGGTCCAGTTGGAGAAGACGAGCTCCTTCTCCCGGTCCGAGAAGTCGTCGGAGGCCGCCGCCGCCTCCCCCGCGCGCTTCGCCGGCGGGATGCCGCAGGCCGCGAGGGTGGACAGGCCGCCGAGGGTGAGCGCTCCGGCTCCGGAGGCGCGCAGCAGCGAGCGGCGGGTGAGGGCGCCGCGCCCGCTGGTGAGGCTGCGCCGCAGCGCGGCGCGTTGCGCCGCCGAGAGGCGGTCGGGCTCGAACTGCTCCATGCGCGTTGCCCTTTCGGGATGGGTACGGCGCCGCTGGTCCGGCGGCTGGTCTCTATCGGTCCCCGAAGATCGTGCGGTGCCAGTCCTTCGCGGCGACCGCGGTGTTGTCGTACATCACGTGCTTGACCTGGGTGTACTCCTCGAAGGAGTAGACGCTCATGTCCTTTCCGAAGCCGCTCGCCTTGTAGCCGCCGTGGGGCATCTCGCTGATGATCGGGATGTGGTCGTTGACCCAGACGCAGCCCGCCTTGATCTCGCGGGTGGCGCGGTTCGCCCGGTACAGGTCGCGGCTCCAGGCCGAGGCGGCGAGTCCGTACGGGGTGTCGTTGGCCAGCGCGATCCCCTCGTCGTCGGTGTCGAAGGGCAGGACGACGAGGACCGGGCCGAAGATCTCGGACTGGGCCACCTCGCTGTCCTGCGCGGCGCCCGCGATGAGGGTCGGCCGGTAGTACGCGCCGGCGGCGAGGTCGCCGCCCGGCGCCTCGCCGCCGGTGACGACCGTGGCGTAGCCGCGGGCGCGCTCGACGAAGCCGGCCACCCGGTCGCGCTGGGCGTGCGAGACCAGCGGGCCGAGGTCGGTGGTGGGCGCGAAGGGGTCGCCGAGGCGGACCGTCTCCATCAGCTCGGCGACCCGGGCGACGAAGGCGTCGTGGAGGGGGCGCTGCACGTAGGCGCGGGTGGCGGCGGTGCAGTCCTGGCCGGTGTTGATGAGCGAGGCGGCGACGGCGCCGTGCGCGGCGGCCTCCGGGTCGGCGTCGTCGAAGACGAGGAAGGGCGCCTTGCCGCCGAGCTCCAGGTGGAGCCGCTTGACGGTGGCGGTGGCGATCTCGGCGACGCGCCTGCCCACCGCGGTGGAGCCGGTGAAGGAGGTCATGACCACGTCGGGGTGGCCGACGAGGTGCTCGCCGGCCACGCGGCCGTCGCCGGTGACGATGTTGACCACCCCGTCGGGGAGCCCCGCCTCCTTGGCGGCCTGCGCGAACATCAGCGAGGTGAGCGGGGTGAGCTCGGCCGGCTTGAGGACGATGGTGTTGCCCGCGGCGATGGCCGGGAGGATCTTCCACGCGGCCATCTGGAGCGGATAGTTCCAGGGCGCGATGGAGCCGACCACCCCGATGGCCTCGCGGCGCACGTAGGAGGTGTGGTCGCCGGAGTACTCGCCGGCCGCCTGCCCCTGGAGGTGGCGGGCCGCCCCGGCGAAGAAGGCGGTGTTGTCGATCGTGCCCGGTACGTCGAACTCCGTGGACAGCTTGAGCGGCTTGCCGCACTGCAGGGATTCGGCGTACGCGAAGTCCCCGGCCTGCTCGGCGAGGACGGCGGCCAGCCGGTGCAGGGCGTCCGACCGCTCGCCGGGGGTCGCCCCGGACCAGGCCGGGAAGGCCCTCTTGGCGGCGGCGACGGCCGCGTCGACGTCCGCGGTGCCGGCCAGCTCGTAGGTGAGGACCTCGTCGCCGGTGGCCGGATCGACCACGGTGTGTGACCGGCCCGAGGTGCCGGCCCTGAGCTGTCCGTCGATGTACTGCGCGCCGTCCGCGAAGCGGTCCTTGACCTGGAAGCGGTTGCCCATCACGCTCTCACGCTCTCCGTAGCTACAGTTCGAGCTACAGCTCGAATTGAGTGCCGATCCTGGCAGAGGTGGTGCCCCCGGCCAAGTGATTCCGTTGTTGCCTTTTGATTACGCGACGGAATCGGTCGACCATGTGTCGAGGCGCGCCCGAAATCCCGTACGAAGTGTCCGTGGCGACTGCCAGACTCGCGTGCATGGAGACGATCGACGCACTGATCAAGCAGGTCAGCCGGGGTGAACGGGTGAAGTTCCTGCCGTTCTGGGGGCACCGGCCGCAGCCCGACGGAAGCCCGGGACCGGGCTGCCTGAGCCAGTGGTGGCCGTCCGGATTCACTGTGGGTGACGTCCACTACGCCACCGCGGAGCACTGGATGATGGCGGGCAAGGCCCGCCTGTTCGGGGACGCGGAGGCCGAGCGGGCGGCGGTGGCGGCGAGGGGGCCGGCGCAGGCGAAGAAGGCCGGGCGGTTGGTGCGCGGCTTCGACGAGGCGACGTGGGAGCGGGAGCGCTTCGCCTTGGTGGTGGCGGGCAGCGTGCACAAGTTCGGCGCCGACCCGGCACTGCGCGCGTACCTGCTGGCCACCGGGGACCGGGTGCTGGTCGAGGCCAGCCCGGTGGACCGGATCTGGGGCATCGGGCTGGCGGCCGACGACGAGCGGGCCCTGGACCCGGCGCGCTGGCAGGGGCTGAACCTGCTCGGCTTCGCCCTGATGGAGGCGCGGGAGCGGTTGCGGGCCGGCTGACGGGCGGACGGGCCGGACCCGCGACGGGCGGGTCCGGCGGACGTCCGGCGGAGGGTCAGATCTTCTCGTTGAAGCGGGAGTTCGAGTACGGGTCGCCGTAGTCGGCGTCGCCCGGCAGGCCGCTCAGGATGCCGAAGAACAGGATCGACACCAGGATGCCGACCACGATCCCCACCGCGCCCGTGATGATCCCGGCCAGGGCCATCCCTCCGTTGCCCGCCTCGCCCCGCGAGGCCTTGCCCCGGCCGAGCGCGCCGAAGACGACGCCGCCGATGCCGAGCGGGACGCCCAGGAAGGCCAGGAAGCAGCCGAACAGGCCGACGACCACCGCGGTGATGCCGAGGACGAGGGCGGTGATCCCGAAGCCGTTGCTCGGCTGCGGCTGCCCGTACGGGTATCCGGGCTGCCCGTACGGATGGCCGGGCTGCCCGTGGGGAGGGCCGGGCGGCCCCGGGGGGAAGCCGGGGCCCGGGTACCCCGCGTCCCCGGGGTACCCGTGGCCCGGCCCGGTGGGCGGCGGGGCGGCGGGCCGTCCGTACCCCGCGTGGTCGGGGGCGGCCGGGTAGCCGTAGGCCGGCCGTCCCGGCACCGGCGTCTCGGCGGTGGGCGGCGCGCCCTCGCCGGGCGCGGCGGCGAGCGTCGGGTGCTCGTCGGCGGCCGGCCGGCCGGGCGCTCCCCACGCCGCCGGCCGCGCGGGTGGACCGGGCACGTCCCGGGGCGCGTCCTGCGCCTTGCCCAGGTCGACCCCGGGCTGCTCCGGCGGCGCCCACGGGTCGCGCGGTTCCTGGCTGTTCTCGGTCATGCGGCACCCCCCTCTCGTACAGCCATGCTAATCGCTGCCCACCGTCCGTCACCGGCCTGCCTACGATGGCTCCCGACCTGCCCGCACCGCGTCCCACCGGAGGCACCCTCATGACCGACCTGCACCCCTTCATCGCGGGGCTGCCCAAGGCGGAACTCCACGTCCACCACGTCGGCTCGGCGTCGCCGCGCATCGTGGCCGAGCTCGCCGCCCGGCACCCCGACTCCAAGGTGCCCACCGACCCCGAGGCCCTCGCCGACTACTTCACCTTCACCGACTTCGCGCACTTCATCGAGGTCTACCTGTCGGTCGTCGACCTCGTCCGCACCCCCGACGACGTCCGGACCCTCACCTTCGAGGTCGCCCGCGACATGGCCCGGCAGAACATCCGCTACGCCGAGCTGACCATCACCCCGTACTCCTCCACCCGCCGGGGCATCGAGGAGAAGGCCTTCATGGAGGCCATCGAGGACGCCCGCAAGGCCGCCGAGGCCGAGCTCGGCGTCATCCTGCGCTGGTGCTTCGACATCCCCGGCGAGGCCGGTCTGGAGGCCGCGGCCGAGACCGCCCGCCTCGCCGTCGACCTGCGCCCCGAGGGTCTGGTCTCGTTCGGCCTGGGCGGCCCCGAGATCGGCGTGCCGCGCCCGCAGTTCAAGCCGTACTTCGACCGGGCCCGGGCGGCCGGCCTGCACAGCGTGCCGCACGCCGGCGAGACCACCGGCCCCGAGACCGTCTGGGACGCCGTCCGGGAGCTGGGCGCCGAACGCATCGGCCACGGCACCAGCGCGGCGCAGGACCCGGAGCTGCTGGCGTACCTGGCCGAGCACCGGATCGCGCTGGAGGTCTGCCCGACGTCCAACATCGCCACCCGCGCCGTCACCGACCTCGACCGGCACCCGGTCAAGGAGATGGTCGCGGCGGGCGTGCTCGTCACCATCAACAGCGACGACCCGCCGATGTTCGGCTCCGACCTGAACAACGAGTACGCGGTCGCCGCCCGCCTCCTGGACCTCGACGAGCGCGGCCTGGCGCGGCTCGCGAAGAACGCGGTGGAGGCCTCGTTCCTCGACGCGGCCGGCAAGGAGCGGATCGCCGCGGAGATCGACACGTACACCGAGGCGTGGCTCGCCCGCTGAACCGCCCCTGAGAATGGGTGCATGCGCACCCTGACCGCCGTCGGACACCGCGGCGACCCCTACCGCGTCCGCGAGAACACCCTGCCCTCGATCCGCTCCGCCTTCGCCCGCGGCGCGGACGCGGTGGAGGTCGACGTACGGCTCACCCGCGACGGGGTGCCGGTCCTCCTCCACGACGCGACGCTGCGGCGGCTGTGGGGCCACGACGTGCGGCTCGACGCCGTCACGGCCCCGCAGTTGGCGGAGCTCGCCGGGGGCGGGGTCCCGACCCTGCGCGCGGCCCTGGCCGCGGCGGGCGCGGGCCGGCTGATGATCGACCTGCCGGGTGCCTCGCCGGAGGCGGTGCGGACCGTCGTGGACCTGGTCCGCGCGTGCGGGGCCCGCGACCGGACGTACTACTGCGCGGGGCCGGGCACGATGCTGGCGGTCCGCGCGGCCGATCCGGGCGCGGAGATCGCGCTGACCTGGACCACGCTGTCGCCGCCGCGGCGGGTGCTCGTCGACGCGGTGCGGCCGCGCTGGCTGAACTACCGCTTCGGGCTGGTGAGCCGGGAGCTGACCGACGCGCTGCACCGCGACGGGCTGCTGGTGTCCGCGTGGACGGCCGACACCCGGCGGACGATGCGCGGGCTCGTCGCGGCCGGGGTGGACGCGATCACGACGAACCGGGTCGACGCGCTGACCGCCGTACGGGCCGGACACGGTCTGTCGGCGCCCGCTCCGGGCGGCGGTACGGCGGGGCCGTCGGCGACGGCCCGGTAGGGGCGGCCGCGTTCAGAGGCCGACGATGGCGTTCCAGCGCCGGGCGAGGGTCCGGCGCTCGGCGGAGGAGATGTCCCGGGCCACGACCAGCCGCTTGCGCATCTCGTCGTCGGGGAAGATCAGCGGGTTCTCGGCGAGCGCGGCGGTCTCCGGGTCGTCGGAGCCGGCGAGGACCTCGCGGGCGGCCGGGACGGGGCAGACGTAGTTGACGGAGGCGGCGAGCTCCGCGGCCACCCGCGGGTCGTAGTAGTAGTCGATCAGCGCCTCGGCGTTGGCCTTGTGCCGGGCCAGGTTGGGGACGAGCAGGCTCTCGGCCCACAGCTCGGCCCCTTCCTCCGGGACCACGAACTCGATGTCGGGGTTGTCGGCCTGGAGCTGGACGGCGTCGCCGGAGTAGGCCTGGCAGGCGAGGACGTCGCCCTTGCTGAGGTCGGAGGTGTAGTCGTTGCCGGTGAAGCGGCGGATGTGCTTCTTCTTCACCATGGCCTCGACCTGGTCGCACATCCGGTGGAAGTCGGACTCGGTCCAGGCGGTGACGTCCACGCCGTTGCCCTGCATGAGGAGGGCGAAGGACTCGTCGAGGCCGGAGAAGAGGGTGACCTTGCCCGCGAGGTCCGGCCGCCACAGGTCGCGGACGGAGCGGATCTCCCGGCCGAGGGCCTTGCGGTTGTAGGCGATGCCGGTGATCCCCGACTGCCAGGGGACGGTGTGCAGCCGGCCCTCGTCGAAGGCGGGGGTGCGCAGCTGCGGGTCGAGGTGGCGGGCCACGTTGGACTGGGCCGCGCGGTCCATCTTCTGCGCCCAGCCGAGGTGGACGAAGCGGGCGGCCATCCAGTCGCTGACCACGACCAGGTCGTGGCCGGTCTCCTGGTGGTTCATCAGGGCCGGGCTGATCTTGCCGAAGAACTCGTCGTTGTCGTTGATCTCCTCGGTGTAGCGGACCTCGATGCCGGTCCGCTCCGCGAAGGCCTCCAGCGTGGGGCGGCGCGTCTCGTCCTCGGCGTCGGTGTCGATGTACAGCGGCCAGTTGGAGAAGGCGACGCTCCGGTCCCGTCCGGAGCGGTCGGACCCCTCGCGCCGGCCCTCGGGGACGTAGGCGGCGGGCACGCCGCAGCCGGTGAGTGCGGCCGACAGGCCCGCGGCACCGAGGCCGCGCAGCGCCGCGCGGCGGGAGAAGGCGAGTTCAGGCATGGGCAAAGCCTGGGCGAACGCGAAGGGGCGGGCAATAGACATGTTGTCTACTGCCCGCCCCGTCAACGCTGTGCGGTGACCGATGCGCCGGTCAGCCGTCGAGCGAGGTCATGACGTGCTTGATGCGGGTGTAGTCCTCGAAGCCGTAGGCGGAGAGGTCCTTGCCGTATCCGGACTTCTTGAAGCCGCCGTGGGGCATCTCGGCGACGAGCGGGATGTGGGTGTTGATCCACACGCAGCCGAAGTCGAGGTTCTTGGACATGCGCATCGCGCGGCCGTGGTTCTTGGTCCACACGGAGGAGGCGAGGGCGAACTCGACGCCGTTCGCGTACTCCAGGGCCTGGGCCTCGTCGGTGAAGGACTGGACGGTGATGACGGGGCCGAAGACCTCGTTCTGGATGATCTCGTCGTCCTGCTTCAGGCCGGAGACCACGGTCGGGGCGTAGAAGTAGCCCTTGTCGCCGACCCGGTGGCCGCCCGCCTCGACCTTGGCGTGGGCGGGGAGGCGCTCGATGAAGCCGGAGACCTGGGCCAGCTGGTTGGGGTTGTTGAGGGCGCCGTAGAGCACGTCCTCGTCGTCCGGCTGTCCGGTCTTGGTGTCGGCGGCGGCCTTGGCGAGCGCGGTGACGAACTCGTCGTGGATCGACTCGTGCACCAGCACGCGGGTGGCGGCGGTGCAGTCCTGGCCGGCGTTGAAGTAGCCGGCCACCGCGATGTCCTCGACGGCCTTGGCGAGGTCGGCGTCCTCGAAGACCACGACCGGGGCCTTCCCGCCGAGCTCCAGGTGGACCCGCTTGACGTCCTTGGAGGCGCTCTCGGCGACCTGCATGCCGGCGCGCACCGAGCCGGTGATGGAGGCCATCGCCGGGGTGGGGTGCTCGACCATGGCCCGGCCGGTCTCGCGGTCGCCGCAGACGACGTTGAAGACGCCCTTGGGCAGGACCGAGTCGATGATCTCGGCCATCAGCACGGTGGAGGCGGGGGTGGTGTCCGAGGGCTTGAGGACCACGGTGTTGCCCGCGGCGATGGCCGGGGCGAACTTCCAGACGGCCATCATCATCGGGTAGTTCCACGGTGCGACCTGGGCGCAGACGCCGACCGGCTCGCGGCGCACGATGGAGGTCATGCCGTCCATGTACTCGCCGGCCGAGCGGCCCTCCAGCAGGCGCGCGGCGCCGGCGAAGAAGCGGATCTGGTCCACCATCGGCGGCAGCTCCTCGCTGGCCGTGAGGCCCAGCGGCTTGCCGGTGTTCTCCGACTCGGCGGCGACGAGCTCGTCCGCGCGCGCCTCGAAGGCGTCGGCGATCTTCAGCAGCGCCTTCTGCCGCTCCGCCGGGGTGGTGTCGCGCCAGCCCGGGAAGGCGGCCGCGGCGGCGGCCATGGCGGCGTCGACGTCGGCCTGGCCCGAGAGCGGGGCGGTGGCGTACGCCTCGCCGGTGGCGGGGTTGACCACCTCGGTGGTCCGCCCGTCGGCGGCGTCCTTGAACTCCCCGCCGATGTAGTTGCGCAGACGACGCAGTTCGGTGGTCACTCCAGCCACTCTCCTGATCACATGTCCAACGATTGAGACGAATCCCCAGCCTAGCTCCTAGGCGGATGCTTTCGACAGGCCCACAGGCCGGTAACCACGAAATCAGTGAGATCCAGTACGTCAAACAACGAATTTCATCGGTTCCGTCTTGCGGAACAGACGACTCCTCGTGCACAGTGAGGACGTGGTCAGTCGAAGCGCAGATTCCAGGAACAGACAACCGTCCCCTTCGGTCGATGCTGTGTCCCTGGCGATCATCGAGCAACTGCAGGAGGACGGACGCCGTCCCTACGCAGCCATCGGCAAGGCGGTCGGCCTGTCGGAAGCGGCCGTGCGCCAGCGGGTGCAGAAGCTGCTCGACCAGGGCGTCATGCAGATCGTCGCCGTCACCGACCCGCTCACCGTGGGCCTGCGGCGCCAGGCGATGGTCGGCATCAACGTCGAGGGAGACCTCGACCCGGTGGCCGACGCCCTGACGGCGATGGCCGAGTGCGAGTACGTGGTGATGACCGCGGGATCGTTCGACCTGATGGTGGAGATCGTCTGCGAGGACGACGACCACCTGCTGGAGACGATCAACAAGAAGATCCGCGCGCTCCCCGGCGTGCGATCAACCGAAAGCTTCGTTTACCTGAAGCTGAAGAAGCAGACCTACATGTGGGGAACCCGATAACCGTGAGCCAGGACCTCTCCAAGACCGCGTACGACCACCTGTGGATGCACTTCACCCGCATGTCGTCCTACGAGAACGCACCCGTCCCCACCATCGTCCGCGGTGAGGGCACCTACATCTGGGACGACAAGGGCAAGCGCTACCTCGACGGGCTCGCCGGCCTGTTCGTGGTCAACGCCGGTCACGGCCGCAAGGAGCTGGCCGAGGTCGCCTACAAGCAGGCCCAGGAACTCGCGTTCTTCCCCATCTGGTCGTACGCGCACCCCAAGGCCGTCGAGCTCGCCGAGCGCCTCGCCCACTACGCCCCCGGCGACCTGAACAAGGTCTTCTTCACCACCGGTGGCGGCGAGGCCGTCGAGACGGCCTGGAAGCTCGCGAAGCAGTACTTCAAGCTGCAGGGCAAGCACACCAAGTACAAGGTCATCTCGCGTGCGGTCGCCTACCACGGCACCCCGCAGGGCGCCCTGTCGATCACCGGCCTGCCGGCCCTGAAGGCCCCCTTCGAGCCGCTGGTGCCCGGCGCGCACAAGGTGCCGAACACCAACATCTACCGCGCCCCGATCTACGGCGACGACCCGGAGGCCTTCGGCCGCTGGTGCGCCGACCAGATCGAGCAGGAGATCCTGTTCGAGGGCGCCGACACCGTCGCCGCCGTCTTCCTGGAGCCGGTGCAGAACGCCGGCGGCTGCTTCCCGCCGCCGCCCGGCTACTTCCAGCGGGTCCGCGAGATCTGCGACGAGTACGACGTGCTCCTCGTCTCCGACGAGACGATCTGCGCCTTCGGCCGCCTCGGCACCATGTTCGCCTGCGACAAGTTCGACTACGTCCCGGACATGATCACCTGCGCCAAGGGCATGACCTCGGGCTACTCCCCGATCGGCGCCTGCATCATCTCGGACCGCCTCGCGGAGCCGTTCTACAAGGGCGACAACACCTTCCTGCACGGCTACACCTTCGGCGGCCACCCGGTCTCCTCGGCGGTCGCGCTGGCCAACCTCGACATCTTCGACAAGGAGGGCCTCAACCAGCACGTGCTGGACCACGAGGACGCCTTCTTCTCGACGCTGAAGAAGCTGCACGACCTGCCCATCGTCGGCGACGTCCGCGGCAACGGCTTCTTCTACGGCATCGAGCTCGTCAAGGACAAGAACACCAAGGAGTCCTTCACGGACGAGGAGACGGAGCGCGTGCTCTACGGCTTCCTCTCCAAGGCGCTCTTCGACAACGGCCTGTACTGCCGGGCCGACGACCGCGGCGACCCGGTCATCCAGCTGGCCCCGCCGCTGATCGCGAACCAGGGCACCTTCGACGAGATCGAGGGCATCCTGCGCTCGGTGCTCACCGAGGCGTGGACCAAGCTCTAAACGACCCGCCCACCCGGCCCGGGTCCCTCCGTTCGAGTGAGAACGAGGGGGTCCGGGCCGTGTGCTGTCCGCAGACAAGACGTTCATCTCTTTACATCTCTGTACGACGCCAGTGACCGATCGGCCCCTCCTTCGTTCCCCCGCACGGGGGAGCCCGGCCGGTCCAGTCCCGATCCGCAGTCGAACGAAGAGGTGTACGCCATGGTGGCCCCACCGGACAACGACGTGCTCTGGGCACGCTCCCTGCACTACTCACACGACGGCTCGCCCGGGCTGGTCGGCGTCTCCGTCGCGGTCCGCCAGGGCGAGGTCCTGGCCGTGACCGGCCCGCGCGGCAGCGGCAAGACCACCCTGCTGCGCTGCCTCTCCGGACAACTGGCTCCCGAACAGGGCGAGGTCTGGTTCAACAGCGTCCCCGTGCACACCCTGGGCGCCCCGGCCCGCGAGCGGCTGCGCCGCGACCGCTTCGGCTGGATCGGCCCCGAACCGCGGCTGCTGCCCGAGCTCAAGGTGTGGGAGAACGCGGCCCTGCCGCTGCTCCTCACCGGCGCCTCCCACCGCGCCGCCAAGCACGCCGCCCGCGAGTGGCTGGAGCGCCTCGACATCGGCGCCTTCGCCCGCAAGCGGCCCTCCGCCCTCACCCGCGCCGAATGCCAGCGGGTCGCGCTGGCCCGGGCCCTGGCCGGCGGCCCCGATGTGGTCTTCGCCGACGAGCCCGCCGCCCCGCTGCACCGGGCGGAGCGGACCCTGCTGCTGCGCGCCCTCACCACCGCGGCCCGCTCCCACGGGATCACCGTGGTGCTGGCCACGCACGACGAGGAGACCGCGGCCGTCGCCGACCGCCGCACGGCCCTGCTCGACGGGCGGCCCGCCGCGGCCGCCGAGGCCCTCGCCGACGGTTCCTCCGCCGCCCCCGACTCACCCGCCCCCGAGACCAACGAGGACCAGGACGCGTGCTCGCTCTCCGCCTAGCCCGCGGCTCCCGGCCGCTCGTCCAGCTGCGCCGGCTGCTCGTCGCGGCCGCGTCGGCCGGCACCGGGTTCCTGCTGCTGTACGTGCTCGCCGGGGCCGTCGCCCGCCCCGCCGGATCCTTCCCCCGGCTGCTGTGGGCCCTGGTCCCGCTCGCCGTCACCGTCCAGTTCGCCGTCGCCGTGGCCCGCACCGACCCCGCGACCCGGCCCCGCGAGGGAATGGACGGGGCCGGGCTGGGTCCCGTACGGGCGACCCTGGTCGCGACGGTCTCCACGGCCGTCTCGTGCGCCCTGGGCAGCGCACTGGCCCTGGCGCTCTTCCTCCACCTGCGGGGCAACCTGTCCGGGCTGCCCTTCGACGGGGCCGGCGCCGGACTGCTGCACGCCGGGCTGCCGCTGCCGGTGGCCGCCGCCCTCACCCTGCTGGTGCTGACGCCGCTGGCCGCGGCGGCCGCCACCGCTCTCTGCCTGCGCCCGCACAGGCCCACGGCCCCGCAGACGGTACTGCCGTGGGGCATCACGGTCACCGCGTGCGGGCTCGCCGTGCAGGCGTACGCGGGCCGCGGCGGCGCCGGGATGCCGGCCGGCTGGACGCTGACCGCGATCGGGCTCGCCCTGGCCGGCCCGGGCCTGGCCTACGCCTGCGGGACCCTGGTGCAGGCCGTGCGCCCGGGCGCGCCGCGGCTGCTGGCCGGTCGGACCCTCCAGGAGGAGGCGCACCGGGTCGGGCCGGCGCTCGGCGTGCTGTGCGCGGTCGCGGCGGGCGCCCTCACCGCGCTGGCCCTGCGCGACCGGGGCGGGCTGCTGGTCCCGCTGGGCCCGCTGACCGGACCGGCCGCCGCGCTCGTCGCCCTGTGCGCCGCCGCGACCCTTCTCACATCGGCGGTGGAGGCCGGGCAGTCCCGGGCCCCCGGCCGCGAGGCCCTGCTCGATCTCGGCGCCCCGGCCAAGGTCCTGCGTACGGCCGCGAGTTTGCGGGCGACGGCGCTGGTGGCCGTGTGCCTGCCGCTCAGCTGGGGTGTGGCGCAACTGACGTCGATGGCCTTGACCCCCTGACCGGGACAGCCCTTAGTGTGTGCCGAATGGTCAACGCAGACATCGAGATCGAGACGCTCGACGAATTCGACCGGGTCGCGGCCCGGGGTTCGCTGAGCGGCTACCGGGTCCAGTCGGTCAACCTGCTGGAGCGGACCTTCGCCCTGCTGGCCGCCGACACCTCGGCGGCGGTGTTCCTGGGCTGCGCGATGGAGCCCGACGCGTCGGCGAAGGTCCGGGCCGACGGCGCGCTGGTCTTCCCGCCCGTGCCGGACCTGCCGTTCAACCCGTACCGGGGCCTGCTCTACACGCCCGGCGAGCTCTTCGCCGGGCTGCCCGACGGCTACGAGAGCACCCCCGACGCCCTGGTGTACGCCTGGTTCCAGGAGACCAAGTCGGACGGCGACGTCTACTCCTCGATGCTGCGCTCCCTGCACGACGACGCCGTCTCCGACGCGCTCGACGAGCACCTCGGCGGCGCCCCCGTGGTGGGCGTGATGGGCGGCCACGCCCTGTCCCGCGGCGGTGCGGCGTACGGCGGCGCCGCCGCGCTGGGCCGCACGCTGGCCCGGTCCGGGCTGACCGTGGCGACCGGCGGCGGCCCCGGTGCGATGGAGGCCGCCAACCTGGGCGCGTACCTGGCGGCGGCCCCCGACGGGGCGCTGGCGGAGGCGCTGGAGATGCTGGCGAAGGCGCCCTCGTTCACCCCCTCGGTGTCGGAGTGGGCAGGCGCCGCGTTCGCCGTACGGGAGCGCTGGCCGGACGGCGGCGACTCGGTGGGCATACCGACCTGGTTCTACGGGCACGAGCCGCCGAACGCCTTCGCCGGGCACGTGGCGAAGTACTTCGCGAACGCCACCCGCGAGGACGGGCTGCTGGCCCGGTGCACCGCGGGCGTGGTCTTCCTGCCGGGTGCGGCCGGCACCGTCCAGGAGGTCTTCGACAACACGACGGCCAACTACTACGCGTCGCGCGGCGAGCCGACCCCGATGGTCCTGGTCGACCGGGCTCACTGGACCGAACACCTGCCGGTGTGGCCGCTGCTGCGGGCCCTGGCCGGCGGCCGGGCGATGGAGTCCCGGATCGCCCTGGTCGACTCGGTGGACGAGGTCCCCGCCGCGCTCGCGTCGATGAACTGACCCGCGCAGGCAACGCCCGGGCCCGTTTGCACGTCTGGCAGAGGTACACGCACAACCTGCCCGACCTGAACGGAGCCCCCGGTGCTCATAGGCCTGCTGACCGCTGTCGCCGCGTCCATCTGCTACGGCACGGGCTCCGTCCTGCAAGCCGTCGGATCGCGCCGCGCCGCCCGGATGTCCCCGGCCGCCGCCGGGGTGACCGCGCACGGCGGACCCAATCTGTCGTCCACCGCCAAGGCCGCGATGACCTGGGAGTTCATCGTCGGCACGATCCTGGACTTCGTGGGCTTCGGCCTGGGCGCGCTGGCGGCCCGGATGCTCCCGCTGTTCCTGTCGCAGACGGTGATCAGCGCCAACCTGGTGATCACCGCCGTGCTCAGCGTGAAGCTGCTCGGGATCCGGCTGAGCCGCAAGGAGTGGACCTCGATCGGGGTCGTCTGCACGGCGCTGGTCCTGCTGGCCACGGCGGCGGGCCACGAGGGCGGCCACTACGCGCCGATGGCCACCCACTGGTGGCTGCTGGGCATCACCCTGCTGCTGATGGTCGGCGGGACCGTCGCGGTGCGCCTGCTCGGCGGCCGGGCCGCGATCCTCGCGGGCCTGCTGTCGGGGCTGGGCTTCGGCGCGCTGGGCGTCGGCGTCCGCATCCTGAACGGCATCGACCCCTTCGACCTCGGCGCGCTGCTCACCGACCCGGCCCTGTACGCGATCCTCGCGGCCGGCTTCGGCGGCATGTACCTGCACACGGTCGCCCTGCAGATCGGCTCGGTCAACGGCGCGACCGCGGCCCTGGTCGTCGGCGAGACGGTGCTGCCGGGCGCGATCGGGGTGCTCTGGCTGGGCGACGCCTCCCGGCCGGGGATGGCCTGGCTGGCCGTCCTCGGCTTCGTCCTCGCGGTGACGGGCGCGGTGGCCGTGGCCTGGTACGGCAAGCACGAGGGCTCCGACCCCGGCGCGGCCGGGCCGGGGGCGGAGCCCGAGCCCGGGGCTCCCGTACCGGTGACCGTGCGGTAGGCCGGGCCCCGCTCCCTCACCCGCCCGGCCGCCCCCTGGTGGCGGCCGCACGGCGGCTGCCGCTTGCTGGACGGGGGAGAGAGCGAGAGGCGCATGGAGTCCAGCAGCGCGCGGCTGCGCACACCGAGGGCCGCCGGCACGGCGGGCATCGCCTTCGCGCTGCTCCTCGGCGCCGCGATCGTCCTGATGCGGATCGCCATCCCCGCGGGCGACGGGGCCGACGCGGCCGTCGCGCCGGGCAACCGGTGGGCGGTGTCGACGGCCCTGCAGATCGTGCCGTTCGCCGGGATCTTCTTCCTGTGGTTCATGGGGGCCTTGCGCGCGCACGCCGGGGAGGCGGAGGACCGCTTCGTCTCCACCGTCTTCCTCGGCAGCGGCTTCGTCTTCGTGGCCACCCTGTTCATCGCCGCCGGCGCGGCGGGCACGGTCCTCCAGGAGGGCTCGGACACCGTCTTCGGCCGCCACTACGCCTACACGCTGCTGACCACCTACGCGATGCGGATGGCAGCCGTGTTCGTCTTCGCCACCTCGACCATCGGCCGGCGGCTGGGCATCTTCCCGCGCCCGCTGGCCCTGCTGGGCTACGTCACGGGGCTGGTGCTGCTCGTGGTCGGCTCGGGCGTCCCCTGGTCGGAGCTGGTCCTCCCGGCGTGGGCGCTGGTCGTGGGCCTGTACATCGCGCGGGTCGGCATCGGCTAGGCCGTCTCTTTCGGATCTTGTCGGCCGAGCCCGCGGCGTCTGGTGCCGTGCCTGGGCGTGCTGCCGGGGCGCTCGCGTACGGGACGTACGTGGTCGCCTCGGCAGGGCGGCCAGGCACGGCACCAGGCGTCGCGGGCCCGGCACGATCCGAAAGAGACGGCCTAGGGCCGGCCGCACCCGCGCGTCCCGGCAGGCGCCCTCCGGCTCGCGCGTGCATGCTGGAGACCGGAGGGGACGGGGAGGGAACGGGGCACACAACGGGCCACGGAAGGGCGATTCCCCATGAGGCTTGTCGTCGACCTCAACCGCTGCCAGGGCTACGCGCAGTGCGCGTTCCTCGCTCCCGACGTCTTCGCCATGCACGGCGACGAGTCGCTGCTGTACGACCCCGAGGCGGCCGAGGAGCACCGCGAGGACGTGGCGCGGGCCGTCGCCGCCTGCCCGGTCCAGGCCATCCTGCTCCAGGCCGACGCGGACGAACCCGTACCGACCGGTGGAGGCCTGCGGTGAGCGGTGACGGAAGCCTGGAGCGGCTGCGGCGGAGCGGCCGCATCGTCGTCGTCGGCGCGTCCCTGGCGGGCCTGCGGGCCGCCGAGACCCTGCGCGAGAAGGGCTTCGCCGGCACGCTGACGATGATCGGCGACGAACCGTACGAGCCCTACGACCGGCCGCCGTTGTCGAAGCAGGTGCTGCTGGGCAAGGCGGTGGCGGACCACACGGCGCTGCCCCGCCGCCGGCGCATCGACGCCGACTGGCGGCTCGGCGTCCCGGCCACGGGCCTGGACATGGCCGAGCGCGTGGTCCGGCTCGGCGACGGCACGGAGGTCGGCTACGACCGGCTGCTCATCGCCACCGGCGTGCGGGCCCGGCCGTGGCCGAACGAGGAGGAGGGCGCGCTCGGCGGCGTGTTCGTGCTGCGCACCCGCGACGACGCCGTGGCACTGGAGCGCAGCCTGGCGGCCGGCCCGCGCCGGGTGCTGGTCATCGGCGCAGGGTTCACCGGCTCCGAGATCGCCTCGGCCTGCCGGGAGCGCGGACTGCCGGTGACGGTCGCCGAACGCGCCGACGCCCCGCTCGTGGGGGCGCTGGGCGGGGTGATCGGGGCGGTCGCCGCCGAGATGCACCGGGAGAACGGCGTCGACCTGCGGACCGGGGTCATGGTGACCGGCCTGGAGGGTGATCCGTCGGGGCGGGTCCGCGCGGCCCACCTGTCGGACGGGTCCGTGGTCGAGGCGGACGTGGTCGTGGTCTCGCTGGGCGCGATGCGCAACACCGAGTGGCTGGCCGGGTCCGGGCTGGGCGCGGGCCCGCGCGGCATCGCCTGCGACGCGGGCTGCCGGGCCTTCGACGTCCGGGGCATCGTCACCGACGACGTCTACGTCGCCGGGGACGTGGCGCGCTCCCCGCACGCGCTGTTCGGCTACCAGTTCCTGTCGCTGGAGCACTGGGGCAACGCCGTCGCCCAGGCGGAGACGGCCGCGCACAACATGCTCAGCGAGAGCTCCGACCGCCGCCCCCACCTGTGGGTGCCGGCCTTCTGGTCCTCCCAGTTCGGGGTGAACGTCAAGTCGGTCGGGGTGCCGTCCATGGGCACCGAGATCATGATCGCCCAGGGTTCGCGCGACGAGCGCAGGTTCACCGGCGTCTACGGGTACCAGGGCCGGGTCATCGGCGCCGTCACCTTCGACCAGTGCCGGTGGCTGCCGTTCTACCAGCGGATGATCGAGACGACGGCGCCGTTCCCGCTGGAGTTCCCGACCGTGGACCGCAGGTCGGAGGGGAACAAGCCGATGGACGCGGACTTCCCGGACCCCTCGGTGCCCACGCACGGCCCGACCATCACCCTCAGCGGCTACTCGCCGGCCGACCGGCGGATGACGTTCGTCCCCGCGCACCACTGACCGCACCGCGCGCTCCCCCGAGGACCACGAGGACCACGAGGACCTGCCATGACACAAGCAATCCTGCGGGAGATCATCGCCTACGCGAACCGGGCCGACCCGTACCCGCTGTACGAGGAGCTCCGCAAGACCCCGGTGTCCCACGACGCGGACGGCCCGTACGTGGTGAGCACGTACTACGAGATCCAGAGCCTGCTGCACGATCCGCGCATCAGCTCCGACTCCCGCAACCTGAAGTCGGCGGCCGACGATCCGCTGGCCCCGGACGACGCGGGGGAAGCGGCCCTGCCGCCGTCGTTCCTCAAGCTCGACCCGCCGGACCACGACCGGCTGCGGCGGATGACGAACCGCCCGTTCGGCCCGCCGCACGCCCCGCACCGGGTCCACGACATGCGCGGCGAGCTCGCCGGCCTCGTCTCCGGGCTGGTGGACGGGATCGTCGAGACCGGTACGCCGGACCGGATCGACCTGGTCGACCAGTTCGCGTACCCGTTCCCCGTGTCGGTCATCTGCCGGCTGCTGGGGGTGCCCCACGAGGACGAGCCGCGCTTCCACGTCTGGGCGGAGGCCATCGCGGCGGGGCTGGACCCGGACCCGGACGCCGATCCGGCGGACCGGCAGAAGGGCACGGGCGGCGCCCGGATGGAACTGGGCATGTACCTGGCGGGGCTGATCGAGGAGCGCCGCAAGAACCCGGGCCAGGACATGCTGTCGCAGCTGGCGACGGCGGACGGCCCGGACGGCGCGATGACCACGATGGAGGTGCTGAGCACCTCGGCGCTGCTGCTCATCGCCGGCCACGAGACCACGGTCAACCTCATCACCAACGGGATGCTGACCCTGCTGAGGCACCCGGACGTCCTGGCCCGGCTGCGCGACGACGCGGGCCTGGCGGTGCCGATCGTCGAGGAACTGCTGCGCTACGAGCCGCCGGTGCAGCTGCTGCCGCAGCGCACCACCCTCGCCGACATCGAGGTCGCCGGGGTCACCATCCCCGAGGGCGCGTCCCTGTGGCTGATCCTGGCCTCCGGCAACCGCGACCCGCAGCGCTTCGAGAACCCGGACCGCTTCGACCCGGACCGCCGGGACATCCAGCACCTGGGCCTGGGCAGCGGCATCCACAGCTGCTTCGGCGCGCCGCTGGCCCGGCTGGAGGCGCAGCTGGCCCTGAGCGAGCTGGCCCGCCGGCTGGAGAACCCGCGGCTGCTGGAGGACCCGCCCCCGTACCGCCAGAACGCGGTCCTGCGCGGCCCGCGCCACCTCCACGTCGCCTGCGACGGCATCCGCCCCTAGCCCGTCCTGGCCTCCCTAGGGCGTGTCCGGCGCCTCGGCCGCCAGGACGACCACCTCGGCCGGGGCGAAGGCCACGTGGACCCGGTCCCCCGCGGCGGGGGCGGCGGCCAGAGCGCACTCCGCCTCCAGCGCGGGCCCGGCCTCGGGCCGCAGCCGCAGCGCGACGTGCGTGCCGCGGAAGGTGCGGGATTCCACGACGGCGGCGAGCCCGTCCCGCACCAGGTGCACCCCGGCCGGGCGGACGAGGAGCTGGCGCTCGCCCTCCGACGAGCCCTCCGGGACGGGCACCGTGCCCCACGGGGTGGCGGCGGCGCCGGCCGACACCGTCGCCGGGACCACGTTCTCGAAGCCGAGGAAGCGGGCCACGAACCGGTCGGCCGGGCGCTGCCACACCTCCAGCGGGGTGCCGGCCTGCGCGATCCGGCCGTCCCGCATCACGATCACCCGGTCGGCCAGCGCGAAGGCCTCGCCCTGGTCGTGCGTGACGGCCAGGACGGTGGTGCCCAGCCGGGAGAACAGCTCCCGCAGTTCCACCACGAGCCGCTCCCGCAGCCCCCGGTCCAGCTGTCCCAGCGGTTCGTCGAGCATGAGCAGCCGCGGGGAGGGGGCCAGCGCCCGGGCCAGGGCCACGCGCTGCTGTTCGCCGCCCGACAGGGAGGCCACGGCCCGGCCCTGTGCGCCGGGGAGTCCGACGAGGTCGAGCAGCTCGGCGACCCGGGGCCGGTACGCGGTGCGCGCCGATCCCCGCATCCGCAGTCCGAAGGCGACGTTCCCTCCGACGTCCCGGTGGGGGAAGAGCTGGTGGTCCTGGAACATCAGGCCGACGCCGCGCCGGTGCACGGGCACCGCGGCCTGGTCGGCCCCGTCGAGCAGCACCCGGCCTGCGGAGACCGGCTGGAGGCCCGCGACGACCCGCAGCAGGGTGGACTTGCCGCTGCCGCTGGGCCCCAGGACGCAGACGGTCTCGTGCGCGGCGACCGCCAGGTCGACGCGGTCCACGACCGCGCGGCCGCCGAAGCGGACCGACACCCCGTCCAGCTGAAGCAGGGTCATCTCAGAACTCTCCGGAGGTCTTGTCGGGGCGCAGCCGCTCCAGCAACAGCAGGGACACCGCGCACACCAGCATCAGGATCGTGCTCAGGGCCATGGCCTGGCCGTAGGTGAGCTCGCCGGCCCGGCCCAGCAGCCGGGCCACGGCCACCGGCAGCGTCGGCTCGTCCGGCCGTGCGATGAACACGGTCGCGCCGAACTCCCCGAGCGAGACGGCGAAGGCGAATCCGGCGGCGATCAGCAGCGCCCGCCGCACCAGCGGCAGGTCCACCTCCCGCCAGGCCCGCCACGGGGACGCGCCGAGCACCGCGGCCGCCTCCCGCAGCCGCCCGTCGACGGCCCGCAGCACCGGCAGCATGGTGCGGACGACGAACGGCACGCCGACCAGGGCCTGCGCCAGCGGCACCAGGATCCACGAGGTCCGCAGGTCCAGCGGCGGCCGGTCCAGGGTGATCAGGAAGCCGAAGCCGACGGTCACGGCGGACACGCCGAGCGGCAGCATCAGCAGCGCGTCGAAGCCGCGTACCAGCCGCCCGGCGCGCCGGGTCAGCGCCGCGGCCGCGAGCCCTCCGACGGCCAGGGCGATGGCGGTGGCGGCGAGGGCGTAGCGCAGGGAGTTGCCGATGGCCTCGATGGGCGGCACCAGGAAGGTGCCGCCGCCGGCGCCCGCGTCCTGCAGGGCCCGGTAGAAGCCGAGGCCGTACCCGCCGGGGGCGTCGAAGGACCGCTCGACCAGCACCCCGAGCGGCAGGACGATCAGCAGCGCCACGCTCAGCAGCACCCCGGCGAGCAGGCCGCGCTGGGCCCGGCCGCGCGGGGGCCGGGCGGTCTGCGCGGGGTCGACGAGCCGCAGCGCGCCCTCGCGCCGGCGGACGGTCCGGGCGTGCACGGCGAGGACCATCCCGACGGCGGCGAACTGCACCAGGGTCAGCACGGCGGCGGTGGGCAGGTCCAGGAGCTGCGCGGTCTGCCGGTAGACCTCCACCTCCAGGGTGGAGTACGCGGGACCGCCGAGGATCTGTACGACGCCGAAGGAGGTGAAGGTGAACAGGAAGACCATCAGCGCGGCCGCGGCCACCGCCGGGGCCAGCGCGGGCAGCGTCACCCGCCGCCAGGCGGTGAACCGTCCGGCGCCGAGCACCCGGGCGGCCTCCTCCTGGCGCGGGTCGAGCTGGGCCCACAGTCCGCCGACGGTCCGCACGACGACGGCGTAGTTGAAGAAGACGTGCGCGAGCAGGATCGCCCACACGGTGGTGTCCAGCCGCACGCCCCACAGCTCGTCCAACAGGCCGCCCCGGCCGACGAGCGCCAGGAAGGCGGTGCCGACCACGACGGTCGGCAGCACGAAGGGGACGGTCACCACGGCCCGCAGCAGCTGCTTGCCGGGGAACGCGAAGCGGGCGAAGACGTACGCGCCGGGGAGCGCGATCAGCAGGGTGAGGGCGGTGGAGGCGAGCGCCTGCCAGGTGGTGAACCACAGCACGCCGGCGATGTCGGGCCGGGCCAGGACCTCGGCGACGCGGCCGAACTGCCAGCCGGTGTCGGTCTTGAGACCGCGTCCCACGATCGCGGCGACGGGGTAGGCGAAGAAGAGCCCGAAGAAGGCGAGGGGCACCGCCATCAGGGCGAGCCGCACCGCCGTGGGCCGCCCGGCCCCGCGCCGGGGGGCGCCGGGGCCCGGCGCGGCGCCCGGCGGCGCCGCGTCCGGACCCGTGGGGGTGCCTACTTCACGACGGTCGAGGACCATGCCTTGACCCACTGCTCACGGTTCTTGGCGATGGCGTCCGGAGCGACGGTCTCCGGCTTGTCGACGACCACGCCGTGCTTGGTGAAGAGCTCCGGCAGGACGGCGTCCTTCGTCACCGGGTTCACGAACATCTGGAGCGGCATGTCCTCCTGGAACTTCTTGCCGATCAGGAAGTCCAGCAGGGCCTTGCCGCCCGCCTCGTTCCCGGCGCCCTTGAGCAGGCCCGCGAACTCGACCTGGCGGAAGCAGGTGCCGGTGGCGACGCCCGTGGGGGCCTCGGCCGGCTGCGGGTCCGCGTACAGCACCTCGACCGGCGGGCTGGAGGCGTAGGAGACGACCAGCGGCCGGTCGCCCTTGGCCTTCCTGCCGCCTGCGGAGCCGGAGAACCGCTCGTTGTAGGCCTGCTCCCAGCCGTCGACGACCTCGACGCCGTTGGCCTTGAGCTTGCTCCAGTAGTCCTTCCATCCGTCCTCGCCGAACTTGCCGACGGAGGCGAGGAGGAAGCCGAGGCCGGGCGAGGACGTCGCGGCGTTCTCGGTGACCAGCAGGTTCCTGTACTCGGGCTTGACGAGGTCGTCCAGCGTCTGCGGCGGGGCGAGCTTCTTGTCGGCGAAGTACTGCTTGTCGTAGTTGACGCAGATGTCGCCGGAGTCGACCGGGGTGACCCGGTGCTCCTTGTCGAGCACGTACTCCGGCTTCACCTCGGCCAGGCCCTTGGCCTCGTACGGGGTGAAGATGCCGTTGTCGAGCGCGCGGGAGAGGAGGGTGTTGTCCACGCCGAAGAAGACGTCGCCGCGCGGCGAGCCCTTCGTGAGGATCTCCTGGTTGAGGGCGGCGCCCGCGTCCCCGGACTTGAGGACCTTCACGGTGTAGCCGCTCTGCTGCTCGAACTCCTTGAGGACCGAGTCGGTCACGTTGAAGGAGTCGTGCGAGACGAGGGTGACGGTCTTGGACTTCGGGGCGTCGGCTGCGCCGCCCGCGGACGCGTCCTTCGTACCGCCGCCGCAGGCGCTGAGCGTGGTGGCGCCGAGCGCGGCCGCGAGCGCGACGCCCGCGATCTTCCTGGTGGTGCTCACTGGTGAATTCCTCCTGGGATGACCAGGAGAAGACGCGGCCCTGCCCTGATTCCGCTCGGGACGAGCGGAATCAGGGCAGGGCGCAACAGCTTGAGTGGTGACCGAACTTCCTACCCCGAATGACCGGGGCAAGGTTCAGAGGGTCTGCGGTGGCGACCGCACTCTCAGCGCTGTGGCGCTCCCCTGTCGGAATATATGAAGTTGGTTCGGCCACAGCGTACCCCGTGGCCGAATGTGACCGTCTCGAACCGGACGGTCAGCGCTCCGACGCGGCGAGCTGGCCGCACGCGCCGTCGATCTCCTGACCGCGGGTGTCCCGTACGGTCACGGGCACGCCGTGCCGGGCGATGGCCTCCACGAAGGCCTTCTCGTCCTCGGGCCGCGAGGCGGTCCACTTCGAGCCCGGGGTCGGGTTCAGCGGGATCAGGTTGACGTGGACGCGCTTGCCCTTGAGCAGCTTGCCCAGCAGGTCACCGCGCCAGGCCTGGTCGTTGATGTCGCGGATCAGGGCGTACTCGATGGAGATCCGGCGGCCGGACTTCTCCGCGTACTCCCACGCCGCGCCGAGGACCTCGCGCACGTTCCAGCGGGTGTTCACCGGGACCAGCGTGTCGCGCAGCTCGTCGTCGGGCGCGTGCAGGGAGACGGCCAGCCGGCACTTGAAGCCCTCGTCGGCGAAGCGCAGCATGGCCGGGACCAGGCCCACGGTGGAGACGGTGATGCCGCGCTGCGACAGGCCCAGGCCGTCGGGCTCCGGGTCGGTGAGCCGGCGGATGGCGCCGACCACCCGGTTGTAGTTGGCCAGCGGCTCGCCCATGCCCATGAAGACGATGTTCGACAGCCGGGCCGGCCCGCCGGGGACCTCGCCGTCGCGCAGTGCGCGCATGCCGTCGACGATCTGGTGCACGATCTCGGCGGTGGACAGGTTCCGGTCCAGCCCGGCCTGGCCGGTGGCGCAGAACGGGCAGTTCATGCCGCAGCCGGCCTGCGAGGAGATGCACATGGTGACCCGGTCCGGGTAGCGCATCAGCACGGACTCGACGAGCGTGCCGTCGTGCAGCTTCCACAGGGTCTTGCGGGTGGTGTCGTCGTCGCACGAGATGTGCCGCAGCACGTTCATCAGGTCCGGCAGCAGTTCCTGGCGGAGCTTCTCCCGGGAGGCCGCCGGGATGTCCGTCCACTCGGCCGGGTCGTGGGCGTACCGCGCGAAGTAGTGCTGCGAGAGCTGCTTGGCCCGGAACGGCTTCTCGCCGATCGCGGCGACCGCCTCGCGGCGCTCGGCCGGGGTCATGTCGGCGAGGTGCCGGGGCGGCTTCTTGACCCCGCGAGGGGCGACGAAGGTGAGCTCTCCCGGAACGGGGCGGGCCATGGCAGGTACTCCTTGTAAGACGAAAGGCGCGCCGCAGAAGCAGCGCGCCCTTCAAGGGTAACCGCCCGGCCGGTGTCAGCCCGTGCCGACGAAGGCCGCCAGCAGCAGCCAGACCACCGGCGCGGTCGGCAGCAGCGAGTCGAGCCGGTCCATGATGCCGCCGTGGCCCGGCAGCAGGGTGCCCATGTCCTTGATGCCCAGGTCCCGCTTGATCATCGACTCGCCGAGGTCGCCGAGCGTGGCACTGACGGCCACGGCCAGGCCCAGCAGCAGCCCCTGCCACCAGGCGCCGCCGTCGATCAGGAACTCCATGCACAGCGCACCCGCGGCCATCGCGAAGGCCACCGCCCCCAGCAGTCCCTCGCGGGTCTTGCCGGGACTGATGCGCGGGGCCAGCTTGGTCTTGCCGAAGCGCCAGCCGACCGCGTACGCCCCCGTGTCGCTGACCACGGTCAGCAGCAGGAAGGTGATCACCCGCTGCGGCCCGTCGTCGGCGGTGAGCAGCAGCGCGACGAAGGTGGCCAGGAAGGGGACGTAGAAGGCGGCGAAGACGCCCGCCGTGACGTCCTTCAGGTAGTCCTCGGGCGGTTCGGTCATCCGCCAGACCAGCACGGCGAGCGCGGTCAGCGCCATGGCCACCCAGGCGCCCTCGGCCCCCCGGACGTACCCCGCGATGATCATGGCCGCGCCGCCGACGGCGAGCGGGACGAGCGGGGCCTTGATGCCCTTCTTCTCCTGGAGCCGGGAGGTGAGCTCCCACAGGCCCACCACGACCGCGACGACGACGACGCCGACGAAGACGGCCTTGACGATCAGCAGCGAGGCGAAGATCACCGCACCGAGGCCGACGCCCACCCCTATGGCGGCGCGCAGGTCGCGCCCCGCGCGCTTCTTCGGCGGCGGGGGCGGGACGTCCTGCGGCTGCGGGGCATGCGGGGGCGGGGGGCTGGGCATGGGCTCCTGCGGCGGCGTCTCGGCGCGGAAGGGGGGGCCGCCGGCCGCGGCGGCCCCCCGATCGCGTGCTTCCCGGTCGTCGAAGTCACGGCCGGCGGCATCGGGCACGATGGGCATGGGCCGAGTGTGCGGGCCCGCCTGCGCATCGTATGCGGGACCCGCCGGAACCGGCTCCGGCTGCCAGGAAGAGTCGTTCATCAGACTTCGAGGAGCTCGGCTTCCTTGTGCTTGAGCAGCTCGTCCACCTGCGCGACGTACTTCGCGGTGGTGTCGTCGAGCTCCTTCTCCGCGCGGCGCACCTCGTCCTCGCCGGCCTCCTTGTCCTTGACCAGCTTGTCGAGGGCGTCCTTGGCCTTGCGGCGGACGGAACGCAGGGAGATCTTGGAGTCCTCGGCCTTGGTCCGCGCGACCTTGATGTACTCCTTGCGGCGGTCCTGCGTCAGCTCGGGGAAGGTCACCCGGATGATGCTGCCGTCGTTGCTCGGGTTGACACCCAGGTCGGAGTCGCGGATGGCCTGCTCGATGTTGCGCAGGGCGCTCTTGTCGAACGGGGTCACGATCGCCATGCGCGGCTCGGGCACCGAGAACGAGGCGAGCTGGTTGATGGGCGTGATGGCGCCGTAGTAGTCGGCCACGATCTTGTTGAACATCGCCGGGTGCGCACGACCGGTGCGAATCGCGGCGAAGTCCTCCTTGGCGACGACGACGGCCTTTTCCATCTTCTCCTCGGCCTCGAGGAGGATCTCTTCGGTCACCACGTGCTCCTGCATGTCAGATATGGATGGGTTCGGGCGGGCTGGGCGGGCCGGGCGGACGGAGCCCGCCGGGCCGGGTCCGGCGGCGGACTGCTCAGGTCCGGGTTCCCTGGTCGCTGACGAGCGTGCCGATCTTCTCACCCTTGACGGCGCGGGCGATGTTGCCCTCGGCCAGCAGCTCGAAGACGAGGATGGGCAGCTTGTTGTCGCGGCACAGCGTGATGGCGGTGGCATCGGCGACCTTGAGGTCGCGCGAGAGCACCTCGCTGTATTCGAGCGCGTCGAACTTCACCGCGTCCGGGTTCTTCTTCGGGTCGGAGTCGTAGACGCCGTCGACACCGTTCTTGCCCATCAGCAGGGCCTCGGCGTCGATTTCCAGGGCGCGCTGGGCGGCCGTGGTGTCGGTGGAGAAGTACGGCATGCCCATGCCGGCGCCGAAGATCACGACGCGGCCCTTCTCCAGGTGCCGCACGGCACGCAGCGGGATGTACGGCTCCGCGACCTGCCCCATCGTGATGGCGGTCTGCACGCGGGAGTCGATGCCCTCCTTCTCCAGGAAGTCCTGGAGGGCGAGGCAGTTCATGACGGTGCCGAGCATGCCCATGTAGTCGGACCGGGCCCGGTCCATACCGCGCTGCTGGAGCTCGGCCCCGCGGAAGAAGTTGCCGCCGCCGATCACGATGGCGATCTCCGCGCCGTCGCGGACCACCGCGGCGATCTCACGCGCGATGGCGTGGACGACGTCGGGGTCGACGCCCAGTCCTCCGCCGCCGGAGAAGGCCTCGCCGGACAGCTTCAGCATGAAGCGGCGGCCCTTCTTGTCCTGGTCGCTCTTGTCGTCGGATGCGGTGTGGGGGTCCACGCCCTGATTCATGGAGATCTCCTCGTGCACATACGAAGAAGGCCATTGCCGGTGGGTCCTCGCGGTTCCCTCTACGGCAATGGCCTCCTCGTCAGATCTGCGGTCGCCCTGCGCGAGCGCGGACGACTGCCTCAGACCCTACCGGGGTCCGGTGTCCGTCGCGTACGGACGGACTCAGATGCCGACCTTGATGCGCGAGAAGCGCTTCAGGGTGACACCGGCCTCGTCCAGGACCTTCTGGACGGACTTCTTGTTGTCCAGCGCGTACGGCTGGCCGAGGAGGGTGGCCTCCTTGAAGAAGCCGTTGACGCGACCCTCGACGATCTTGGAGATGGCAGCCTCGGGCTTGCCCTCCGCGCGGGTGACCTCTTCGGCGATGCGGCGCTCGGACTCGACCTTCTCGGCCGGGACGTCCTCGGCGGACAGCCACTGCGGGGCGAACGCGGCGATGTGCTGCGCGACGCCGCGGGCGACCTCGGCGTTCTCCTTGTCGAGCTCGACCAGGACACCGATCTGGAACGGCAGGTCGGGCATCGTGCGGTGCATGTACGCCGCGACGTAACCGCCGGAGAACTGCGCGAAGCGGTCCAGGACGATCTTCTCGCCGAGGTTGGCGTTGGCCTCGTCCACGAACGCCTGGACGGTCTTGCCGGCCTCGATCTCGGACGCGAGCAGCGCCTCGATGTCGGCGGGGGAGGTCGCGGCGACGTGCGCGGCCAGCTGGTTGGCGACGGCCAGGAACTTGTCGCCCTTGGCGACGAAGTCCGTCTCGCACTTCAGCTCGACGAGGACACCGGAGGTGTTGTCGTCGGCGATGAGGGAGACGACGGCACCGTTCTCGGCAGAACGGCCCTCGCGCTTGGCGACGCCCTTCTGACCCTTGATACGGAGCGCTTCCATGGCCTTGTCGACGTCACCGTCGGAGTCCACGAGCGCGTTCTTGCAGTCCATCATGCCGGCGCCGGTGAGCTCGCGGAGCTTCTTGACGTCAGCGGCGGTGTAGTTCGCCATGAGTCTGTGATTCTCTCTCGAAGTCGTAGATCTACGGGTGAACGGCGGAGGCGCCGCGCTTGTGGCGCGGCTCCCCCGCCGTCATCGTCCGTGCTGCGAGTGCCCGGCGCGTGAACGCCGGACGCTCTCAGTGGGTCAGGCCTGCTCGGCGTCGGCGGCCGGGGCCTCGGCGACCTCGGCGTCGGCGGCCGGAGCCTCGACAGCCTCGGCGGCCGGGGTCTCGGCGGCGGGGGTCTCGGCAGCGGCCTCGGCCGGAGCGGCCTCGGCGTCGTCGGCCTTCTTGTCGCCCTCGAGCAGGTCGCGCTCCCACTCGGCGAGCGGCTCGGCGGCGGCCTTCTCGCCCGGCTTCGAGTCGCCGGTCGCAGCGCCGGAGCGGGCGATGAGGCCCTCGGCGACGGCGTCGGCGATCACGCGGGTGAGCAGGGTGACGGAGCGGATCGCGTCGTCGTTGCCCGGGATCTTGTAGTCGACCTCGTCGGGGTCGCAGTTGGTGTCGAGGATCGCGACGACCGGGATGTGGAGCTTGCGCGCCTCACCGACGGCGATGTGCTCCTTCTTGGTGTCGACGATCCAGACGGCGCTGGGGACCTTCGACATCTCGCGGATACCACCGAGGGTCTTCTCCAGCTTGATCTTCTCGCGGGAGAGGACCAGGAGCTCCTTCTTGGTGAGACCCGAGGCGGCGACGTCCTCGAAGTCGATCGCCTCAAGCTCCTTCAGGCGCTGGAGGCGCTTGTAGACGGTCGAGAAGTTGGTGAGCATGCCACCGAGCCAACGCTGGTTGACGTACGGCATGCCGACGCGCGTCGCCTGCTCGGCGATGGCCTCCTGGGCCTGCTTCTTGGTACCGACGAACATGATGGAGCCGCCGTGCGCGACGGTCTCCTTCACGAACTCGTAGGCGCGGTCGATGTACGACAGCGACTGGAGCAGGTCGATGATGTAGATGCCGTTGCGCTCCGTGAAGATGAAGCGCTTCATCTTCGGGTTCCAGCGGCGGGTCTGGTGACCGAAGTGGACGCCGCTTTCCAGCAGCTCCCGCATCGTTACGACGGCCATGGCCATCTCCTTGTTTTCTCGGTTTGGTTCCTGACGCCCCGCCGCGTCCTGCCCCCGGAAAGGGGACCGAGAGACGCTGTCACCAGGCCGTTTCGGGCTGGTACTGGGGCGTGCGAAGTCGACCCGGTGACCCGGATCGCCACAAGAAGTGTACGGGACCCGGCGGTATGCCGGGTGACGCCGTTGTCCACAGGCCGGGCCCCGTCCACAACCCCGAGCAGGCCCGTCGTCCGCCCGGGACCCTGGTCCCCATGACGACCCTGCTGCTCTCCGCGCTCCTGCTCTTGGCCCAGGCCGCCCTCCCCGCGATCCGCCCGCTGCCCCCGCCCCTCGCGGTGGTCCGCTGGTGGGACCCGCCCCCGACCCCGTACGCCGCCGGCCACCGCGGCGTGGACCTGGCGGCTCCGGTGGGCGCCGAGCTGCGCGCGGTCGGCCCCGGCCGCGTCCACCACGCGGGCCCCGTCGCCGGCCGCGGGGTCCTGTCGCTGACCCTCCCGAACGGCCTGCGCACCACCTACGAGCCGGTCCGCCCGCTGGTCGCGGAGGGCGAGGAGGTCATCGCGGGCCAGGTGGTGGCCGTCCTCACCGAGGGCTCCCACTGCGCGGAGCCGTGCCTCCACTGGGGCCTGCTGTCGGACGGCGGCGGCTACCGCAACCCGCTCGCCCTCCTCCCCCGCCCGACCCCGCGCCTGCTACCCGGGGCGAACGCCCCGAACCCGATGAACGCAACCGGCGGGACCGGCGGAACCGGCGGGGCGGCCTCGACGGACTGGGCGGATTGAACCAAAGAGGCGAGGCGGGAGGGGGGTGGAGGGAGGGGGAGGGGGTGGGGGTGGGGGTGGGGGTGGGGGTGGGGGCGGGGGTGAAGTGGGGCAGGTGAGGGTCTCAGCCCCGGACGCCGCGCAGCGCCATCGCGACCGCCGCGGCCGTCACCACGGCCGGGTCTTCGGCCGCGCCGAGTTCGATGCGCCGTACCGCAGCGTCGACCACGCCTTGGAGCAGCATCGCCGCGAGCCGCGGTTCGGACTGCCCGAGTGCGGCGAGGGCCTCGACGATCATCGCGACGAGCCCGCCGTGGGCCGCGCGGATCTTCTCCCGCGCCCCGGCGTCGAGCTCGCTGGCCGAGATCGCCACCACGGCCCGGTGCCGCCGGTCGCCGACCAGTCCCAGCTGGCTGCGCACGTAGGCCTCGATCTTCTCCTCGGGCGTCTCGGCGCGTTCCATCGCCCCCTCGATCTCGGCGGCCCACACCGGGAAGTCCACGGCGCACAGTTCCTCGACCACCGCGGCGCGGGAGCGGAAGTACTCGTACACGGAGGACCGGGCGAGGCCGGTCCGCTCGGCGAGGGCGGGGAAGGTCAGGGCTTCCGTCCCGCCTTCGGACAGCAGGGAACGCGCGGCGTCCAAGAGGGCGCCGCGCTGCATCGACCGGTGCTCGGCCACGGAGGCCGCTCGAATCCTGGGCACGCGTCCACTCTACGGAGGTACCGCAAGCTCACCGCCCCACATCCGCCAGCTTCGCCCGCAGTTGCAGCACCGACTTGGTGTGGATCTGGCTGACCCGGCTCTCGGTCACGCCCAGCACGTTGCCGATCTCGGCCAGGGTGAGGCCCTCGTAGTAGTAGAGGGTCACGACCGTCTTCTCCCGCTCGGGGAGGGTGTTGATGGCGCGGGCCAGGAGCCGCCGCAGTTCGCGGTCCTCCGCCACTTCGACGGGGTCGTCGGCGGCGGTGTCCTCCAGGGTGTCCATGAGCGAGAGGCGGTCGCCGCCCTCGCCTCCGGCGTGCAGCAGCTCCTCCAGGGCGACCACGTTGGCCAGGGACAGCTGGCTGAAGACCGCGTGGAGGTCCTCCACCGCGATGCCCATTTCGCCCGCGACCTCGCTCTCCGTCGGGGTGCGGCGGAGCTGGGCCTCCAGCGTGGCGTAGGCGCGCTCGACGGCGCGCGCCTTCTGGCGGACCGAGCGGGGGATCCAGTCCAGCGCGCGCAGCTCGTCGATCATCGCGCCGCGGATGCGGGTGATCGCGTAGGTCTCGAACTTGATCGACCGCTCGATGTCGAACTTCTCGATGGCGTCGATCAGCCCGAAGACGCCCGAGGAGACGAAGTCGGCCTGCTCGACGTTGGGTGGCAGGCCGACGCTGACGCGTCCGGCCACGTATTTCACCAGCGGCGAGTAGTGCAGGATCAGCTGCTCCCGCAGCCGCTCGTCGCCGGAGTCCTTGTACGAGCGCCACAGCACCTCCAGGGACGAGGGTGCGGTGGACCGCACGCTGCCGCGGGCAGCGGGGGGCACCGCAGCGCGGTCAGACCCTGAGGTGTGCTGGGGCATGCTTCGCCTTTGCCGGAGCGGGATTCCTTGGGAGCGTAGCGTGACGGAAGTGTCGCGGTGCGCGAAGAGTACGGGATCGCGCGGGGCCGCAGAGTCGCCCGGGACCGCGTGGGCGACCCGGGACCGGCGCTCGGCGCACGGTCCCGGAGACCGCCACCGGGAAGACCGCGTCTCTCATCGGTTTCACTCTTTCACCGGAACGCCCCAGGTCAACGACCGCCTCGCCGAACGGTCCCGGTTTGCGTGCCTGTTGCCGGTGGATGTCTGATCAACTGCCAGCCGTCGCCCTGCCGTTCGACGAACCCCAGAGAGTGAAGTTCGTACAGTCTGCCGATGACGTCGTCTGCGCTGGTGCCGGAGGCAAGTGCCAGCTCGTCGGCGTCCGCGGTGCGGCCCGCCGGGAGGGCTTCGAGCACCCGGGCCGTCTCGGGGTCGAGGTGGTCGCGGGCCAGGACCGGTCCGCGCCGTTCGGGAGCCAGTTCGCCGATGGCGCCGACCAGCTCCACGATCTCGGCCGCGTCGGTGACCAGTACGGCCTCGCCGCGCAGCAGTTCGTGGACTCCGGCCGACAGTCCGCTGGTGGCGGGGCCGGGGACGCCCATGGTGGACCGGCCGAGCTCGCGGGCCCGCCGGGCGGTGACGAGGGAGCCGCTGCGGTGGGCGGCCTCCACCACGACGGTGCCCCGGGTGAGGGCGGCGATGACCCGGTTGCGCAGGACGAACCGGGTGGGGGTGGGGTGGCTGCCGGGCGGCAGCTCCCCGATGACCAGGCCTTGGCGGGCGATGCGGCCGAGGAGCTCGGCGTGGCCCCGGGGGTAGGAGACGTCGACGCCGCAGGCCAGCACCGCCGCGGTGGCGCCGCCGGAGGCCAGGGCCCCGCGGTGGGCGGCGCCGTCGATGCCGTAGGCCGCGCCGGAGACCACGACCCAGCCGTGCTCGGCGAGTCCGGTGGCCAGGACCTGCGCCATGTGCGCTCCGTACGGGGTGCAGGCTCGGGCTCCGACCACGGCGACCGAGCGCAGGGCCCAGGTCCGCAGGTGGGGCCGGCCCCGCAGCCACAGCCCGATGGGGCGGGCGTCGCCGAGGTCGTCGAGCTGGGTCGGCCACTCCGCCGAGCCGGGGCAGACGAACCGCGCTCCCGAGGCGGCGGCCCGCTCCAGGTCCTGCCGGGGGTCGGCGAGCTCGGCCCGTCTGCGGTATCCGGCGAGCCGCTGCGGCCGTACTCCGGTGAGCGCGGAGCTCTGCGGCTCCGGGCCGGTCAGCAGGCGGAGCAGGGTCACGGCGCCGTGTTCCCGCAGCCAGCGCCCGCCGTGCTCCTCGCCCGGTTCCAGCACCCGGGTGAGGGCGGCCCGCGCCAGCAGTTCCGCGTCCTCCTCCGACGGCGGCGCGGGGGCCTCGGGCGGGGCGGCGGTCATGAGGGGGCTCCCGGTACCAGGGCGGCCCCGCGTGCGATGCCGGTCCGCAGTTCCAGGGCGACGGCCACGTCCGGTGCCTCGGGGCGGTCCCGGCCCCGGAGGTCGGCGACGGTCCAGGCGACCCGCAGTACCCGGTCCAGCCCGCGTGCGGTGAGCAGTCCGCGCTCCAGGTCCCGTTCGGCCTGGGCCAACGCTCCGGGCGCCGTCTGCCAGCGGGTGCGCAACTCCTGTCCGGGTACTTCGGAGTTGATCCGCCAGGGGGTGTCGGCGAGGCGGACGGCGGCGCGTTCCCTGGCCGCCCGGACGCGGTCCGCGACCGCGGCGGTGGGCTCGCCGCGGCCGCCTTGGCGGAGCAGGTCGGAGCGGGTGACGGGCTCGACCTCCACGCGCAGGTCCACCCGGTCGAGCAGCGGCCCGGACAGCCGGGCCTGGTAGCGGCGGATCACCGAGGCCGGGCATTCGCATCCCGTGCCGTGCAGGGTGTGCCGGCCGCAGGGACAGGGGTTGGCGGCGAGCACCATCAGGAACCGGGCGGGCAGTCTGACGACCCCGGCGGCCCGGGCGATGACGACGTGCCCGGATTCGAGGGGCTGGCGCAGCGCGTCGAGGGCGCGGCCGTGGAATTCCGGGGCCTCGTCCAGGAAGAGCACTCCGCGGTGGGCCAGGGAGACCGCGCCCGGCCGCGGGACCCCGCTCCCGCCGCCCACCAGGGACTGCATGGTGGCGGAGTGGTGGGGCGCGCAGTAGGGCGGCCGGGTGACGAGCGGTTCGCCGGGCGGGAGGATCCCGGCGACCGAGTGGACGGCGGTGACCTCCACGGAGTCCTGTCGGGTGAGGGGCGGCAGGATCCAGGGCAGCCGTTCGGCCAGCATGGTCTTGCCGGCTCCGGGGGGTCCGTTGAGGAAGAGGTGGTGGCCTCCGGCGGCGGCCACCTCCAGTGCGCGGCGTGCGCCGTGCTGGCCGGCCACGTCAGCGAGGTCGGGGTGGTCGGCGCAGTCGGCCTGCCCGGTGCGGCCGGGTGCGATCCCGGTGCCGAGCCCGGCGCCGGGCAGCACCAGCCCGGCCAGCATCGGGTCCGGCCGGCCGGGCGGTTCGGGCCGCTCCTCCTCGGGGACCGGCGCACCCGTGAGGACGGCGATCAGCTGGCGCAGGCTGCGGACGCCGAGCACCGCGACGTCGGGCACGAGCGCGGCCTCGGCGGCGCACTGCTGCGGTACGACGACCTGCCGGTAGCCGGCCTCCGCGGCGGCGAGGACCGCGGGGAGGATCCCCCGGACCGGGCGGACGCGGCCGTCCAGACCGAGTTCTCCGATGAGGACGAGGTCGGCGATGGCGCCGGGGTCGACGATCTCGGCGGCGCCCAGGACGGCGGCCGCCACGGCGAGGTCGAAGCCGGCGCCGGACTTGGGTACGGAGGCCGGGCTGAGGCCGACCGTCAGCTTCTTCTGCGGCCAGGCCGCTCCCGAGTTGGCGATGGCGGCGCGCACCCGGTCGCGGCTCTCGATCAGGGTCTTGTCGGGCAGCCCGACCAGGGTGAAGGCGGCGACCCCGGGCTCCAGGTCGGCCTGGACCTCGACCACCACGCCGTCGACGCCGACCAGGGCCACCGAGCAGGCGCGGGCGAACCCCATCAGGCCACCCCCCGGGCGTGTTCCACCAGGGGGGCGCCGCGGCGGGGCAGCACGATCCCGACGAGGTCGATGCGGACCCCGCCGGGAGGGGGTCCGCCGTGGTCGGCGAGCCAGCGCAGGGCCAGAGCGCGCAGCCGCTCGGCCTTGCCGGGGCGCACCGCGGCCATGGGGTGTTCGAACGCCCCCGCCCGGCGGGTCTTGACCTCGCAGACGACGAGGGCGTCCCCGTCGCGCGCGACGATGTCGATCTCCCCGCCGCGGCACCGCCAGTTCCGTGCGATGACGGTCATCCCGGCTTCGGTGAGCCGGCGTGCCGCGAGGTCCTCGCCGTACCGCCCCAATGCCTGTCGTGCCACGTCTTTCGTGTCCATTCGGCACCACCTCCGGTACCGACGATCCCGCTCCCCCGCCCACCCTGTGGATCTTGGTGGACAACCACCGCGTTGTGGACAACCCCACCACCCGTTCGAGTGAAAACGGGCTGGTACATACGCACGGGCCGAGCACAACGGACGCCGGGAGGGCGGGTGAGCGGGAGGGCGGGAGGGCAGTAAAGACGGGAGGACGGGACCACAGGACGGCGGGTCACACGACGGCGCGCGGCCGGGCGTCGGCTGGTCAGCTGCTCGGCAGCTCCAGGTCGCTCTTGTTGAGCTCCTCGATGTTCACGTCCTTGAACGTGAGCACCCGCACCTGCTTCACGAACCGGGCCGGCCGGTACATGTCCCAGACCCACGCGTCGGCCATCGAGACCTCGAAGAAGACCTCCCCCTGGACCGAGTGCACCTGCATCTCGTAGTCGTTGGTGAGGTAGAAACGGCGTTCGGTCTCGATCACGTACTTGAACAGCCCGACGACGTCGCGGTACTCCCGATAGAGCTTCAGCTCCATCTCGGTCTCGTACTTTTCGAGGTCCTCGGCACTCATGGCATGTTCCCCTTCAGCCGTGCGTCCCCCTATTGTGCGCCAGGCCCCCGCGCCCCTAAACGATTTCCGGGGGCAGGACCACCGGCACACCCGGAGGACCGTCGTCGAGCAGCGTACGGAGCAGCCCGGCGAGTCTGGTCGGGTACACCGTCTCACGGGCCGAGAGAAGTTCCTCGGAGGTCCACCACCTCGCTCCGGCGACGCTGCGCCGTTCCAGCTCGGTGAGGCCGCTCATCTCGGTCTCCGTGCGCGTGGTGCGGGCCAGGAAGTACCACTCGTCCTGCTCCCAGCGCCGCCCGTCGAAGGGGAAGGAGCAGTACCGGCGCCACAGCACCGGCCCCAGTTCGACCTCTGTGATCCCCGTCTCCTCGGCGAGTTCCCGCAGTGCGGCCTGCTCCCGGCTCTCGCCGCCCTCCAGGCCTCCGCCGGGGGTGAACCACCAGGTGTCGGCGGGATCGGCCGGTTCGAAGCCGTGGAGCAGCAGGATCCGGTCCGCCGGGTCCAGCAGGACCAGGCGCGACACCCTCCGCGCCGCGGCCGCGGTCTCCGCCACCGCTCCCGCGTCCGGCCCCGCCACCGCCCCCTCGTCCGCACACCTCGCAAGCCCCCCGTCCGGTGCGGGCGCCCCCGGCACCGGTTCAGCGGGCACCGGCCGGCTCCCTGCGCCGCCCGCGCCCCAGGACCCGCGCGAGGGGCCCGTACGCGGCTCCGAGGACGACCAGCAGGGCTCCGGCCGCCACCGCGGCCAGCTGGAGGCGCAGCGGCCCGGGCCGCGAGACCCCGCCGGGCAGGTCCGCGTAGGTCCGGGGGCGTTCCAGCATCCCCGCGGAGGGCCAGGCCCGGGCGTCGACGCGGGCGCTCACGGCGGACCTCGGTACGGTCCCCTGCCCGGCTTCCTGGAGGTGGGCGCGGGAGTCGAGCGAGGCACCGCGCCGGTCGCCCAGCAGGAAGAGGTTGCCCTCGGGCACCGTGACCTCGAAGGGGGTGCCGGGCGCGGCGGGCTGGCCGGGCGGCATGGCGAGTCCCGATTCGGGTGCGGCGTCGTCGATGTACGGCTCGTCGAGGGTGACGCCGTTGACCGTCAGCGCGCCGTCGGCGCCGGTCTTGACGGTGTCGCCGCCGATGCCGACGACCCGCTTGACCATGGGGAGGTCGCTCCACGCGGAGTCGTTGAAGATGATCACGTCTCCGCGACGGACCTCACCGCCGTCGATGCGCTGCGCCAGTACCCGGTCGCCCGGGAGGACGGTGGGCATCATCGAGTCGGTCGGGACGGTGTAGGG
Organism: Streptomyces subrutilus; assembly: GCF_008704535.1. Lineage (NCBI taxonomy): Bacteria > Bacillati > Actinomycetota > Actinomycetes > Kitasatosporales > Streptomycetaceae > Streptomyces > Streptomyces subrutilus. The sequence continues at coordinate 2,282,940 of NZ_CP023701.1, forward strand.
CTGGTACACCAGCGCCCCCCACACGAACCCGCCGAGGAAGAGCGCGAAGCCGACGGCCACGGCGATCCCCGACAGCGTGTTGCCGAGAGCGCCGCGGCCGTCCCTGCCACCGCGTATTGCGTCCGTTCCGCCCATTGCAGCGCCCCCACACGTCGGAGATCGTCGACCTGGGCGGCACCCTACCGGGCGGTACGCCCGCTGGTCAGCCTCCGTCGGCGCCACATGACCAGCGGGACCGCGCCCGCGAGGCCGAGCGCGGCCGGGCCGAGACCGACCGGGGCCAGCCCGGACGCGCCGAGACCGAGGGCGGTGGCCGCCTTCTGGTTGTCGATGCCGGGCTGGTCGAAGGTGTCCGGAACCGGCAGGGTGGCCCAGCGGTTGATCGGCCACGCGACGACGACGGCCCGCCCGACGACGTCCTTGACCGGGACGAACCCCTGGGTGGAGTCCTGCATGTGGTAGCGGGAGTCCTGGGAGTTCTGGCGGTGGTCGCCCATCACCCAGAGCTTGCCCTTGGGCACGGTGATCGGGCCGAACGGCGCGTCGTCGCACGGGGTGTTGCCCGGGAAGATGTACGGCTCGTCCAGCTCCTTGCCGTTGACGACGACCGGTCCCCCCTTCTTGCACTCGACCGTGTCCCCGCCGATGGCGATGGTCCGCTTGATCAGGTCCTTCTCCTCGGCGGACGGCATGAGGCCGATCCAGCTGAGGGCCTTCTGCGCGATGTTCGGCTCCGGAGTGGGCTCTCCGGAGAGCCAGTTCGCGGGGTCGTGGAAGACCACGACCTCACCGCGCTCGGGCTCGGAGCCGAACCACGGGGTCAGCTTGTCCACCAGCACCCGGTCGCCGCGCTGCAGGGTGTTCTGCATCGAGTCGGACGGGATCGAGAACGCCTGCACCAGGAAGGTCTTGATCAGCAGGGCCAGCAGCAGGGCGATGCCGATGAGGAGCGGGAGCTCCTTCCAGAACGAACGGTGGTGCGGGGGCTCCTCGGCCGCCTCGTCCCCGGCCGTGCTCCCTACGGCGTCGTCCGGCCGCTCGTCGCCCTCGTCGCGTCCGGATCGTGCGCCTACCGCCACATCCCCCACATCCACTCCCTCACTCGCGATCGCCGCCCGCGCCGAACCGGACACGGGCCCTCCCCTCCCCTAACGAGCGGGAGTTCCCTAAGGCGCGGGAGACCGAGGACACACTATGCGAACGTCAGGTCACGTCGGCGCCCGCGACGGCGCCGTCCGGTCCGCCGGGCCCGATCGGGCACCGTGCGGAAGGTCGCGGGCTGTTCCAGCCGGCTCCAGTGCCCGTACGGCCAGGCGATCACCACGGCCTCGCCGACGACCCCGTTCACGTCGATGGTCCCCTCGAAGGCCTCGTCGAGGTGGTAGCGGGAGTCGGCCGAATTGGCCCGGTGGTCCCCCATGACGAAGAGCCGCCCGGCGGGCACCCGGACCTCGAAGCGGATCTCGGAGGGGGCGTTGCCGGCGTTCACGTACGGCTCATCGAGCGGCGCGCCGTTGACGGTGACCCGGCCGCGGGCGTCGCAGCACGCGACGGTGTCTCCGCCGACCCCGATGACCCGCTTGATCAGGTCCTGCTCGTCCGCCGAGGGCAGCAGGCCGATGAAGGTCAGCGTCTCCTTGACCTGCTTGACGCCGACCGGGTCCGGCGCGGGCCGGGCCTCGCCCCGGAGCCAGCCGCCCGGGTCCTTGAACACGACGACGTCACCGCGCTCGACCTGGGAGCCGAACCACGGGGTCAGTTTGTCCACCAGCACCCGGTCGCCGATGCGGATGGTCTGCTCCATCGAGCCCGACGGGATGAAGAACGCCTGGACGAGGAAGGTCTTGAGCACGAGGGCGATGCAGAGCGCCACGGCCACCAGCAGCGGCAGTTCGCCGACCCGGCGGGTGCGGCGGCGCCGGCGGACCCGGCGCGCCAGCCGGCGCCGCTCGGCCCGGCCGCCCTCGACCACCGGCTCCTCGGCCTGCCCGGACGCCCGCTCGGGCGCGCGCTCGGACCAAGGCGCCCGCTCGGGTTCACGCGCGCGCTCGGACCAAGGCGCCCGCTCGGGCTCCGGGTCCCGCTCGGGCTCGGGGTCCCGCTCGGGCTCCGGCGGCCGGCCGGATCTCGGCCGCCCCCGGCTACCCACGGCTCCCGCCCGGTGAACCCCAGCGCGACACCGGCCAGCCGATCCGGTCGGCCCGCCCGATCACCTTGTCCACCGGCACCATCCCCCCGCCCGGCTCGCCCAGGTGGTCCCGCGAGTCCCGGGAGTGGGACCGGTGGTCGCCCATCACCCACAGGGTCCCAAGGGGCACGACGATGCGGAAGGGCACCCTTGAGGGCGCGTCGCCGGGGAACAGGTACGGCTCGTCCAGCGGGACCCCGTTGACCGCGATCCGGCCGCCGGCGTCGCAGCACACCACGTCGTCGCCGCCGACGCCCACGACCCGCTTCACGAAGTCCGTGTCCGAGGGCTCGGCGAGGCCGAGCGCGGACGCCGCCCCGTGCAGCACCTCGCCGACGGGATTGCCCTCGGGCCGCTCCTGCACGAAGGACCCGGTGCCGTCGAAGACCACCACGTCCCCGCGGCGCGGCAGGTCGCCGAACCGGTACGCCAGCTTGTTCACCAGCACCCGGTCCCCGACCTTCAGGGTCGGCTCCATCGAGCGGCTGGGGATCAGGAAGGGCTGCACCACGAAGTTGCTGAGCAGCAGCAGGAAGACGGTGCAGATCACGCCGAGCACCCCGGCCCGGCGCCAGGTGAGCTGCCGCGGCCGGCCCGCCCGTCCGGCCCGGGACAACGCGAAGCGCGACCGCCCCTCCCCCGGTCCGGGGGAAGAGTGGCCGCGCTGCGTGTGAGGTGCTTCGGTGTCCATCGGGGGCGAGCCTATCCGGCCCGCCCCGGACCCCGAAGGGGACCTCAGTTGTCGCGCTTCTCCTTGATCTTCGCGGCCTTGCCGCGGAGCTCACGGAGGTAGTACAGCTTGGCGCGGCGCACGTCACCGCGGGTGACGAGCTCGATCTTCTCGAAGATCGGGGAGTGGACCGGGAAGGTGCGCTCCACGCCGACGCTGAAGGAGACCTTGCGGACCGTGAAGGTCTCGGAGACACCGGCGCCCTGGCGGCGGATGACGACGCCCTTGAACTGCTGGATACGGGAGCGGTTGCCCTCGATCACGCGGACGTGGACGTTGACGGTGTCACCGGGGCGGAAGGCCGGGACGTCCGAGCGGAGCGCGGCGGCGTTGACGCCATCGAGCAGGTGAGACATGTTCTTCGTCTGCTTTCTTCGCACGACGCCACAGGCCGCCGGGCGGGTTTCCGGAGAGAATTCGGGAGCTGCTCCACCCGGCGGGCGACGGTCCCCCTGTGGCAGGGGCGCTCGCGGGCGTACAGCAGCCGCTCATTCTTCCACGGACTGCGGCCTGCGCCAAAACCGGCCGTCGGGGGTCGGCGTCCAGCCCAGGACGGAGAGGAGTTCGCGGTCCTTCTTGTCGAAGGCCGCGGCCCCGCACCGCTCGATCAGGTCGGGCCGGTTGCGCGCGGTCCGGCGGAAGGCCTCGTCCCGGCGCCAGCGGGCGATCTTCCCGTGGTGGCCGCTCAGCAGCACCTCCGGGATGTCCCGGCCGCGCCACTCGGGGGGCTTGGTGTAGACGGGCCCCTCCAGCAGGTTGGCCATCTCGCCGGGGGCGAAGGAGTCGTCCCGGTGCGATTCGGCGTTGCCGAGCACCCCGGGCAGCAGTCGGGCCACGGCCTCGGTGACGACCAGGACGGCCGCTTCGCCGCCCGCCAGGACGTAGTCGCCGATGGAGACCTCGTAGACCGGCATGCGGGTCGCGTACTCGTCGACGACCCGTCGGTCGATGCCCTCGTAGCGGGCCGGGGTGAAGACGAGCCAGGGCCGCTCGGACAGTTCCACGGCCAGTTCCTGGGTGAACGGCCGGCCGCTGGGCGTGGGGACGACCAGGACGGGGCCGTGTGCGCCCGACTCGTAGCCGTCGGCCAGCGCCGAGTCCAGCGCCTCGCCCCACGGCTCGGTCTTCATGACCATGCCGGGGCCGCCGCCGTACGGGGTGTCGTCCACCGTGTTGTGCCGGTCGTACGTCCAGTCGCGCAGGTCGTGGACGTGGACGTCGAGCTGTCCGCGGGCGCGGGCCTTGCCGACGAGGGAGACGTTCAGCGGCTCCAGGTACTCGGGGAAGATCGTGACGACGTCGAGACGCATCAGGCTTCTTCCCCGGCATCGCGCGCCGAGGCGATCTCCGCACGGTCGTCGATCAGCCCGGGCGGCGGGGTGATGACGCAGCGCTGCTCCTCCAGGTCGATCTCGGCGACGATCTCCTCGACGAACGGGATCATCACCTCGGTGCCGTCGGGGCGCTCCACGATGAAGAGGTCCTGGGACGGCAGGTGCGAGATCTCGGTGATCCGGCCGATCCCGGTGCCGTCCTCCAGCACCACGTCCAGGTCCATCAGCTGGTGGTCGTAGTACTCGTCGGGCTCCTCGGGCAGCTCCGCCGGGTCGACCTCGGCGATCAGCAGGGTGTTGCGCAGCGCCTCCGCGCCGGTGCGGTCCTTGACGCCGGCGAAGCGGAGCAGCAGCCTCCCGCTGTGCACCCGGCCCGTCTCGATGGTCAGGGGTCCCGCCGACGCCGGTTCGGTCCGCAGCACGGCGCCCGGGCCGAGCCGCAGCTCGGGCTCGTCGGTCCGCACCTCGACGGTGACCTCACCCTTGATGCCGTGGGCGCGGCCGATCCGCGCGACTACCAGCTCCACTGTGTGTCTCTCCTGTTCAGACGACGACGGGCCGGGGCGGGCACGAATGCCCTCCCCGGCCCGTGCCGGTGGTTCAACTTCTCAGCGGACCTGGTCCACGTCGACGAGGTCGACGCGGATGCCGCGGCCGCCGATGGCGCCCACGACGGTACGCAGAGCACGTGCGGTGCGGCCGTTGCGGCCGATCACCTTGCCGAGATCGTCCGGGTGGACCCGGACCTCCAGCACCTGCCCGCGGCGCAGGTCGCGCGAGGCGACCTGCACGTCGTCGGGGTTGTCCACAATGCCCTTCACGAGGTGCTCAAGAGCCTCCTCGAGCATGCTCAGGCCTCGGTCGACTCGGCGGCGGCCTCGGCCTCGTCCGCCTTCTTGTCGGCCTTCTTCGCCTTCTGCGTGATGGCCTCGCCCTTGGCGTCGCCACCCTCAAGGGTCTTGGCGAACTCGTCGAAGGTGCGACGCTTGTCTTCCTTCGTGGCCGGCTGGAGCAGCGGCGCGGGGGCGGGGAGGCCCTTGTGGGCCTGCCAGTCACCGGTCAGCTTCAGGATGGCGAGCACAGCCTCGGTGGGCTGGGCGCCGACGGACAGCCAGTACTGCGCACGCTCGGCGTTGACCTCGATGCGCGACGGGTTGTACGTGGGGTGGTACAGACCGATTTCCTCGATCGCACGGCCATCGCGGCGGGTGCGCGAGTCGGCGACGACGATGCGGTAGTGCGGCTGGCGAATCTTGCCGAGGCGCTTGAGCTTGATCTTGACTGCCACTGGAGTGGTGTCTCCTGAACTTGACGTGGTTGGGCACATGAGATGCCACGTGGGGTTGCGGTACTCGGGTGCCCGATGGACGCGTCAGCCGGAGGAGAGAGGGGTCCTATGCGACTGTCGAGTACAGCTGTCCATTGTGCCATACGCCCGCGGCACCGCCGCGCGCGGTCAGGAAGCCGCCGCGATGGCCACGTCCGGGATGCGGAAGGGCTTCATGCAGCCCCCGCAGACGATCGGCGCCTGGGCCAGTACGGAGGGGACCACCCGCACGTTGCGCCCGCAGTCGCAGACCGCCTTGACCCGGACGCCGCCGCCCGAGGACCCGTGCCGGGCGGCCGGTCCGCGGAAGCTGCGCTTGGTGTCGGCGGCCGTCGCGGCCGTGTGCGCCTTCAGTGCGCGCTGGAGCCGCTCCATCGTGGGGCGGTAGCGCTTCTTGGCCTCGGGGTTGAGCGAGACCAGGGAGAAGCCGCTGCTGGCGTGCGGCTCCTCGGCATGGTCCAGTCCCATCTCCTCGGCGATCGCCAGGAATCTGCGGTTGTGGTAGCGGCCGGCGCGCGAGGTGTCGCGGACTCCACGGGCGGCGGCGATGCCATGGACTGCCTCGTGCAGCAGTCGCTCGAAGGAGAGCTCGGCGCCGCAGGCGGACGAGGACTCACCGATCAGGGACTCGGGTGCGGCAAGGTCAGGCAGCTCGGGGTGGTACCGCTGAATATCGGCCCACGCCTGCGCCAGCTCTGCGGCGAGAACAGGTGGTGTCGTGCTCACGTCGTGACAACGAGCCGGGGTGCCCCGGTGTTCCGATTCCGGGCCATTCCAAATTTTTTGCACGTACCAGTCAGTTCAGTCTCATGCGTCCTGACGAGGACGGGTGCGCCGATCCCAGGAGGAGTCGGTAGGTAACGACGACTACGCCCCGGCACGCGGCTCCTGCCGCGCGCCGGGGCGTGGCCGCCCGGGCACGTCGGGGGCTAGTAGGAGCGCGCGACGATCGCGAGGGTGCCGGGGGCGTCGTCGGCCTCCGGGACCGATCCGTCGGCGGCGATCAGGCAGCGCACGGAGACGGCCTGCTCGGCCAGCCTGGCCTCGCCCTCGGGGCCGAGGTCGGCCCACGGGATGCGCGCCCAGCCGCCGGCGATGGCTGCCTCGGCGGCCTCCTCGATGGTCGAGACGTCGGACGTACGGGCCTCGCGGCGCTCGCGGGACTCGCGCAGGAGCTGGGCCTGGTCCTCGTCCAGCACCTTGGGCAGCAGGTCGGCGAGGGCGTCGATCTGCACCGGGGTCTTCCCGCCCGGGATGCGGCGGGCCAGCATCGCGGTGCCGGCCTCCAGGTCGCGGGGGCCGATCTCGATGCGGACCGGCACGCCCTTGAGCTCCCAGTCCACGGCGCGGCGGCCGAAGGGGGTGTCGACGCGGTCGTCGACCTGCACCCGCAGGCCGGCGGCCTTGAGCTGCGCGCCCAGCTCGCGGACCTTGGCCACGGCCTCGTCGCCCTTGATCGCCATGACGACGACCTGGACGTGTGCGAGGCGCGGCGGGACGCGCAGGCCGTTGTCGTCGCCGTGCGACATGATCAGGCCGCCGACCATGCGGGTCGAGACGCCCCACGAGGTCTGCCAGACGAGCTCCTGCTTGCCTTCCTTCGACAGGTACTGCGTGTTGAATGCCTTGGCGAAGTTGGTGCCGAGCTCGTGGCTGGTGCCCAGCTGGAGGGCCTTGCCGTCACCCATCATGCCTTCGAGGGTGAGGGTGTTGATGGCGCCGGCGAAGCGCTCCTTGGCGGTCTTGCGGCCGAGGACGACGTCGATGCCCAGGACGTTCGTCATGAAGTCGCCGTAGACGTCGCGGTGGATCCGGGCGGCGTACGCGCGGGCGTCCTCGTACGTGGCGTGGGCGGTGTGGCCCTCCTGCCAGAGGAACTCGCTCGTACGGAGGAACACGCGCGGGCGCATCTCCCAGCGGACCACGTTGGCCCACTGGTTGATGAGCAGCGGCAGGTCGCGGTAGCTCTGGACCCACTTGGAGAAGTAGTCGTTGATGATGGTCTCGGAGGTGGGCCGGACGACGACCGGCTCCTCCAGCTCCTTGCCGCCGCCGTGCGTGACGACCGCGAGCTCGGGGGCGAAGCCCTCGACGTGCTCGGCTTCCTTCGTCAGGTACGACTGCGGGATGAACAGCGGGAAGTACGCGTTCTGGGCGCCCGCGTCCTTGATGCGCGCGTCCATCTCCTGCTGCATCCGCTCCCACAGGCCGTAGCCGTACGGCCGGATGACCATGGTGCCGCGCACAGGGCCGTTGTCGGCCAGCTCGGCCTTGTTGATCAGATCCTGGTACCAGCGGGGGAAATCCTCCGCCTGCGGGGTGAGAACGGGAGCCTTTGCCATGTCGCGAATCGTACGGCGCCGGGTGCACGATCCGTGAATCGGGTGGCGCGCTCCTCTGGACGCGGGGGCGAATGGGGAGTTCCCTGGCAACGGGGGCAAGGGGGCGACATGGAATCAGGAGCGCTCTTTCGATGACATTGACGCCGACGGCGACGCTCGTCGCCCGGGACTGGGCGGAGATCCAGGAACGGATGCTGGTACCGCTGTACGAGGCGGTCTACGACCGACTGGAGGTCGGGCCGGGCGACCGGCTGCTGGGCCTCGGCTGCGGGGCCGGACTGCCCCTGCTGCTCGCGGCCGGACGGGGAGCCGCGGCCACGGGCGTGGAGGCGGATCCGGCCCGGCGGGCCCTGGCCCGCGAGCGGCTGCTGGAGGTGCTGGCGGATCCGCCGGCCGCGCCGCGCCCGTACGACGCCCTGCTGGCCTTCGCGCCGGCTCCGGGGGCCCTGGAGGCGGCCCTGCCGTCCGTCCGCCGGGGCGGGGCCGTGGTGCTGGCCGACTGGGGTCCGGCGGAGCGGTGCACGGTGCCGGCGGTGCTGGGCGGGGGTCCGGTGCCGCGGGACCTGGACGGGCTGGTGGAGCGGGCCGGGCTGCGGCCGGACGGATCGGGGCGGGTGTTCTGCCCGTTCGGGTACGCGGACGTGGACAGCGCGGTGCGCGGGCTGCTGTCGACGGGGCTGTATCCCGTCGCGGGCACCGGTTCCGCGGGGCCGGCGGGCGCCGTCCGCTGCGCGATGGCCGATCCCGCGCTCGCGGAGAAGGAGCTGACGGAGGCCCTGCACCCGTTCGAGCGGTCGGACGGGGCGGTGTGGCTGCCGAACATCTTCCGGTACGTGATCGCCCGGATGGCCTGACGGGGCCGTCCGGGCCGCAGGCCGGGCGGGGCCGGGCCGCGCGGTCAGTCCGTGCCGTGGTCCTTCGTCAGGCGCGGGATGCCGGCGGCGGCGTAGGCGGCCGCCTCGTCGAGGGTCTCCGCGGCGAGGAGGGCCTCGGCGAGGGAGTCGAGCTGCGGGCGGTGCGCGCGCAGCAGGCGGCAGGCCTCCTCGTAGCACTCGTCGACGACGCGGCGCATCTCGTGGTCCACCGCGTCGAGCGTGGCGGGGGCGGCGGAGAGGCCGTAGGGGCTCTGCCCGTCGGACGGGACGGCGGTGAGGCGGCCGACGCGCTCGCTCATGCCCCAGCGGCCGATCATGCCGCGGACGATGCCGGTGACCTGTTCCAGGTCGCTTTCGGAGCCGGTGGTGATGACGTCGTAGACGGTGTGCTCGGCGGCCATGCCGCCGAGGGCGCCGATGATGCGGCCGCGGAGGTACTCCTCCGTGTAGGCGTACCGGTCGGCGTCCGGGGTCGAGAGGGTGACGCCGAGGGCGCGGCCGCGGGGGACAATGGTGATCTTGCGGACGGGATCGGCGCCCGGTTGGAGCATGCCCAGGAGGGCGTGGCCGCTCTCGTGGTAGGCGGTGCGGCGGCGCTCCTCCTCGGGCATCACGAGGGAGCGTTCCGCGCCGAGCTGGACCTTCTCCAGGGCGTCGGACAGGTCGGCGCGGGTGACGGCGGGCCGGCCGCGCTTGACGGCGAGCAGTGCGCCCTCGTTGGCGAGGTTGGCCAGTTCGGCGCCGGTCATGCCGGGGGTGCTGCGGGCCACCTGGGCGAGGTCCACGTCGTCGGCGAGGGGGATGTCGCGGGTGTGGATGCGCAGGATGGCCTCGCGTCCGGGCCGGTCGGGCGGCGAGACGACCACCGTGCGGTCGAAGCGGCCGGGGCGGGTCAGGGCCGGGTCGAGGACGTCCGCGCGGTTGGTGGCGGCCAGGACGACGACGCCTTCGGAGCCGGTGAAGCCGTCCATCTCGGTGAGGATCTGGTTGAGGGTCTGTTCGCGTTCGTCGTGGCCGCCCATGCCGGCTCCGGCGCCGCGGGCGCGGCCGATGGTGTCGATCTCGTCGATGAAGATGATCGCGGGGGCGACCTTGCGGGCCTCGGTGAACAGCTCGCGCACCCGGGAGGCGCCGACGCCGACGATCATCTCGATGAACTCGGAGGCGGACGCGGAGAAGAAGGGCACTCCGGCCTCGCCGGCGACGGCGCGGGCGAGCAGGGTCTTGCCGGTGCCGGGCGGCCCGGACAGCAGGACGCCGCGGGGCATGCGGGCGCCCATCCTGCGGTAGGCGTCGGGGTTCCTGAGGAAGTCGACGACGTCGTTGAGCTCGCCCTCGACCTCGTCGATGCCGGCGACGTCCTCGAAGGTGGTGCGCTGCGCGCCTTCGAGTTCCACCGGCTTGGGCGGTGCCTTGCGGCCCAGGCCGCCCATGGCTCCGCCGCCCATGGACATGCGGCGGGCGATGAAGATCCACAGCAGGACCAGGAGCAGCATGGGGGCCAGGGAGATCAGCAGGTTGGCGAGGAAGCTGCGCTGCACGACGACCGGGGAGGCGGTGACGGTGACCTTCTGCTTCGTGAGCTCGGCCCAGAGCTGGTCGTCGGCGAAGGCGGGCCGCTGGGTGACGAATTTGGTGTAGTCGCCCTTGCCCCCGTCGGGCAGGGGCTGCTTGGCCTTCAGCTCGCCCTGGATGGCGTCGCCCTTGGAGTAGATCTTCGAGACGTTGCCGTCGGCGACCTGTCTGCTGAACTCGGTGTACGAGACGGTCGGCTCGTCGCCCTCGTTGAAGAACGACAGGACGAGGTTGGTGAGGAGGTAGACGATCAGCGCGGTGAGGATCAGCCCGCGCCAGCCGCCCGGCATCCGCTTCCTGGGCGCGGGGGCGGGCGGCGCGCCCTCGGAGCGCCAGGGGGTGTCGGCCCGGTCGCGGGGCGGTACGGGGGTGGGACTGGGCACGGGGCGCCTCCTTCTGCCGTCCTCCCGGCCGACGATAAGCGACAAAGGGGATCATTGCCCCCGCAGATCCGGGGCGGGCGCGGGAGGGGCGCGGGGCGGACCGGGGGCCGACGGGTGGCCGTACGTGCGAGGGCCCCGCCCGGGATCGATCCCGGGCGGGGCCCTCGCACGTACGGCCGCTGCGGTCGGCCGCCGCGTCACGCGGCTACTTCATGAACTTCTTGAACTCGTCGGGGAGGTCGAAGTCCCCGCCGCCCGGGCCCCCGGTGGGGAGTCCGAAGGGGTTGGCGCCGGGCGCGGGCTCGACGGCCTGCGGGCCCTGCTCGCGCCGGGCCGCGGCCGCGGCCTCCTCTTCCTTGCGCTTCATCGGGTTGCCGCTCTTGCGCTTGCCCTTGGCCTGCTTGATCTGCTTCTTCTGCCGGCCGGGGCCGCCGCCCATCCCGGGGATGCCCGGCATACCGGGCATGCCGCCGCCCTGGGCCATCCGCGACATCATCTTGCGGGCGTCGAAGAAGCGCTCGACCAGCGACTTCACGGCGCTGACCTCGGTGCCGGAGCCCTTGGCGATGCGGGCGCGGCGCGAACCGTTGATGATCGTCGGGTCCTGGCGCTCGGCCGGGGTCATCGACTTGATGATCGCGGCGGTGCGGTCCACGTCGCGCTCGTCGATGTTGTTGATCTGGTCCTTGATCTGGCCCATGCCGGGGAGCATGCCGAGCAGCTTGGAGATGGAGCCCATCTTCCGGACCTGCTCCATCTGGGCCAGGAAGTCGTCGAGCGTGAACTCCTTGGGGCCCTTGGCGAGCTTGGCCGCCATCTTCTCGGCCTCGGCCTGCGAGAAGGTCTTCTCGGCCTGCTCGATGAGGGTGAGCATGTCACCCATGTCGAGGATGCGGCCCGCCATGCGGTCCGGGTGGAACGCGTCGAACTCGTCGAGCTTCTCGCCGTTCGAGGCGAACATGATCTGCTTGCCGGTGACGTGCGCGATGGAGAGCGCGGCGCCGCCGCGGGCGTCGCCGTCGAGCTTGGAGAGCACGACGCCGTCGAAGCCCACGCCGTCGCGGAAGGCCTCGGCGGTGTTGACCGCGTCCTGGCCGATCATCGCGTCGACGACGAAGAGGATCTCGTCGGGGCTGACCGCGTCGCGGATGTCGGCGGCCTGCTGCATCAGTTCGGCATCGATGCCGAGGCGGCCGGCGGTGTCGACGACCACGACGTCGTACTGCTTGGTGCGCGCGTACTCGATGGAGTCCTTCGCGACCTGGACCGGGTCGCCGACCCCGTTGCCGGGCTGGGGCGCGTACACGGCGACGCCCGCGCGCTCGGCGACGACGGAGAGCTGGTTGACGGCGTTGGGGCGCTGGAGGTCGCACGCGACGAGGAGCGGGGCGTGTCCCTGCCCCTTCAGCCAGAGGCCGAGCTTTCCGGCCAGGGTGGTCTTGCCCGCGCCCTGGAGGCCGGCCAGCATGATGACGGTGGGGGCGGTCTTGGCGAACCGCAGCCGCCGCGTCTCGCCGCCGAGGATCGTCACGAGCTCGTCGTTGACGATCTTGAGGACCTGCTGGCCCGGGTTCAGGGCCTTGCTGACCTCTTCGCCGCGCGCGCGTTCCTTGACGTTCGCGATGAAGGAGCGGACGACCGGGAGGGCGACGTCCGCCTCCAGGAGCGCGATACGGATTTCCCGGGCCGCGGCGTCGATGTCAGCCTCGGACAGCCGGCCTTTGCCGCGCAGGCCCTTGAAGGTATTCGCCAAGCGGTCGGAGAGCGTATCGAACACGGTGGTCGCGATTCCTCGGGTCGGGGGCGGTGTGGTCGTCCCCCAGGGTATCGGGCCGCGCCGCCTGCACGGCCCTGCGGGCGGCTTTCCCCTCTCAGGAGGCCGCTCTCCTCCCCCGTCCCGGGCCCCGGCGGGGGCCCGGGAGCCCGGGAGGGGGGTCAGGACAGCGCGGCCTGGACGCGGCGGGCCAGGTCGGCGGCGTCCGGCGCGGACAGCGGTTTGCCCTCGCCGTCGACCACGTAGACGGTGTCCACCGCGTTGGCGCCGAGCGTCGAGACGTGGGCGCTGCGCACCCGGGCGCCCGCCTCGTCCAGGGCCCGGCCGATGCGGTGCAGCAGTCCGACGGCGTCGGGGTCCCGCACCTCCAGCACGGTGGCCACGGAGGAGACGTCCGGTACGGCCGTGACCCGGGGCGGCGGCGGGACGACCCCGCGCCGGCGCGGGTAGGCGGCCTCGCGGTCGGCGAGCTTGGCCGGGACGTCGAGCGAGCCCTCCAGTGCCCGGATCACGTCGGTCCGCAGCCGCGCCACCTGCGGCAGCGAGCCGTATTGGGCGGCCACCCGCCAGCGCAGCACCAGGACCTCGCCGAGCCGGTCCGGCAGTTCGACGGAGCGCAGGTCGGCGGCCCGGACGGTGAGGCGGTGCAGGGCGAGGACCCCGGCGACGGCGGGCAGGACCCCGGGCTGGTCGGGTACCGCGACGACGAGTTCCACGCCGACGGCGTCCTCCTCGTGCCGGGCGTGCAGGGCCAGGACGGGCTCTCCGGTGCGCAGGGCCTCCACGGCGAGGCGTTCCTGTTCGGTGGAGGGGATGTGCGGTTCCCGTACGGCCGGGGTGGTGCCGCGCAGGACGGCGGCGACCCGGGCGACGAGGTCGGCGACGAGCGAGCCGCGCCAGGTGCTCCAGGCCGCGGGTCCGGTGGCCAGGGCGTCGGCCTCGGTCAGGGCGTGCAGTATCTCCAGCGTGGAGGGGGAGCCCACGGCGTCGGCGACCGCACGCACGGTCGCGGGGTCGTCCAGGTCGCGCCGGGTCGCGGTCTCGACGAGCAGCAGGTGGTGGCGGACGAGGGTGCCCAGCGCGGCGACGTCCTCGGCGCCGAAGCCGATCCGGGCGGCGACGTCGCGGGCGATGGTCTCGCCGGCGACCGAGTGGTCGCCGGGCCAGCCCTTGCCGATGTCGTGCAGCAGGGCGGCGGTGAGCAGCAGGTCGGGCCGGCCGACGCGGCGGGTGAGGTCGGCGGCGCGGACGGCGGTCTCGATCAGGTGCCGGTCGACCGTCCAGGTGTGGACGGGGTTGCGCTGGGGGCGGCAGCGTACGCGCTCCCAGTCGGGCAGCAGTCGGGTGATCAGCCCTTCGGCCTCCATGGCCTCCCAGACGCCGACCATCGGCTCGCCCGCGCCCAGCAGGGTCAGCAGTTCTTCGCGGGCTTCGGCGGGCCAGGGCACCGGCAGCGGTTTGGCCTGGGCGGCGAGCCGGCGCAGGGCGTGCAGCGACACGGGCAGTCCTGCCTGCGCGGCGGCGGCGCCCAGGCGCAGGGCCAGGACGGGGTCCCGGTCGGGCCGGGCGGCCAGGGCGAGGACGGCTTCGCCGTCGGACTCCACGACGCCGTCGGCGAGGGGGGCCCGTTCGGTGGCTGCGGGGCCGCGGCCGCCGAGGAGTCCGCGCAGTCTCGGCCGGGCGGCGCGGGCCCGCAGCACGCGGCCGACTTCCCGCCAGGTCACGTCGCCGGCGTACGAGACGACCCGGGCCGCTTCGTACACCTCGCGGAGCAGGGCGTCCGCGTCGAGGAGGCCGAGCCGGGCGGCGACCTGGGCCTGTTCCTGGAGGGAGAGCCGGTCGGTGGCCCGGCCGGTGACCAGGTGCAGGGCGTCGCGCACGTCCAGCAGTCTGCGCCGGGCGTCGGCGAGGCCCTCGCGGGGGGCGTCGGCGAGCCAGGAGGCGGCGACGGCCCGCAGGGCGGTGACGTCGCGCAGGCCGCCGCGGGCCTCCTTGAGGTCGGGTTCGAGGAGGAAGCGCAGTTCCCCGGCCCGTTCGGCGCGCTCGCGGCACAGGGAGTGCAGTTGCGGGAGGCGTTTGGCGGCCTGGTTGCGCCAGTCGGCCAGGACGGAGGTGCGCAGTCCGGCGAGCATCCCGGCGTCTCCGGCGACGGGCCGGGCGTCCAGCAGGCCGAGGTGTGCCTTGAGGTCCTCGGCGGCGGTGCGGCGGGCCTCGGCGGGGGTGCGGACGGAGTGGTCGAGGGCGAGGCCGAGGTCCCACACGGGGTACCAGATCCGGTCGGCCAGGGCGCTCAGGGCACGGGGTTCGGCCTTGCCGTCGTGGAGCAGGAGGAGGTCGAGGTCGCTGCGCGGGGAGAGCTCGCCCCGGCCGTAGCCCCCGACGGCGACGAGGACGGCGCCCCGGGTGCCGGTCTCCCGTACGGCGGTCTTGAACAGGGCGCGCAGCCAGTCGTCGGTCAGGCCGGACAGGGCGGAACGCCGCGCGGGCCCGGACCGCGACTCCTCCTGGAGGAGTCGCAGCCGGGCCGCGGCGTATCCGCCGGGCTCCGGGTCGGCCGTGTGGTCGGTGGTCTTGTCGACGCTCGTCACCCGGGGGCTCCCGTCACCTAGAGCGCGTCAGCGCCGCGCTCGCCGGTGCGGACCCGGACCACCGAGTCCACGGGGATGCTCCACACCTTGCCGTCGCCGATCTTCCCGGTGCTGGCGGCGCTCACGATGACCTCGATGAGCTGCTCGGCGTCGTCGTCCTCGGTCAGGACCTCGATGCGGATCTTGGGTACGAGGTCGACCTGGTACTCGGCGCCGCGGTAGACCTCGGTGTGGCCGCGCTGGCGGCCGTAGCCGCTGGCCTCGGTGACCGTGAGTCCCTGCACTCCGAAGGTGTGGAGGGCGTCCTTGACGTCGTCCAGCTTGTGCGGCTTGACGATCGCGGTGATCAGCTTCATGCGTCAACCTTCTTGCTCGCGGCGGGGGCGGTGGCGGCGGTGTTCCGCGAGGTGGTCCCTCCGCCGGCTCCGCTGAAGTCGTACGCGGTCTCGGCGTGCTCGACCCGGTCGATGCCGGAGACCTCGACGTCCTCGCCGACGCGCATCCCGATCGTCTTGTCGAGCAGGAGGGCGAGCAGCGCGGACGCCACGAGAGAGTAGGCCAGGACGGCGGCGACGCCGATGGCCTGCTTGCCGAGTTGCGCGAACCCGCCGCCGTAGAAGAGGCCGGCGACGTCGGACTGGACCCCGCCGGTGGCGAAGAGGCCGACGAGGAGGGAGCCGGCGACTCCGCCGACGAGGTGGACGCCGACGACGTCGAGGGAGTCGTCGTAGCCGAACCGGTACTTCAGGCCCACGGCCATGGCGCACAGCACACCGGCGATGGCGCCGACGGCGATGGCGCCGAGCGGGGAGACCGCTCCGCCGGAGGGGGTGATGGCGACGAGTCCGGCGACCGCGCCGGAGGCGGCGCCGAGGGTGGTGAAGGAGCCGTGGCGCAGCTTCTCGTAGGCGAGCCAGGCGAGCATGGCGGCGGCGGTGGCGACCTGGGTGTTGACGAACATGACGGCTCCGACGCCGTCGTCGTTGCCGAGCCAGGAGCCGGCGTTGAAGCCGAACCAGCCGAACCACAGCAGGCCGGCGCCGAGCATCACGAGCGGCAGGCTGTGCGGGCGCATCGGGTCCTTCTTGAAGCCGACGCGCTTGCCGATGACGAGGATCACGCCGAGGGCGGCGGCGCCGGCGTTGATGTGGACGGCGGTGCCGCCGGCGAAGTCGATGACGCCGAGTTCGAAGAGCCAGCCGCCGGCGCCCCAGACCCAGTGGGCGACGGGGAAGTAGACGACGGTGACCCACAGGGCGGTGAACAGGGCCCAGGCGCTGAATTTGACGCGGTCGGCGAGGGCGCCGCTGATCAGGGCGGGGGTGATGACGGCGAACATGAGCTGGAAGACGGCGAAGACGTAGACCGGGATGGTGTAGCCGTCCCACAGCTCGGTGATGCCGATGCCGCTGAGGCCGACGTAGTCGGAGTTCCAGCCGATGAGGGAGCCGGAGTCGGTGCCGAAGGCGAGGCTGAAGCCGTAGAGGACCCACAGGATCGTGACGATCCCGAGGCTGATGAAGCTCATCATCAGCATGTTGAGGCTGCTCTTGACGCGGACCATGCCTCCGTAGAAGAAGGCGAGCCCCGGGGTCATCAGCATGACCAGGGCGGAGCAGATGAGCATGAACCCGGTGTTCGCGGCAGACAGCGTCGGGGCGTCTGCCGCGAGGGTCGTGATGGCTGATGCCATCGGCGTCTCCTCGTCGTCGGTACGTTCGCGTGCGGGCGATCGTGAGAACCTGAGCGGCGTCGGGGTCCGGCCTCGTGGGGGTGGCTGGCCGGGACTGGCCGGTTATTGGCCCTGAGATTCGCGCAGGCCGGTTTCCGGCGGCGCCGCTGGGTGTTTCACGCCGATGACGAAGGCGTCCGTGCTGTTACGGGGTGATGAACTGCGGAGCGTCGTGCGGGCGGGGGGCCGGCCGCGGCGGTACCCGGACGTCCTGGCTGGGGGAGCCTGATCGGGCTTCACGGGGTGACTGCCGCGGCCGGTGCCTCGGGGGGGCCGGCCCTGGGGGCCGTCAGACGGCCTCGGCGGCTTCGGGGAGCCGGGAGGCGAGGTGGTCGGTCAGCCGCAGCACGTCGGCGACGTCGCCGTATTCGCGGGCCGCGGTGTCCACGGTCTTGCGCAGGCGGGTGTTGACCCGCTCGGAGCGGACCTTTCCCGCCACGTCCAGGGCCCGGTCGACGAGGGCGGCGGCCTGCTCCGGCTCGCGCTGGAGCAGGTGGACGGTGGCCATGCCGATGAGGTTGAGCGCGTAGGAGCGCTGGTGCTCCTCGTCCTTCTCGAAGAGCTCGACGGCTCGTGCCATGACGGGCTCGGCGAGTGAGGCGTAGGTGGGGCTGCGCCCGGCGACGTAGGCGAGGTCGCGGTAGGAGTGGGAGTTCTCGCCGTTGAGCTCGGCCTCGGAGAAGAAGCGGATCCAGTCGGGCTCGGGTTCGCCGCCGAAGCCGACGTCGGAGAAGGTGTCCTCGGCCATCCGCACGGCCCGCTTGCAGCGGCTGGGCTGCCCCATGTTGGCGTAGGCGCGGGCCTCCATCGCATACAGCATGGCCTGGGTGCGCGGGCCGGCGCAGTCGCGGCTGCCGTACTGGGCGAGGTGGATGAGTTCCAGGGCGTCCTCGGGGCGGCCGAGGTGGATCATCTGGCGGCTCATGTTGGAGAGGATGTACGAGCCGAGCGGCTTGTCCCCGCCCTCCTTGGCGGCGTGCAGGGCGAGGACGAAGTACTTCTGCGCGGTGGGGTGCAGGCCGATGTCGTAGCTCATCCAGCCGGCGAGCTCGGCGAGCTCGGCGGCGATCTTGAAGAGCCGCTTCATGACCGGGGCCGGGTGGCTCTCCTGGAGCAGGTCGGTGACCTCGTGGAGCTGGCCGACGACGGCCTTGCGGCGCAGTCCGCCGCCGCACTGCGCGTCCCACTGGCGGAACATCACGGTCGTGGCGTCGAGCAGGTCGAGTTCGGGCGCGGAGAGCCGCGGCGGGCGGTGTCCGCCCGGGGCGCCGCCCGCGGCGGCCTCGCGCGGTACCGGATCGGCGGCCGGGACGGGGACGAGCCAGCGCTGCATGGGCTCGATCAGGGCGGGTCCGGCGGAGAGCGCGAGCGAGGTGCCGAGGAACCCCCGGCGGGCGAGCATCAGGTCGCTGCGGGAGAACTCGCCGAGCAGTTCGACGGTCTGCGGGCCGGCCCACGGCAGGTCGACGCCGGAGACGGAGGGCGTCTGGTGGGCCGTGCGCAGGCCGAGCTGCTCGATGGCGACGACGGAGCCGAAGCGTTCGGAGAACAGCTCGGACAGGATGCGCGGGACGGGCTCGCGGGGCTGTTCGCCGTCGAGCCAGCGCCGGACCCGCGAGGTGTCCGTGCTGATGTGGTGCGCGCCCATCTGGCGGGCCCGGCGGTTGACCTGGCGGGCGAGTTCGCCCTTGGACCATCCGCTGCGGACGAACCAGGAGGTCAGCTGTTCGTTGCGCGCAACAGGCTCCTCGACCGTTCCGCTTGCGCCGTTGCCGCTCACTGGAACGCCCCCATCCGCTCAGCATCTTCCACACGAAACCCTGGCCGGGACGGCGGCCGCCGCCATGGACCTTCACAGGTCCTTCACACATTGCCTCCGGCATACCCACGCTCGGGTCCGCCATCGGGGTTCGTGCACCGAAAGTAATCCTACGATCACCCCTCCGGCGAGGTCGACCACTGAATCGCCACCATTCGCCACCCCTTCGAATGAACTCGCCACCCGCCAGGCGCGATTCACTTGACACCACGGCGAAACCGATCGGTTGGACTGGAGTGCGTCAGGGGCGTGCGCGGCGAAAAGCGCGCCGGGCGGCCCCGGCAGGACGCGTGCGTCCGGCCTCCCGCAGCAGGTCCCGCCGACGTCGTAACCACCGGCGCGTCCGACCCGTTGGAGGGGGCATGGGCATGGGCTTCACGATCGGCGGCAGCCGAAGCACCAGGGAATTCCGCTCCGGCGTCCGGCGCCGCGGCCGGACCTCGGAGTGCACGACGGTGGCGGAGTACACCGGGCTGTGGGGCTGGGACGTGGTCCCCGGGGCCCGTGCCGCGGCCCCCGGCCGCGACTGCTCCTGCGGGGACGCCGGGTGCGCCGCGCCCGGGGCGCACCCGCTGGCCTTCGCCCCCACCGTCCCGGCCGGCGCCACCCTCGACGAGGTCACCGCGGCCTGGGGCGAGTACCCGGGCGCGGCCCTGCTGCTCCCGGCGGGTCGGCTCTTCGACGTCATCGAGGTGGCGGAGGAGGCCGGGCGGCGGGCGCTGGTCCGGCTGGAGCGGATGGGGCTGCCGCTGGGCCCCGTCGCCGCGACCCCCGACGGCCGGGCCCAGTTCTTCGTGGCCCCCGGCGCCGCGGCCGGGCTGCCCCAGCTGCTGTACCGGATGGGCTGGGACGACGCGGACCTGGACCTGCGGGCGCTGGGCCAGGGGTGCCACGTGACCGCCCCGCCCTCCGACCGCGGCGGGCTCGGCCCGGTGCGGTGGCTGCGGCCGCCCGCGCTCGACTCCGCGGCCGGCCCGCCGGCGGCCCGGCTGCTGCTGGGCACCCTGGCCTACCTCTGCCACCGCTTCCGCACGTAGCACCCGTCCGCACGACGGCGCGGACGGCCACGCGGACGACGGCGCCCCCGCGCTCCCTCCGGAGGGAGCGCGGGGGCGCCGTCGTGCGGACGGGCGGCCGGTCAGTCGCCGATCAGGGCGTCCACGAAGGCTTCCGGCTCGAAGGGGGCCAGGTCGTCCGGGCCCTCGCCGAGGCCGATGAGCTTGACCGGGACACCGAGCTCGCGCTGGACGGCGACGACGATGCCGCCCTTGGCGGTGCCGTCGAGCTTGGTGAGCACGATGCCGGTGATGTCCACCACCTCGGCGAAGACGCGGGCCTGGGTCAGGCCGTTCTGTCCGGTGGTGGCGTCCAGGACCAGCAGGATCTCGTCCAGCGGGCCGTGCTTCTCCACGACGCGCTTGACCTTGCCGAGCTCGTCCATCAGACCGGTCTTGGTGTGCAGGCGGCCGGCGGTGTCGATGAGCACCACGTCGGCGCCCTCGGCGATGCCCTCCTTGACCGCGTCGTAGGCGATCGAGGCCGGGTCACCGCCCTCGGGTCCGCGCACGGTGCGCGCGCCGACCCGTTCGCCCCAGGTCTGGAGCTGGTCGGCGGCGGCGGCGCGGAAGGTGTCGGCGGCGCCGAGCACCACGCTGCGGCCGTCGGCGACCAGGACGCGGGCGAGCTTGCCCGTGGTGGTGGTCTTGCCGGTGCCGTTCACGCCGACGACCATCACGACGGCGGGGGTGTCGACGCCGCTCTCGGTCTTGACGGCGCGGTCGAAGTCGGTGCCGACCAGGGTCAGCAGCTCCTCCTTCAGCAGGGCGCGCAGGTCCGCGGGGGTACGGGTGCCGAGGACCTTGACGCGCTCGCGGAGCCGCTCGACCAGTTCCTGGGTGGGGACGACACCGACGTCGGCGATGAGGAGGGTCTCCTCGATCTCCTCCCAGGTGTCCTCGTCGAGGTGCTCGCGGGAGAGCAGCGTGAGGAGCCCCTTGCCCAGTGTGTTCTGTGACCGGGCGAGGCGGGCGCGCAGACGCACCAGGCGGCCGGCGGTGGGCTCGGGCACCTCGATCGCGGGTGCGGCCGGAGCCTCCACGACCGGGTCCTCGACGGCGACCGGGGAGTCGGTGGGCTGCGCCTCGGGGAGGGTGACCTCCTCGATGGTGCGGCGCGGCTCTTGCGCCGTGGGTGCGGCGTCCTCCCCCACCTGGGGTTCGGCGGGCGGGGCAGTGATGGTCGGCGTGCTCGACGGTGCCGGGGGCGGCAGCTGCTTCTTCTTGCGGCTGCTGACCACGAGCCCGCTGATCGCGCCGACCGCGACCAGGGCGATGACTACAGCAAGGATGAGGATGTCCATAACCACCCCAGTATCGGCCACGGGGGCCCGGAACCCGGGACGTCGGACGATTGCACCAGGTCCGAGGCACCTATGTGTACTTTTAGCGGTAAATCTACAATGATGAGCGACTCCCCTCCCCTGCCCCCACGGAGAAGCGCATGCCTGCCGAGCCCGCCGACGGCGCCGTAGAGACCGCGATCGAGACCCGCGGCCTGGAACCCGTACCGGACGGCGAGCGGACCGGCCGGGTCCGCGAGCTCGTACCCACCTGGGTCGCCGCCAACATCAGCGTGCTGCTGCTCACCATGGGCGCCGGCCTGGTGATCTTCAACAAGTTGAACATCTGGCAGGTCCTGCTGGTGGCCGTGGCCGCACCGGTCCTCTCGTACGGGATCGTCGGTCTGATCTCCATCGCGGGCAAGCGAGGCGGAGCCCCGGGCATGGCCCTCTCCCGCGCCGTGTTCGGCCAGCGCGGCAACCTCTTCCCGGGCGCGCTGATCTGGGTGGCCCGCTGGGGCTGGGAGACCATCAACGCGGTCAGCGGCGCCTACGCCGTCCTGACCGTGCTGGACCTGCTCTTCGGCATCCGGAGCAGCACCCCGCTGATCGTGGTCACGCTGCTCTTCTTCGTGGGCTGCACCTTCGTGGTCTCCGGCCTCGGCATCAACGCGCTGCGCGTCTGCTCCACCTGGTCCACGTACCTCTTCGGCGCCTTCAGCGTGCTCGTCCTCGGGTACCTGCTCTTCACCACCGACTGGTCCGCGGTCTTCGCCAAGCCGGCCGGCTCCACCGCGATGATGATCGCGGGCATCGGCACCATCGCGGCCGGCGGCATCAGCTGGGTGCCCTCGGGTCCCGACTTCACCCGCTACCTGCCGCGCACCGCCTCCGCCAAGGGCATGGTCGGCGCGACGATCGGCGGGGCCGGCGTGGTGGTCCTGCCCATGGTCCTGATGGGCGCGGTCATGGCCGTCGGCACCCCGGACCTGGCCAGCGCCCAGGACCCGGTCTCCTTCATCGGCGAGCTCCTCCCGATCTGGATCGCGGTCCCGTACCTGGTCATCGCGGTCCTCGGCATGCTGCTGATCAACTCGATGTCCATGTACTCGGCGGGCTTCACGGCGCAGACCCTGGGCATCAAGGTCCCGCGCGCCTGGGCCGTCAGCGTGAACGCCGTGATCAGCCTGGTCTTCGGGTTCCTGCTGATGGTGGTCGCGACCAGCTTCTTCGGCTCGTTCATCTCCTTCCTGACCCTGCTCGCGGTCGCCTTCTCCGCCTGGATCGGCGTCTTCGGCGTGGACATGCTCCGCCGCACGTCCTACGACGGCGCCGCGCTGCTGGACACCACCCGCACCAGCGCCTACTGGTACCGGGGCGGCTTCGCCTGGCAGGCGATGACGGCGTGGGCGCTCGCGCTGGTCGTGGGCGTGCTGTTCACCCGGGTCGACTGGTTCGCCGGGCCGCTCGCCGACACCTGGATCGGGCAGAACGGCCTCGGCTGGGCGGCGGGCATCGTGACCTCCGCCGTGCTGTACGGGGTCCTGCCGCGCACCGCGCCGGCGGCGGACGCGCCGCGGGAGCGCGAGCTCGCCGACACCCTGTCAAACTGACGCTGCGTCAGTTAACGTCCTCCTTCGCCCACCCAACCTCCGGCGAAGGGGGATCCCTCCATGCCCGTCACCGTGGCCCGGTTCAATCTCGTCGACCCCGACGGCACGCCCGAGTCCCTCTCCGCCCGCTACCGGGCGGCGCTGGAGATGGCCCGCTACGCGGACGACCACGGGATCGACACCGTCCAGACCGAGGAGCACCACGGCACGGCCAACAACTGGATGCCGTCGCCGTTCGCCTTCGCGGGCGCCGTCTTCGGTGCCACCCGCCGGATCGCGGTGACCGTCTCGGCGATCATCGGCCCGCTCCACGACCCGCTGAAGGTGGCCGAGGACATCGCCGTCCTCGACCTGCTCAGCGGCGGCCGGCTGGTGACGGTGGCGGGCATCGGCTACCGGCCCGAGGAGTACGAGCAGCACGGAGTCGAGTGGGGCCGCCGCGGCCGGCTCCAGGACGAGCTGCTGGAGACCCTGCTGAAGGCGTGGACGGGTGAGCCGTTCGCGTTCCGCGGCCGGACCGTACGGGTGACGCCGCGGCCCTTCACCCGGCCGCACCCGCTGCTGCTGGTCGGCGGCAGCTCCGAGGCGGCGGCCCGGCGCGCGGCCCGGCTCGGGCTGCCGTTCTTCCCGAGCGCGCACCTGCCGGAGCTGGAGGCGTACTACACCGCGAAGCTGGCGGAGTACGGCACGGAGGGGTTCTGCATGATGCCGGCGGCCGTGACGCCGCTGCTGCACATCGCTCAGGACCCGGACCGGGTGTGGGCCGAGCACGGCGAGCGGTTCCTGCACGAGGCGGCGATGTACGCGTCCTGGCAGTCCAAGGACATCCGCAGCGCCGTGCGGTCGGGCGCGCGCACGGTCGCCGAGCTGCGGGCGGAGGGCGTCTACCGGGTGCTGACCCCGGACGAGGCGGTCGCGCACGCCCGGGGCGCCGGCGCGGCCGGGAACCTGGTGCTGCACCCGCTGTGCGGCGGGATGCCGGTGGACGAGGGCTGGCGCAGCCTGCACCTGCTGTGCGAACAGGTGCTGCCCCGGCTCGGTGAATGAGCCGGGGCAGCACCTGTCGGAGCGGGGCGGGCGAGGGTGGCTAGCCCATCTCCTCCAGGGACTTCCCCTTGGTCTCCGGCACCCATTTGACGACGAACGGGATGGAGAGCACGGCGAAGACCGCGTAGATCATGTACGCGCCGGACAGGTTCCAGTCCGAGAGCGTCGGGAAGGAGACGGTGATGACCCAGTTGGCGATCCACTGGGCGGCCGCGGCCACGCCGAGGGCCGCGGCGCGGATGCGGCCCGGGAACATCTCGCCGAGCAGGACCCAGACGACCACGCCCCAGGACAGGGCGAAGAAGAGGACGAAGCAGTTGGCGGCGATGAGGGCCACCAGGCCCTGGGTGTGCGGGAGCGCGACGTCGCCGCTGCCGCCGGCCTTGTAGGAGAAGGCCCAGGCGGCGAGGCCGAGGGAGATCGCCATGCCGGTGGAGCCGATGAGCGCGAGCGCCTTGCGGCCGATCCGGTCGACGAACAGCATCGCGATCACCGTACCGATGATGTTCACGACCGAGGTCTCGAAGGAGTACAGGAACGAGGAGCTCGCGTCGATGCCGACCGACTGCCACAGGGAGGCGCTGTAGTAGAAGATCACGTTGATGCCGACGAGCTGCTGGAAGACGGAGAGGCCGATGCCGATCCAGACGATCGGCAGGAAGCCGAAGCGGCCGCCGAGCAGGTCCTTGAAGGTCGACTTCACCTCGGAGTGGATGGCGCGGTCGATCTCCTGTACGCGGGCGTCGGCGTCGATGCGATCGCCCTCCACCTCGCGCAGAACCGTTTTTGCCTTCTCCGTACGGCCGACCGAGACGAGGAAGCGCGGGGACTCGGGGATCGCGAAGGACAGCAGGCCGTAGAGCACGGCCGGGATGACCATCACGCCGAGCATCCACTGCCAGGCTTCGAGGCCGCCGAGCTTGCCGCGCTGGTCGCCGTCGGCGAGGTTGAGGATGCCCCAGTTGACCAGCTGCGAGACGGCGATGCCGATGACGATCGCGGCCTGCTGGAAGGAGGCGAGCCGGCCGCGGTAGGCGGGCGGGGAGACCTCGGCGATGTAGGCCGGGCCGATGACCGAGGCCATGCCGATGCCGAAGCCGCCGATGACGCGCCACATGGCGAGGTCCCAGAGGGCGAACGGGAGGGCCGAGCCGATCGCGCTGGCGGCGAAGAGGACGGCGGCGATCTGCATGCAGCGGATGCGGCCGATCCGGTCGGCGATGCGGCCGGCGGTCGCGGCGCCGAAGGCGCAGCCGATCAGCGCGGCGGCGATCACCTGGGCGAGTGTCCCGGAGCCGACGTCGAAGCGGTCCCGGATGGCCTCGACCGCGCCGTTGATGACGGAGCTGTCGTAGCCGAAGAGGAAGCCGCCCATGGCCGCGGCGGCGGTGATGAAGATGACGTGCCCGAGGTGTTCGGGCGCTGCCGCGCGGCCACCGCCGCCTGACGCTGGTGCGTTCGCTGTGCTGGTCAAGGTGCGCTCCTGGGCCCGGCGCCGACGGCGGGCGATGTGGGGGTTCTCGTCGGTGCTCGTGTTCCTCTAGTGGCGCACAGTAAACCGCTCGCCACCACCTGAAGCCGGAACACGGCACAGCAGAGCCTAAGACTTCACTTCATGAAGTCAACACCGGGGGGAAAGCGGCTCGACCTCCTCGAATGCCAGGCAATGCGTTCAGATTCTGAACACAACCTGAACGCGAAGGCTCAGCGGAGCCGCTGACTGATGACCTTGGACACCCCGTCGCCCTGCATCGAGACCCCGTAGAGGGCGTCCGCGACCTCCATCGTGCGCTTCTGATGGGTGATGACGATCAGCTGGGAGCTCTCCTGGAGCTCTTCCATGATGCGGATCAGCCGCTGCAGGTTGGTGTCGTCGAGCGCGGCCTCGACCTCGTCCATCACGTAGAACGGGCTGGGCCTGGCCTTGAAGATGGAGACCAGCAGGGCCACGGCCGTCAGCGACCGCTCGCCGCCGGACAGCAGCGAGAGCCGCTTGACCTTCTTGCCCGGCGGCCGGGCCTCGACGTCGATGCCGGTGGTCAGCATGTTGTCCGGGTCCGTCAGGACCAGCCGGCCCTCGCCGCCCGGGAACAGCCGCGAGAACACCCCCTCGAACTGCCGGGCGGTGTCGTGGTACGCCTCGGTGAAGACCTGCTCCACCCGCTGGTCCACCTCCTTCACGACCTGAAGGAGGTCGGCGCGGGTCTTGCGCAGGTCCTCCAGCTGCTCGCTCAGGAACCGGTGGCGTTCTTCGAGGGCCGCGAACTCCTCCAGCGCGAGCGGATTCACCTTGCCGAGCTGCTGGTAGGCGCGTTCGGCCGACGCCAGCCGCTTCTCCTGCTGCACGCGGACGAACGGGCCCGGCCGGTTGCGGGGGTGCCCCGGGTCCTCGGGCAGCTCCTCGCCGTCCGCCGGCGGGGACGGGGGCACCGGCTGGTCGGGCCCGTACTCGCCGACGAGCCCCCCGGCGTCCATCCCGAACTCCTCCAGCGCCCTGGCCTCCACCTGCTCGATGCGCAGCCGCTTCTCGGCGCCGAGCACTTCGCCCCGGTGGACGGAGTCGGTGAGCTTGTCGAGCTCCCCCTTCAGGTCGCGGCCACTGCCGCGGGCCCCGGCGAGCTCGCGCTCGCGCAGGCCCTTGGCGTGTTCGGCCCCGGCGCGCTCCTCCTGCGCGCGGAGCAGCGACACCTCCACGTGGGCGAGCAGTTGCCGGGCTCCGTCGGCCACGGCCCGGGCCACCTCGGCCTCGTGACGGCGCCGGGCCCGGCGCCGCTCGGCCCGGGTCCGGGCCTCCCGTTCCGCGCGGGCGCCGCGGTCGAGCGAATCGGCCCGGCCGGCCAGCGCCTTGACCCTTTCCTCGTGCGTCCTGAGCTGGAGCCGGGCCTCCATCTCGGTCTGCCGCGCGTTGGCCCCGTCGGCCGCGAGCCGGTCCCGGTGGGAGGTGTCCGGCTCGTCCTCCACCGGCATCTCCTCGGCCGTCGCCAGCCGCTCCGCGCACTCCTCCACCTCCAGCAGCGCCTGTTCCAGCGCGTCCTGGGCCTTGGCCGCGGCGGTGGAGCTGCGCTCGGCCTCCCCCTCGGCCCCCTTCGCCTGTCCGGCGAGGCGCCCGAGCTGCTGGGCCACCCCGGCCCGCGCCCGCTCCCCCGCCCGGCGCCGCTCGGCGAGTTCCTCCACGAGGTCGGCGGCGACGCGGCGGCGTTCCCGGGCGGCCTCCTGGGCCCGGGCCAGTGCGCGGCACCGCCCGTCCAGGCGGTCCAGCTCCGCCGCCGCCTCGTCGACGGCCGACCGGACCTCGATCAGGCTGGGCGCTCCGGCCGAGCCGCCGTGCGCGAGGTGGGCGCCGAGCACGTCGCCCTCCACGGTGACGGCCACCACGCCGGGGCTGCGCGCCACGAGCGCCTCCGCCTCGGCGAGGCCGCCGACCACGACGTGGTCCCGCAGCACCCAGGCCGCGGCCCGTACGACCGCCGCGTCCCCGTGCACGAGCCCGACGGCGGCCACCGCGACACCGCCTCCGGCGCCGCCGGGCCGCGGTGCGGCCGGGTACGGTTCGGGCGCCTCGGACCCGTCCCGGCGGAGGTGCCCGGCGGGTGCCGGTACCCCGCCGGGGGTCGTGCCCGTCTGCCCGCGCCCGCCGGCGGCCGCGTCGGCGCCGGCCGCCGGTACGGCCCCGTCCGGGCGGACCCGGGCCGTGGCCGCCGGCGCGGGCGCGGCCTCCCGTGCCGGCACCTCGGCAGGGCCGCCCTCCGGCCCCTGACCGGGCACGCCCGGTACGCGATCCCGGTCCCCGCCCGGGGCCGAACGGGGTACACCGGCGACCGCGTCGGCCCCGCCCGGCTCCGCACCGGCAGCCCCGGGAACCGGCACCGCGCCCTGCCCGGGAACGTGCCCCGCGCCCCCGGCCGGAACCGGCCCGGAGGGGACCCCGGTCCCGCCGGGCACCCCCGGCCCTCCGGGGAGCCGTCCCCCGGGCCCGGCACCGGACGGGGTCTCGGGGAGCGGGCCCGGAGCGTACGCGGACGCCTCCGACGGGTCCGCGGCCCCGGCAGCCGACGCGGCCTCGGGCCACCGGTCCGCGGGGCCCGCGTCCGCCCCCGGCCGGATCGCCGGAGCAGCCGCCCCCGCCGGGTCCGCGGGCAGGACGTCCGCCGCGGCCCGGGCCCCGGCGGCCTCCGAGGCCGCCCGCGCGGCGGCCGGCGGGGTGATCAGCAGGGTCGCGCGGCCCGCGTCCCCGGACCGGAGGTGCCGGATCGCCGCCGCGGCCGCCCCCGGGGAGGCCACCGACACCGCGTCCGCCGCCGAGCCCAGCGCCGCGGCCACCGCGACCTCGTACCCGGGGGTGACCGAGAGCCGCTCCGCCGCCGGACCCAGCAGTCCGGCCAGCCGTTCCCGCGCCGCGAGCAGCGCACCCGTACCGTCCTTGCGGCGCAGCCCGAGCGCCAGCGCGTCCCGTCGCGCCGACACCGCCGCCCGCGACCGTTCGGCCTCCGTCACCGCGTCGCGCGCGGCGGACAGTCCCGCCTCCGCGGCGGCCAGCTCGGCCCGGGCCGCCCCGTACTCCTCCTCCACCGACGGGTCGTCGAGGCCGCCGACCTCCTCCGCCAGCGCCTCGTACTCCTCCCGCGCGGCCACCGCACGGTGCCCGGCCTCGTCGCGCGCGGCGACCAGCCGGTCGATCTCGGACTGGGCCGAGCCGGCCCGCGTCCGGGCCGCGCCCAGCCGGCCGGTCAGCCGGGCCAGCCCCTCGCGCCGGTCGGCGATGGCGCGCGCCGCGTCCCGCAGCCGGCGTTCCTCCTCGGCCAGGGCCCGTTCCAGCTCCGCCCGGTGCCCGGCGGTGTCCTCCAGCGCGCGCGAGGCCGCTTCCAGGGCAGCCGTCAGCTCGGCCTCCTGCTCGCGGACGCGCGCGGCCTCCTTCTCCATGTCCTCGGGATCGCGGCCGCGCCGCTCCTCCTCCACCGGGGCCGTGGCGCTGCGGACCCGGGCGTCGGCCAGGGAGGCGGTGCCGCGGACCCGTTCGGCGAGCTGGGACAGCTCGTGCCAGGTCCGCTGGGCGAGGGTCAGCCGCGGCGCCAGCTCCCGTACGGCCTCCTCCAGCTCCGCCTCGCGCCGCAGCGCGCCCGCGAGGCGCGCCTCGGCGGCCTCCTTGCGCTCCCTCAGCGCGGCCTCGTCGGCGAGTTCGGCGTCGAGCGCCCCGCGCAGCGCGACCAGGTCGTCGGCGAGCAGCCGCAGCCGGGCGTCGCGCAGGTCCGCCTGGATGACGGCGGCCCGCCGGGCCACCGCCGCCTGCCGGCCGAGCGGCTTGAGCTGTCTGCGCAGCTCCTCGCCGAGGTCCTGGACGCGGGCGAGGTTGGCCTGCATGGCGTCCAGTTTCCGCAGCGCCTTCTCCTTGCGCTTGCGGTGCTTCAGGACGCCGGCCGCCTCTTCGATGAAGGCGCGCCGGCCCATGGGGTCGGCGTGCAGGACCGAGTCCAGCTGGCCCTGGCCGACGATGACGTGCATCTCGCGGCCGATGCCGGAGTCCGAGAGCAGTTCCTGGATGTCGAGCAGCCGGCAGGTGTCGCCGTTGATCTGGTACTCGCTGCTGCCGCCCCGGAACATGATCCGGGTGAGGGTGACTTCCGCGTACTCGATGGGCAGGGCGCCGTCGGAGTTGTCGATCGTCAGGGACACCTCGGCGCGGCCGAGCGGCGGACGCCCGGTCGTGCCCGCGAAGATGACGTCCTCCATCTTCCCGCCGCGCAGGGATTTGGCGCCCTGTTCGCCCATGACCCAGGACAGCGCGTCCACCACGTTGGACTTGCCGGAGCCGTTCGGGCCCACCACGCAGGTGATGCCCGGCTCGAACCGCAGGGTGGTGGCGGAAGCAAACGATTTGAAGCCGCGCAGGGTCAGGGACTTGAGGTGCACGCCGCCGGACTCTACCTTTCGCGTCCGGTTTCACCCACGAAGGAGCGGGTGGGACGGGCGCGCGCGGCGTACGGGAAGGGGGTGGTGGAAGGTGTGCGGAACAGGGTGGGAAAGAAAGAAGGGACGCCGAAGCGTCCCTTGCAGATCAAGCGGGGCCGGAGTCCGGCGACGAGCGAACCCGGATCAGGTGAGCGCAGGCTCCGCCTGGGGTACGTCGATGTCGATGCTGTCGAGCAGCGAGTCTCCGTCGTGCTGAGCGGCGGCCGCGTTCAGTGCGTCGTTCTCGGACTGAATCCGTACGAGCTCGGACTCCAGGTCCTGGACGCGCTGCTGAAGCCGTCGCATCTCGGCGAGGAGTCGCGGATCGGAACCGCCGACGTAACCGAGAAGCGCCTTTGCCATGATGGATGGTCCTCCACACTGAGTGACCGACCGAAGCGGTGTGGGTCGTGAGGGAATCGCACCCGCGGATGTCCGGCAGCGACTGACAGTCACTGCGCTTACTACTGTCAACACTGCCAAACAGCTCAGGTGCGCGGGGCTTCCAGCGTCTCACCAAAAAGTTTGACGGTCAACACGATCACGCCCCGTATCGGCGGGCGGCCCGGTCCTCGCAAGGGATCCGGAGATCATCCTCGCCTCCGAGCCTTCCACGGAACAGCCGCGTCGGCAACGGCTCGGGGAAGAACGCGCAGTTCCGGGGGTGTACGGGTGGCCGTGGAATGTGATCAGTGCATGATCGGCCGATCGGTCATCTGATCGCGAACCCGTCGTAGCCGCCCCGCGGTGTGCTCCAGATCTCCGTCACCCCGTCCACCCGGCCGGGCGTGTCGGCGGAGCGGAGCCAGTCGAGGAGCCGGTGGCAATTCTCACGTTGCCCTTCGGCCACCACCTGCACCCGGCCGTCGTCGAGGTTGAGCGCGAAGCCGACCACTCCCCCGATCTCCAGGGCATTGGCCCTGGTGAACCAGCGGAAGCCCACTCCCTGCACACGGCCGCGCACCCAGGCGGTCAGCCGGACGTCTTCATTCATGCGTGAACGCTAACCGGGCAAACACTTTCGCCCCTCATCGCCCCCTGGCCCCATGGCGTACAGTCGCGCAGCAATGAACTCATCCGTTCGGGTGAGTGAAAGATGATCTTTTATCTGGTAAGGAAGGGCACGCCGCCGATGGGACGCCCCGGACTCCACGCCGCGCCGCGCAGCGGTGGCAAGCGCCGCACCGCCGTGCGCACCGGCCTGCTGGGCGTCTCGGTGGCCGTCGCCCTGGGCGCGGCCGCCGTCACCACGGGCTTCGTGCCGGTCGGCAGTTCCTTCCCCTACGTGGGCGTCGACTCCCGGGACGGCTCGGCGCGCACCGGCGCCGAGGCCGGCTCCTCGCCGCCGTCCTCCGACGGAGCGCCGGACCGGCAGGGCGGCCTCGCCAACCTCAACGGCCGCGCCTCCGCGGGCACCGGTACGGGCGCCGGCCCCTCCGGCGCCCCGTCGGCCTCTCCCACCCCGTCGGTCACCCCGAGCCCGTCCGCATCGGAGTCCGCCACAGCGCCTGCCGCACCGTCCGCACCGGCTCCCGCTCCTTCGGAGCCGAGCGGTCCGCCGGCCGCGGCTCCCGTCCCGGCGCCGGCGCCGTCCAGCGCGGCCCCGTCGGCGCGGGTCCCGGAGAAGACCGCCGCCCCGGCCCCCGCGAAGCCGACTCCTGCGAAACCGGCCCCCGCGAAGCCGACCCCCGCGAAGCCCGCTCCCCCGAAGCCGGCGCCCTCCAAGCCCGCTCCCCCGGCCCCGCCCAAGCCGAAGCCCGAGCCCTCGCCGTCGGCCCCGGCCGGGGGCGACCGCTCCGCCGAGGAGGCGGCCGTGGTGGCCCTGGTGAACCAGGAGCGCGCGATGGCCGGATGCGGCCCGGTCCGGGCCAACCCGCCGCTCGCCGCGCTGGCCGGAGCCTTCAGCAAGGACATGGCCGTACGCGGCTTCTTCGACCACACCGATCCCGACGGGAAGACCCCCTGGGACCGGGCCGCCCAGGCCGGCATCGCGGGCCTCGGCGGCGAGAACATCGCCCGCGGCCAGGGCGACGCCGCTTCGGTCATGAACGCCTGGATGAACAGCCCCGGCCACAAGGCGAACATCCTGAACTGCGAGTTCCGCACCCTGGGCGTGGGCGTCCACTTCGCCGCCGGCGGCCCCTGGTGGACGCAGGACTTCGGCTTCTAGTCGCGGCGGGTGCGCCCGCCGCCCGGCTCAGGCGGAGACGAGCGCCGCGTCCGCGAGGCCGGCGCCCGCCAGGGCCGCGCGGCCCGCCACCACGACGCGGGTGTGCTCGGCGACCCGGCGGCCCAGGTGCTCGGCCGTGGCGATGTCCGCCGCGTGGACGCCTTCCGGGCCCTCGTCGGAGTTGGTCTGTGCGGCGGCGCCGGCGAAGAAGCCGAGGCGGTTGAGGTCGTTCTCCGACCCGGCGGTGGAGTTCCAGCCCGGCTTGAGACCCAGGTTGACCCAGCTCATGCCGTGCTGCGCGGCCAGCGTCTGGAAGAACTGCAGGGTGTGCAGCTTGTCGCCGCTCTTCGAGCCCGAGTTCGTGAAGCCCGCGGCCACCTTGTCCTGCCAGACGTCCCCGAACCAGCGCTTCGAGGTGGCCTCGGCGAAGACGTGGAAGGCGCCGGAGGCGGTGCCCATGTAGGTCGGGGAGCCGAAGACGATCGCGTCGGACGCGTCGAGCAGCTCCCACCGGGCGTCGTCGATCTCGTCCACCTTGATCAGGTGCACGACGGCCCCGGCTTCGGCGGCGCCGCGGCGGACCGCCTCGGCGACGACGGCGGTGTGGCCGTACCCGGAGTGGTAGGCGATCGCGACGACGGGGGCGGGGGTGGTGGCGGACAAGGCGGTCTCCTCGGTCGGTCCGGCTGCGCCGCCCCGCGGAGGTGCGCGGCGACGAACAGAAGAGAATCACTTACTTTTAGAAAGCGCAAGCGTACAGTTAGCGCTACCTGGAGGTAGGCTCTACGCATGGAGACAGCAGCCGCCCGTACCGAAGCCGCCGGATCAGACCTGCCGTTCGACGTGTTCGCGCGCGCGTGCCCGTCCCGGGAGACCCTGGAGCACGTCACCGGCCGCTGGGGCAGCCTGACCGTCGGGGCGCTGCGGGAAGGGCCCTGCCGCTTCAACGAGCTGCGCCGGCGCGTCGAGGGCGTGAGCGAGAAGATGCTCTCGCAGACCCTGCACGCGCTGGAGCGCGACGGCATCGTCCACCGCGAGGCGCAGCCGACGAACCCGCCGCGCGTCGACTACGAACTGACCCCGCTCGGCATCGAGGTCGCGGACCGGCTGCTCGCCCTCATCCACTGCGTGGAGGGCAGCATGGCGCAGGTCCTGACCGCCCGGGGCGCCTACGACGCGACGCGCGCCGGGCGCTGACAGCGCGGGCAGAAGTAGCTGGACCGGTTCATCCACGGCCGGCGCCGCATCGGGGTGCCGCAGCGGCGGCAGGGCTCGTCCTCGCGGCCGTAGGCGTCCAGCGAGCGGTCGAAGTAGCCCGACTCGCCGTTCACGTTGACGTAGAGGCTGTCGAAGCTGGTGCCGCCGACCGCGAGCGCGGCGTTCATGACGTCCCGGACGTGGCCGAGGAGTTCCGCGCTCCGCGGGCGCGCGAGCGTGGCGGTGGGGCGCTCGTAGTGCAGCCGGGCGCGCCACAGCGCCTCGTCGGCGTAGATGTTGCCGACCCCGCTGATCAGCGACTGGTCCAGTAGCGCCCGCTTGAGGGTGGTCCGCCTGGCGCGCAGCGCGAGGTGGTAGGCGCCCTCGTCGAACAGGGGGTCCAGCGGGTCGCGGGCGATGTGGGCGATGACGTCGGGCAGTCCGTCGGGGGTGTTCTCGTGCAGCGAGAGCCCGCCGAAGGTGCGCTGGTCGACGAAGCGCAGTTCGGTGCCGAGGTCGTCGTCGAAGCGCACCCGGACGCGCAGGTGCTTCTCGTCCGGGGAGTCCTGCGGCTGTACGAGCAGCTGCCCGCTCATCCCGAGGTGCCCGAGCACGGACAGGTCGCGCCCCTCCAGCGGCAGCCACAGGTACTTGCCGCGGCGCTGCGGCACCCCGAGGGTGCGGCCGCCCAGCCGCGCCGCGAAGTCCGCGCCGCCGCCCGGGTGCCGGCGCACCGCGCGCGGGTGCAGGACCTCGACGGACTCCACGGTCCGCCCCGCGACCCAGCGCTCCAGCCCCCGCCGCACGACTTCGACCTCGGGCAGCTCGGGCACGGCTTCTCCTCCGGGACGGCACGGTTCTGGGCGCTGCCGCCGAGCCTACCGGCCCCGCCCCGGCCCCCCGAAACGGGTCCGCCCCGCCCCCTGCGAGCAGGGGGCGGGGCGGGGAATTCCCGAAGGAAGGGTCAGGCGCTCGGCGTCGGGTCGGCCGGGGCCGGCGCCCCGCCCTCCTCCGCCACGGCGTCGGCCGGAGCCGTCACCGCCGCCACGGGGGCCGAGGCGGCCGCGGCTTCCGCCGCGATCCGCTCGTCCGCCTTGGCGCGGATCCCGCGCCAGGCGGATTCCGCGGCCTGCTGTTCCGCTTCCTTCTTGCTGCGGCCGGTGCCGGTGCCGTACGAGACACCACCGACGCGAGCGGCAGCTGTGAAGGTCTTCTCGTGGTCCGGACCGGTCTCGGTGACCAGGTATTCCGGCACACCGAGGCCTTCTGCCGCCGTGAGCTCCTGGAGACTGGTCTTCCAGTCCAGGCCGGCCCCGAGGTTGGAGGACTTCTCGATGAGCGGGTCGAAGAGCCGGTGGACCAGCTCCGAGGCCGCGTCGAGGCCCTGATCGAGGTAGACCGCGCCGATCACCGCTTCAAGGGTGTCGGCGAGGATGGAGGCCTTGTCCCGGCCGCCCGTGCCCTCTTCGCCCCGGCCGAGCCGGATGAAGGAGCCGAGTTCGAGGCCGCGCCCGACCTCCGCCAGTGCGCGCGAGTTGACCACCGCGGCCCGAAGTTTGGCCAGCTGGCCTTCGGGGAGGTCCGGGTGGGTCGTGTACAGCGTGTCCGTGACCACCAGGCCCAGCACGGAGTCCCCGAGGAACTCCAGCCGTTCGTTGGTGGGCAGACCGCCGTTCTCGTACGCGTACGAGCGGTGGGTCAGCGCACGCACCAGAAGGGCGGACTCGAGTTGGTACCCGAGCCGCCCTTCCAGAAGCGTGTGGGACGAGGCCGCGTTGTTACTGTCTGCCTGCTTCTCAGCGTTGGACAGCTCAGACATTGCGCCTCTCACCAGCCGCTCAGACCTCGAGGACCTGGCGCTTGTTGTAGGTGCCGCAGCTCGGGCACGCAATGTGCTGGAGCTTCGGCTCCTGGCAACGCTCGCACGAAACCAGGGTGGGGACCGCAGCCTTCCACTGCGACCGGCGGTGGCGCGTGTTGCTGCGCGACATCTTCCGCTTCGGAACAGCCACGGCTACTTCTCCTGCTTCTCGGCGGCGCTCTGAACTCCGTCAGATGCAGTGCCGCTCATGTTGTCCTTCTCGCCGTCCTGATCGGTCACGACGAGTTCCTGCAATGCCGCCCAACGGATGTCGACGGCATCATGGTGGTGGTCCGGGTCGTCGTTCAGGCTGAGCCCGCAATCGGGGCACAGTCCGAGACAGTCCTCCCGGCACACCGGCTGCAGCGGCAGT
This sequence comes from Streptomyces subrutilus, assembly GCF_008704535.1. Taxonomy (NCBI): domain Bacteria; kingdom Bacillati; phylum Actinomycetota; class Actinomycetes; order Kitasatosporales; family Streptomycetaceae; genus Streptomyces; species Streptomyces subrutilus. The sequence continues at coordinate 2,318,152 of NZ_CP023701.1, forward strand.
GCGAGCACCACCACGTCGCGCAGCACGGGTTCGAGGTCGAACAAGCCGTCCTCGAGGAAGAGCGTGTCCTCGTCGTCCTCGGCGTCGTCGGCCGGCTCCGCCTTGGGGCGGGTCCGGTCGTCGGCGTCAGGGTACGAGAACATCTCCTGGAAGTCCGCCTTGAGCTCGCGCTCGACGGACTCCAGACACCTTACGCACTCCCCCACGGCCGACGCACGGGCGGTGCCTGTGACGAGCACCCCTTCCATGACCGACTCCAGACGGAGCTTGAGCTTCAGCGGGGCGCCTTCCGGCACTCCGATGACCCCGGCGAGACCGAGGTCCGCCGGTGCTTCGATCTCGCGGGACAGCCGCTGCATGGCACCAGGACGCCGACCCAGCTCGTGCGTGTCGAACACGAGGGGGTTGCGGTGGTCGAGGCGGGTATTCAGGGCCGTTCCTGCTTTCACGAATTGCCGAAGATCAAGAATTCCGCCACTCAAGGGCAGCATGGATCGCGGTGCATACGCGCGACCGAAGAGCCAGGATACCCGGCGCTTCGCCCTGAGCCCAATCCGGCCCTAGCGGCCCTGCTCGTACTGGCGCAGCTGGTCCAGGTTGATCATGCTCGTGTCGAACAGGCTGGTCTCGTCGAGCGCGGGCTGCTGCTGCGGCTGGTGCTGCTCCTGCGGCTGCTGCCGGGGCTGGTGCTGCTGGTGGTCCTGCGGCTGCTGCTGGTAGCCGGCGTAGGGGTCGGGCTGCTGCGGGTAGGCGCCGTAGGGGTCCGGCTGCTGCTGGTAGCCGCCGTACGGGTCCTGGTAGCCGTACGCGTCCTGCTGCGGGACGGCGGGCTGCCCCGCGTACTGCCCGGCGTACGCGTCGTAGACGGGCTCCGGCTGGACCCGGGCGGGGGGCGACGGCTGCTGCCGGGCGGCCACCGGGTCCGGTTCCGCCAGGCCCGCCAGGAAGTCCGCGTCGCTCGCGGAGCGGGAGGGCCGGCCGCCCGCCGCGTCCTGGGCGGCCATGTGCGCGCCGAGGTCGTCCGTCGGCACCCGGCCCAGCAGCTTCTGCCGGCCCCTGCCCACGGCCTCCAGGGTCTTGGAGAGCACCGCCTCGAAGGTGGCCAGCTTGGCGTCCACGTAGGCGTCCGCCTGCTGCCGCTGCGTCTCGGGGTCGTGGCTGCGCTCGGGCGCCTCGGCGTCCGGGTGGCCGTGGTCGTCGAGTCCCGGTCCGCGCCCCAGCAGCTTCTCCCGGCCGCGGTCCACGGAGCCGATGGTCTTGCCGAGCACGACCTCGAAGTTGGCCAGCTTGCTGTCGACGTAGTCGTCCGCCTCGGCGCGGATCTCCTCGGCCTCGCGCCGGGCCTCGTCCAGGATGCGGTCCGCCTCGGCCTGCGAGCGCCGCGCGACCTCGGTGTCGGAGACCAGCGAACCGCGCCGGCTGTGCGCGGACTCGATGATCCGCTCCGCCTCGCGGCGCGCCTCCTCGACCATCTGCTCCCGGCCGCCGATGAGCTCCTGGGCCTGGGCGAGCGAGCCGGGGAGGGCCTTGCGGACCTCTTCGAGCCGGGCGAGGAGATCGGCCCGGTTGATCACGCAGGAGGTCGACATGGGCATGGAGCGGGCGCCGCCGACGGCCGCGACGATCTCGTCGAGCTTCTTCTGCACGTCCATGGGGGCTCGCACTCTCTCGGCCTCGGGCGGTTCCCGAGTCGGACGGCATCGACTGTAAGGCCACCGGGCCCGGCCCCGACACCGCCTGACGGACCGTCAGCCGGTCAGCGGTCGCGCAGCCGTTCCAGCAGGGCGGCGTGCACGTGGGCCGGGAGCAGGTGGGCCACGTCGCCGCCCCAGGTCGCGACCTCCTTGACCAGGGAGGACGACAGGAAGCTGTAGGTGGGGTTGGTCGGTACGAAGAGGGTCTCGACGCCCGACAGCCCCATGTTCATCTGGGCCATCTGGAGCTCGTAGTCGAAGTCGCTGACGGCGCGCAGGCCCTTGACGATGGCCGGGATGTCGCGCTGCTTGCAGAAGTCGACGAGGAGGCCGTGGAAGGACTCGACCTGGATGTTCCCGTAGTCGGAGGTCGCCTCGCGGATCAGCTCGATCCGTTCCTCGACGGTGAACAGCCCCTGCTTGGACTGGTTGATCATCACGGCGACGTGGACCACGTCGTAGAGCCGGGAGGCCCGGCCGATGATGTCGAGGTGCCCGTTGGTGATGGGGTCGAACGACCCCGGACAGACGGCGCGGCGCAACTGAAGTCCCTCGCTCTCCGGTGCGGGAATCATGAATCTTCGCTGGTGAAGGCGGCGCGACCGTACCAGAGCGTGCCCTCGCCGTACGTGCGGGACCGGAGCGGTTCGAAGCCCGGGGGCCACGGGAAGGCGCCGCTCCTGGTCCTGCGCTCCACGGTGACGAGCGCATCGTCGGTGAGCCAGCCATTGGACCGGAGTGTGAGGAGGATCTCGCCAAGATCGTCGTGCGCGACGTCGTACGGCGGGTCCAGGAAGACCACGTCGTACGGGTCCCCGCCCGCGGCCGCGGCGACGACCTGCTCGGCCTTGCCGGAGCGGAATTCGGCGCCGGGCAGGCCCACCGCGGTGATGTTCGCGCGGATCGCCCTGGCCGCCTTGGCGTCGGGCTCGACGAGCAGGGCGTGGTCCGCGCCGCGGGAGAGCGCCTCCAGGCCGACCGCGCCCGATCCCGCGTACAGGTCGAGCACCCGGGAGCCCTCGATGCCGTGCAGCGACTCCCAGGTGGAGAAGAGTCCTTCGCGCATCCGGTCCGAGGTCGGGCGGGTGCCGGTGCCGGGCGGCACGGTCAGCCGTCGCCCGCCGGCGCTGCCGGCGATCACGCGGGTCATCTGGGGTTCCTTCGTACGGCGTCGGTCGGGAGGTCAGGGCTCCAACGATAGGTCGTGCCGGTCAGCCCTTCTCCAGGTACTGCTCGCGCTCGGTGTCGAGGAGGGCGTCGAGGGCGGTGCGCAGGCCCGGCAGCCGCTCCAGTTCGGGGTCGTCGGCGACGACCCGGGTGGCCTCGTCCCGGGCCTGGGCGATGACCTCCTCGTCCTCGATGACGGCGAGCATCCGCAGCGAGGACCGCACTCCGGACTGGGCCTGGCCCAGGACGTCGCCCTCGCGGCGCTGCTCCAGGTCGATCCGGGAGAGCGCGAAGCCGTCGAGGGTGGCGGCCACCGCCGCGAGCCGGGCCCGGGCGGGGCTCGCCTCGTGCATCTCGCTCACCAGCAGGCACAGGCCGGGCGCGGAGCCGCGGCCGACGCGGCCGCGCAGCTGGTGGAGCTGGGAGACGCCGAAGCGGTCGGCGTCCATGATGACCATGACGGTGGAGTTCGGGACGTTCACCCCGACCTCGATGACGGTGGTGGCGACGAGGACCTTGACCTCTCCGGCGGCGAAGCGCCGCATGACGTCGTCCTTGTCGGAGGGGTCCATCCGGCCGTGCAGCACCTCGACGGGCAGGCCTGCGAGGGGGCCCCGGGCGAGTTGTTCGGCGATCTCCAGGACGGCGAGGGGCGGGCGCCGCTCGCCGTCCTCCTCGGCGGCCTTCTTCTTCCTGGGCTCGTCCTCGCCGTCCCCGATCCGGGGGCAGACCACGTACGCCTGGTGGCCGTTCTCCACCTCTTCGCGGACCCGCTCCCAGGCGCGGGCGAGGAAGTGGGGCTTGTCCTTGGCGGGGACCACGTGCGTGGCGATCGGGGAGCGGCCGGCCGGCAGCTGGTCCAGGACGGAGGTCTCCAGGTCGCCGAAGACGGTCATGGCGACGGTCCGCGGGATCGGGGTCGCCGTCATCACGAGCAGGTGCGGGGGCTGTTTGCCCTTGGAGCGCAGGGCGTCGCGCTGTTCGACGCCGAAGCGGTGCTGTTCGTCGACGACGACCAGGCCGAGGTCGTGGAACTGCACCTTGTCCTCGATGAGGGCGTGGGTGCCGATGACGATCCCGGCCTCGCCGGTGACCAGGTCGAGCAGGGCCCGGCGGCGGGCGGGGGTGCCCATCGAGCCGGTGAGCAGCGTGACCTTGGTGCCCCGGTCGGAGCCGCCGAGCATGCCGCCCTCGGCCAGTTCCCCCATCATCTCGGTGATGGAGCGGTGGTGCTGCTGGGCGAGGACCTCGGTGGGCGCGAGCATCGCGGCCTGGCCGCCCGAGTCGACGACGGCGAGCATCGCGCGCAGCGCCACCATCGTCTTGCCGCTGCCGACCTCGCCTTGGAGGAGGCGGTGCATGGGGTGGCTGGTGGCCAGGTCGTCGAAGATCTCCTTGGAGACGGAGAGCTGGCCGTCGGTGAGGGTGAAGGGCAGCGTGGCGTCGAAGGAGTCCAGCAGGCCGCCGGGGGTGGGGCGGCGCGGGACGGCCGGGAGCTGGGAGTCGGCGTGGCGGCGGCGGGCCAGGGCGACCTGGAGGACGAAGGCCTCGTCCCACTTCAGGCGCCGGCGGGCGTCCTCGATGTCGGCTTTGGTGGCCGGCCGGTGGACCTTCAGCAGGGCCTCGGCGAGCGGGACCAGGTCGCGGCCGTCGCGCAGGGCGGCCGGGAGGGGGTCGACGGCCTCCGGGATGCCGGGCAGGACGGCGTCCACGCATTTGGCGATCTTCCAGGACTCCAGCTGCTTGCAGGCCGGGTAGATCGGGATGAGCTGGTTCGCGAAGGCGGCCGCGGCGTCGTCCTCGCCCGCCTCGCGGCCGAGGGGCTCGTAGGCGGGGTGGGCGAGTTGCAGCTTGTGGTTGAACTTCGAGACCTTGCCGGCGAACATCGCGCGGCTGCCGGGGAGCAGGTCCTTGTGCGGTTTGTGGACGCCGGCGCCGAAGAAGACCAGTTGGAGGCGGCCGCTGCCGTCGGTGATGGTGACCTCCAGGCGCTTGCCGCCGCCGCGGCTCCCCTGGTAGGTCAGCAGCCGGGCGTCGGCGACCTGGGCGACGACGGTGACGTGTTCGTCGATCTGGTCGGCGAGCTCGGCCAGCGAGGTCAGCTCCCCGCGCTCGGCGTACCGCCGCGGGTAGTGGTGGAGCAGGTCCAGGGCCGTGTGCAGGCCGAGGTGCTCGGCCAGCACCTTGGCGGTGGCGGGGCCGAGCGTCTTCTTGAGGTCTTCGTCGAGCGCGGGCACGTGTTCCATTGCACACCATGGCGCCGACAAGCCGGTTATTCGACCCCGATGAGCAGCGGGGCGCAGTACCGCCCGCCGCGGTAGGTGACGGTGTCCACGGCCAGGTGGCCGTGCTGGACGTACGCCTCCAGGCGTTCGGCGAGCGCGTCGGGCACCTCGGGGCCGAGCACCAGGGTGACCAGCTCTCCGCCGGAGCCGAGCATGCGCTCCAGGACGGCCTCGGCGGTCTCGGCCAGGGCGGTGCCGATGACGGCGACGTCCCCGTCGATGAGGCCGAGCACGTCGCCGGCCTGGCAGATGCCGGCCGAGGTGAAGGACCGGCTTTCGGCGACGGCCAGTTCTCCGTAGCGGGTGGCGCCGGCGGCCGCGGTCATGGCGACCACGTCCTCGTCGAAGGTGGCGTCGGGGTCGTGCACGGCGAGGGCGGCCAGGCCCTGGACCGCGGAGCGGGTGGGGACCACGGCCACGCGGACCCCGTCGGCGCGGGCCTGTTCGGCCGCCGCGGCGGCGACCGCCCGCAGTTCCGCGGCGCCGGGGAGCAGGACCACTTCGCGGGCGTGGGCGCGGCGGACGGCGTCGAGGAGTTCGGCCGCGGCGGGCACCTCCCCGGGGCGGGCGAGCACGGCGGTGGCGCCGGCCTCGCCGCACAGTCCGGCGAGGCCCTCTCCGGGGACCACGGCGACCACGGCCCGCTGGACGCGCTCGCCCCGGGCCCGGCGGCGTTCGTCGCCGAAGTGGGTGATCCGTATCCGGTACGGCCGCCCGGCGACGACCCCGGCCTCCACGGCCGCACCGGGGTCGTCCACGTGCACGTGGACGTTCCACAGGCCGTCGCCGCCGATCACCACCAGGGAGTCGCCGAGTCCGTCGAGCCGGGTGCGCAGGGTGGCGACGGACTCGTCGGAGGCCTCCAGCAGGTAGATCACCTCGTACCCGGGTCCCTCCTGCGCGTGGGCGCAGGGCTCCGGCGGCTGCGGTACGGGCACGGCCCGGCCGCGCACCGGCTCGGCGGCGGGCTCCTGCCCGGACAGCGCCTGCCACAGGGCCCCGAGAACGGCGACGACCCCGCAGCCCCCGGCGTCGACGACTCCGGCCCGGCCCAGCGCGGCCAGCTGCCCCGGGGTCTCGGCCAGGGCGGCGCGGGCCCCGTCGTAGGCGGCGCGGGCGACGTCGGCGGCGTTCCCGGCGGCGGCCTCGGCCGTGCGGCCGGCGCGGGCCGCGGCGGCCGCCACGGTGAGCATGGTGCCCTCGACGGGGTGCGCGACGGCCGCGTACGCGGATTCCGCGGCCCGGGTGAGGGCCCGGGCGAGCAGCGGTCCGGGCTCGCGGGGTGCGGGCTCCTCGCCCAGCACGTCGGCGACCCCGCGCAGCAGCTGGGCCAGGATCGTGCCGGAGTTGCCCCGGGCGCCGGTCAGGGCGCCGTGGGCGTAGGCGCGTACGGCGCGGGCGAGCGAGGTCGGGGGTGTGCCCTCGGTCACGTCCCCGAGGGCCTCGTCGAGGGCGCGGCCGGCGGATTCCGCGGTGAGGAGGAGGTTGGTGCCGGTGTCCGCGTCGGCCACCGGGTAGACGTTGATCGCGTCGATGTCCTCGCGGGCCCGGCCCAGTGCGGCCACGGCCAGCGAGCTCCAGGTGCGCACCGCTTCGGCGTCGAGGGTGTGCGGCTGAGGCTCGTGGGGCACCGGGCGTTCCTCCTTGTGCGGGCCGGGGTTCACCGCAGGGTAACGAAGGGCCGTCGGCCCGTCCGCCGGTCCGGCCCGCGGGCAGGGGGTGCCGGCCGTCGTGGTAGTTTTCTTGGACCGGCGCGGTCGTTGTATGCTGCTCCGGTTGCCCGATGAGAGTCGGGCCATTCCCCCGGCACACCACTTCGGACTTTCTGAATCCGGTGCGCCGGATTCACTGTAATTGCATCTGAAGTCTTTGGAGTGACCTGTGGCTGCCAACTGCGACGTTTGCGCCAAGGGGCCGAGCTTCGGCAACAGCATCTCCCACTCGCACCGCCGCACCTCGCGTCGCTGGAACCCGAACATCCAGCGCGTCCGTGCCGTGGTCAATGGGACGCCGAAGCGCCTCAACGCCTGCACCTCGTGCATCAAGGCCGGCAAGGTCTCGCGCTGACGCCTCCCGTCGTAGCGCAGCCCTTCCGGTTGCCAAAAAGGCCGGTTCACCTCTGGTGAACCGGCCTTTTGCCTTTCCCGGACCGCTCGGCGGCCCGGAGGGCGGCGGCCCTCAGCGGATGTTCCAGCCGTGGTCCACCGGGCCGATGCCCGCGCCGAGCGCGTAGCCCGCGGCGATGGCCCCGGTCACGTACTCCTTGGCCGCGCGGGCGGCGTTCGGGACGGACAGGCCCTTGGCCAGGCCGGCCGCGAGGGCGCTGGCGAGGGTGCAGCCCGTGCCGTGGGTGTGCCGGTTGTCGTGGCGGGGGGCCCGCAGCCAGTGCTCCTCGGTGCCGTCGGTGAGCAGGTCGACGGCCAGGTCGCCGCGGGCGTCGAGGTGTCCGCCCTTGATCAGGGCCCAGCGGGGCCCGTGGCCGAGCACGGCGTCGGCGGCGCGGCGCATGTCGTCCTCGGTCTCCACCACCACGCCGGTGAGCTGGGCGACCTCGTCGAGGTTGGGCGTCGCGACGGTGGCGCGGGGCAGCAGTTCCCTGCGCACGGCGTCCAGCGCGGAGGCCGCGAGGAGCGGGTCGCCGTGCTTGGAGACGCCGACGGGGTCCACGACGGCGGGCACCGGGGTGCCGGCGAGGAGTTCGGCCACGGTCTCGACGAGGACGGTGGAGGAGAGCATCCCGGTCTTGACGGCGTGCACGCCGATGTCGTCCACGACGGCCCGGTACTGGGCCGTGACGGCGTCGGCGGGCAGCTCCCACACTCCGCGCACCCCGAGCGAGTTCTGCGCGGTCACGGCGGTCAGCACGCTCATGCCGTGCACGCCGAGCGCGAGCATGGTCTTGAGGTCGGCCTGGATGCCCGCGCCGCCGCCGGAGTCGGACCCGGCGACGGTCAGGCACAGCGGCGGGGCGGCCCCGGGGGTGGACGCCGCGGCCGTCCCGGCGGTGGTGGGGGTCACGGGGCGTGGTCCTCTCCGGCCGGGTCGGCTCCGAAGTGGTCCCAGCCGCCGGTGCTGGTCCAGGGGGCGCCGTCGACGGTCACCTGGGGCAGCGCGGAGCGGTTGAGCACCCCGCCGATGACCTTCCAGCGGGCCGGCAGTTTCACGTCGGGCGGGAAGGTGGCCACGATCGCGTGGTCCTCTCCCCCGGTGAGCACCCACTGCAGCGGGTCGACGCCGACGGCCTGGCCGATGTCGTGCATCTGGCTGGGGATGTCGACGGCCGCGGAGCGCAGGTCGATCCGCACCTTGCTGGCCTCGGCGATGTGCCCGAGGTCGGCGATCAGGCCGTCGCTGACGTCGGTCATGGCGGTGGCGCCGAGTCCGGCGGCCGCGGGGCCCGCGTGGTACGGGGGTTCGGGCCGCCGGTGGGCCTCGACGAAGGCTCGCGGCGATCGGAAGCCGCGGGAGAGCACGGCGAAGCCGGCGGCGGACCAGCCGAGCCAGCCGGTGACGGCGACGACGTCGCCGGGCTGGGCGCCCGAGCGGAGCACGGGCTCGTGGTTGCGCAGGTCGCCGAGGGCGGTGATGGCGACGGTGATCATGTCGCCGCGGACCACGTCCCCGCCGACCACGGCGGCGCCCGCGACCTGGCACTCGTCGCGGATGCCGTCCATCAGCTCGGTGGGCCAGGTGACCGGGAGCTCGGCCGGGACGACCAGGCCGAGGAGGAGCGCGGTCGGCACCGCGCCCATGGCGGCGATGTCGGCGAGGTTCTGGGCGGCGGCCTTGCGGCCCACGTCGTAGGCGGTGGACCAGTCGCGCCGGAAGTGCCTGCCCTCGTGCAGGAGGTCCATGCTCGCCACGACCCGCCGGTCGGGGGCCGACACGATCGCGGCGTCGTCGCCGGGTCCGAGCCGGACCGCCGGGGTGGTGGTGAGCCGTGAGGTGAGTTCCCTGATGAGCCCGAACTCCCCCAGCTCGCCCACAGTGCCCTTCATCGCTGTGCCCCTTCTTGCCCAGTCCGCTTGCGGTCGCGAGCCGTCACAGCTCTGGGTACCGTCAACAGATACGTCAACTTCTGCACTTCGTACGCCCCGCTGTGCGCGGCACCGGGCCCGCGGGTCTCCCCGCGGCGCGCGGCGACGCGGTACCGTGGCGTCCCTTCTTCCCCCGGGAGTCCCACCCGAAGGTTAGGGGAAATGATCCTCGTGGCCGCCCTGGAGGTTCCGTGGTACAGGCGTACATCCTCATCCAGACCGAAGTGGGCAAGGCGTCGTCCGTCGCCGAGTCCATCGGCCAGATCCCGGGGGTGATCCAGGCCGAGGACGTGACGGGCCCGTACGACGTGATCGTGCGCGCCCAGGCCGACACCGTCGACGCGCTCGGCCGCATGGTCGTCGCCAAGGTCCAGCAGGTGGAGGGGATCACCCGCACCTTGACCTGCCCGGTGGTCCATCTGTAGCCCCCGTCTACTCTTGGCCGGTGATGTCCCTCCACCGCCGGCCCCTCCGTCTCCTGGCCCTGCCCGCCGCGCTGTCCGTACTGGCCCTCGCGGCGTGTTCGCCGGGCGGCTCCGAAGCCCGGGTGGCGCCGCCGTCCGCGCCGCCCGCCGACGTCGCGGGGTTCTGTGCGGCGCTGCACGCGGAACTCCCCGATGCGGTGGCCGGCCTGGCCCGGACCCCCACCGAACCGGCATCGGATCTGACCGCCTCGTGGGGCGGCTCGGCGATCGTACTGCGGTGCGGGTTGCCCAAGCCCCCCGAGATGGCCGATCCGGCGCAGGAGGGCGTCCACGTGAACGGCGTGGCCTGGCTGCTGGAGAAGCTCCCCGACGGCGGCGGCTTCCGGTTCACCACCGGCATGCGGCTGGCGTACACGGAGGTGCGGGTCGACAAGGAGCATGCCACGGACGCGGGCATGCTGGTCGGTCTGTCCGACGTCATCGCCACGACCGTGCCCGAGGGCATCTCCTCGTACTGAGTGCGGAGCGCGACGCGCGCCACCGGACGCGTCGCGCGGTCGCGCCGTACGGGACGGGGGCGTCGCGGACGGTCCCGGCACACCGCCGCCCGCCGGCCGCGCCTCTCGGCGCGGGACGGCGGGCGGTCGGCCGCTGGGTGCGCTCTAGCGCAGGCCGGTGGAGCGGCGCAGGGCCGCCTGGACGAGGCGGTCCACCAGCTCCGGGTACGCGATGCCCGACTCCTGCCACATCCGCGGGTACATGGAGATCGGGGTGAAGCCCGGCATCGTGTTGATCTCGTTGATGACGAACTCGCCGTCCTCGGTGAGGAAGAAGTCGGCGCGCACGAGGCCCTCGCAGGACGCCGCCTCGAAGGCCTCGATCGCGAGCCGCTGCACCTCGGCGGTCTGCTCCGGGGTCAGCGGGGCCGGCACGATCCCGGAGGCGGAGTCGATGTACTTGGCCTCGAAGTCGTAGAAGTCGTGGCTGGAGACGGGCGGGATCTCGGCGGGCACGCTGGCGCGCGGGCCGTCCTCGAACTCCAGGACGCCGCACTCGATCTCGCGGCCGCGCAGCAGCGCCTCCACGATGATCTTCGGGTCGTGGCGGCGGGCCTCGCGGATCGCGGCGTCCAGTCCGTCCGCGTCGTCGACCTTGGTGATGCCGATCGAGGAGCCGGCGCGGGCGGGCTTCACGAACAGCGGCCAGCCGTGCTCGCCGGCGAAGTCCAGGATCCTGGCGCGCGCCGCGTCCCGGTCGGCTTCCCACTCGCGGGGGCGGACGGTCACGTACGGGCCGACGCGCAGCCCGAACGAGGTGAACACCCGCTTCATGTAGTCCTTGTCCTGGCCGACGGCCGAGGCGAGGACCCCGGAGCCGACGTAGGGGATGCCGGAGAGTTCCAGCAGGCCCTGCAGGGTGCCGTCCTCGCCGTACGGGCCGTGCAGCACGGGGAAGACGACGTCGACCTCGCCCAGGGCCTTGGGGACGGCGCCCGGTTCGGTGTAGACGACCTCGCGGTTGGCCGGGTCGACCGAGAGCACGACGGCGCCGTCCTCGGAGTCGGCCAGCTCCTCGACGCTGGGGAGCCGGCGGTCGGCGATGGCCATCCGCGCGGGCTCGTCGGCGGTCAGCGCCCACCGGCCGTCCGTGGTGATGCCGATGGGCAGCACCTCGTACTTGGACCGGTCGATGGAGCGCAGCACGGCGCCCGCCGTGACGACCGAGATGGCGTGTTCCGAGCTGCGGCCGCCGAACACGACGGCCACGCGGGGCTTGCGGCCCTGCTGCTCAGGGGTCTGGGGGAGGTTCTCGCTGCTCATATCGCCACGAGGGTACCCGCTCGAACGTCCGGAACGGAGTCAGCGCCGTTCCGGTTTGGCGCTGCGTCCCATCAGGTCCTTCAGTGCGACCAGGGTCGGCTTGCCGTGGTGGACGATGTCGACGACCGTGTCGGTGATCGGCATGTCCACCCCGTACCGGCGGGCCAGATCGGCCACCGACTGGCAGGACTTGACGCCCTCGGCGGTCTGCCGGGTGACCGCGATGGTCTCCTCCAGGGTCATGCCGCGGCCGAGGTTGGTGCCGAAGGTGTGGTTCCGGGAGAGCGGCGAGGAGCAGGTGGCGACCAGGTCGCCGAGGCCGGCGAGGCCGGAGAAGGTGAGCGGGTCGGCCCCCATCGCCAGGCCCAGACGGGTCGTTTCGGCCAGGCCCCGGGTGATGAGGGAGCCCTTGGTGTTGTCGCCGAGGCCCATCCCGTCGGCGATGCCCACGGCGAGGCCGATGACGTTCTTGACGGCGCCTCCGAGCTCGCAGCCGACGACGTCGGTGTTGGTGTAGGGCCGGAAGTACGGGGTGTGGCAGGCCGTCTGGAGGCGCCGGGCCACCGCCTCGTCGGCGCAGGCGACGACGGCGGCGGCGGGCTGGCGGGCCGCGATCTCGCGGGCCAGGTTGGGGCCGGTGACGACGGCGATCCGCTCGGCGGGGACCTTGGCCACCTCTTCGACGACCTCGCTCATCCGCTTGGCGCTGCCGAGTTCGATGCCCTTCATGAGGGAGACGAGCACGGTGTCGGGGGCCAGCAGCGGGGCCCACGCGGCGAGGTTGCCGCGCAGGGTCTGGGAGGGCACGGCGAGGACGGTGAAGTCGGCGCCGTCGGCGGCCTCGGCCGGGTCGGTGGTGGCGCGGAGGTTCTCCGGCAGCTCGACGCCCGGGAGGTAGTCCGGGTTGGCGCGGTCGTGGTTGACGGCGTCGGCGAGCTCGCGGCGGCGGCCCCACAGGGTCACCTCGCAGCCGGCGTCGGCGAGCACCATGCCGAAGGCCGTACCCCAGGAGCCGGTTCCGTAGACGGCTGCCTTCACGGGACGTGTCACTTCTTGCCCTCCCCTGCGGCCTTGCGCCGCTGCTGTGCCCTTGCCTGGCGGTGGTCGTACGGCCGTGCGGGCGCGCGTTCGCCCCGCACCTCCTCCAGGAGGGTGGTGATGGCAGCCATGATGACCTCGGTGGCCTCCTTGAGGACGTCCGGGGTCGGTTCCCTGTCGTAGTACGCGGACAGGTCCACGGGCGGACCGGCGAGCACCTGGAGCGTCTTGCGCGGGAACAGCCGGACCTTGTTCTCCTTCGCGTACGGCGGCATCGCGAGGTTCGCGCCCCACTGGGCCACGGGGATGACGGGGGCCCGGGTGATCAGCGCCACGCGGGCGGCGCCGGTCTTGCCGGCCATCGGCCACATGTCGGGATCGCGGGTGAGGGTGCCCTCGGGGTAAAAGGCCACGCATTCGCCGCGCTCGATCGCGGCCACGGCCGCCCGGAATGCGTCCAGGGCGTTGGTGCTCTCGCGGTAGACGGGGATCTGCCCGGAACCGCGCAGGATCGCTCCGACAATGGGGACCTTGAAGAGGGCCGCCTTGGCGAGCAATCGGGGTACGCGTCCGGTGTTGTACTGGAAGTGCGCGTAGGAGAGCGGGTCCAGATACGAGTTGTGATTGACGGCGGTGATAAAACCGCCCTCGGCCGGAATGTGCTCCATTCCCCGCCAGTCCCGCTTGAAGAACACTGTCAGCGGCGGTTTCGCGATGACCGCAGCCAGGCGGTACCAGAAGCCGATTCTGCGGCGGGACACTCGGACACCTTCCTCTAGGACCGGTGCGCGGCTGGGGCACCTCGTCGGCCGGACAAGTGTGGCCCCGGGCCCGGTCTCTGTCGAGAACACCGTACGCCCCGCCCGCACTGCCGGTCCCCCGGGCCGCCCGGGCGGAGGCGACAATGGGCCGACACATGACCCGGCCATGACCCGACCATGGTCCGGGCCGTACCCGAGCGCACCGAGGGAAGGGGCCGGCCACGAACGCCGTCTGGAGTCTGGTGGTCCCGCTCAAGCCCCTGGCGGTGGCCAAGAGCCGCCTCGCGGCGGCCGTGGGCGCGTCCCGCCCGGGGCTGGCGCTGGCCTTCGCCCAGGACACCGTCGCAGGGGCGCTGGCCTGCACCGCAGTCACGGATGTGGTGGTCGTCACGGACGACCGGACGGCCGCCGCGGAACTGACCCGGCTCGGGGCGCGCATCGTGCCGGACGCCCCCGGCGCGGGGCTCGACGCGGCGCTGGACCACGGGGCGCGCGCGGTGCGCGCGGCCCGGCCCCGCGCGGCGGTGGCCGCGCTGAACGCGGACCTGCCGGCCCTGCGGCCTTCCGAATTGCTACGGGTGCTCGATAACGCGGCGGCATTTCCCCGGGCATTTCTGGCGGATGCCGCAGGAATCGGGACGACCCTGCTTTCCGCTGCTCCGGGCGTGGAATTGGGCCCCGCGTTCGGCGGCCGTTCCCGGGCCCGGCATTCGGCGTCGGGTGCGGTGGAAATCGCCCTGGCGGGGGTGGACAGCGTGCGCCGGGACGTGGACACGGCGGCGGACCTGCGCACGGCCCTGATCCTCGGTGTCGGGCGCCACACGGCCCGATACAGTGCCCGTATGCAGGCGACCGCGTACACGTACGACTCCGAGACCCGCAGCGGCAGCGTGCTGCTGGACGACGGCACCCCGGTGCCCTTCGAGGCCCCGGCCTTCGACGCGGGCGGCCTGCGGCTGCTGCGGCCCGGGCAGCGGGTGCGGATCGAGACGGACGGCGAGGGCACGGGCCTGCGGATCACCCTGGTGACCCTGCAGACCTTCTGACCTGCGCGTACGCCCCTTCCCGGGGTTCCTTGGACAGCACCGCGGGCCGGCTTCCCCCCGCAGGGGAAGCCGGCCCGGCGCGTGTGACTCGTGCCCCTACTTCTTGCGGGCGGTGGTCTTCTTCGCGGTGGCCTTGCGCGTCGCCGTCTTCTTGGCGGGCGCCTTCGTCGCCGGGGTCGCCTTCTTGGCGGCCGGGGCGGTCTTCTTCGCGGTGGCGGTGGTCTTCTTCGCCGCCGGGGTCGCCTTCTTGGCCGCGGGCGTGGCCTTCTTCGCCGTGGCGGTGGCCTTCTTCGCGGTGGCCGTGCTCTTGACGGCCGCCTTCTTGGCGGTGGCGGAGGCCTTCTTGGCCGTGGTCTTCTTCGCGGTGGCCGTGCTCTTCACGGCCGCCTTCTTGGCGGTGGTGGCCTTCTTCGCGGCGGCCTTCTTGACCGTCGCGGAGGCACCGCCGGTGAGGCTGCCCTTGGGCGCCTTCTTCACCGACACCTCGCCGCCCTTGGGCAGCTTCTTGGTGCCCGCGACCAGGTCCTTGAAGCCCTGGCCCGCACGGAAGCGGGGCACCGAGGTCTTCTTGACCCGGACGCGCTCTCCGGTCTGCGGGTTGCGGGCGTAACGGGCCGGACGGTCGACCTTCTCGAACGAGCCGAAGCCCGTGACCGAGACCCGGTCGCCCGCGACGGTAGCGCGGACGATGGCGTCCAGTACCGCGTCGACAGCGTCCGCGGCCTGCTGACGGCCGCCCAGCTTGTCGGCAATCGCTTCTACGAGCTGCGCCTTGTTCAACGTCTTCCCCTTCGGAGACTTCGCCAGAACGAATGTGTTCAAGCTTATTTCGCACGTTAGGCGGATATATACCGCAAATCAAACACGAAACGGGCTAATCACCCTAGTGCCGCAACGCTGTAGGCCGTTACGGAGTTCCTTCGCATCAGTCGCCTTCAGGGAATCGACCCTCGTCGAGGTCCTTCATCAACCTGTCCAGGCGCCTTGCCGCATCGGCGAGATCGTGCTTCGCCGCGGCCGTGACGACCAACAGCTTCCGGGACAGCGCCATCCTTACGCCCTCCGGGACTTGCAGTGAGCGCACCCTTGTGTGTGCTTCTTTCAGCCGGTCCGCGACGAGCCCGTAGAGCTCAAGTTGACTGTCGCGTTCCATGCACAGATTGTGCCATCTGGGGCGAGTTGTCGCCTCATGGGGCCTCAACACACAGCTGTGCCCCCCACCGGAAGGTGGGGGGCACAGTGTCCTCTATGGGGTCGCCCTATGGCGAATAAGCGCTGATCAGGCTGGAATCAGACCCGAATCGTGCGGGGCTTGAAGACGGGCCGGGTGCTTTCGTAGGTCGCGATGTCCGCTTCGTTCTGAAGGGTGAGGGAGATGTCGTCCAGCCCCTCCAGGAGCCTCCAGCGCGCGTTGTCGTCCAGCTCGAACTCCGCGACGACGCCCTCGGCTCGCACCTGGCGGTCGACCAGGTCGACGGTGATCTCGGCGGTCGGGTCGGCCTCGGTCAGCTTCCACAGCCGCTCGACCGTCTCCTGCGGGAGCACCACGGTCAGCAGACCGTTCTTCAGCGAGTTGCCGCGGAAGATGTCGGCGAAGCGGGAGGAGATGACCGTCTTGAAGCCGAAGTTCTGCAGGGCCCAGACGGCGTGCTCGCGCGAGGAGCCGGTGCCGAAGTCGGGTCCGGCCACGAGCACCGTGGCGCCCGCGCGCTCCGGGCGGTTCGTGACGAACTCCGGGTCCTTGCGCCAGGCCTCGAAGAGCCCGTCCTCGAACCCGTCACGGGTGATCTTCTTGAGCCAGTGGGCCGGGATGATCTGGTCGGTGTCGACGTTGCTGCGGCGCAGCGGCACGGCCCGGCCGGTGTGGGTGGTGAAGGCTTCCATGGTTCAGACTCCGGAGGGGGCGGGATCGGCCGAGTTGGCGGTCAGGTCGGCGGGAGAGGCCAGATGGCCCAGTACAGCGGTGGCGGCGGCCACCTGCGGGGAGACCAGATGGGTGCGTCCGCCCTTGCCCTGCCGGCCCTCGAAGTTGCGGTTGGAGGTGGACGCGGAGCGCTCGCCGGGAGCGAGTTGGTCGGGGTTCATGCCCAGGCACATGGAGCAGCCCGCGTGCCGCCATTCGGCGCCGGCCTCCTTGAAGACCTTGTCCAGGCCCTCTTCCACGGCCTGGAGGGCGACCCGAACCGAGCCGGGGACGACCAGCATCCGTACGCCGTCGGCGACTTTGCGGCCGTCGATGATGCCGGCCACGGCGCGCAGGTCCTCGATGCGGCCGTTGGTGCAGGAACCTACGAAGACGGTGTCGACGGTGATGTCGCGCAGCGGCTGTCCGGCGGTCAACCCCATGTACTCCAGGGCCTTTTCGGCGGCCAGGCGCTCCGAAGCGTCCTCGTACGAAGCGGGATCGGGGACGTTGGCCGACAGCGGCAGGCCCTGGCCCGGGTTGGTGCCCCAGGTGACGAACGGGGAGAGCGTGGTGCCGTCGATGACGACCTCGGCGTCGAAGACCGCGTCGTCGTCGGTGCGCAGCGTCTTCCAGTACGCGACGGCCGCGTCCCAGTCCTCGCCGGTGGGGGCGTGGTCGCGGCCCCGCAGGTAGTCGAAGGTCGTCTCGTCGGGGGCGATCATGCCCGCGCGGGCGCCGGCCTCGATGGACATGTTGCAGATGGTCATGCGGGCTTCCATCGAGAGCTTCTCGACGGCCTCGCCGCGGTACTCCAGGATGTAGCCCTGGCCGCCGCCGGTGCCGATCCGGGCGATGATGGCCAGGATCAGGTCCTTGGCGGTCACGCCGTCGGCCAGCGCGCCGGTGACGGTGATCGCCATCGTCTTGGGGCGGGCCAGGGGCAGGGTCTGGGTGGCCAGCACGTGCTCGACCTGGCTGGTGCCGATGCCGAAGGCCAGCGCGCCGAACGCGCCGTGCGTGGAGGTGTGCGAGTCGCCGCAGACCACGGTGGTGCCGGGCTGGGTCAGGCCCAGCTGCGGTCCCACGACGTGGACGACGCCCTGCTCGACGTCGCCGAGCGAGTGCAGGCGGACGCCGAACTCGGCGCAGTTCGCCCGCAGCGTCTCCAGCTGGGCCCGGGAGACCGGGTCGGCGATCGGCTTGTCGATGTCGAGGGTGGGGGTGTTGTGGTCCTCGGTCGCGATGGTGAGGTCGAGGCGCCGGACCGGGCGGCCCGCCTGGCGCAGGCCCTCGAAGGCCTGCGGGCTGGTCACCTCGTGCAGCAGGTGCAGATCGATGAAGAGGAGATCGGGCTCGCCCTCGGCGCGCCGGACGACATGGTCGTCCCAGACCTTCTCCGCGAGTGTCCTACCCATCGCTTTCCCTCCGGCCGGCCGGTTGCGCCGGCGCTTCATAGAGACCTGTTGCGCCTGATCGCCCGTACCCCACGTCCCGGACGACGGCTCGGACCCAGTGGTTCGTGGACCCGCACATACAGACTCGCTCGTTCTTGGAAAAATTGAACTTGCGTTTCACAGTGTGAGACGCGAATATCGTTTCATGGACAACTCTAGCGGCGTCGGCGTTCTCGACAAGGCAGCTCTGGTACTGAGCGCACTGGAGTCCGGTCCGGCCACCCTCGCCGGGCTGGTCGCGGCGACAGGGCTCGCACGACCCACGGCGCATCGCCTTGCCGTGGCTTTGGAACACCACCGGATGGTGGCGAGGGACATGCAGGGCCGGTTCATCCTCGGACCGCGGCTGGCGGAGCTCGCCGCCGCGGCCGGCGAGGACCGCCTGCTGGCCACGGCGGGACCGGTACTCACCCACCTGCGGGACGTGACGGGGGAGAGCGCGCAGCTCTACCGCCGTCAGGGAGACATGCGCATCTGCGTGGCGGCCGCCGAGCGGCTGTCCGGCCTGCGGGACACCGTGCCCGTGGGCTCGACCCTCCCGATGAAGGCCGGTTCGGCCGCGCAGATCCTGATGGCCTGGGAGGAGCCCGAGCGGCTCCACCGCGGGCTCCAAGGCGCGCGCTTCACGGCGACGGCGCTCTCCGGCGTACGGCGCCGCGGCTGGGCCCAGTCGATCGGCGAGCGGGAGCCCGGCGTGGCCTCCGTCTCGGCGCCGGTGCGCGGGCCCTCGAACCGCGTGGTGGCCTCGGTGTCGGTCTCCGGTCCGATCGAGCGGCTCACCCGCCACCCGGGCCGGATGCACGCCCAGGCCGTCATCGACGCGGCCGCCCGCCTCACCGAGGCCCTGCGCCGCACCGGCTGACCCTTCCCTCCGTCCAGCCTCCACTCCCCCGGGCCGGGGGCGCGTACGACGCCGCACACGTCCGAACACGCGCCTCCCGGCCCGCACTTGTACCCGCGGGCCCGCGCGCCGGCCGGCTCCGGCCCGCCCGCGCGGACATGACGAAGAGGCCCTCCGCGATGATCGCGGAGGGCCTCTTCGATGCGTACCCCCGACCGGATTCGAACCGGCGCTACCGCCTTGAGAGGGCGGCGTGCTAGGCCGCTACACAACGGGGGCTAGCTGGTGGTGCTGTGTGATGCGCTGGGCTACCAGGACTCGAACCTAGAATAAGGGAACCAGAAACCCTCGTGTTGCCAATTACACTATAGCCCAAAGTGGTCTAGACCAGACCAACAGTACCCCCGACCGGATTCGAACCGGCGCTACCGCCTTGAGAGGGCGGCGTGCTAGGCCGCTACACAACGGGGGCCCTAGCGATCCTGCATCAAGACGTCCGGGTGCGACCCTGGAGATCTCGCGGGAAGGATCTGTACCCCCGACCGGATTCGAACCGGCGCTACCGCCTTGAGAGGGCGGCGTGCTAGGCCGCTACACAACGGGGGCAAAGCACTGCGTTTACTGCTTGTACTGCGCTGGGGTACCAGGACTCGAACCTAGAATAAGGGAACCAGAAACCCTCGTGTTGCCAATTACACTATACCCCACCAAAAGTCAACCCCTTGTCGGGGTTTTCCTTCGGGTGGCGCCTCCGTCCGGCCTTTCGGCCCGCTCCGGCGGCGCAGAAAGAACATTACCGGATGCCCGACCGTGCTCCAAAACGGGTATCGCCTGCCAGCAGCGGCGGAAGCCGGTCGAGGCCCCCGATGCGGTGGACGCCGTCGGGACCCGGTCCGCGCAGGCCGTCGCGGTCCAGCCAGATCGCCAGCAGCCCGGCGTCCCGGGCGCCCCGGGCGTCGATCTCCGGCTGGTCCCCCACGTACGCCACCTCCCCCGGCGGCAGTCCGAGCGCCTCGCAGGCCGCGAGGAAGGCGGCTGCCTCGGGCTTGCTCACGCCGAGCTCCGCGGCGCAGACCAGCACGTCGAAGCGGTCGCGCAGGCCGAGGTGGCGCAGCTTGGGGTCCTGGTTGGCGACGGAGGAGTTGGAGAGGATCCCGTGTCGGTAGCCGGCGGCGAGGGCATCCAGTACGGGCACCACGTCGGGGAAGAGCGCCCAGGCGGCCTTGTAGTGCTCGACGTAGCGGTCGAACCAGGCGTCCGCCGCGCGGTCGCCCAGGGCGGGCGCGTCGAGGAAGTCGCGCACCCGGTCGCGGCGCTGGCCCTGGAACCCGACCTCGCCGGCGGCGAACCGGGCCCAGTGCCGCTCGGTGATCTCCCGCCACCGGGCCAGCGCCCCGGCGGGGGTCCCGAACCGTGTGCCCTCCCCCAGCGCCTCAAGCTGCCGCACGAGCCCGGTGGCGTCGGCGCCGGTGTAGTCGAAGAGGGTGTCGTCGATGTCCCACAACACGGCACGGATCGGCATGGGACCGAGCCTACGCCGGGGGGCGGGCCGCGGTGGGCGGGAGGGGGAAGTCCGCCGGGAGGCGGGCCCGGCCCGGTGCGCGGGTCCCGGCACGCCGCGGGGGGCGGGCGCCGGAGTGCGGCGCCCGCCCCCCGCGGGACGTGGGTACGAAGCGGGCGGGGCTAGGCGGCGAGCCTGCCCAGGGCCGCGTCGATGCGGGACAGCGAGCGCTCCTTGCCCAGGATCTCCAGGGACTCGAAGAGCGGGAGGCCGACCGTGCGGCCGGTGACCGCCACGCGGACCGGGGCCTGGGCCTTGCCGAGCTTGAGGCCGTGGGCCTCGCCGGCGGTCAGGACGGCCTGCTTGAGGGACTCGGGGTCCGACCAGTCGGCCGCGTCGAGGTTCGCACGGGCCGTGGTGAGCAGGGCCGCGGGCTCGCCCTTCATCGCCTTGTCCCAGGACGCCTGGTCCTCCACCGGCTCCTTGCGGAACAGGAAGTCGACGTTGGCGGTGATGTCCGACAGGACGGTGACCCGGGTCTGGGCGTACGGCGCGATGCGCTCCCAGGCGGCGGCGTCGAAGTCCTCGGGCTCCCAGTTGGCGTGCGGGGCGCGCAGCCAGGGGGTGCAGGCGTCCGCGAAGGCCTTCGGGTCCAGCAGGCGGATGTGGTCGGCGTTGATCGCCTCCGCCTTCTTGAGGTCGAAGCGCGCCGGGTTGGCGTTGACGTCCGGGATGTCGAACTTCGCCACCATCTCCTCGATCGAGAAGATGTCCTGGTCCTTGGAGAAGGACCAGCCGAGGAGCGAGAGGTAGTTCAGCAGGCCCTCGGGGAGGAAGCCGCGCTCGCGGTACAGGTTGAGCGAGGCTTCCGGGTCGCGCTTGGAGAGCTTCTTGTTGCCCTCGCCCATCACGTACGGCAGGTGGCCGAAGGCGGGCGTGGCCTTGGCGATGCCCAGCTCCGTCAGCGCCTTGTACAGGGCGATCTGGCGGGGGGTGGAGGAGAGCAGGTCCTCGCCGCGCAGGACGTGGGTGATCTCCATCAACGCGTCGTCGACCGGGTTGACCAGCGTGTAGAGCGGGGCGCCGTTGGCCCGGACGATGCCGAAGTCGGGCACGTTCTCCGGGCTGAAGGACAGCTCGCCGCGGACCAGGTCCGTGAAGGTGATCGTCTCGTCGGGCATCCGGAAGCGGACGATCGAGGTGCGGCCCTCGGCCTCGTACGCGGTCTTCTGCTCGGCGCTCAGGTCGCGGCAGTGGCCGTCGTAGCCGGAGGGGCGGCCGGCCGCGCGGGCGGCGTCGCGGCGCGCGTCGAGCTCCTCGGTGGTGCAGAAGCAGCGGTAGGCGTAGCCGGCGTCCTGGAGCTTCTTCGCCACGTCGGCGTAGATGTCCATGCGCTGGGACTGGCGGTAGGGCGCGTGCGGGCCGCCGATCTCCGGGCCCTCGTCCCAGGTGAAGCCGAGCCAGCGCAGCGAGTCGAGGAGCTGCTCGTAGGACTCCTCGGAGTCGCGGGCCGCGTCGGTGTCCTCGATCCGGAAGACGAACGTGCCGCCGTGGTGGCGGGCGAACGCCCAGTTGAAGAGGGCCGTGCGGACCAGGCCCACGTGGGGGTTGCCGGTCGGGGAGGGACAGAAACGTACGCGGGGGGAGTTCGCGTTAGCCACGCTTGATCACCTTGTTGGTGAGAGTGCCGATGCCTTCGATGGTGACGGCGACCTCGTCGCCGACGTTCAGGGGGCCGACTCCGGCCGGGGTCCCCGTGAGGATGACGTCGCCGGGGAGCAGCGTCATGGCCTCGCTGATGTGGACGATCAGGTCCTCGACCGGGCGGATCATGTCCCCGGTGCGGCCGAGCTGGCGCTGTTCGCCGTTGACGGTGCACTGGATGGCGAGGTCGCCCGGGTCGAGGTCGGTCTCGATCCAGGGGCCGAGGGGGCAGGAGCTGTCGAAGCCCTTGGCGCGGGCCCACTGCTTCTCGCGCTGCTGGATGTCGCGCGCGGTGACGTCGTTGGCGCAGGTGTAGCCGAGGATCACGTCCTTGACGCGCTCCCTGGGGACCTCGCGGCACATGCGGCCGATGACCACGGCCAGCTCGGCCTCGTAGTGGAGGTCCTGCGTGAAGGAGGGGTACGTGATCGGGTCGCCCGGGCCGACCACCGAGGTGGAGGGCTTGAAGAAGGTGACGGGCGGTTCGAGCCGGCCCTGCTCGTCGACGACGGCGTGTCCGAGCTCCGCCGCGTGCTCCGCGTAGTTGCGGCCGATGGCCACGACCTTGCTGGGCAGCACGGGCGGCAGCAGGCGGACCTTGCTCAGCGGGACCTTGGTCCCGGAGAGCTCGAAGTCCGCGAAGGGGATGCCCTTGATGATGTCGAGGACGAGCTCGCCCCCGGCGCCGGGGGCTGCGTCGCCCTCGACCGCGCCGAAGGCGACGTTGCCGTCGATCGAGAACCTGGCGATGCGCACGTGTTGCGTCTGCCCCTCTGTCTGTCCGCTGGCTGGAGTCTGCGGACTCCAGGCTAACGCGGCGGACAGGGGGTGCTTCGCGCTCCGCGCGCGCCGGCGCTACGGCGC
The DNA here is from genome assembly GCF_008704535.1 of Streptomyces subrutilus. NCBI lineage: Bacteria > Bacillati > Actinomycetota > Actinomycetes > Kitasatosporales > Streptomycetaceae > Streptomyces > Streptomyces subrutilus. The sequence continues at coordinate 2,340,695 of NZ_CP023701.1, forward strand.
GGGGGTGGTCTCCGGCGCGACCATCAGGATGGTGCGGCGCGGGTTCGCGGTCTGCGTCGGCAGCTCGACGGCGTGCTCCGGGAGGGCCGGGGCCGCCTGCAGCTCCTCTGCGTCCTTGAGGTGCGCGAGGGTGGTGCGGCGGGGGTTGGCAATGTTGCGGAACATCGTCGTCGTCTTCATCGGAGTTCGGGGTCCTCGGTTCGGTCTGGATGGTGGATGTCGCGTGCGCCGGCCCTCGGCGCCAACCCTTGAAGAGGCAAGGCTAAACATCTGAATCCCCCGTCTCGCGGGGAAGTAATGGCCATGGCCGTGTGAGTTTGCTCACCAGCGACCAGGCATTATGGGCATAACGGGCAGTCAATTACCTCCGGCGAAACGGACATTGCGCCACTGAATGCGCCATTCCGCTCCTGATCATCGCGACTGGGACACCTTGCCAGGCCCACTGTTTGGATGATGTAAGTCCGATTCGTCCGCAAAGCGGTCCCACATCGCGTAGCCCGTCTGTCACAAGCCGTCACCGACGGTCCGAGCGGGGGCGCGCACCTTGTTGGAGATCCTCCACTGTGCTGGAATTCGCGGGACCGCCGCGGGAATCAGCCGGCGCGCAGGTGGCGCGACCCAGCGCCGAGCGCGGTGGCAAGGAGAGGGAGACGCGCCGGTCACCGACGACCACCATGGGGCCGTACGTGCCCCACGACTCGACACCGTCCCGCCGGTCACCCGGCAGGACGCCTGGTCCAGAGGTTGCGACGCTAGTGCAGGGACGATTCAAGAGGGATGGCAGCGCTGCGGCGGAGCAGGAGCCGCGCGGCGGGACCGACCGCGGCTCCTCGCCCCAGCACGCCCAGAACCGCGGGCCGGGTGCCGAAGGCACGGGCCGGGACTCCTCCGCCGGCAAGGCGAAGGGCCGCGGCAAGCCCGGCAAGGCCAAGGCGGCCAAGGCCGGCGCGGTCGGCGCCGCCACGCCCGTCGAGCAGGACGCGGCGATACCGAAGGCCCCCAGTGGGCCCGGCTCCCGCCTCGCCATGCAGAACTGGCGCATCAGCACGCGCCTGGTGTCGCTGCTGACCCTGCCGGTCGTCGCCGCCACCACGCTCGGTGGCTTCCGCATCAACGACTCGATGAACGACATCGCGCAGCTGGAGCACATGCAGCTGCTGACGACGATGACCCGGCAGGCCACCAACCTGGCCGCCATGCTCCAGGAGGAGCGGGACATCTCGGCGGGTCCGCTCTCGCTCTCGAAGGGCGTCAGCAACAGCACCGTCGACGGTGCGCGCGCGACGACCAACACCGCGGCCGAGGCCTTCGCCGCCGCGACCGACAAGGTCGACAACGTCGAGAACTCCGACGAGACCCTCAAGTCGATCCGCAACAACGTGCTCCAGATCGGCCGTCAGCTCTCCGGCCTGGAGGACATCCGCAAGAAGGCCTACGTCAACGGGGCCCAGCAGACCGTCACCGAGTACAACGCACTGATCGTCTCCCTCCTCTCGCTCTCCCAGGACATGGCCCAGGCCACGTCCAGCCCCGAGATGATCAAGCGCACGCGCGCCCTGGCGGCCTTCTCGTCCGCCAAGGAGTACGCCTCCATCCAGCGCGCGATCATCGCCGCCTCGCTCCCCGACAGCTCGGAGACGCAGGGCAACCTGAAGGAGAACGACCGGCTGTACGGCCAGTCGGCGCTCAAGGGCGAGCAGCAGGCGAAGAAGACCTTCGAGCTCGTCTACCAGGGCCAGCCCGAAGAGCTCCTCGCCTCACTCGGCGACGGCAACACCGAGATCGGCAGCGCCGACCACTACGCGCGCCGCGTGCTGAGCACCGAGGGCCAGTTCCGCAACGAGAAGAACCGGTCCTGGATGGACTGGTACGACGCCGACGGCACCAAGCTCCAGGCCATGAAGGTCATCGAGCTGACACTGCTGGAGGACATGGAGCAGAAGGCCCGCGAGCTCAAGAACGAGTCCCAGCAGGACGCCATCCTCAACGGTGCGCTGATCCTCCTCGTCCTCGGCGTCTCCCTCGTCGGGGCCTTCGTCATGGCCCGGTCGATGATCCGCTCGCTGCGCCGCCTGCAGGACACCGCCACGCGCGTCGCCCAGGACCGCCTCCCCGAGCTCGTCAAGCAGCTCTCCGAGTCCGACCCGCAGGACGTCGACACGTCCGTGGAGTCGGTGGGCCTGCACACCCGCGACGAGATCGGCCAGGTGGCCGCGGCCTTCGACGACGTGCACCGCGAGGCCGTCCGCCTCGCCGCCGAGCAGGCCCTCCTGCGGGGCAACGTCAACGCGATGTTCACCAACCTCTCGCGCCGCTCCCAGGGTCTGATCCAGCGCCAGCTCTCGCTCATCTCCGAGCTGGAGTCGCGCGAGGCCGACCCCGACCAGCTCTCCTCGCTCTTCAAGCTCGACCACCTCGCGACCCGCATGCGCCGCAACGGCGAGAACCTCCTGGTCCTCGCGGGCGAGGAGCCCGGCCGCCGGTGGACCCGCCCGGTCCCGCTCGTCGACGTGCTCCGTGCCGCCGCGTCCGAGGTGGAGCAGTACGAGCGCATCGAGCTCGCGTCGGTGCCCGGCACCGACGTCGCCGGCCGCGTCGTCAACGACCTCGTGCACCTGCTGGCCGAGCTGCTGGAGAACGCCACCTCGTTCTCCTCCCCGCAGACCAAGGTCAAGGTCACCGGTCACGCGCTGCCCGACGGCCGCGTGCTCGTCGAGATCCACGACACCGGCATCGGACTCTCCCCCGAAGACCTCGCCGCGATCAACGAGCGGCTCGCCGCGCCGCCGACCGTGGACGTCTCGGTCTCCCGCCGCATGGGCCTGTTCGTGGTCGGCCGCCTGTCCCTGCGCCACGGCATCCGCATCCAGCTGCGCCCCTCCGACTCGGGCGGTACGACGGCCCTCGTCATGCTCCCGGTGGACGTCGCCCAGGGCGGCAAGAAGCCGGCCCCGATGCCCGGTCAGGGCGGGCCCGGCGGCGCCGGCCAGGTTCCCTCCGGTGCACCCCAGTCCTCCGTGGCCGGCGGCGGAGCACGTCCGCCCGTGGGCGCCGCGCCGCAGCGCGGCCAGGTCTCCGGGGCCGGCCAGCGCGCCGCCCTGCCGGGACGCGACGGTGCGGGCCAGCAGCGCCCGCAGGGTCCCGGCCAGGGCCAGGGCCAGGGTTCCGGCCAGGGCCAGCAGGGCGGCCGGCCGCAGTCCGGGCCGACCACCGCCGGGCAGGGCCAGGGCCTCTTCGGCGCCGGTGCCCCGCTGCCCACCCGCGGCCAGGCCGGTGCTCCGGCCGGCGGCTTCGGCGGCGGCGGCCTCTCCGGCGGCCCGCAGGCCCGGCCGGGGGCGGTCCCCCCGGGCGCCGCTCCCTCCGCCTTCCCGCAGGGCAACGGCTTCGAGCGGCCCCAGCAGCCGCAGCCCGCGCAGGCCCAGCCCGCGCAGCAGCCCCCGTCGCAGCAGCCCGCCGATCGGGCCGGGCGCGGTGGGCGGCCGCAGCTGCCGCCGCGCGGCGGCGCTCCCCGGCCGGAGCTCCCCGGCCCGCAGACCACCAGCTGGGGCGCCGACCAGGCGCGCGGCCACGACGAGGTGTCGGGCCCGGGTTCGACGGCGGAGTTCGCCCGTCCGGACTTCGACGCGCCGATGCCCCAGGGCGACGGCGCGGGCAGCGGCACGGGCCAGTTCGAGCGTCCGGACGTACGGGGTCCGGTGAACCCGTCCCCCACCGGCCAGTTCGAGCGCCCGCAGCTCGGCGCTCTCCCGGACCCGTCCGCCACGGGCCAGTTCGCCCGCCCGGGCTTCACGCCCCAGCGGCCGGGCGGCCCCGGGGTCGGTGGTTTCGGCCGTCGGCCCGAGCCCCCGCAGGAGCAGCAGCCGTACCAGCAGCCCCAGGCTCCGCAGCCCGGCGGCGACTTCGCGCCCCTGGCGCCCCAGCGCCCGCAGACCCACGGCCTGCCGCAGGGGCACCGGCCGGAGGCGCTGCCTCCGGCGCAGGGGTCCGGCGAGGGCCGCAGCCCGATCTTCGACACGCTGGAGTCGAACTGGTTCCGCGAGGAGGGGCAGCAGCCCGCCTCGGGACCGGCCGTCCCCCAGCAGCCGCAGCACTCCGCCCCGGCGGCCCCCGCGCCGCAGCAGCACCTGCCGCAGCGCGGTCAGGAGCACGCGGCCGAGCCGGCCGCCGCGGTCAGCGGCGCCGTGCCGACGGTCAGCTGGCGCTCCTCTCCGAACGACGAGCTGATGCGCCAGGCCGAACGCGTGCGCCAGCCCGCCGCCGGCGGCATCACGACCTCGGGGCTGCCCCGCCGGGTCCCGCGGGCGAACCTCGTGGCCGGCACCGCGCAGCAGCAGGCCGAGGCACAGGCGGGGCCGCAGGTCTCGCGGGCCCCGGACGACGTGCGCGGCCGTCTGACCAACCTCCGACGCGGTATCCAGCAGGGCCGTCAGGCCGGCAACAGTGGTCCGGCAACCGGCAGTTACCACATCGACCCCACTTACCAGCAGGAGCGATAGTTGAGTTCGATGAGCCAGGCGGCACAGAACCTGAACTGGTTGATCACCAACTTCGTGGACAACACCCCCGGGGTGTCCCACACGGTGGTGGTCTCCGCCGACGGACTCCTTCTGGCGATGTCCGAAGGATTCCCCCGCGACCGCGCCGATCAGCTGGCGGCCGTGGCCTCCGGCCTGACCTCCCTGACGGCGGGTGCCTCCCGCATCTTCGAGGGCGGCGCCGTCAACCAGACCGTGGTCGAGATGGACCGGGGATTCCTCTTCCTCATGTCCGTCTCGGACGGGTCCTCGCTGGCCGTCCTGGCGCACCCCGAGTGCGACATCGGCCTCGTGGGCTACGAGATGGCCCTCCTCGTGGACCGCGCCGGCAGCGTCCTCACCCCGGACCTGCGCGCGGAACTCCAGGGCAGCCTGCTCGGCTGACTTCCCCCCTCCCGGTCGGACGGTACTTCCGGCCGGGGGGGCCGGGGCCACCGCCCCGGAACCCAGTACCCCCCTCAGGCCGTCATACCGTCCCCCCACCGGCCGCCCCGTCAGACGGCACGCTGACCACTGCTGTCCAGCCCGGAGGATCAATGACCCCGCCCCCCGCCTATCCCGATGCGTACGGAGATTCGTACTCGGAAGGCGATCAGCCGCTGGTGCGTCCGTACGCGATGACCGGCGGCCGGACCCGGCCCCGCTACCAGCTCGCCATCGAGGCGCTGGTCAGCACCACCGCGGATCCGATGCACCTGTCCGGCCTGCTCCCCGAGCACCAGCGGATCTGCACGCTGTGCCGCGAGGTCAAGTCCGTCGCCGAGGTGTCGGCGCTGCTGTCGATGCCGCTCGGTGTGGCCCGGATCCTCGTGGCCGACCTGGCGGAGGCCGGGATGGTGGCCATCCACCAGCCCGGCAATGGAGAGGCCGGCGGCACGCCGGATGTGACGCTGCTCGAAAGGGTGCTCAGTGGCCTTCGGAACATCTAGCGGCGGAGCGGCTCCTCGCTCCACCACCTCCGCGAAGATCGTGGTGGCGGGCGGCTTCGGCGTGGGCAAGACCACGTTCGTCGGCGCCGTCTCCGAGATCAACCCCCTGCGCACCGAAGCCGTCATGACCAGTGCGTCCGCGGGCATCGACGACCTCACCCACACCGGTGACAAGACGACCACCACGGTCGCCATGGACTTCGGCCGCATCACCCTCGACCAGGACCTGATCCTCTACCTCTTCGGCACCCCCGGACAGGACCGCTTCTGGTTCATGTGGGACGACCTCGTCCGCGGCGCCATCGGCGCCGTCGTCCTCGTCGACACCCGCCGCCTCGCCGACTGCTTCCCCGCCGTCGACTACTTCGAAAACAGCGGCCTCCCCTTCGTGGTGGCGCTCAACGGTTTCGAGGGGCACCAGCCGTACACGCCGGACGAGGTGCGCGAGGCCTTGCAGATCGGGCCGGGCGCGCCCATCATCACCACCGACGCCCGCCACCGCGCGGACGCCAAGAGCGCGCTCATCACGCTCGTCGAGCACGCCCTCATGGCACGGCTCAAGTAGCACGGTTCGGGTTGCCGGGTACGAGGGGCGGGCTGTGTCATACGACACGGCCCGCCCTTCTCGTTCATAACGTTTCGACAGACAATTCACGCCAGCTGGCCACAGGGAGCGTTCGGTTGGTGCCGCTACGCGCACAACTCCCCCCATTTTTGCCGCAGGACGCTCTTTATGTCCGATTTATGTGGGGCATAAGGCTCTAGGAATGGCCGGTTTCAACTGTTTGGAACACGGCCGTTAACCGTGCTGGAATTCAACGAACCAGCTAGTAGCACCGCGGAGAGGTTGTTGGTCGAGTGAGGCGAAGCAACGCAAGCCCCGCGGATGAACCCGCGCGCGGCAACTTCACCCCGCCGCCGAGAGCGGCCGCGTCGCCCGCCGACGTGCCCGTGGACTCACCCGCGCGCAGCGGGAGCGCCAGCAGGTTCTCTCCGCGCAACTGGCGTGTGCCGACCCGTCTGAACGCCATCCTGCTCGTGCCCGCCCTGGTCGGGCTGGTCATGGGCGGTTTCCAGGTGAAGGGCTCCGTCGACAGCTGGAACGAGGCCAAGGACGCCGAGCAGATAGCCAAGGTCGTCCAGGCCGCCTCCGAGTACAGCCAGGCGCTGCTCAACGAACGCGACCAGACGGCCGAGCCGCTGCTGACCGGCAACACCAAGGACGACGCGGTCACCCAGGCCTACGGGGCGACCGACGCCGCGAAGGTCAAGTTCGACAGGGCCGTCAAGGACATGCCGAAGAACCAGGGCATGGAACGGCGCCTGGAGCTCTTCCGCGCCGAAGAGCCGAAGCTGGAGGGCGTCCGCCAGAAGGCGTACCAGACGGTCCTCGAAAGCCCCAAGAAGAACCTCCCCTCCGCGCTGGGCCCGATCCCCACCGAAGAGGGGTACGTGCTCGTCCAGCACTACCTCATGCAGTTCGCCAACGAACTCGGCCTCGGCACCGGCAACGTGACCTCGTACGGCCGCATGGTCTACGCGATCCAGCTGTCCAAGGCGGCGCTCTCGCTCCAGCGCTCCGTCGGCACCCACCTGCTGGTCCGCCCGAGCGCCAACGAGGAGACCCGCAAGGCCCAGCTCGTCGCCTTCTCCTCCTACAACTACCTCGAAGAGATCGCCATCGGCGAGTACGTCGCGGCGGGCACCGAGGAGGACGTGAACCGCCTCAAGGAGGTCATGGCCCAGAAGTCCGAGGACGGGGCCGCCAAGCTCGCCGCCGCCAAGCAGGCGGCGGAGCAGGCCGGCACCCCGTTCAAGGCTCCGCCCGTGGCCGGACCGACCCAGTCGCCGCTCGTCGGCATGACCGAGGCGATCGCGAGCGGCGAGAAGAACACCAAGCTGGCCCAGAACGGCACGACGCCGCTCGCCTGGCAGGCCGCCGCCACCGCGAAGTTCGACGCCTACGACATCGTCGAGAAGGAACTCCTCGCCAAGGCCGTCGACGACGCCGTCGCCGTCTCCGACGAGTCCCGCAACGACGCCGTCACGAACGGCGCCATCGTCGTCGTCGCCCTGCTCGCCGCCTTCGTCCTGGCGGGCCTCATGGCCCGGCAGATGGGCCGCGCGATGCGCCGGCTGCGCGGGGCCGCCTTCGACATCGCCGAGCAGCGCCTGCCGATGCTCGTCGACCAGCTCTCGCGCACCGACCCCGGCAAGGTGGACACGCGCGTCGTTCCGATCCCCATCGACTCCCGGGACGAGATCGGCGAGGTCGCCCGCGCCTTCGACCAGGTCCACCGGGAAGCGGTGCGGCTCGCGGCCGAGCAGGCCCTGCTGCGGGGCAACGTCAACGCGATCTTCACCAACCTCTCCATGCGCAACCAGTCGCTGATCGAGGGCCAGCTGACCCTCATCACCGACCTGGAGAACAACGAGGCAGACCCGGACCAGCTGGAGAACCTCTTCCGCCTGGACCACCTGGCCACCCGCATGCGCCGCAACGGCGAGAACCTCCTCATCCTCGCGGGCGAGGAGCCGGGCCGCCGCTGGGACCAGCCGGTCCCCCTCGTCGACGTGCTGCGCGCCGCCTCCTCCGAGGTGGAGCAGTACGAGCGCATCGAGCTCTCCGGCGTCTCGGAGGCCGAGATCCACGGCCAGGCCGTGACCGACCTCGTGCACCTGCTCGCCGAGCTGCTGGAGAACGCCACCACGTTCTCCTCTCCGCAGACCAAGGTCCGCGTCAACGCGACCCGGCTGCCCGACGGCCGCGTGATGGTCGAGATCCACGACAAGGGCATCGGCCTCACCGCCGAGGACTTCGCGGACATCAACCACAAGCTGGCCAACCCGCCGACCGTGGACGCCGCGATCTCGCAGCGCATGGGCCTGTTCGTGGTCGGCCGGCTGGCGGACCGCCACAGCATCCGCGTCCAGCTGCGCCCCTCGGGCGAGGCCGCGGGCACCACCTCGCTGGTCATGCTCCCCGACGCCATCACCCACGGTGGCGGTGGCGAGGGCGTCCCGGACGACGACTTCACCGTCTCCCAGATCATCCCGGAGCAGCACAGCCAGCAGGCCGCCCCGCTGCGCACCGCCGCGGAGCTCGGCTTCGACGACTCGCGCTACGACCAGCAGGGCGCGGAGGGCCGCGAGCTCGACCCGGTCGGCCGCTCCCTGGGCCGCGAGGAGCGCCGGGCCGCCCTGGAGGCCCAGGCCGGTACGGGTTACCCGCAGGAACAGCAGGAGTACCCGCCGCAGGAGTATCCGGAACCCCAGCCCGAACACGGGTACCAGCCGTACCAGGGGTACGAGCAGCAGCCCGAACAGGGTTACGAGGGTGCGTACGAACAGCAGCGGGCGCAGCCGGGCTTCGATGCCTTCCCGCAGCAGGGCTACACCTATCCGGAAGCCGGATACCAGGACGGACAGCAGACCGCCCCCGCCTACGAGGACGGCTACGAAGCCCAGTCGGGACAGGCGCAGTGGCCCGAGCAGAACACCTATCCGGCTGCCTACCAGCAGGATTACGGGACCGAATCGGAATCCTCGTCAGGTGCCGAACCGGCCCCGGAACGCGTAGGCTTCGACCGTCCGGATACCGCTGCGGACACCGGTCACGAGATGACCGGAGCGGGTCTGCCGCGGCGCGGCAGCCAGCAGCAGTGGCAGCCGGCGCAGCAGGAAACGGAGTCCACCGGTTCCCTCTTCGAGCAGCGGCCGCAGCGTCAGCAGCAGCCCGCTGAGGCGGAGGGGGCCCCGGACGACGCGGAGGGCACCGCCGCCTGGCGCTCGCGCAACGACGAGCGCTGGCAGCAGGCCGGCAAGCTCCGTGAGCCGAAGGCGGGCGGGGTCACCCCGTCCGGTCTCCCTCGGCGGGTACCCAAGGCCAACCTGGTCGAGGGTGCGGCGGAGACGACCCCGCAGGGCGGCCCCCAGGTCTCCCGGGCCCCGGAGGACGTCCGCGGCAGGTTGAGCAACCTGCGGCGCGGTGTCCAGCAGGGCCGCAGCGCGGGTTCCGAGCAGTCAAGTAACAGCTATGACCAGGAGCGTTAGTGTGAGCCCGATGAGCCAGGCGGCACAGAACCTGAACTGGTTGATCACCAACTTCGTGGACAACACCCCCGGGGTGTCCCACACGGTGGTGGTCTCCGCCGACGGACTCCTTCTGGCGATGTCCGACGGGTTCCCGCGCGACCGCGCCGATCAGCTGGCGGCCGTGGCCTCCGGCCTGACCTCGCTGACCGCCGGCGCCTCCCGCATCTTCGAGGGCGGCGCCGTCAACCAGACCGTGGTCGAGATGGACCGCGGATTCCTCTTCCTCATGTCCGTCTCCGACGGCTCCTCCCTCGCGGTGCTCGCGCACCCCGAGTGCGACATCGGCCTCGTGGGTTACGAGATGGCCCTTTTGGTGGATCGTGCGGGCAGCGTCCTCACTCCGGACCTGCGCGCGGAGCTGCAGGGAAGTCTTCTCAACTAACAGACAGGCAGTGCGTTTCGCGCCATCGCACCATAAGGTGCGGTGGCGCGGTTCCACAGGGAGTACTGCGTACTTGGAGTCGGAGGAGGAAACGTGACAACACCCGGAGGACATCCCTATGGCGGCGCGCAGCAGCCGCAGGGTGGGCACGACCAGAACCGCTTCAACTTCCCCTCCGCTCCCAGCCGGCCCGTTCCGGAGCACAACCCCTACCAGCAACAGCCGTATGGACAGCCTCCTCAGTACCAGCAACCTCAGCAGCCCCCGATGCCTCCTCAGCAGCCGCCGCGTTCCGCACGGCCGCCGGCACCGCAGGCCCACAACCCGCTGGTGCGTCCGTACGCGATGACCGGCGGCCGGACCCGGCCGCGCTACCAGCTCGCCATCGAGGCGCTGGTCACCACCACGGCCGATCCCGCCCGGCTGCAAGGGCAGTTGCCCGAGCACCAGCGGATCTGCCGCCTGTGCCAGGAGATCAAATCCGTCGCGGAGATCTCGGCACTCCTCTCCATTCCTCTTGGTGTCGCCCGCATCCTCGTCGCCGACCTGGCGGAGGCGGGCCTTGTCGCCATTCACCAGCCCGGCGGCGACGAGTCTGCCGGCGGCCAGCCAGACGTGACACTGCTCGAAAGGGTGCTCAGTGGACTTCGCAAGCTCTAGCGGCGGAGCGGCTCCTCGCTCCACCACCTCCGCGAAGATCGTGGTGGCGGGCGGCTTCGGCGTGGGCAAGACCACGTTCGTCGGCGCCGTCTCCGAGATCAACCCCCTGCGCACCGAAGCCGTCATGACCAGTGCGTCCGCGGGCATCGACGACCTCACCCACACCGGTGACAAGACGACCACCACGGTCGCCATGGACTTCGGCCGCATCACCCTCGACCAGGACCTGATCCTCTACCTCTTCGGCACCCCCGGACAGGACCGCTTCTGGTTCATGTGGGACGACCTCGTCCGCGGCGCCATCGGCGCCGTCGTCCTCGTCGACACCCGCCGCCTCGCCGACTGCTTCCCCGCCGTCGACTACTTCGAAAACAGCGGCCTCCCCTTCGTCATCGCCCTCAACGGCTTCGACGGGCACCAGCCGTACACGCCGGAGGAAGTCCGCGAGGCCCTGCAGATCGGCCCGGACGCGCCCATCATCACCACCGACGCCCGCCACCGCGCGGACGCCAAGAGCGCGCTCATCACGCTCGTCGAGCACGCCCTCATGGCACGCCTGCGCTAGCGGTCCCCCGTATGCGGCCGAAGGCCCCCGTGTCCCCGGACGCGGGGGCCTTCGCCGTGCGCGGCGGCCCGCCGGACCGGAGCCGCGTCCGGGCACGCGCGAGGCCCCGCACCCTTCGGGGTGCGGGGCCTCACGGGTGCGTGCGGCGGGTCTCAGCCCTGCCAGCTGTGCGGGGCGCGGAAGCCCGGGGTGCGCTCCAGCCGGCGCCAGCCCGCCTGCGGGCGGGGGGTGCGGGCGGGGGCGGTCTCCGGGGTGGCGGCGGCGCGGGCGAGCAGGATCGCGGTGATCGCGGCCAGCTCCTCGGGGGCGGCGTTGCCCTTCTCGACGCGGAGCAGCGTGTCGGTGCTCATCGGTGGCGGTTCTCCTCTACTGCGGCGGGTTGCCGTGCTTGCGGGACGGCAGATCGGCGTGCTTGTTGCGGAGCATGGCCAGGGCGCTGATGAGCGTCCCGCGGGTCTCCGCCGGGTCGATGACGTCGTCGACGAGGCCGCGCTCGGCCGCGTAGTACGGGTGCATCAGTTCGGCCTTGTACTCCTTGACCATGCGGGTGCGCATGGCCTCGGGGTCCTCGGCGTCCGCGATCTGCTTGCGGAAGATGACGTTGGCCGCGCCCTCGGCGCCCATGACGGCGATCTCGTTGGTGGGCCAGGCGTAGGTGATGTCGGCGCCGATGGACTGGGAGTCCATGACGATGTACGCGCCGCCGTAGGCCTTGCGCAGGATCAGCGAGATCCGCGGGACGGTGGCGTTGCAGTACGCGTAGAGGAGCTTGGCGCCGTGGCGGATGATGCCGCCGTGCTCCTGGTCGACGCCGGGCAGGAAGCCGGGGACGTCCAGGAGGGTGATGATCGGGATGTTGAAGGCGTCGCAGAGCTGGACGAACCGGGCCGCCTTCTCGGAGGCGTGGATGTCCAGCACGCCGGCGAGGTGGCCGGGCTGGTTGGCGACGATGCCGACGACCTGGCCGTCGAGGCGGGCCAGGGCGCAGATGATGTTGCGGGCCCAGCGCTCGTGGATCTCCAGGACGTCGCCCTCGTCGACGAGCTCCTCGATGACCTTGAGCATGTCGTACGGCCGGTTGCCGTCGGCCGGGACCAGGTCGAGCAGGACCTCGGAACGGCGGTCGGCCGGGTCGGCGCTCTCGTGGACCGGGGGGTTCTCCCGGTTGTTGGAGGGCAGCATCGAGATCAGGTAGCGGACCTCGGAGATGCAGGTCTCCTCGTCGTCGTACGCGAAGTGCGCGACGCCGGAGGTCTCGGCGTGGACGTCGGCGCCGCCGAGGCCGTTCTGGGTGATCTCCTCGCCGGTCACCGCGCGGACCACGTCCGGGCCGGTGATGAACATCTGCGAGGTGTCGCGGACCATGAACACGAAGTCGGTCAGGGCCGGGGAGTAGGCCGCGCCGCCGGCGCAGGGGCCGAGCATGACCGAGATCTGCGGGATGACGCCCGAGGCCCTGGTGTTGCGCTGGAAGATGCCGCCGTAGCCGGCGAGCGCGGAGACGCCCTCCTGGATGCGGGCGCCGGCGCCGTCGTTGAGGGAGACCAGCGGGGCGCCGGCCGCGATGGCCATGTCCATGATCTTGTGGATCTTCGTGGCGTGGGCCTCGCCCAGCGCGCCGCCGAAGATCCGGAAGTCGTGCGCGTAGACGAAGACCGTGCGGCCCTCGACCGTGCCCCAGCCGGTGATGACACCGTCGGTGTACGGCTTCTTGCCCTCCAGGCCGAAGCCCGTCGCACGGTGCCGGCGGAGCTGCTCGACCTCCTTGAAGGAACCCTCGTCGAGCAGCAGCGCGATGCGCTCGCGGGCGGTCAGCTTGCCCTTGGCGTGCTGGGTCTCGGTCGCCCGGTCGCTGGGGCCGCGCCGCGCCTGCTCGCGCAGGGAGTGCAGTTCGGCCACGCGGCCGCGGGCGTCCGTCGGCTCGCTCGGGGTCTGGTCCACAACGGTCATGTACCGACCTTACGAAGCGCGCGCCGAAAAACCTCCGTTGGTTCCGCACAGTCTCCGGTGTCTTCCGCTGTCCGGCCCGCACAGTAGCCCGACGGGATGCGTGGACTCCGCCATACGGGACCTTCGTCCTTTGTCGGGCTCCGACAAAACACGGTGCCATCGCGCAGAGAAGTTGAAATTTGAACTGAACGGGGCTAACGTCGTTCCCGTTGAAGTCGTTGAACATTCAACATCGCGCAGCACCCCACCGAGGAGGAAGCCATGGGTCTGTTCACCCGCCGCAGCCAGGACACCACCGCCCCCGCCACCGCCGTGCTCGACGTGGACCCGGCCCTCGCCGCGCTCACCGGCGACTACGTGATCGACCCGGCGCACAGCAGCATCGGCTTCACCGTCCGCCACGCCATGGTGACCAACGTCCGCGGCAGCTTCGCCGAGCACGAGGGCACCCTGCACCTGGACGGAGCCGACCCGGCCCGATCCACCGCCACCATCGACGTCACGATCGCCTCCGTCGACACGGGCATCGCCGACCGCGACGGCCACCTGCGCGGCGGTGACTTCTTCGACGCGGACGCCTTCCCCCTGATGACCTTCCGCTCCACCGGGGCGCGCTCGCTCGGCGGCGACACGTACCGCATCACCGGCGACCTGACCATCAAGGACGTCACGCGTCCGCTCTCCATCGACCTGGAGTTCGCCGGCTCCGCCACCGACGTCTACGGCAACGAGCGGGTGGGCTTCGAGGGCTCCGCCGAGATCCTGCGCTCCGACTGGGGCCTGACCTGGAACGCGGCTCTGGAGGCCGGCGGTGTGATGGTCAGCGACAAGGTGAAGCTGACCTTCGACATCTCCGCCATCAAGCAGGCCTGACCGGCGCGGCCCCCGGGGGCGGCTACCAGCCGCCCCCGCCGTCGAACCCGCCGCCCCCGTCGAACCCGCCCCCGCCGCCGAAGTCCCCGCCCCCGAAGTCGGACGGGTTGAAGTCGGCCCCCGAGACGTCCCCGCCGCCGAAGCCCGACCCGTCCACGGCGCCCCCGCCGAAGTCCGCGGCGTAGGCGGGGCTGGACATCATCGAACCGAGCATCGTGCCCATCAGCAGACCGGGCAGCATGCCGCCGCCGAAGTAGCCGCCGGCCCAGGGGCCGTAGGCCGGGCCCGCGTCGTAGTACGGGCGCGGGCCGTGCTCCGTGTCGACGGTACGGACCGCCGGCTCCTGCCCGTCCCGCAGCCGGACCGCGTCCGCCGTGCAGACGGGCACCGTACGGGCCGTCCCGCCCGCCGGCGCCCAGGTGGCGTCCTCGGTGCCGGGCCCGTGCCGCGGGTCGAAGAAGCAGGGCGCGCGGCGCTCGGGCAGCGGCCGGCCCTGACGGCGCGCGTCGAGGCGGGCCAGCGCGAAGCGCCCGTCCTCCAGCGCCCGGGTCACGTCCCGGACCTCCTCGGGCCGCCGGACGGCGGCCATGACCTGCTTGGCCTTCTCGTACGAGTCGAGCCCCTGCGCGTAGTCCTCGCGCATCGCGTCGTCGGCGCCGGGCTCGCCGGGGTGGAAGTCCAGCCGGTCGAGCTCCTCGCCGAAGGCGGTGATGTCCTCGTCGACGACCACGCTCAGCCGTGCCACGGCCTCGCGGCGGGCCTCTTCCTTCCGCTTCCGGTTGCGCCGGACCAGCGCGTACGCCCCGCCGCCGCCGACCACGGCGACCGCGCCGAGGGCGATCAGACCGCCGACCGGGGCGCCCGCGTCGGCTCCCGCTCCGGCTCCGCCCCAGGACGCGGGGGCGGAGCCCTCGGCCTGGCTCAGGGCCTGGTCGACGAAGGTGCCGAGCTGGGTGTTCGCGTCCACCGGGGCGCCGGTCTTGACGGCGTCGGTGAGGTTGCGCACCGCGTTGACCGGCATGACGCTCCGGTCGGCGCCCGCGTTGAAACCGTCGCCGAGCCGGATCGCGTAGAGCCCGGTGATGCCGGTCTCGGTGCGGACGGCCTTGAGCACCCCGTCCCGGGGGAACGCGGCGGTGGCCGGCAGGACGGCGACGAACACCGGCTTGTCCGCGTCCTTGATCTTCTTCGCGAGCGCGTCCGCCTGGGCCGCGGACAGCTGGTCCCGGGCCCCCGGATCGACGTAGACCGGCCCCTTCTTGAGGGCCTCCCCCACCGCGGCGACGCCGGTGTCGGCCGACGCCTGCGGGGCGGCCGCGACCGCCGTCACCGCCAGGGCCAGCAGCAGACCGGAACATGCGGAAATCAGCCTGGTCCTCATGGCCACGACGCTACCGGAACCGGCCGTTTCCCGTGTGAGCGGGACATAAGCCCCCGCGGCCCGTCCCGCGGGGGCGGCCGGCTATTCGGCCGGTTCCACGCCCGCGTGCAGCAGGCCGAAGGTGAAGGCGTCCTCCAGGGCCTGCCAGGACGCCGCGATCACGTTCTCCGCGACGCCGACCGTGGACCACTCGCGCGCACCGTCGGTCGTGGCGACCAGCACGCGGGTCGTGGACTCCGTGCCGTGCTTGCCCTCCAGGATGCGGACCTTGTAGTCGACCAGCTCGAACTTGGCGAGCTGCGGGTAGAACCGCTCCAGCGCGACCCGCAGGGCCCGGTCCAGCGCGTTGACCGGGCCGTTGCCCTCGGCCGTCGCGACGATCCGCTCGCCCTTGGCCCACAGCTTGACCGTGGCCTCGTTGGCGTGGGTGCCGTCCGGGCGGTCCTCGACGATCGCCCGCCAGGACTCGACGCGGAAGTACCTGCGGGCCCGGCCCTCGACCTCGGCGCGCAGCAGCAGTTCGAAGGAGGCGTCGGCGGCCTCGTAGGTGTAGCCCTGGAGCTCCCGCTCCTTGACCCGCTCCACGACCCGCGAGATGAGGGCGCGGTCCCCGCCGAGGTCGACGCCGAGCTCCTTGCCCTTGAGCTCGATGGAGGCCCGGCCGGCCATGTCCGAGACGAGCATCCGCATGGTGTTGCCGACCCGCTCGGGGTCGATGTGCTGGTAGAGGTCCGGGTCCACCTTGATGGCGGAGGCGTGCAGGCCCGCCTTGTGCGCGAAGGCGGAGACGCCGACGTAC
Source organism: Streptomyces subrutilus (assembly GCF_008704535.1). Lineage (NCBI taxonomy): Bacteria > Bacillati > Actinomycetota > Actinomycetes > Kitasatosporales > Streptomycetaceae > Streptomyces > Streptomyces subrutilus. The sequence goes on from NZ_CP023701.1 coordinate 2,356,867, forward strand.
GGCTGGTGGGTGGAGGGGGTGAGGTTGACGACCTCGGCGATGGCGTGCGAGATGCGGGTCATCTCGGCCAGCGCGCCCGCGGGGAGCACCGTGCGCCCGTACTTGATCTCCAGGGCGGCGACGACCGGGAAGAGGTTGGCGTTGCCGACGCGCTCGCCGTAGCCGTTGGCGGTGCACTGGACGTGCGTGGCGCCGGCGTCGACCGCGGCCAGGGTGTTGGCGACGGCGCAGCCGGTGTCGTCCTGGGCGTGGATGCCCAGCCGGGCGCCGGTGTCGGCGAGGACGGTGGCGACGGTGGCGGTGACCTGGGCGGGCAGCATGCCGCCGTTGGTGTCGCACAGGACGACGACGTCGGCCCCGGCCTCGTGGGCGGTGCGCACGACGGACGTGGCGTACGCGGCGTTGGCGCGGTAGCCGTCGAAGAAGTGCTCGCAGTCGACGAAGACGCGCCGGCCCTGGGCGACCAGGTGGGAGACGGTGTCGCGGACCATCTCCAGGTTCTCTTCGAGGGTGGTGCGCAGCGCCAGCTCGACGTGCCGGTCGTGCGACTTGGCGACGAGCGTGATCACCGGAGCGCCCGATTCGAGCAGCGCCCGCACCTGCGGGTCCTCGGCGGCCGAGCCGCCGGCCCGGCGGGTCGCGCCGAACGCGACGAGCCGGGCGTTCCTGAAGTCGATCTCGGCGCGGGCGCGGGCGAAGAACTCGGTGTCGCGCGGGTTGGCCCCGGGCCAGCCGCCCTCGATGAAGCCCACGCCGAAGTCGTCCAGGTGGCGCGCGATCGTCAGCTTGTCGGCGACCGTGAGGTTGATGCCCTCGCGCTGGGCGCCGTCGCGCAGGGTGGTGTCGAAGACGTGGAAACTGTCGTCGAGGACCGCTGCCGCCGCCTCTGGTGTCGTCGTCATGCTGATCTGACTCCTGTCGGATGAGTGGTTCCGGATGCCCGGGGTCCACTGCTCCCATCATCGCGCGCGGTCCGTTCCCGGCAGGGGTGGGCCGGGAAAAGAAAAAACCCCTCGCGGGTAGCGAGAGGTCGGCGCGCGGGTCGGGGGCACGGTGGCCGCTTCCGCGAAGTTCTTCCGCGGTTCAGCGGCCCCTGGGGACCGGCGCGCTGCTGGCGATAATCACGAGCTGAGCAGGCACGCTCGCAGTGTGCCACACCGCGCGCCGCCCGTGGACGGCGGTCTCAGCATCCGGTCAGCGGGCGCCGCGGCGGCCCTCAGGCCGGCGGGCGCGGCGTGAGGGTGTCGTCGAGGAACTCGCGGACGTGGGCCAGGATGGCGCCGCGGTCCAGGGTGGGCAGGCCCACCGCGAGCTGGATGCTGAACCCGTCGAGCAGGGCCCGGATGCGGGCCGCCGTGCGGTCGGGGTCCACCGCGCGGAACTCGCCGCGCGAGATCCCCTCGGCGAGCAGCGCCACCAGGTCGCGGTGCCAGGCGCCCTCGATGGCCGCCTGCCGGTCGCGCTCCTCGGGCCCGGCGTTCTGCGAGCGGTTCCAGACCTCCAGCCACAGCGTCCAGTGCGGGTCGCGGGCCTGCGTGGGCACGTACAGGTCGACGTAGGCGCGCAGGCGCTCCGCGGCCGGTCCGCGCCGGGAGAGCAGGGCGCGCCGCTCCCGGCCGAGCTCCGACTCGCTCCACTCCAGGGTCCGCAGCAGGAGCTCGTCCTTGCTGCGGAAGTAGTAGAGGAGGTGGCCGCTGCTCATGCCCACCTCGCGGCCCAGCCCGGCCATGGTCAGGCCGTCCAGGCCGCGCTCGGCGATCGTGGCCATGGCGGCGACGAGTACGTCCTCGCGCGGGGGCGCGTTCTTGCGCGCCGCCCGTACCGGTACTCCGCCCGCCGTCATGGCCCACTCCTCATCGGTACGCCGCCCGGCCCGGGGTCAGGCCTTCGGCTGCTGCTGGGTGATGCAGTGGATACCGCCGCCCCCGGCGAAAATCGTACGTGCGTCGACCAGGGTCACGGTCCGCTCGGGGAACAGGCCGCGGAAGATCTCGGCGGCCTCCTCGTCGCGCGGGTCGTCGAAGGCGCAGAGCACCACGCCGCCGTTGCACAGGTAGTGGTTGATGTAGGAGTAGTCCACCCACTCCCCGTCCTCCTCCAGCACGGTCGGCGCGGGGACCTCCACGACCTCCAGCTGCCGGCCGCGGGCGTCGGTGGACGCGCGCAGCAGGGCCGCGATGGCCTTGCAGCGCTCGTGGTCGGGGTGGGCCGGGTCGGGCTGGGTGTGGACCATGACGACGCCGGGGCGGGCGAAGGCGGCGACGATGTCGACGTGGCCCTGGGTTCCGTAGGTCCCGTAGTCGCCGGCCAGGCCGTACGGGAGCCAGATCGCCTTGGTGGTGCCGAGGTGGGCGTGGACCTCGGCCTCGACCTCGCGGCGGGTCCAGCCGGGGTTGCGGCCCTCGCCCAGCTGGACGGTGTCGGTGAGCAGCACGGTGCCCTCGCCGTCGACGTGGAGCGCGCCGCCCTCGTTGACGAGCGGGGTGCTGTACGTGCGGGTGCCGATCACGTCCGAGACGTGCCGGGCGATCTTCGAGTCGTGCTCCCAGCGGGCCCATTCCTGGGCGCCCCAGCCGTTGAACGTCCAGTCGACGGCGGCCAGTTCACCGGCGTCGTTGGTGACGAAGGTGGGGCCGATGTCGCGCATCCAGGCGTCGTCGAGCTCGCGCTCGACCAGCTCCACGTCCTCGCCGACGATCGCCCGGGCGCTGTCGGCGTCGCCCGGGGAGACGACGAGGGTCACCGGCTCGTACGCCCGCACGGCGCGGGCGACGGCGCCCCAGGCCTCGCGGGCCTCGGCGAGCTCCCGGGGGGTGGTGAAGGTGGGGTTGGGGCTGGGCCAGGCCATCCAGGTGCGCTCGTGGGGGGTCCACTCGGCGGGCATCCGGAATCCGGCGTCGGCCGGCTTGGCGGGCTGTGCGGTCATGGCGGGGTCCTTACGGGCTGTGCAGGCTTACAGGAAGTACAGGCGGTTGAGCGAGACGGTGTCGGCGGCTTCGGAGTGCAGCGGTTCCCCGTCGAGGGAGACGAGGCCGCTGCGCGCGTCCACGTCGACGGCGCCCACCCGGGAGTTGAGGAGGAGGTCGGCGGGGCCGATCCCGCGGGTGCCGCGGACGGCGACCCGGCGGCGGCGGGTCGGCATCGCGTCGCTGCCGAGCGCGGCGGCCGCGGCGGAGACGAAGGCGACGGAGATGTCGGCGGCGGCGGCTCCGTGCGCGCCGAACTGGGGCCCGAGGACGAGCGGTTCGCAGGTGTCGGTGGCGGCGTTCGGGTCGCCGGTGACCCCGTAGGCGGGGAAGCCGGACTTGAGGACCAGCTGCGGCTTGGCGCCGAAGAACGGGGGGCGCCACAGCACGATGTCGGCGAGCTTGCCGACTTCGATGGAGCCGATCTCGTGGGCCAGGCCGTGGGCGATGGCGGGGTTGATGGTCAGCTTGGCCATGTAGCGCAGGACGCGGGCGTTGTCGTCGCCCTCGCCGTCCCCGGCCAGCGGGCCCAGCTCGCCCTTCATCTTGGCGGCCATGGCGAAGGTGCGGCGGATGGTCTCGCCCGCGCGGCCCATGCCCTGGGCGTCGGAGGAGGTGATGCCGATCGCGCCGAGGTCGTGCAGGACGTCCTCGGCGCCCATGGTGCCCGCGCGGATGCGGTCGCGGGCCATGGCGGCGTCGCCGGGGAGGTCCGGCTTGAGGTCGTGGACCGAGACGATCATGCCGTAGTGCTCGGCGACGGCGTCGCGGCCGAAGGGGAGGGTGGGGTTGGTGGAGGAGCCGATGACGTTGGGGACGCCGGCCATCTTCAGGACGTTGGGGACGTGTCCGCCGCCGCAGCCCTCGATGTGGAAGGCGTGGATGGTGCGGCCGTCGAGCACGCGCAGGGTGTCCTCGACGGAGAGGCACTCGTTGAGGCCGTCGCTGTGCAGGGCCACCTGCACGTCGTGCTCCTCGGCCACCCGCAGCGCGGTGTCCAGGGCGCGCGTGTGGGCGCCCATGTCCTCGTGCACCTTGAACCCGGACGCACCGCCCTCCGCGAGCGCCTCCACCAGCGGGGCCGGGTCCGAGGACGAACCGCGGGCCAGGAAGCCGATGTTCACCGGCCAGGCGTCGAACGCGTTGAACGCGTGCCGCAGCGCCCAGGGCGAGTTCACCCCGACGCCCCACACCGGGCCGAACTCCTGACCGATGACCGTGGTCACCCCGGCGGCCAGCGAGGCCTCCATGATGCGCGGCGACAACAGGTGGACGTGCGTGTCCACCGCGCCCGCCGTCGCGATCATGCCCTCCCCCGACACGATGCTCGTCCCGGTCCCGACGACCACGTCGACCCCGTCGAGGGTGTCCGGGTTCCCGGCCCGGCCGATCGCGTGGATCCGCCCTTCCCTGATCCCGATCGACACCTTCCGGATCCCCAGGACCGCGTCGATCACCAGCACGTTGCTGATCACCACGTCACACGTGGCGCGTACCGCCGCGGCCTTCAGGTGCAGCCCGTCGCGCGCCGTCTTCCCGAACCCCGCCAGGAACTCGTCCCCCGGCCGCTGCGCGTCCGACTCCACCCGGACGGTCAGCCCCGAGTCGCCGAGCCGCACCCGGTCCCCCGCCCGGGGCCCGAAGACGGAGGCGTACTCGTGGGGGTCGATGTGCCGGCTGCCGGGGGCGCAGTGGTCGCTGTGGGGGGTCTGGCGGCTCATGCGGGGTTTCCTTCCGGGCGGCCGGTGGGTGCGGGGCCTTCGCCGGGGCCGGGCCGGGGGTCCTCGGCGCGGGCGTCCGCCGGGTCTTCGCCGGGCACGCCGAGATAGCCGCAGGCCGCCGCGCGGCGCAGCGCCTCCTGCCGGGCGCCGGGGGCGTCGAGGGGGCCGTCGACCAGGCCCGCGAAGCCGATGGCGATGCGGTCGCCGCCGATCGGGACGAGCCCGACCTCGCCCTCGCCGTGCGGGTCGAACCGCACGGAGGAGCCCGCCGGGACGCACAGCCGCATGCCGTAGGCGGCCGCGCGGTCGAAGTCGAGGCGCGGGTTGGCCTCGAAGAAGTGGAAGTGGGAGGTGACGCTGACCGGCACGGCGGCCGTGTTGCGCACCCGCAGGTGCAGGGCAGGCTCCGGCTGCGGGACGCCCGGGCCGGGGACGACCGCGCCCGGGGCCTCGTCGCCGAGGGAGACGGCGCCGGCGATCGGGGCGGACACCACCGCGAGGCGGGAGCCGTCGTCGAAGACGGCCTCCACGTGCACCTCGGTGACCACGTCGGACACGCCGGGCAGGACGTCGTCCGGTCCGAGCACGGCGCGGGCCTCGGCGATGGCCTCGGCCAGCCGCTTGCCGTCGCGCGCCGCCTCGCAGACCGTGTCCGCGATCAGCGCGGTGGCCTCCGGGACATTCAGTTTCAGGCCACGGGCCCGCCGGGCCCGGGCGAGCTCGGCGGCGCTGCGCAGCAGCAGCCGGTCGCGCTCCGTAGGGGTCAGCCGCACGCCGATCCACCACCTCTTGAGTCGATGGGTTAGAGCATCACTCTAACTCTTCATTTCCTCGCAGGGAATCATTGACCTGACACATGGGCTTGGGTCACATTGAGTGGCGCTCAAACTTCTGTGCAACCACCCCCCGCCCTGCCAAGGGAGTTCCCCATGCCCATCGAACAGCGCGGAGTCGACACCATCCCCGAAGAGGAACGGACGAGCGGTCCCCGTGACCTGATCTCGATCCTGCTCGGCTCCAACCTCTGCCTCGGTGTGATCGTTTTCGGCTGGCTGCCCCCGTCCTTCGGGCTCGGCCTGTGGCCCTCGGTCACCGCCATCGTGACCGGCACCCTCGTCGGCATCGCCTTCACCGCGCCGCTCGCGCTGGTCTCCCTGCGCACCGGCACCAACCTCTCCACCTCCAGCGGAGCCCAGTTCGGCGTCCGCGGCCGCCTCGTCGGCTCGGTGGTCGGGCTGCTGCTCTCCCTCGGCTACACCGCGCTCACCCTCTGGGTCGGCGGAGACGTCATGGCCGGCGTCCTGTCCCGGCTCACCGGACTGCCCGACACCGGCCTCACCCGGGCCGCGATGTACGGGGTGCTGGCCGCCTGTACCGTCGTCGGGGCCGTCTTCGGCTACCGGCTGCTGCTGCGCATGAGCAAGGTGCTGTCCGTCGGGATGGTGGTGCTGCTGGCCGTGGGCGTCCTCGCGTACGCGGGGGACTTCACCACCGCCGCCCCGCCGCAGACCCCGTACCTCCTGGGGTCCTTCTGGCCGACCTGGCTGCTCGCGGCCGTGGCCGCCGGGCTGAGCGGCCCCGTCGCCTTCATCACCCTGCTCGGCGACTACACCCGCTACGTCTCCCCCCGCAGGCACCGCTCGCGCACGGTGCTCCGGGCGACCGCCGCGGGCCTGCTCTTCGGCCTGCTGATCCCGCAGCTCTTCGGGACGTACACCGCGCTCGCGGCCCGGGCGGGCGCCGAGTACGCGGGACCGCTCGTGGCCGCGGCCCCGTCCTGGTACCTGGTCCCGCTGCTGGCCGCCGCCGCGGCCGGTTCGGTCGGCAACGCCGGGCTGATGCTCTACTCCATGGGCCTGGACCTGGACGCGATCGTGCCCCGCACCACCCGCACCCGGGCCACGCTGATCGCCGCGGCCGTCGCCACCGGCTTCGTCTTCCTGGGCTCCTTCGCCTGGAGCGCGCAGGACGCCATGACCTCCTTCGTCCTGCTGCTGACCGCGATCGGCACCCCGTGGGCCGTGATCACCCTCATCGGGTACGTGCGCTGCCGGGGCCGGTACGACGAGCAGGCCCTGCAGGTCTTCAACCAGCGCAGCCGCGGCGGCGCCTACTGGTTCCGCGGGGGGTGGAACCCGCGGGCGACGGCGGCCTGGGCGCTGGGCGCGGCGACGGGCCTGGCGGCCGTGACGACCCCGTTCTACCAGGGGCCGCTGCTGGCCCTGACCGGCGGCGTGGACTGCAGCTTCGTCCTCTCGGGCCTCGTCGGCGCCCTGGCCTACACCGCGCTGACCTTCCGGTCCGCGGCCGCGACCGCGACCGCCGCGCCGGCCGCCGACCGGGAGGACCGGGGGCCGGGCACGGGACCGGAAGCGGTACGGACGGCGTCGCCGGCCCGCTGACCACCGGTACGGCCGGCGCCGAGCCGGGCCCCGTACGCGGAAGAGGGCCCCCGACCGGATCGGTCGGGGGCCCTCCACGTGCCGTCCGGGCGCGGGCCGGGCGGAGAACTAGCCGAGCGGGTGCATCCAGCCGTGCGCGTCGGCCGCGTGGCCGGTCTGGAGCTCCAGCAGCGCCTTCCGCAGGCGCATGGTGACCTGGCCGGGCGCGCCGTCGCCCTGGGTCCAGTTGGCGCGCTCGGACTTGACCGAGCCGACCGGGGTGATCACGGCCGCGGTACCGCAGGCGAACACCTCGGTGAGGGTGCCGTTCTCGTTGTCGCGCTTCCAGTCCTCGGTGGTGATCCGGCCCTCCTCGGCGGTGTAGCCGAGGTCGCGGGCGATGGTGAGGAGGGAGTCGCGGGTGATGCCCGGCAGCAGCGAGCCGGTGAGCTCGGGGGTGACGATGCGGTCGCCGTACACGAAGTACAGGTTCATCCCGCCCATCTCCTCGATCCAGCGGTGCTCGACCGCGTCCAGCCAGACGACCTGGTCGCAGCCGTGCGAGGCGGCCTGGGCCTGGGCGACGAGGGAGGCCGCGTAGTTGCCGCCGGTCTTGGCGGCGCCGGTGCCGCCCTTGACCGCGCGCACGTACTCCTCGGACAGCCACACGGAGACGGGCTGGACCCCGCCGGGGAAGTAGGCGCCGGCCGGCGAGGCGATGACGATGAACAGGAACTCGTTGGCCGGGCGGACGCCGAGGCCGACCTCGGACGCGAACATGAACGGCCGCAGGTACAGGGAGGCCTCGCCGGAGTCCGGGACCCAGGCGCGGTCCTGCGCGACGAGCGCGTCGCAGGCGGCGATGAACAGGTCCACCGGCAGCTCGGGCATGGCCATGCGGCGGGCGGAGGTCTGGAAGCGCTCGGCGTTGGCCTCGGGTCGGAAGGTGGCCACGGTGCCGTCGGGCTGGCGGTAGGCCTTGAGCCCCTCGAAGATCGTCTGCGCGTAGTGCAGCGTCATGTTCGCCGGGTCGATCGACAGCGGCGCGTACGGGACCAGCTCGGCGTCGTGCCAGCCGCGGCCTTCGGTCCACTTGATCGTCACCATGTTGTCGGTGAAGTGGCGGCCGAAGCCGGGGCTGGCCAGGATCGCCTCGCGCTCCGCGTCGGACAGCGGGTTCGAGGAGGGCTTGAGCTCGATCGTGGGCGTCGTCATGAGTGCGTGTCCTTCACCGTTGTGTATGGCGGACCGCGCTCATGCGTACCAGGACGTCCGAGCTTCCCCGTATTCCGCGGCCTCGCGTTCGATTATCGCGCGCGAGGGGGGTTCGGTGAAACGGGGGGATTGCGGCCCACGGGAGATGGTGGCACCCGGGGCCGCACAGGAGAAGCCGCCGGGTCCGATGATCGCGACCCGGCGGCTTCCCTGGGGTGGAGCGGCCGGGTCAGCCGGCTACGCGCGCGGCGAGGGCGTCGCCGATGGCGTCGGTGGAGCGGAAGGTGCCGTCGCGCTCCGCCAGGTCGGCGGAGACCGCGTCCTCAATGCGGGCGGCCTGGGTCTCGTAGCCCAGGTGGCGCAGCAGGAGGGCGACGGAGAGGATCGTCGCGGTCGGGTCGGCCTTGCCGGTGCCGGCGATGTCCGGGGCCGAGCCGTGGACGGGCTCGAACATGGACGGGAAGGCGCCGGTCGGGTTGATGTTCCCGGAGGCGGCGAGGCCGATGCCGCCGGTCACGGCGGCGGCCAGGTCGGTGAGGATGTCACCGAAGAGGTTGTCCGTGACGATGACGTCGAAGCGGTCGGGCTGGGTGACGAAGAAGATCGTCGCGGCGTCGACGTGCAGGTAGTCGGTGGTGACCTCGGGGTACTCCTTGCCGACCGTGTCGAAGGTGTTCTTCCACAGGTGGCCGGCGTACACGAGGACGTTGTTCTTGTGGACCAGCGTCAGCTTCTTGCGCGGGCGGGCGTTGGCGCGCTCGTACGCGTCGCGGACGACGCGCTCGACGCCGTACGCCGTGTTGAGGCTGACCTCGGTGGCGACCTCGGCCGGCGTACCGGTGCGCAGCGAGCCGCCGTTGCCGGTGTACGGGCCTTCGGTGCCCTCGCGGACCACGACGAAGTCGATCTCCGGGCGGCCGGCGAGCGGGGTGGCCGTGTTCGGGAAGAGCTTCGAGGGGCGCAGGTTGATGAAGTGGTCGAAGGCGAAGCGGAGCTTGAGCAGCAGACCGCGCTCCAGCACGCCGGACGGCACCGAGGGATCGCCGATGGCGCCCAGCAGGATCGCGTCGTGGTGCCTGAGGGCTTCGAGCTCCGCGTCCGGGAGGGTCTCCCCGGTGCGGTGCCAGCGCTGGGCGCCGAGGTCGTACTCCTTGGTCTCCAGCTTCACATCCTGGGGCAGGACCGCGGTAAGGACCTTGAGTCCCTGAGCCACGACTTCCTGGCCGATGCCATCACCGGGGATCACTGCGAGATTGATGCTGGTCGACATGGCGAAACCGTACTCCGTGTCCCAGCCCGCAGACATATTGCGTCCACGATGTGGACCGGTATGCCTGGCTCGCGCCTGCGGGCCGGGCGGTCGAAGGGCCTGGTCAGTGGCCGGTCGAGCCGCCGTTGTCACGGCGGTCGAGCGCGCGCTGGAGGGCGGCGGCGGCGTTCTTGCGGTCGGCGTCGGTTCCGCCGGAGTGACGGACGCGGCGGACGGCTGCGGTGGTGGGGGTCATGGTGATCGACTCCTTGAGATCACGGCGTGGCGGGGCCACGGATGAGGGGTTCCTTCAAGGCGCCGGAAGAGGCGGGGGGCGGGGCGCCGCAGGGGTTGCCTGCACGGGGCGCGCGCCCTCGACCGCCATTCGCCGGATCGGCGAGACGTTCGGCTCCTACAAAGCTAGGCCAGGTCCCGCTGTATGTCTCGGCAATTACTCGGACTTCCTACTATCTGAGACGCCCGGAGCACCCACCGCTGCGGGTCGTACACACGGCGCGACACCCCCACCGGTGCATTGGTTCGCATGCACACCAATTCGCGACCCGAGCCCGCGCACGGCCCCCGCCCCCTCGCACCGCTCCCACCGGCCCGCGGGTACGGCTCCTGGACTGCGATCACGGTGATCACGACGGCGCGGCCGGGCCGCCCCGGAGGGCCGGTCCGCGCCGGACCGGACCGTCGCCGGACGGCGGAATCCGGCCACCCTGATGTTCACCGAGTTCTTACCGCACGCGTGTAGACCTTTGGCGCGGCTGCCGCCACGCTGTCCCTCGATGTGCCGGCGGGGCACGCGCGTGGGAGGGCGAGGGCCAGTGACACCGATCAGCCGCAGAGGGTTCGTGGGTATCGGCGCCGGGCTGATGGCGGGGGCCGCGCTGCCCGCGGCCGGCCCCGCCTCGGCCGCCGCGGCGGCCGCGAGCGGCACGATCACCGATGTGAAGCACGTGGTGATCCTGATGCAGGAGAACCGCAGCTTCGACCACTACTTCGGCCGGCTGAGGGGGGTCCGCGGCTACTCCGACCGGGCGGCCGGGAACATCCCCGGCGGCTGGGGCACCTTCAACCAGCCGAACTGGGGCGGCCGCCAGTACCCGTGGAAGCTGTCCGCCACCCCGCCCGCGGGCGGGGTCGACGGCGAGACCCTCGCCCAGTGCAACGGCGACCTCCCGCACAGCTGGACCTCGCAGCACGCGGCCTGGAACAAGGGCCGGATGGACAACTTCGTCCTCGGCGTCGGCAACACCCGCACCCTGGGCTACCTGGACCGGGGCGACATCCCGTTCCACTACGGCCTGGCGGACCGGTACACGATCTGCGACGCCTACTTCTGTTCCACGCTCAGCGCGACCGGCCCGAACCGCACCTTCCTGTGGAGCGGCAGGATCGACGCGTCCAGCAAGGACGGCGGCGACGAGTCCGGGCTGACCTGGGAGACGTACGCGGAGGCCCTCCAGCGGGCCGGGATGAGCTGGAAGGTCTACCAGAACGCGCAGGACAACTACGGGGACAACGGCCTGGCCTACTTCAAGAAGTTCACCGACGCCTCCCCCGGCAACCCGCTGTGGGACCGCGGCATGGCCTCGGTCCCCGAGGTCACCGGCTCCACCCCCGACGACATCGCGGCCGCCATCCGCGCCGACGCCGTCGCGGGCACCCTCCCCCAGGTGTCCTGGGTCGTGGCGAACGAGGCCTTCTCCGAGCACCCGTACGCCCCGCCGGGGGACGGCGCCCACTTCGTGGACCTGGTCTACCGGGCCCTGGCGGCGAACCCGGAGGTCTTCGACTCCACCGTCCTCTTCCTCAACTACGACGAGAACGACGGCTTCTTCGACCACGTGCCGCCGCCCGTCGCCCCGCCCGGCACCCCCGGCGAGTACCTCGACGGCACCCCCATCGGCCTCGGCTTCCGCGTCCCGATGATCGTGATGTCCCCGTGGACCCGCGGCGGCTGGGTGAGCTCGGAGGTCTTCGACCACACCTCGGTGCTGCGGTTCATGGAAACCTGGACGGCCGCCCTCGGCACTCCCGCCACCTGCCCGAACATCAGCGACTGGCGCCGCAGGGTGACCGGCGACCTGACCGGTGTCTTCGACTTCGCGCACCCGGTCTACGGGGTCCCCGCCGGCCTCCCGTCCACCGCCAAGGTCATCGGGCAGTCCACCTGCGGCCCGCTGCCCAACCCGGTGCCGCAGGACAACGCCCAGCCCGCGCAGGAACCCGGCACCCGCCCGGCGCGCGCCCTCCCGTACCAGGTCAACGGCAACCTGGACCGCTTCGAGTTCGGCAGCGGCGGCAAGATCCTGGCCTGGTTCTCGATGTCCAACCTGGGCCCGCAGGCGAAGCGGGCGGCGCACTTCTCGATCCACCCGCACCAGCACCGGGACACGGCCCCCTGGCAGTACACGGTGGACGCCGGGACCACGTCGGCGGACTACTTCAACATCGGCCTCGGCAGCGGCAGCGGCAAGTACGACATCTCCATGTACGGCCCCAACCGCTTCCTGCGGCGGTTCATCGGAGACGCGTCGAAGGCCGGCAAGGCCGTCGAGGTGGCGGCGCGCTTCGCCGTCGAGCCGGGCACCGGCAAGACCGCCCTCTACTTCGGGATGAACAACGCCTCGGCCTCCCCGGTCACCTTCACCATCCGCTCCAACGCCTACCGCACGGACGGCCCGTGGACCTACACCGTCCCGGCGAACTCCTCCCGCGAGGACTTCTTCAACGCGGTGGCCTACCACGACGGCTGGTACGACTTCACGGTCCTCGCCGACTCCGACGGCACCTGGTCGCGCCGCTACACGGGCCACATCGAGACGGGCGCCCCCGGCATCTCGGGCTCCTGACCGACCCGGCCCGCGTCCACCGCGCACCGGGCCCGACGGGCTCGGGAGGGGCCTAGAGCACGTCCCCGTTGCGCCAGTCGAAGTCCAGCCGCCCGGCCGGGTCCGGAAGGGCCGCGCCGGGCGGCGCCCACACGTACGTGGTGCCCTCCTCCTCGGCCAGCCGGACCGGCCCGCCGGGTCCGAGGGTGCCCAGCTCGCCGGCCCACACCTGCCAGCCGCGCCCGGCGTACAGCCCGGCCCCGTCCGCGGACGCCGACAGGGCGCCGAGCAGGTAGGCGCCCCCGATCACCCGCTCCAAGCCGTCCATGACCCGCCCGCCGAGCCCCTGGCGCCGCCGGTCGGCCCGGACGGCCACCGCCTCCACGTATCCGGTCCGCAGCGCCCGCCCCCGGTGCACGGCGCGCCGCTGGACGACGCTCCCGTGCGCGACGAGCTCCCCGCCCGCGCTCCGCACGAGCACGTGCACCCCGCCGAGCGCGTGCTCGAAGTCCTCCTCGGCGAACCTGCCGCCGAAGGCCCCGTCGAGCAGGGCCCGTACCTCCGCGAGTTCGCCGCCGGTCAGTTCGGCCGTGTGCCGTACGAGGGTGTCCATCCGGGGACCGTACCAACCGGCCGGCCCCCGGTGGCGCGATCCCGGAAAGGCCGGAAACAGGCGGCCGGTCCGGAAGCCGGACTCCGCCCGCCGTCCGCGGCGGAGCCCGCCCGCCCCGCTCCGCCGGGCCGTCCGCCGCCCGCCCCGCCCCGCGCCCCGGCGGCGCGGCCGCGCGCGGGCTCCGGGAATCGACCGGTGATCGCCGCCCGGCATAGCCCCCCTGTCCGTACACATCGGACAGGGGGCCGTGCCGGGGGTCTGGTCAGCGCGGTTCCGGCGTCGGCAGAATCGGCCCATGTCGCCCGATACCCAGCAGTGGACCCCCACCCACGGTCAGCCGTACCGACCCGCCGCCTACCGCCCCGCGCGGATGCCCGGCCAGGAATCCCTGGCGCGGGCCGCCGAGTTGCGGGAGCGGATGGACGAGCGGCGGACCGTACGCCACTTCTCCCCGGACCCGGTGCCCGAGCAGGCGGTCCGGGACGCCATCGCCTGCGCGGCGACCGCGCCTTCCGGAGCCCACCAGCAGCCGTGGACCTTCGTCCTGGTCAAGGACCCCGAGGTGCGCCAGCAGATCCGCGCCGCCGCCGAGCAGGAGGAGGCCCTCTCCTACGACGGCCGGCTCGGCGACGAATGGCTCGCGGCCCTGCGCCCGCTCGGCACGGACGCGGTGAAGACCCACCTCACGGACGCCCCGGCCCTGATCGTGGTCTTCCAGCAGCGCTACTGGCTCGGCCCGGACGGTGCCAAGCGCAAGCACTACTACGTCGACGAGTCGGTCGGCATCGCCGTCGGCATGCTGCTCTCGGCCCTGCACCTGTCCGGCCTGGCGGCGCTGATCCACACCCCGAGCCCGATGCGCTTCCTGGGCCACGTCCTCAGCCGCCCGGAGAACGAGAAGGCCTTCGCGGTGATCCCGGTCGGCTACCCGTCGGACGACTGCGAGGTCCCCGACCTCCTGCGCAAGTCCCTGGACCAGGTCATCGTCGAGGTCTGACCGGCCGGCCCCGGCCCCGGCCCCCGCACACGGCCCCGGACATGGCCATGGACATGGACATGGAACCGCCCCCGCTCCGGAATTGGGGGTACCGGAGCGGGGGCGGGGCGTGGTGGGGCCGGGATCAGCCCATGTGGGGGTACGGGTAGTCGGTCGGCGCGACCAGGGTCTCCTTGATGGAGCGCGTGGAGGTCCAGCGCTGCAGGTTGGTCGCCGCGCCCGCCTTGTCGTTGGTGCCCGAGGCACGGCCGCCGCCGAAGGGCTGCTGGCCGACGACGGCGCCGGTCGACTTGTCGTTGATGTAGAAGTTGCCCGCCGCGAAGCGGAGCTTCTCCATCGCGTCCGCCGCCGCGTACCGGTCCGCCGCGATGATCGAGCCGGTCAGGGCGTAGGCCGAGACGGACTCCATCTGGGCCAGCATCGCGTCGAAGTCGGCGTCCTCGTAGACGTGGACGGCGAGGATCGGGCCGAAGTACTCGGTCGTGAAGACCTCGTTCTCCGGGTCGGTGCAGGCGATGACGGTCGGGCGGACGAAGTAGCCCTCCGCGTCGTCGTACGTGCCGCCCGCGACGATCTCGCAGGTCGGGTCGGCGATCGCGCGGTCGATCGCGGCCTTGTTCTTCGCGAAGGAGCGCGCGTCGATGACGGCGCCGATGAAGTTGGTCAGGTCTCGGACGTCACCCATGGGGATGCCGTCGACCTCGGCCGCGAAGGCCTCCTTGAAGCCGTCGTTCCAGATCGAGGCCGGGACGTAGGCGCGCGAGGACGCGGAGCACTTCTGGCCCTGGTACTCGAAGGAGCCGCGGGTCAGGGCGGTCTTCAGGACGGCGCGGTCCGCGGACGGGTGCGCGACGACGAAGTCCTTGCCGCCGGTCTCGCCGACCAGGCGCGGGTAGGACTTGTACGTCTCGATGTTGTTGCCGACCGTCTTCCACAGGTACTGGAAGGTCTTGGTCGAGCCGGTGAAGTGGATGCCGGCCAGCTCGGGGTGGTTCAGGGCCACCTCGGAGACGGCGATGCCGTCGCCGGTCACCAGGTTGATGACGCCCTTGGGCAGGCCGGCCTCCTCCAGCAGCTCCATCAGGAGGACGGCGGAGTGGGTCTGCGTCGGGGACGGCTTCCACACGACCACGTTGCCCATCAGCGCGGGGGCCGTGGGCAGGTTGCCCGCGATGGCCGTGAAGTTGAACGGCGTGATCGCGTAGACGAAGCCCTCCAGCGGGCGGTGGTCGCTGCGGTTCCACACGCCGGCGGAGTTCGCGACGGGCTGCTCGGCCAGGATCTGGCGGGCGAAGTGGACGTTGAAGCGCCAGAAGTCGACGAGCTCGCACGGGGTGTCGATCTCGGCCTGCTGGGCGGTCTTGGACTGGCCCAGCATGGTCGAGGCGGCGAGCTTCTCGCGCCACGGGCCCGACAGCAGCTCGGCGGCGCGCAGGATGATCGCGGCGCGGTCGTCGAAGGACGTCGCGCGCCAGGCCGGGGCGGCGGCGAGGGCGGCGTCCACGGCCTCCTGGGCGTCGGCCCCGGTGGCGTTGGCGAAGGTGCCGAGCACCGACTTGTGGTCGTGCGGCTGGACCACGTCGAAGCGCTCGCCGGCGCCCATCCGCTTGACGCCGCCGATGGTCATGGGGAGGTCGATCGGGTTCTCGGACAGCAGCTTGAGCTGCGTTTCGAGGCGCGCGCGCTCCGGGGTGCCGGGGGCGTACGAGTGGACCGGCTCGTTGACCGGCGCGGGGACCTGGGTCACAGCATCCATGGGGCTGGTATCTCCTTGACCTGGTTCTTGGCTAGTTCTTGGTGATCATCGAGCGGAGGAAGAAGAGGAGGTTCGCCGGCTTCTCGGCGAGGCGCCGCATGAAGTAGCCGTACCAGTCCGTCCCGTACGCGGTGTAGACGCGCATCCGGTGGCCCTCGGCGGCGAGCCGCAGGTGCTCCTCGCTGCGGATGCCGTACAGCATCTGGAACTCGTACTCGTCCGGCTTGCGTCCGGCCTCGCGGGCCAGCTCCTGGCCGATGGCGATCAGGCGCGGGTCGTGGGACCCGATCATCGGGTAGCCCTCGCCGCGCATCAGGATCTTCATGATGCGGACGTACGCCTTGTCGATCTCGGCCTTGTCCAGGTACGCGACCTCGGCGGGCTCCTTGTAGGCGCCCTTGACGATCCGGACGCGGCTGCCGGCGGCGGCCAGGCGGCGGGCGTCGGCCTCGGTGCGGAAGAGGTAGGCCTGGATCACGCAGCCGGTCTGCGGGAAGTCGCGGCGCAGCTCCTCGTGGATCGCGAACATCGAGTCGAGGGTGGTGTGGTCCTCGGCGTCGAGGGTCACGGTGGTGCCGATGGCGGCGGCCGCCTCGACGACCGGGCGGACGTTGGCGAGGGCGAGCTCGTGGCCGCCCTCCAGCGCCTGGCCGAACATGGACAGCTTCACCGACATCTCGGCCGACTCGCCGAGGCCGAGCTCCGCGAGGCGCTCGATGAGCTGGAGGTACGCGTCGCGGGCGGCGTACGACTGCTCCGCCCGGGTGATGTCCTCGCCGACCACGTCGAGGGTGACCTCCAGGCCGTCGCGGGTCAGGGACTCCACGATCGGGATGACCTGGTCGACCGTCTCGCCGGGGATGAAGCGGTTCACCACGGGCCTGGTCACGGGGGCGGCGGAAACGATGCGGCGCATCGTGGCGCTGCGCGAGGCGGCGAGGATCACGGGACCCAGCACGGGGCACCTCCAACGGGTGGCAGAAGAAAAGCGCAAGTGAAACCACCGTGAAACCTAGGGATCGGTTCGATCCTCGGCCATCGACAGCTGTCACGCATCCGTGTCCCGGATCTCATACAGATGTCTGAAGGGCCGCTCCGGGAGTGGGAGAATGTCCGGGTGAACGGCGATTACCAGGACCTGGTGGACGAGATCTCGGCGCTGCTCGGCGCTCCGGCGACGCTGGAGAACCGCGACTTCCGCCTCATCGCCTTCGGCGCGCACGACAGCGACGACGACCTCGCGATGGACCCCGTACGGACCCGCTCCATCCTGACCCGGCAGTCCACCGCGGCCGTCCGGTCCTGGTTCGAGGGGTTCGGGATCGCGCGCGCCACCGGACCGGTGCGCATCCCCGCCGCGCCCGACGCGGGGGTCTTCCGGGGCCGGATCTGCCTGCCGGTGCGCCACCGGGGCATCGTCCAGGGCTACGTGTGGCTCCTCGACCAGGAGCCGGGCCCGGACCCGGCGGCGCTGGCCGCGGCGATGGAGGTGGCCGAGCGGGTCGGGACGCTGCTCGCCGAGGAGGCCCGGGCCGGCGCCGACCTCTCGCGGGAGTTCCGGGCGGTGCTCACGGCCGGCCGCGGCTGGCAGCAGGACATGGCGGTGGCGGCGCTGCGGCTGGCCCTGGGCCCGGACGGGGACGGGCTGCACGCGGCGGTGTGCGTGGCCCCGTGGGCCGGGGAGGCGCCGACGGCCGTCCCGGGCGCGGCGGCGGTGTGCGTGGTCCCGCGCGGTGCGGCCGCGCAGGGCGGCGCCGCTCCCGGGCAGGCCTTGGCGGTACTGCTGCGGCTGCGCTCGACGGACGCGCTGGCCCCGGCCGTGACGGCGGTGGCCCGGCTGCTGCCCCGCGCGGGCGGCGACGGCGGACCGGAGCGTCCGCCCGGCGCCGGCGGCGGGCCGACGGCGGGGGTCGGCGACCCGGTACGGGGGCTCGCCGAGCTGCCCGCGGGCTGGTCCCAGGCGGTGGCCGCGGCGCGGGCCGCGGCGGCGCAGCCGCGGTTCGGCCCGGTGGCCCAGTGGTCGGCGATCGGCCCGTACCGGCTGCTGGCGGCGCTGGCCCCGGCCCCCGTGGACGATCCGGCGGCCCGCGCCCTGCTGGGTCCGGCCCACCGCGAACTGGCCCGGACGGCCGAGGTGTTCCTGGACCGCGCCGGCCAAGCGGGCCGGGCGGCGGCGGCCCTGGGCATCCACCGGCAGACGCTGTACTACCGGCTGGCCCGGGTGGAGCAGCTGACCGGCCTGGACCTGGACGAGGGCGAGGACCGGCTGCTGCTCCACATGGCCCTCAAGGCCGCCCGCCTGCCCGACTGAGCCGCACCGGGACCGCACCACGCGGGGCCGCCCCGCGCCCCACCCCTCTCCCGGCCGCCTCCCACCGGGCCGCCGATCCGCCGCCGGACCGCCGCCGGACCGCCCCGGCGCCGACCGGGCCGCCCCCGGGGCCGTGCCCGTCAGCCGTCGGACCCGTCCGGCGCCGCGGCGGAGCCGCCCGCCGCCCCGTCGGCTCCGCCCGCGACCGCCGCTCCCGCAGCCCGCCGCATCCCCTCGGTCAGTTCCTCCGCGGTGGCGGCCGACTCCGGATCGAAGATCCACTGGAGCATCAGGCCGTTCAGCAGCGCCTGGTAGAAGCCGCCCAGGGTGCGCACGTCCCGCTCGGTGAGCTCGTCCTCCGGGGTGCCGGTCATCATGGAGATCAGCCCGCGCCGCCCCTCGGCCTGCGAGGCCGCGAGCATCGTCCGCAGCTCCGGCATCCGCTCCCCGCTCAGCGCCACCTCCATGCTGGCCGCCCAGACGGGCGCCGATTCCTCGTACCGGTCCAGGACCCCGCCCCAGAGCGCGCGGAAGCGTTCGAGCGAGCCGCCCGATCCCTCCAGGCCGGCCTGGAAGCCGTTGCCCCACTCCTCCATCAGGGCGATGAACGCCCGGGTCAGCAGGGCGTCCTTGGAGCCGTAGTGGTAGCCGATGGACGCCAGGTTCGTACCGGACGCGCTGACGATGTCGCGCGCCGTGGTGCGCACGAACCCCTTCTCGGCCAGGCACTTCTTGGCGCCTTCGAGCAGATCTTCGCGATGTCCCATGCCGTCACGGTAGCAAGACGACCGTCCCAGACAGAAGTACAGGACATCCGTTCCATACATCCGTCATAGACAGTCGTATTAAACATCTGTACATTCCTCTCCATGACGCACCCCGCCGCCCCAGCGCGCCTCGCCGGCCGCCGCGAATGGACCGCATTCGCCGTCCTGTTGCTGCCCCTGCTCCTGGTCGCCATGGACGTCTCCGTCCTCTACTTCGCGGTCCCCGCCATCACCCGGGAGCTCGACCCGAGCTCCACCCAGCAGCTCTGGATCTTCGACAGCTACGCCTTCGCCCTCTCCGGGCTGCTGATCACGATGGGGTCGATCGGCGACCGGATCGGCCGCCGCAGGCTGCTGCTGATCGGTGCGACCGCCTTCGGCCTCGCCTCCGCCTGCGCCGCCTACGCCGGCAGCGCCGAGATGCTCATCGCCGCCCGCGTCCTGCTCGGCGTCGGCGGGGCGACCCTGATGCCCTCCACCCTCGCCCTGGTGCGCAACCTCTTCCAGGACGCCCGGCAGCGCGGCCGGGCCATCGCCCTGTGGTCCGGTGCCATGACCGGCGGCATCGCCCTCGGCTCGGTCCTGAGCGGCGTCCTGCTCAACCACTTCTGGTGGGGTTCCGTCTTCCTCGTCAACGTGCCCGCGATGCTGCTCCTGCTCGCCCTGGTCCCGTTCCTGGTACCGGAGTTCAAGGACCCGGCCCCCGGCCGCTTCGACCTCCTCGGCGTCCCGCTCTCCGTCGCGGCCGTGCTGCCGGTCGTCTACGGGCTCAAGGAGATCGCCGCCGAGGGCTTCGCCCCCCTCCCCGCGGCCTGCCTCGCCGTCGGCCTGGCCTTCGGGTACGCCTTCCTGCGCCGCCAGCGGTCCCGCGACGACGCCATGGTGAGCCGGGCCCTGTTCGCCGGGCGCGGCTTCGGCGCCGGCGTCGCCCTGAACACCCTCGCCGCCTTCGCCATGATGGGTTCGGCCTACTTCACCACCCAGTACCTGCAGTCCGTACTCGGCATGGGCACCCTGGAGGCCGCCCTGTGGAGCCTCGCCCCCTCCCTCCTCATCGGCGCCGCCGCCCCGGCCGCGGCCGCCCTCGCCCAGCGGGTGGACCGGGCCTGGGTGGTCGCCGGCGGGTTCGCCCTCGCCGCCGCCGGGTTCGCCCTGGTCGGCCTCGTGGACACCGACGCGCTGTGGCTGCTGCTCACCGGGGCCGGGGTGCTCGCCTCGGGCGTCGTCACCGTGATGTCCCTGGTGTCCGACCTGGCCCTCGCCTCGGCCCCCGCCGAGAAGGCCGGCTCGGCGGCCTCCCTGCTGGAGACCGGCGCCGAGTTCGGCGGCGCCCTCGGCATGGCCCTGCTGGGCAGCCTGGGCACGGCCGTCTACCGCGCCGACCTTGCGGACTCCGAGCCCGCCGCCCGCGAGACCCTCGGCGGGGCCGTGGCGGCCGCCGAACGGCTCGGCGGGGCGGCCGGCGAGCAGCTGCTGGGCGCGGCCCGCGAGGCCTTCGTCCACGGGATGCAGTACGCGGCCTGGGGCGGCGCCGCGCTGCTGGCCGCGGCGGCGGTGCTCGCCGCCGTACTGCTCCGGGGCACGAAGGCCCCGGCTCCGGCCTCGGCCCGGCCGGCCGGGGGCCCCGGAGCCCCCGCCCGCGAGGCGACGTACCGCTGACCCGCGCCCGGCCGTCGCCGGTGGAACGCGGAAGGGCCCGGGGGCATGCCCCGGGCCCTTCCCTGTGTGCGGTGCGGTCAGCCGAGGCTGACCGTGCGCGCCGAGACCGCGCCGATCTCGGCGGAGATGTCCGCGAGGACGTTCACCGGGACCTCGGCGTCGACGGTGAGGACGCCGAGCGCCTCGCCACCCTCCTCGGCACGGGCGACCTGCATGCCCGCGATGTTGAGACCGGCCTCGCCGAGGATGCGGCCGACGGTGCCGACCACGCCCGGGCGGTCGGTGTAGCGCAGGACGACCATGAAGTCGGCGAGCGCCAGGTCCACGTCGTACGCGCCGATGCCGACGATCTTCTGGAGGTGCTTGGGACCGGCGAGCGTGCCGGAGACCGAGACCTCCTGGCCGTCGGAGAGGGTGCCGCGGACGGTGACCACGTTGCGGTGGTCCGGCGACTCCGAACTGGTCGTCAGGCGCACCTCGACACCGCGCTCCTGCGCGAACAGCGGGGCGTTGACGTAGGAGACCGTCTCGTCGACGACGTCCTCGAAGACGCCCTTGAGCGCGGAGAGTTCGAGCACCTTCACGTCGTGCTGGGTGATCTCGCCGCAGACCTCCACGTCGAGCCGGACCGCGACCTCGCCCGCGAGGGCGGTGAAGATGCGGCCGAGCTTCTCGGCGAGGGGCAGGCCCGGCCGCACGTCCTCGGCGATGACGCCGCCCTGGACGTTGACCGCGTCCGGCACCAGCTCGCCGGCGAGCGCGAGGCGCACCGACTTGGCGACCGAGACACCGGCCTTCTCCTGGGCCTCGTCCGTGGACGCGCCGAGGTGCGGGGTGCAGACCACCTGGTCGAGCTCGAACAGCGGGGAGTCCGTGCAGGGCTCCTTCGCGTACACGTCGAGGCCGGCGCCGGCGACGCGGCCCTCCTTGATGGCCGAGTACAGCGCGGCCTCGTCCACGATCCCGCCGCGCGCGGCGTTGACGATGCGGACGGAGGGCTTCACCTTGTGCAGCGCCTCGTCCCCGATGAGACCGAGGGTCTCGGGGGTCTTGGGCAGGTGCACGGTGATGAAGTCGGCGACTTCGAGGAGCTCGTCCAGCGTGAGCATCTTGACGCCCATCTGGGCGGCGCGCGCGGGCTGTACGTACGGGTCGTACGCGACGACCTTCATGCCGAAGGCCGACATGCGCTGCGCGACCAGGACGCCGATCCGGCCGAGGCCGACGACGCCGAGGGTCTTCTCGCTGAGCTCGACGCCCGTGTACTTGTTCCGCTTCCACTCGCCGTTCTTCAGGGCGGTGTTGGCCTGCGGGATGTTGCGGGCGGTGGCGACGAGCAGGCCGCAGGCGAGCTCGGCGGCCGTCACGATGTTGGAGGTCGGGGCGTTGACGACCATCACGCCGGCCTTGGTGGCGGCGGAGACGTCGACGTTGTCCAGACCGACACCGGCCCGGGCGACGACCCGCAGCTTCTTCGCCGCGGCGATGGCCTCGGCGTCGACCTTGGTCGCGGAGCGGACGAGGATCGCGTCGACGTCGACGATCGCGGGCAGCAGCTCGGCGCGGTCCGCGCCGTTGCAGTGCCTGATCTCGAAGTCCGGGCCGAGCGCCTCCACGGTGGCGGGCGACAGCTCTTCGGCGATGAGTACGACAGGTTTCGAGCTCACGTGGGTCCTCACAAGTCCAGTGCGGACGGCCGTCCCGACGGCCGCAGGCGTGGAGGGGGTAGCCGCGTGGAAGACGCACGACACTGTGGGCCTGACGCGTATGTGTTGTGCAGTGTAGTGGCGTTGGCGGCGCGGATTTCCGCCTGTACGGAAGGATCACCCGTCCGTGGTTGGCCGGGGTGGACAAGCCGGACTGGAGAACGGCTCCATTCCGGCCGCTCCGGCCCCGTCGTGGCGTGCCGCGGGGCCGGGACCGGGCGTCCCGGCCCCGCGGCGGCCCGATCAGCTCTCGTCGCTGTCGACCCAGCTCATCAGCTTGCGCAGCTTCTTGCCGGTGGTCTCCAGCAGGTGCGCCTCGTCGGCCTTCTTGTACTCGTTGTACTTCGGCAGGCCGGCCTTGTACTCGGCCATCCAGGTGTTGGCGAACTCGCCGCTCTGGATCTCCGCGAGGACCTTCTTCATCTCGGCCTTGGTGGCGTCGGTGATGACGCGGGGGCCGGTGATGTAGTCGCCCCACTCGGCGGTCTCGGAGACCGACCAGCGCATCTTCTCCAGGCCGCCCTCGTACATGAGGTCGACGATGAGCTTCAGCTCGTGCAGGCACTCGAAGTAGGCGATCTCCGGCTGGTAGCCGGCCTCGGTCAGGGTCTCGAAACCGGCCTTGACCAGGGCGGAGGCGCCACCGCAGAGGACGGCCTGCTCACCGAACAGGTCGGTCTCGGTCTCCTCGGTGAAGGTGGTCTTGATGACGCCGGCGCGGGTGCCGCCGATGCCGGCCGCGTACGAGAGCGCGAGCGCGAACGCCGTGCCGGTGGAGTCCTGCTCGACGGCGGCGATGCAGGGCACGCCGCGGCCCTCCTCGTACTGACGGCGGACCAGGTGGCCCGGGCCCTTGGGGGCGACGAGGGCGACGTCCACGTTGGCCGGGGGCTTGATGAAGCCGTAGCGGATGTTGAAGCCGTGCCCGAAGAAGAGCGCGTCGCCCTCGGCCAGGTGGTCCTTGATGGACTCCTCGTAGATCTCCGCCTGCAGCGGGTCCGGGGTGAGGATCATGATGACGTTCGCCCAGGCCGCGGCCTCGGACACCGAGACGACCTTGAGACCCTGCTCCTCGGCCTTGGCCTTGGACTTCGAGCCCTCCTTCAGACCGACGACGACCTCGACGCCGGAGTCGCGGAGCGACAGCGCGTGGGCGTGGCCCTGGCTGCCGTAACCGATCACAGCGACCTTGCGGCCCTGGATGATGGACAGATCGGCGTCGTTCTCGTAGAACAGCTCGGCCACTGGGATATCTCCTTGATGCGCTGGTGTTGCTCCCACCGTACGGCGGGGAACGGAATCTGAGTTTGTCGGTCTCGCCATGCGGGCCGGGGCACGCGGGCGGGGAAGCGCCGCGGTCAGGCGCTGCGGTCGAGCGCGCGCAGGCTGCGGTCCGTGATGGACCGGCCGCCACGCCCTATGGCGATGGTGCCGGACTGCACGAGCTCCTTGATGCCGAAGGGCTCCAGCATCTTGAGCATCGCGCCGAGCTTGTCGGTGCCGCCGGTGGCCTCGATGGTGACGGCCTCCGGGGAGACGTCGACGGTCTTGGCACGGAACAGCTGGACGATCTCGACGATCTGGGAGCGGGTCTCGTTGTCGGCCCGCACCTTCACCAGAACGAGTTCGCGCTCGATGGCGTTGTGCGCCTCCAGCTCGACGATCTTGAGCACGTTGACCAGCTTGTTGAGCTGCTTGGTGACCTGCTCCAGTGGGAGGTCCTCGACGTTCACGACGATGGTGATGCGCGAGATGTCGGGGTGCTCGGTGACACCGACCGCGAGGGAGTCGATGTTGAACCCGCGTCGGGAGAACAGGGCGGCGATCCGGGCGAGGATGCCGGGCGTGTTCTCGACCAGGACGGAGAGCGTGTGCTTGGACATGTGAGGCGTTCTCTCTCTCGGCTCTCTCGGCTCAGTCGTCTTCGTTGTCGCCGAAGTCGGGACGGACGCCCCGGGCTGCCATGACCTCGTCGTTGGAGGTGCCGGCGGCGACCATCGGCCACACCATGGCGTCCTCGTGGACGATGAAGTCGACCACGACCGGGCGGTCGTTGATCGCGTTGGCCTCGGCGATGACCTTGTCCAGGTCGGCCGGGTCCTCGCAGCGCAGCGCCACGCAGCCCATGGCCTCGGACAGCTTGACGAAGTCCGGGACGCGGGTGCCCTTGCGCGGGGCGACGGACTCGCCGAGCTGGGAGCCGACGGTGCCGTGGCCGGTGTCGTCCCCGTGCAGCACGGTGTTGGAGTACCGCTGGTTGTAGAAGAGGGTCTGCCACTGGCGGACCATGCCCAGTGCGCCGTTGTTGATGATCGCGACCTTGATCGGGATGTTGTTCAGCGCGCAGGTGGCCAGTTCCTGATTGGTCATCTGGAAGCAGCCGTCGCCGTCGATCGCCCAGACGGTGCGGTCCGGCATGCCGACCTTGGCGCCCATGGCCGCGGGGACCGCGTAGCCCATGGTTCCGGCGCCGCCCGAGTTCAGCCAGGTACGGGGCTCCTCGTACTGGACGAAGTGCGCGGCCCACATCTGGTGCTGGCCGACGCCGGCCGTGAACACCGTGCCCTGGGGGGCGAGGGCGCCGATGCGCTCGATGACGTGCTGGGGGGAGAGGCTCCCGTCCTCGGGCAGGTCGTAGCCCAGCGGGTACGTCTCGCGCCAGCGGCCGAGATCCTTCCACCAGGCGCTGTAGTCGCCCGCGTGGCCCTCGGTGTGCTCGGCCTGGACGGCCTGGACCAGGTCGGCGATGACCTCGCGGGCGTCGCCGACGATCGGGACGTCGACCGCGCGGTTCTTGCCGATCTCGGCCGGGTCGATGTCCGCGTGGATGATCTTGGCGAACGGGGCGAAGCTGTCGAGCTTGCCGGTGACGCGGTCGTCGAAGCGGGTGCCGAGCGCGATCAGCAGGTCCGACTTCTGCAGGGCGGTGACGGCGGTGACCGCGCCGTGCATGCCGGGCATCCCGACGTGCAGCGGGTGGCTGTCGGGGAAGGCGCCGAGCGCCATCAGGGTGGTGGTGACCGGGACGCCGGTCAGCTCGGCCAGCACCTTCAGCTCGGCGGTCGCGCCGGACTTCATGATGCCGCCGCCGACGTACAGGACCGGGCGCTTGGCCTGGCAGATGAGCTTGGCGGCCTCGCGGATCTGCTTGGCGTGCGGCTTGGTGACCGGACGGTAGCCGGGCAGGTCCTGGGTGGGCGGCCAGGAGAAGGTGGTCTTGGCCTGGAGGGCGTCCTTGGCGATGTCGACCAGGACCGGGCCCGGGCGGCCGGTGGAGGCGATGTGGAAGGCCTCGGCGATGGTCCGCGCGATGTCCTCGGCCTTGGTGACCAGGAAGTTGTGCTTGGTGATCGGCATCGTGATGCCGACGATGTCCGCCTCCTGGAAGGCGTCGGTACCGATCGCCTTGGAGGCGACCTGGCCGGTGATCGCGACGAGCGGGACGGAGTCCATGTGCGCGTCGGCGATCGGGGTGACCAGGTTGGTGGCGCCCGGGCCGGACGTGGCCATACAGACGCCGACCTTGCCGGTGGCCTGCGCGTAGCCGGTGGCGGCGTGTCCGGCCCCCTGCTCGTGCCGGACCAGGATGTGACGGACCTTCTCGGAGTCCATCATCGGGTCGTACGCGGGGAGGATGCAGCCCCCCGGGATGCCGAAGACGGTGTCGCACCCCACCTCTTCGAGAGAGCGGATGAGGGCCTGCGCGCCCGTGACGTGCTCAACTGCGGCGGACTGGTGTCCGCCCGAACGGGGCCGCGGCTGCGGATGGTGGGCCCCGGTGGCCTGCTCGGTCATCGGCATTCTCTTCTCGAAGCTGAGGGTTTTACGAGGATTCGACTCTGTGCCAGTGCAACAAAAAACCCCTCGTGCCGGGAGGCAAGCGAGGGGAGCGCGTCGGGTGCGTTGAGCGGGGACATGCTGGTCCCGGCTTCAGCCGACGCGCTTTCCAAGTACGAGAATTCGGGTGCGCATGGCACTGACCCTCCCTCCGGCGGGAGGTGGATGTCAAGTGGGTGGGACGGGCGTCTCATTATGTGAGCCTCTACGGATGGCCATGGAGCCCCCCGGGGAACCACCGGCCAAGGCGGGCTGGACCGCCCCGCCCGGTACCGCGAACGTACCGCGCACGAGGGCGCGCCGCAGCCTGTACTCGTCGAGCGGTCCGGAAAAGGCCATGCCCTGGCCGTGGGTGCACCCCATCGCCCGCAGGGCGGCCACCTGCTCGGGCAGGTCCACCCCGTCGGCCACGGACTGCATGCCCAGATCATTTGCGATCCGCAACAACCCGGCGGTGATCTTGTGCAGCCGGGCGGACTCGGCCACTCCCTCCACCAGCCCCCGGTCCAGCTTGAGCATGTCCACCGGCAGACGGCGCAGGGCGCTGATCGCCGCGTAGCCGCTGCCGAAGCCGTCCAGGGAGATTCCCACCCCGAGCCGGTGCAGGGCCGCCAGACGGCGCTCCAGGTCGTCGAAGGGCACGCGCGGGTCGGACACGGCCAGCTCCAGGACGAGCGCGCCCGAGGGCAGCCCGTGCCGGGTCAGCAAAGCCTCCACGGAGCCGAGCGGCATGGACCGGTCGAGCAGCCGCTGCGCGGTCATCCGCACGGCCACCGGTACGTCGCGCCCGGCCCGGTGCCGGTCGGCGGCCTGCTCCACCGCCTCCTCCAGCAGCCAGCGCCCCAGCTCGGCGGTGCGCAGGGCGTCCGCACCCCCGGAGCCGGCCCCGGAGCAGCCGTCGCTGTACTCGGCGACGCGCAGGAACTCCGCCGGGGTGAAGAGGATCCCCTGGGCCGAGCGCCAGCGGGCCTGGGCGGCGACGGCCGTGATCTCGCCGGTGGCCAGCGAGACCACCGGCTGGTGCAGCAGGGCGAACTCGCCCTGGTGCAGTGCGGTCCGCAGCCGCCCGGCCAGCTCGGCCTTGCGCACGACCTCGGCCTGCATCTGCGGGGCGTACATCTCGACCCGGTCCTTGCCGCCCGCCTTGGCCCGGTACATCGCGAGGTCGGCGTTGCGCATCAGGTCGGACGGGGTGATGCCGGGGTCGGCGAAGGCCACGCCGATGCTTGCGGCGACCCGCACCTCGCTGCCCGCGATGCGGTACGGCTCGGAGAGCGTGGTGCGCAGCCGGTCGGCGATCTCGTGGACCTGGTACTCGCGGGCGCTGCGGTCGCGGCCGCCGTCGCCCAGGATCAGCGCGGCGAACTCGTCCCCGCCGAGGCGGGCCGCGGTGTCCCCGGCGCGGACCGAGTCCTGGAGCCGGCGGGCGGCCTCGACGAGCAGTTCGTCGCCGGCCTGGTGGCCGATGGTGTCGTTGACCGCCTTGAACCCGTCGAGGTCGATGAAGAGCACGGCGCTGCTGTGGTCCCCCGCGCGCCGGCCGGTGAGGGCCTGGCGGACCCGGCGGGTGAACAGCGCCCGGTTCGGCAGGTCGGTGAGCGGATCGTGCTCGGCACTGTGCTGGAGCTGCGCCTGGAGCCGGACCCGCTCGGTGACGTCGCGGCTGTTGAGGATGAGCCCGCCCTGGTGGCGGTTGACGGTGGACTCCACGTTGAGCCAGTCGCCGTCGCCGGACTCGAAGCGGCACTCGATGCGCATGGTGGGCTCGTCGGCCGGCGGCGCGGCGAGGAAGCGGCGCACCTCGTGGACCACCCGGCCGAGGTCGTCGGGGTGGATCAGGCTGGCGAGCTCGGTGCCGACCAGGTGCTCCGCCTCGCGGCCGTACACCCCGGCGGCGGCGGGGCTGACGTAGCGCAGGGTGCCGGTGGGTGCGGCGATCATGATGACGTCGCTGGAGCCCTGGACCAGCGAGCGGAAGTGGTTCTCCTTCTGGGCCAGCTCCTGGGTCAGGGCGATGTTGTCGAGGAGCATGATGCCCTGGCGGATGACGAGGGCCAGCACGACCGTGCAGCCCGTGAAGACGACCATCCGGTCGACCTTCCGGCCGTCCACCACGTTGTACAGGATGCCGAGCGTGCACACGGCGGCCGCGAGGTACGGGGTCAGGGCGGGCAGGGAGCCGGTGATCGGGCGGCTGTGCGGCCGCTCCTCGCGCACCTGCCCGGCCGGCGCCTGGGGCGCGGCCGCGCGGCGCGCGCCCCAGGGCGCGTACGCGAGGAGCAGGGAGCCCGCGAACCAGCCCGCGTCGAGCAGCTGCCCCGACTGGTATTCGGCGCTCAGCAGCGGCGAGGTGAACAGGGCGTCGCTGAGCACGGTCAGCGCGAGCGCCGCGATGGCGGTGTTGACGGCGGAGCGGTTGGCCGCGGAGCGCCGGAAGTGCAGCACCAGCACCATGGAGACGAGCGCGATGTCCAGCAGCGGGTACGCGAGCGAGAGCGCGGCGCGCGGGACGCTGCCGGGGGCTCCGGTCTGGGCGGTCCGCGCGGCGTGGGCGAGGGCCAGGCTCCAGGACAGGGTCAGCAGGGAGCCGCCGATGAGCCAGGAGTCGAGGCCCAGGCACACCCAGCCGGCGCGGCTGACCGGGCGCTTGGCGAGGACGAGCAGGCCCACGATGGCGGGCGGGGCGAAGCAGAGGAAGGCGAAGTCGGCGAGCGAGGGTTTGGGCACCGCTTCGTCGAGGATCACCTCGTGCCAGCCCCAGACGGCGTTGCCGGTGGCGCCCATGAGGGAGGAGAAGGCGAAGAGGAGCCAGGCCGGCCGCTCACGGCTGTCGATCGCCCGCGCGTAGCAGTAGCAGGAGACCGCGGCCAGTAACCCCGCGGCGCTGAGGCCGAAGTCGCCCATGACGTGGGCGACCTCCTCCGAACCCCAGTTGAGGGCGGCGCCGACGGCGTATCCGCCGCTGACGACGGCGAGGAGCAGCTGCATCGCCAGGCCCTTGCCCCCTCCGGAGAGGGACGGCCGGTTCAGGAGGGCCGTCCCCGGGGCACTCACCGGTCCCCCTCGCTGGCTGGTTCGGGCGCACCCCATCGTCGCCTCCGGCGGCTGTGCCGGGTCGGGTCCTTCGTCCATTGGCCGTGCATCGCCCGTCGCCCCCCAAAGTGTCCGATCGCTCCCCGGCGCCAGACGTTCGTGGCGCAGCCCCTTCTTCCGGACGATACACCACTTTCGTCACTCAGGGACATAGGATCTCTACGCTCCGTTACCACGTGGGGAGTTGTCCCCACAGGGCGCATCCGCGTGACTCCGGAGCGTGCGCAACTCCCTTCATCCGGTGGTGAGCACCGTGTGCTCCACGGGCTCCCTAGCGGCGAAGCGGGTGAGCTGCCGGACCAACAGGCGCTTGGCCCGCGGTTCGAAAGCCGTGCTGCTGCCGCCGACATGAGGCGTGATCAGGACATTCGGAGCATGCCAGAGTGGATGGCCCGCGGGCAGCGGTTCCGGATCGGTGACGTCCAGGGCGGCGCGCAGCCGACCCGACTCCACCTCCGCCAGCAGGGCCCCCGTGTCGACCACGGGACCGCGCGCCACGTTCACGAGCAGGGCACCGTCCTTCATGCGGCGGAGGAAGTCGGCGCCGGCCAGGCCCCGGGTCGCGTCGGTGAGCGGTGTCGTGAGAACCACCACATCGGCGTCCGGAAGGAGCGCGGGAAGGTCGGCGAGGGCGTGCACGGGACCGCGCGCGGTGGTGCGCGCCGAGCGCGCGACCCGGGTGACGGGCCCGCACTCGAACGGCACCAGCCGGTCCTCGACGGCCGCGCCGATCGATCCGTAGCCGACGATCAAGACGGACTTGTCGGCGAGGGCGTCGTAGAAGCCGTCGCGCCATTCCTCGCGGTCCTGGCCCCGGACCATGCCCGGGATGCCGCGCAGCGAGGCGAGGACCAGGGCGAGGGCGAGTTCGGCCGTGCTCGCGGTGTGCACGCCGGCGGCGTTGCAGAGCCGTACGCCGGGGCGCAGGACGTCGAGGCCGCCCAGGACGTGGTCGATGCCGGCGGTGAGGGTCTGGACGACCTCGACGGCCGTCATCGCCGCCAGCGGACGCACCGTCGTCAGCGGGGACTTCATGTAGGGGGTCACGTAGAAGACGCAGTCGGCGGGATCGGCCGGGAACGCGTCCTCGCCGTCCCAGCGGCGGTACCTGAAGGCGTCGGGCAGGCCCGCGACCTCCTCGGCGGGGAAGGGGAGCCAGACGTCGGCGGTCTTTGCAGTCATGATCACGAGGCTATGCCAAGCCATCCGGACCGAGCGGTTAGTTTGTTTCCGGACCGGGAGGGGGACGCACGGGTGGAGCTCAGGTCGATCGGGGCGGGCGCACGGACGGTGGGCGCCATCGGTCTCGGGTGCATGCCGATGAGCTGGGCGTACGCGCCTTCGCGCCGGCGCGGGGCGGAGTCGCTGGCCGCGGTGCACACGGCGCTGGACCTGGGGTCGAACCTGCTGGACACGGCCGACGTGTACGGGCCGTACACCAACGAGCTGCTGCTCGGACGGGTGCTGCGGGAGCGGCGGCGGGACGCGTTCGTCTCGGCCAAGGTGGGGCTGCGGACGGGCGACCAGCACGTGGTGGCGGACGGGCGGCCGGGTTACGTGCGGCGGGCGTGCGACGCCTCGCTGCGGCGGCTGCGGACCGACGTCATCGACCTCTACCAGCTGCACCGGGTGGACCCGGACGTTCCGGTGGAGGAGACCTGGGGGGCCATGGCGGAGCTGGTGGCCGCGGGGAAGGTGCGGTCGCTCGGGTTCTGCGCGCTGGGCGCCGGCGCGGGGCCGGGGGCCGGACGGGGCGGGGACCGGGCGTACCGGACCACGCTGCGGCACCTGGAGCGGGCGCAGCAGGTGTTCCCGGTGAGCGCCGTGCAGGCGGAACTGTCGGTGTGGTCGCCGGCGGCGGCCTGGCAGCTGCTTCCGTGGTGCGCGGCGCGCGGGGTGGGCTTCCTGGCCGCGATGCCCCTGGGCAGCGGGTTCCTGACCGGGACGCTCACACCGGGCGAGGGTTTCGAGTCGCAGGACGTGCGGGCCCGCCACCCGCGGTTCACGGCGGAGGCGATGGCGTCGAACCAGGTGCTGGTGGCGGGGCTGCGCCGGGTGGCGCGCGGCCACGGGCCGGAGGTGACCGCGGCGCAGGTGGCGCTGGCGTGGGTGCTGGCGCAGGGGCCGCAGGTGGTCCCGGTCCCGGGGGCCGACCGGGCGCCGTGGGCCGCGGAGAACGCGCGGGCGGCGGAGGTGCGGCTGTCGGCGGCGGACCTGGACGAGATCGCGTCGCTGCCGATGGCGGTGGGAGCCTGGGACTGACGCCCGGAACGGGCCGGGGCTCCCGCCACAACCACTCGATCGGGTGTACGAGTGGTGGAACTTCGCGTACGGCTCCGCCTGTTGAGACAGGGGAAGGGCACGATCGGAGGACGGAAGGGAGCAGGGCGATGCGATACGGACGGGCGGGAATCGTGGGGCGGGGTGCGCGGCGCCGTGGGGCGGGGGGCCCGGGTGTGCGGCGGCCGGGTGTGCTGGCGGCGGTGGCGCTCGCCGGGTGCGGCGCCCTGCTGGCGGGCGGCTGCTCGCCGGCGGGCGGCCCGGTCGCGCGGCCGGACGGCTCCGCCGCGGGTGCGGCGAGCGGGGGTTCCGGTTCACCGGGTGCTCCGGGGACGGCCTCCGGCTCCCCGGAGGCCGTGGGTCCGCCGGCCAGGGGTTCGGTGGCGGTGACCGGGGAGTTCGCGAAGGGGCTGGAGTCCCCGTGGGGCGTGGCGCCGCTGCCGGGCGGGGACGTGCTGGTCGCCTCGCGGGACAAGGGGACGATCAGCAGGATCGCGGCCGGTTCCGGCGCGGTGACGCGGATCGGCAGTGTGCCGGGGGTGGCCCCGGGCGGCGAGGGCGGTCTGCTGGGCATCGCCCTGTCGCCGTCCTTCGCCTCGGACCGGCTGGTGTACGCCTACTTCACGACCGAGTCGGACAACCGCATCGCCCGGATGCGGTACGACGAGAAGAGAACCGCCGGTGAGCAGCTGGGCGCCCCGGACACGGTGCTGCGGGGCATCCCCAAGGGACTGATCCACAACGGCGGCCGGATCGCCTTCGGCCCGGACAAGATGTTGTACGCGGGGACGGGCGAGACCGGGGAGACGGGCTTGGCGCAGGACAAGCGGTCGCTGGCCGGCAAGATCCTGCGGATGACCCCGGACGGGGAGCCGGTGCACGGCAATCCGGAGGCGGACTCGGTCGTCTATTCCTACGGGCACCGCAATGTGCAGGGCCTCGCCTGGGACAAGGACAAGCGGCTCTGGGCGGCCGAGTTCGGGCAGAACACCTGGGACGAGCTGAACCTGATCGAGCCGGGCGCCAACTACGGCTGGCCGGAGGCCGAGGGCAAGGCGGGAAAGCCCGGCTTCCGCGATCCGGTCGCGGTGTGGAGGACGGACGAGGCTTCGCCGAGCGGCATCGCCTGGGCGGAGGGGTCGGTGTGGATGGCCGGGCTCAAGGGAGAGCGGCTGTGGCGCATCCCGCTGGCCGGGGAGAAGCCGGTGGCCGAGCCAGAGGCCTTCCTGGAGGGGAAGTACGGCCGGCTGCGGACGGTGGTGTCGCTGGGCGGGGACAAGCTGCTGCTGGTCACGAGCGAGACGGACGGGCGCGGGTCGCCGGAAGCGGGCGACGACAGGATCCTGACACTGACGGTGCGGTGACCGGTCGGGCCCGCTGAGGGCGGAAAGGTGCGGTGGACGCGGTGTTCAACATGATCGAGGAGCTGTTCGGTCCGGGGCGCGGGCACACGGAGGAGGAGAAGAAGCGGCTGGAGCTGTCCCGGGTCGACGTCGACGACGGGGACCCGGGACGGGGCCCGATAGACCTGGAGTCCGGCACGGTGCTCATACGCCGCGACGGGGAGCCCCGGGCCGGGGGCTGATCGGCCCGCCGACGGGCTCGGACGGCGGGAAGAGCCGCAGCCGGTGGGCGAGCGCGGCCGCCTCACCCCGGCCGGACACACCCAGCTTCGCCAGGATGTTCGACACGTGGACGCTGGCCGTCTTCGGGGAGATGAAGAGCTCCTCGGCGATCTGGCGGTTGGTGTTCCCGACCGCGACCAGGCGCAGCACGTCCCGCTCACGGCCGGTCAGGCCCAGGTCAGCGGCCGGGTCCGTTCGGGGCGCGGTCGCCGGGGGGAGGGCCTTCGGGGCGGCCAGCGGGAGCCGGGCGCGCTGTGCGAGCAGGGCCAGGTCCTCGCGCAGTCGGCGGGCGCCGAGCGCGTCGGCGGTGGTGTGGGCCTCGCGGAGGAGGGCCGCCACGGGCTCCCGGTCGGCGCCGGAGGCCAGCAGGGCTTCGGCCAGCCGGTGGCGGGCCCGGGCCAGGAGGTAGGGGCGCTCCAGCGGCCGGACGGCCTGTTCCACGGCGGTCCAGTCGGCGACGGTGTCGCGGCCCTCGGCGCGGAGCAGTTCGGCCCGTACGTACTCGGAGTGGGCGGCCCACACCGGTACCGGGGTGGCCAGGGCGCGGGCGGCGGTGCGCAGCACGTCCAGGGCGGCGGCCCGGCCTGCGTCGGCGGCGGGCAGTCCACGGGCCTCGGCTTCCGCGGACGCTCCGGCGAGCAGCAGCGGCCAGGCGTACCGGTGCTGTCCGAGCGGGAAGCCGTAGGCGACGGCGGCGGCGACCTCGGTGCGGACGTCGGCGATGCGGCCCTCCCCCGCGGCGACGCCGATCGCGAGGCGGTACAGCGGTATCCGGTGCTGGGGCTGGTTGTCGTGGGTGCCGAAGTGGGCGTGGGCCGCGGCGAGTTGCGCGGTGGCCTCGGACAGCTCGCCGCGGGCCAGGGCCAGGTAGGCCAGGCGGGCGGCGCCCGAGCCGCGGGGGGCCGCGCTCTGGCCGACGAGCAGGGTGCGCCGGGCCGCCTCGGCGGCCTCGTCCCAGCGGCCGAGGCTGTAGAGGCTCTCGGCCACGTTGCCGCTGACCCAGGCCTCGCTGTCCGACAGACGTGACCGGCTGACGAGTTCGACGCCCTGCCGGCCCAGTTCCACCGCTTCCCGGGACCGTCCCATGCTTTCCAGTTGAGAGGTGAGGTTGATATGAGCCCGTCCCACGAGCTGCGTCAGACCCAGTTCGGCGGCCCGGTCCTTGACCGCGAGCAGCTCGCCGAGCCCGGATTCGCCGGTGCCGGTACCGGTGCCGGAGTCGGTGAGCAGGCAGCCGACCGTGATCCGGGCGTTGAGCTCGGTCTCCTCGGCGCCGACCATCCGCGCGTAGGCCACGGCCCGTTCGGCGGCGACCAGGTTGCCGGGGCCCGGGTCGTGGAGCATGCCCCAGCCCGCGGCCCAGACGAGGACTTCGGCGTGGACCCGGGACGGGGGCAGCCCCCTGACCAGGTCCTGGGCCTTGGCGATCTCCTCCCAGCCGTCGCTGCGGCCGAGTCCGGCCACCAGCCGGGAGCGTTCGGTCCAGAACCAGGCGGCGCGCAGCGGGTCCTCGCCGTCCAGCAGCCGCAGAGCCATCTTGGTTATCTTCAGGGCGCGTTCCCGCTCGCCGCCGTAGCGGGCCGCGACCGTCGCCTCGGCGAGCAGGTCGAGCCGCCGGAGCGGGGTGGAGGCGGGGTCGCAGCCGCACGGCGGGTACACCTCGGTGTAGTCCGCGGGGCGCAGCGCCTCGCGGACCTCCTCCGGGGCGCTGTCCCACAGGTCCATCGCCCGTTCCAGCAGCCGCAGCTGCTCGGAGTAGGCGTGCCGGCGGCGGGCGGCGACGGATGCGGCGAGCACGGCGGGCAGCGCCTTGGCCGGATCGTTCGCGTGGTACCAGTGGCTCGCCAGCCGGATGACCCGCTCCTCGGCGCGGATCAGCGTCCCGTCGGCCTCCAGGGCCCGGGCGTAGCGGCGGTTGACGCGGGCCCGTTCGCCGGGCAGGAGGTCGTCGCTCACGGCCTCGCGGACGAGCGAGTGGCGGAAGCGGTAGCCGTCGCCGTCGGAGGTCGCGAGGAGGATGTTGGCGCCGACCGCGGCGCGCAGCGCCTCGATCAGTTCGTCCTCGGTGAGCCCGGCGGCGGCGCGCAGGAGCTCGTACTCCACGGTCGAGCCGCCCTCTGCGACGACGCGCACCACCCGCTGGGCCTCTTCGGAGAGGACCTCGACCCGGACGAGGAGCAGATCGCGCAGGGATTCGGTGAGCCCGGTCCGGCAGCCGCTCGCCCGGGAGGCGACGAGTTCCTCGACGAAGAAGGCGTTGCCGTCGGAGCGGTCGAAGACGGAGTCGACGAAGTCCTCGTCGGGCTGGCTGGCGAGGATGCCGGCGAGCTGGCGGCGCACCTCGGCCCGGTTGAAGCGGGGCAGTTCGATGCGCCGGACGGTGCGGAGCCGGTCCAGCTCGGCGAGGAGGGGGCGCAGCGGGTGGCGGCGGTGCACGTCGTCGGCGCGGTAGGTGGCGACGACGACCAGGCGGCCGCTGCCGAGGGTGCGGAAGAGGTAGGCGAGCAGGTGCCGGGTGGAGGTGTCCGCCCAGTGCAGGTCCTCCAGGACGAGGACGAGGGTGCGTTCGGCCGCGAGCCGCTCCAGCATCCGGGCCGTCAGCTCGAACAGCCGGGCGGTGCTCTCCTCGTCGTGCGGGCCCCGGGGGGTGTCGCCGAGTTCGGGCAGGATGCGGGCGAGTTCGCCCTCCTGCCCCGCGGCCGCCTCGGCCAGTTGCCCGGGGAGGCTGCGGTGCAGGGCGCGCAGTGCCGTCGAGAAGGGGGCGAAGGGAAGCCCCTCCGCCCCGATCTCCACACAGCCGCCCACCGCGACCACGGCGCCCCGGCGGTCCGCCGCGCAGAGGAACTCCTCGGTGAGCCGGGTCTTGCCGACTCCGGCCTCTCCCCCGATGAGCAGGGCCTGCGGCTCGCCGGCGGCGGCGCGGGCCAGCGCGCCGGTGAGTACGGCCAGTTCGTCGGCGCGGCCGACGAACACCGGGCTGACAGATCGGGTCTCCACGCCGCCGAGCATCGCACATGCGTCCGGTCCGGCGGCAGCCGTGATCATTTCGCGGGCCGCCGGGTACGGGTACGCGCGCCGCGCGCCGCGGTTCACGCGGCGCGGGTGAAGCGGCCCCGCTGCGTCCTCACCGGCCCCTCGGCTTCCCGGCCGCGCGAGGAACGGCGCAGCGCCTTGCGGGCCTCCCGCGCCTCCCGCGCCCTGCGGTACTCGTCGGCCCGCCGGATGAGGTCGGCACTGCGGGCGGCGGCCATCTCGTACTCGAACATCGCGTACTCCCTGGGGGGTTTCTCGGGCACCTCGTTCGGTGTGGTCCAAGATTCGCTTCCCAGGGGGTACCGCCACATCGGGAGCATGCCGCATCTGTCCGGCCCCGGAGTCCTTAGGCCGGGGCCGACGGGCTCCGCGGGTGCCTTAGCCGGGTGCCTCAGGGCTGGGCGGCCGCGGGGACCTCGGGCAGGGGGAGGAAGTACATGACGGCGAAGACGATCATGCCGAGGGCGCCCAGGGCGACGGCGGCCCAGGCGACGGCACGGACCCAGTTCGGCAGGGTGCGGCCGGGGGCGCCGAAGGCCGGGCGGGCGAGGACGAAGACGGCCAGCAGCAGGGCCAGGGTGGCCAGCACGCCGTTGGCGAGGGCGGTGAGGTGCCAGGCGTCCCCGTACAGGGAGGCGATCTGGTCCTTCGGCGGGGCGGACTTGTTGCCCTCGATCTGGCCGATCAGGGTCTGGCGCTCGGCCAGGACGCGGGAGACCCAGCTGCCGCTGAGGGCGACGAGTCCGAGCCCGGCGGCCGCGACGGCGGCCGCACCCGATCCGACGCCCGCGGAGCGCACCTCGTCCTCGACCGGCTCCTCGTCGAACTCGTCGTCGTCCGGGTCCGTGTCGGTCCCGGCGGTGACGGCCCCGGCGGGCTCGGCCTCGGGGCGGGCTTCGGTGCCGGCCTCGGCGGCCCGGTCGGCCTCGGCCTTCTTCAGGTCGGCGGGGGCGGCGTCCGCCTCGGGGGCGGTCGGGTCGGGGGTCTTCGTGGTGTCCATGCCGGGCACCGTAGGCGGCCTGTCTGAGAGGTTGATGAGAATCCGCCGGAGGTGGCGGAGCGGCCCGTCCCGACGGGCCGTGCGGGCCGCGGCGCGGGCGGAGCGGGGTGTCCGCGGCGCCCGGCCGACGGCCTCGGGCCCCCGTTCGCCGGCGGGCTCACGGGGGTGCGCGGGATCACCGGGCCGCGGTGGCGCTCTCGCTGTCGCTCCCGCTCGCGGCGGTCCGCCGCGCCGGAAGCGGCGCGTGCGGTCCGCGGTCCGGTGGTTCGATGCTGATGCGGGGCAGCCGCCGGTCGAGCCAGGCGGGCAGCCACCAGTTCGCGCCGCCCAGCAGGTGCATCAGGGCGGGGACGAGCAGGGTGCGCAGGACGAAGGCGTCGAGGGCGACGGCCGCGGCGAGCGCGATGCCGAACATCGCGATGATCCGGTCACCGCTCAGCACGAAGGCCAGGAACACGGAGATCATGATGACGGCCGCCGAGTTGATGACCCGGCTGGTCTCCGCCAGGCCGACGCGGACGGCGCGCCGGTTGTCCCCGGTCTCCAGCCACTCCTCGTACATGCGGCTGACGAGGAAGACCTGGTAGTCCATGGAGAGCCCGAAGAGCACGGACACCATGATCACGGGGAGGAAGGGCTCGATCGGCCCGGCGCTGCCCAGCCCGAGCAGTTCGCTGCCCCAGCCCCATTGGAAGACCGCCACCACCACGCCGAAGGACGAGGCGACCGCGGCGATGTTCATCACGGCGGCCTTGAGCGGGATGCCGA
Source organism: Streptomyces subrutilus (assembly GCF_008704535.1). Lineage (NCBI taxonomy): Bacteria > Bacillati > Actinomycetota > Actinomycetes > Kitasatosporales > Streptomycetaceae > Streptomyces > Streptomyces subrutilus. The sequence goes on from NZ_CP023701.1 coordinate 2,394,687, forward strand.
TGGACCGGAAGGCCAGCAGCAGCAGGACGCAGCCGAGGGCGACGACCACCCCGACGAACAGGGGCAGTTTGCCGATGACGACCTCGGCGAAGTCGTCGTAGCCGGCGGTCACCCCGCCGACGTGGACCCGCATGGAGTTGCCGTGCCCGGCGCGCGGGATGACCTCCTCGCGCAGGGTGTCGACGAGGTCGCTCGTGGCCCGGGACTGGGGCGCCGATTGCGGTACGACGGTCAGGACGGCGGTGTCGCCGCTCCGGTTGAGGACGGCCGGGCCGGCGGAGGCCACGCCCTTCGTGTCCCGGAGCGCCGCGGCCAGGGCCTCGACGGCCACCCGGTCCCCCGCCCCGTCGAGGCGGGCGACGACGGTCAGCGGACCGTTGGTACCGGGGCCGAACCCGTCGGCGAGCAGGTCGTAGGCCTGCCGGGTGGTGGAAGAGGCCGGGTTGTTGCCCTGGTCCGAAGTGCCGAGGTGGAGGGAGAGCGTGGGCAGCGCGAGCACCAGCATGACCACGGTGGCGACGGCGCCGAGCAGTTTGGGGTGCCGCTCCACGAAGCCGGACCAGCGGACGGCGAAGCCGGTGGCCTGCTCGGGCCGCGGCCCTTCGGCGGCGAGCCTGCGCCGCTCGCGGCGCGAGAGGGCCCGCGGGCCGATCCAGGAAAGGAGCGCCGGCAGCAGGGTGACCGAGGCGGCGACCGTCAGCACCACGGTGACGGAGGCCGCGATCGCGACCCCGTCGAGGAAGTCCAGCCGCAGCACGAGCATGCCGAGCAGCGCGATGCAGACGGTGGCTCCGGCGAAGACGACGGCCCGGCCGGTGGTGGCGACGGCGTTCTCCGCCGCCTCTTCGACGGGCAGGCCGCGCACCAGGCCCTTGCGGTGGCGGGTCACGATGAACAGGGCGTAGTCGATGCCGACACCGAGGCCCACCAGGGTGCCGAGCATGGGGGCGAAGTCGGCGACCGGCATCGCGTGGCCGAGGAGGGTGATGCCGAAATAGGCGGTGCCCACGCTGACGAGCGCCGTCGCGATGGGCAGCAGGCTGGCGGCGAGCGAGCCGAAGGCCAGGAAGAGCACGAGGGCGGCGACGGCGACGCCGATGACCTCGGCGAGGTGCGCGGTGGGCGCCTCGGTCAGGGCGATGGCCCGGCCGCCGAGTTCCACCCGCAGGCCGCCGGCCTCGGTGCCGGCGTTCTTGGCGGCGGCCACGACGGCCTTGGCCTGGGCCTCGGGCACGGCGTCGCCCGGCCGGTCGAAGGTCACCACGGCGTAGGCGGTGCGCCCATCGGGGCTGATTCGGGCGGCGCTCTCGGGACCGGTCCCGTACGGGCCCTCGACCGAGCCGACGCCGGGGAGCGCGGCGACCGTGTCCAGGGCGCGGGTCATGCGCTGCTCGATGTCCGGGGTCCGCGCGCTCTCGTGGTCCGGGGCCCGCCACACGATGGTGTTCGTGTCGCCGCCCTGGCCGTGGAAGGCCTCGCGGAGCAGGTCGTTGGCCTTGCCCGATTCGGTGCCGGGCACCTCGTAGTTGTTGGAGAACGCCGCACCGGCGGTACCCGCGGCCAGCGCGCTCCCGCCGAGGGCCAGCAGCCAGATCAGGACGGCGAGGAGTCGGTGGCGCATGCACCACCGTGCGAGTGCTGCCAACGGAGGTGCTCCCTGGTGGTTCGGATCTTTACCGGGGAGGGCCCGTCGCAAAGAACACGTGAACTGAACGCTTCAACCGGTGAAGGTACGGCCGCGGGCACGGGGGATCACCCCGGGATGCGGCCCAGGTGGTCTACACCGTGCACCATCTCAGCGTTTGATGATCCTCGGCCCGTTTCGTGGGCATCGTCACAGGGGCAACGGGCCCGGTGGGGCCGTTGGTCACGGCCTCGGGTGGCCGGCCGTCCCGGCGGCCCCGTGCCCCGAGGGCTCGTCGGCCCGGTAGCCCGGGACCGAGGGCCACCTGACGGTGAGGACCACCGCGTCCTCCTCCGCGTACCAGGAGTGGTCGACCCCGCGGCCCCAGAGCACGTAGTCGCCCTGCTCGGCGAGGACGACGCTGCGTTCCGGGAAGTCCAGCCGGAAGCGGCCGCTGATCAGCACCAGCAGCGCGGTGCGCCGCTCGGCGGTCGCCCACCGCTCCCGCTCGTCCCCCCGCGGGTGCACGCCCCACTTGATCTCCACGTCCCGGCTGTGCCGGGGGTCCGCCGGGTCCTTGAAGTGGCCCAGCAGCCAGCCGCGGTCGGCGGCCGCGTCGGGGGTGGCCTTGCCGGTGTAGATGGTGGAGTCGGCGTTCACGGAGGTGAGGCTAATGCAGTTGTGCGGGTGCCCCGGACCCTGATGAGCTGGCCGGATGACGATCGAACGTGACGCATTGACGGACATCCGGGACCGCTACGACGCCCTGGTGCGCAGGGAGGCACGGCCCGACAGCGCCGAGGCCCGGGTGGAACGGGCGGGCGGGGTCGTCCGGCACGTCATGCCGGGGGCCGGGTGGAACGGGATCATCTGGTCGGACCTCGACGAGGAGACGGCGGACGCGGAGATCGCGGCGCAGGTGGCGTTCTTCACCGAACGCGGGGCGTCGGAGTTCGAGTGGAAGCTCTACGGCCACGACCGGCCGGCGGACCTGGGCGAGCGGCTGCGGGCGGCCGGGCTGGTACCGGACGCGGCCGAGACCCTGATGGTGGCGCGGACGGACGACCTCGCCCGGCTGTCGGTCGAGCCGCCGGACGGCATCACCGTGCGGCCGGTGACGGACGAGGCGGGCCTGGACCTGATGATGGCGGTCCACGACCGCGCCTTCGAGGCCGACCGCCCGACGCACCTGCGGGAGCAGGTGCTCGCCATGCTCCGCGAGGAGCCCGACTCCATCGCCGCCGTGGTCGCCATGGCGGGCGACACCCCGGTGTGCGCGGCCCGCGTCGAGATGCGCCCGGGCACCGAGTTCGCGGGCCTCTGGGGCGGCGGCACGGACCCCCGGTGGCGCGGCCGCGGCGTCTACCGCCACCTGGTGTCCCACCGCGCGCGCCTGGCGGCGGCCCGCAGCGTCCCGTACCTCCAAGTGGATGCCTCGGACGAAAGCCGTCCCATCCTGGAGCGCCTGGGCTTCGAAGTCCTGGGCGTGACGGTGCCGTACATGTGGAGGGGGTAGGGGTCGGGCACCACGGGCCCCCGCCCCCGCCCCACCCACCCCCACCCCCCGACGCCCCCCGAGCCGCCCTCAGCCTGCCGGTCGCCAGTAGCCCAGGCCGTTCACCCGCTGCTTCGGCAGGGCGAGGTCCTTGCGGAGGTAGGACGTGAGGGTGCGGGTCGTTGCCGTGTCGCAGGCCAGCCATACGTACGCCGAGGACGGGTCCTCCACCAGTTCCGGCAGTTCGGCCTTGACCCGGTCGACCAGTGCCGTGCCGCCGCGCGAGACCCGGCGGACGTCGTGCCGGGCCGTGTCCAGTCGTACCGGCAGCTCCGCGTCCGAGGCGTGCTGCGTCTCGAACCAGATCGTCGCCGGGGTCTGGGGGAAGGCGTCCAGCAGGGAGTTGATCGCCGGGAGGGAGGCCGGGTCGCCGATGACGAGCAGGCGTTCCGGGGCCGGGGCGGGGGCGGTGAATCCGGTGCCCTGGACGGTCGCGTCGATGGTGTCGCCGGGCCGGGCGGCGCGCGCCCACGCGCTCGCGGCGCCGTCGTGCAGGGCGAACTCGAAGGAGAACGTGCCCGTTCGGGGGTCCGGGTCCACGAGCGTGTAGGCCCGCTGGTGCGGCCGGCCGGCGCCCTCGAACCACACGCGCACCCACATCGTGGGGTGCAGGGACGCGCCGGCCTCGGCGAGGAGTCCGCCGTCCGTGAAGTGCACCCGACGGTAGTTCGCGGTGACCTCTTCGGTCCCCGTCACGGTGAACGTGAAGTCCTTGCCCCGCATGAGCTTGAGGACCACGCCCTCCCAGCCCTTGCCGACCGCCATGTCCGACCCCTCCCCTGTGCGCCCTATAGTTAGGCCAGCCTAACCTAAGCCATCCCGGGAACTACGTGAGCAGCGTCGACAGGAGCGTGAGCAGGAGCGAGGGCGGCGCGGGGTTGATGATCGCCTTCATGTCGTTCGTGTTCTCCGACGGCAGGAAGCGGCGCGTGGTCGCCGAGCCGGACGCCCGCAACGAGAAGGCCATCGCCCGGCTGCAGCGCACCGGTCTCGCGCTCGGCCCGGAGCTGGAGCTCCCCGAGATCGACTGCCCGCGGTCCACCTCCCGGCGAAGCGGGCCCGCCTCGCCTTCCTCGACTCGCCGGTGCCGCTGCCCGAAAACCACTGACGGGGGCGGCCCGCCCGGCCGGGCGCTCGGCTAACGGAGGCTGCCGGGAAGGTGGTTGGGCGGGTCGGGCACCGGGCGGGGAGCGGGCCGGTTCCCGCTGCCGGTGGGGGGATCGGGGCGGGGGCGGTGTTCGTCGCGTCGGCTTGCCGACACGGATTCCGCTCATATCGTCACCCTAACGGGACGTCGATTTCCATTGACCCCGCCCGGCCTCCGGCAGGAAGCTGATGCCCACTCAAAGCATTCCGGGGTGGGGAACATTGACCAGTCAGAACCTGCACATCGGACCGGACTCGGCAGCGGACCGCTACCGCCTCCTCCGGTCCATCGGGCGCGGCGGGGAGGCCGTGCTCTATCTCGCGGAGATCGAGCTCGCGGGCGGATCGGAGCCCGTGGTCGTCAAGGTGCTGGACTCCAAGACGACCATCACGCCCGACGTCTTCGACCGCATCAGCCAGAAGTGGAACGAGCAGGCCGAGCTGCTGCGCTTCGTCCACCGGCCGGGCGTCGTCGGCGTCCGGGAGCACTTCGAGGGGCCGCCCATCCACCGGCCCGGGGAGTCCGCCACGCTCACCGGGCGGGCGCTCGTCCTCGTCATGAACCACGTCGACGGCCTGGACCTGCGGGACTGGCGGGCGGAGCGGACGCTGGCCACCGCCGCCGAGCGGCGTGAGGTGATGCGCACGCTGGAGCAGCTGGCCGACGTGCTGGACTGGCTGCACTCGGGGAAGGCCACACCGTCCGGGCGCCAGGTCATCCACGGCGACCTCTCCCCCGGCAACGTCATGGTCGACGCCCACGGGCAGGCCACGCTGGTCGACTTCGGCCTCAGCAAGCTGACCGCCGACCATCAGACGGCGGAGGTGTGGTTCACGCCTGGCTACGCGGCCCCCGAGGTGTTCGACGGCAAGCGGACGCCGGGTGCGGACCGGTACGCCTTCGGGGCCATCGCGTACTTCCTGCTCAGCGGCCAGTCGCCGCCCGCCACGCCCGAGCAGCTGGCCCACGCGCTGACCGAGCTGCCGCAGATCGCGGTGCTGGACGCGGAACAGCGGGCCCGGATCACCTCGATCTACGCGGCCGACCCGGGCAAGCGGCCGGTGAACCTGGCCGGCTGGATGAAGGACGTCCGGCACGCGGTGGTCTCCACGACCACCTCGACCTCGCAGCGGGTGGTCGCAGACTCCCCGCCGAAGCCGGCCGTGCCCCCGCCGCCGGTGGCGCCGCCGCAGCCCCTGGCCGCGCCCGCCTCCGCGCCCGTGGCCCGGCCCCCCGCGCAGAGCCCGCCCGCCCCCACCCCCACCCCCGCCCACGAGCCCGAGCCCGAGCCGGTGCGGGCCACGGTCCCGGAGGGGTACGGGGCTCCGTTCTCCCACGGAGCGCAGGCGCCCACCGCGGAGCAGCCCCAGCCGTACGCGCCGGGACCCGCGCCCGCACCCGCGCCCGCGCCGAAGAAGAGGCGGCGTACCGCGCTGGTCGTCGGCGCGGTGGCGGCGGTGCTGCTGCTCACCGCCGGGGCGTTCGCCGGGGCGCGGCTGCTCAAGGACGAGGACCGGGGGACGGACCGGGCCGCGGCCGACACGCCCGTCGCCCCGGCGGCGAGCACGCCCGGGCCGTCGGCGCCCGACCCGTCCGAGAGCGCGACGGACGAGCCCGCGGTCCAGCCCAGCGCCTCGGGTTCGCAGCCGCCGTCCGGCATCGCGCCGGACGTCAAGGCCGCCGACCTGACGGTGATGCGCCCGGTCTCGGAACTCGACAACTTCACGGTGGGTTCCGCCAAGATCGACACCAGGCAGTACGGCGCCGCGTTCATCGGGGAGCACAGCTGCGACTTCGACGCGACCGCGGAGTTCGACCTCAACCGCGAGTGGAAGCACCTGGAGTTCACGGCGGGCATCGACGACGGGTCCACGAAGGAGAAGGGGCGGGTCAGCATCTCCCTCGACGGTCAGCCCGCCGCGTTCTCCGAGCTCGTGGAGCTCGGCAAGCCGGTCACGAAGTCGGTGGACGTGAGCGGGGCGCTGCGGCTGCGCATCAAGGTGGAGAAGGGCTGCGACACCGGAATCGTCGTGATCGCGGCCCCTCAGCTCACCCGCTGACCCGCTGACCCCACGGCCCCCCGACCTGCTCATCCGCCGACCTCGCACCGGCCGACCTCCCACCGGCCGCCACCGGCTCGGGAGCACCACGCGGACGGCCCCGCACCGGAACTCCGGTGCGGGGCCGTCCGCGTGGCGGTGCCTGCGTGCCGCGCCCCCCAGGGGACGACGCGCGGGCGGCTCCTACTCGCCGACGCCGAGGCGCTCCAGGATGAGCTCCTTGACGCGCGCCGCGTCCGCCTGGCCGCGGGTGGTCTTCATGACCGCTCCGACCAGGGCGCCGACGGCGGCCACCTTGCCGCCGCGGATCTTGTCCGCGATGGCCGCGTTGCCCGCGATGGCCTCGTCGACGGCCGCGCCGAGCGCGCCCTCGTCCGAGACGACCTTCAGGCCGCGCTTCTCGACGACCTCGTCCGGGGTGCCCTCGCCGGCGAGGACGCCTTCGAGGACCTGGCGGGCCAGCTTGTCGTTCAGCTCGCCGGCCGCGACCAGCGCCGCGACACGGGCGACCTGCGCCGGGGTGATCGGCAGTTCGTCGACGACGACGCCCTGCTCGTTGGCGTTGCGGGCGAGCTCGCCCATCCACCACTTGCGCGCGGCGGCCGAGTCGGCGCCCTCCTCGATCGTGGCGACGATGGAGTCCACCGCGCCCGCGTTGAGGATCGACTGCATGTCGTGCTCGGTGACGCCCCACTCCTCGCGGAGCCGGTTGCGGCGCACGCGCGGCATCTCGGGCAGGCCGCCGCGCAGCTCCTCGATCCAGGCGCGGGCCGGGGCGACGGGCACGAGGTCGGGCTCCGGGAAGTACCGGTAGTCCTCGGCGTTGTCCTTGATGCGGCCGGCCGTGGTCGAGCCGTCCTCCTCGTGGAAGTGCCGGGTCTCCTGCACGATCGTGCCGCCGGAGGTGAGCACCGCCGCGTGGCGCTGGATCTCGAAGCGGGCGGCGCGCTCGACGGAGCGCAGCGAGTTGACGTTCTTGGTCTCGCTGCGGGTGCCGAACGCGGACTCGGGGGTCGGGCGCAGCGACAGGTTCACGTCGCAGCGCATCTGGCCCTTGTCCATGCGGGCCTCGGAGACGCCGAGGGCCTTGATGACCTCGCGCAGCTCGGCCACGTACGCCTTGGCGACCTCGGGGGCCCGCTCGCCGGCGCCCTCGATCGGCTTCGTGACGATCTCGATGAGCGGGATGCCGGCGCGGTTGTAGTCCAGCAGGGAGTGGGACGCGCCGTGGATGCGACCGGTGGCGCCGCCGACGTGCAGCGACTTGCCGGTGTCCTCCTCCATGTGGGCGCGCTCGATCTCCACGCGGAAGATCTCGCCGTCCTCCAGCTGCACGTCGAGGAAGCCGTTGAAGGCGATCGGCTCGTCGTACTGGGAGGTCTGGAAGTTCTTCGGCATGTCCGGGTAGAAGTAGTTCTTCCGGGCGAAGCGGCACCACTCGGCGATCTCGCAGTTGAGGGCGAGGCCGATCTTGATGGCGGATTCGATGCCGATCTCGTTGACGACCGGGAGCGCGCCGGGCAGGCCCAGGCAGACCGGGCAGGTCTGCGAGTTGGGCTCGGCGCCCAGTTCGGTCGAGCAGCCGCAGAACATCTTGGTCCTGGTGCCGAGCTCGACATGGACTTCGAGGCCCATGACGGGGTCGAACGAGGCGAGAGCGTCCTCGTACGACAGCAGTTCGGTGAAGGTGGTCACGGTGAAACTTTCCCTCTCAGCCCAGCAGGACGTCGTCGTCGCCCAGGCGCTTCAGCTCGCGGTACAGGATCGCGAGGCCGGTGACGATGGCGGCGGCGGACACGGCGGCGTCGACCAGCTTCAGCACGTCGTGCTCGCTGCGGGCCTTCTTGACCTGCTTGATCACGCTGAGCGCGCCGAAGGCGGTGGTGCCGATCGACAGGTAGGTGCCGGTCTTGGACTTCTTGAAGCCCTTGGCCTTGGACAGTGCACTGGTGCTCACAGGGACGGTGCCTCCTCAAGCAGCGGGTGACCCCAGCGTGCGACGAAGGCGGCCTCGACGGCGGCACCGACCTTGTAGAGCCGGTCGTCCTTCATCGCCGGGGCGATGATCTGGAGCCCGACCGGGAGACCGTCCTCCGGTGCCAGGCCGCAGGGCAGCGACATGGCGGAGTTGCCGGCCAGGTTGGTCGGGATGGTGCACAGGTCCGCGAGGTACATGGCGAGGGGGTCGTCGGTGCGCTCGCCGATGGGGAAGGCGGTGGTCGGGGTCGTCGGGGAGACGATCACGTCGACCTTCTCGAAGGACGTGTCGAAGTCCCGCGAGATGAGGGTGCGGACCTTCTGGGCCGAGCCGTAGTACGCGTCGTAGTAGCCGGAGCTGAGCGCGTACGTACCGAGGATGATGCGGCGCTTGACCTCGTCGCCGAAGCCGGCTTCGCGGGTCAGGGCCGTGACGTCCTCGGCGGACTTGGTGCCGTCGTCGCCGACGCGCAGGCCGTAGCGCATGGCGTCGAAGCGGGCCAGGTTGGAGGAGCACTCGGACGGTGCGATCAGGTAGTACGCGGCCATCGCGAGGTCGAAGGACGGGCAGTCCAGCTCGACGATCTCGGCGCCGAGCTCGCGCAGGAGCTCCACCGACTCGTCGAAGCGCTGGACGACGCCGGCCTGGTAGCCCTTGCCGGAGAACTGCTTGACGACGCCGACGCGCATGCCGGCGACGGAGCCGTTGCGCGCGGCCTCGACGACCGGCGGGACCGGGGCGTCGATGGAGGTGGAGTCCATCGGGTCGTGGCCGGCGATCACCTCGTGGAGGAGGGCCGTGTCCAGGACCGTGCGGGCGCAGGGGCCGCCCTGGTCGAGGGAGGAGGAGAAGGCGACCATGCCGTAGCGGGAGACGCCGCCGTAGGTGGGCTTGACGCCGACGGTGCCGGTGACCGCGGCGGGCTGGCGGATGGAGCCGCCGGTGTCGGTGCCGATGGCCAGGGGCGCCTGGAAGGCGGCGAGCGCGGCCGCGGAGCCGCCGCCGGAGCCGCCGGGGATGCGGGTGAGGTCCCACGGGTTGCCGGTGGGGCCGTAGGCGCTGTTCTCGGTGGAGGACCCCATGGCGAACTCGTCCATGTTGGTCTTGCCGAGGATGACGACGTCGGCTTCCTTCAGCTTGCGCGTCAGGGTGGCGTCGTAGGGCGGGATCCAGCCTTCGAGGATCTTCGAGCCGACGGTGGTCGGGACCCCGACGGTGGTGAAGATGTCCTTGAGGGCGAGCGGGACGCCGGCCAGCGGGCCGAGCTTCTCGCCGCGGGCCCTCTTGGCGTCGACGGCGCGGGCCTGGGCCAGCGCGCCTTCGCGGTCGACGTGCAGGAAGGCGTGGACCTTCTCGTCGGTCGCCTCGATGCGGGCCAGGTGGGCCTCGGTGACCTCGACGGCCGTGAGTTCGCCGGAGGCGATCTTCTCGGCGGTCCGGGCGGCCGTGAGCTTGATGATGTCGGTCATGGTTGTTAGTCCTCCCCCAGGATCTGCGGCACCTTGAAACGCTGCTGCTCCTGGGCGGGAGCACCGGAGAGCGCCTGCTCGGGGGTGAGCGAAGGACGGACCTCGTCCGCGCGCATGACGTTCGTCAGGGGCAGCGGGTGGGAGGTCGGCGGGACGTCTTGGTCGGCGACCTCGGAGACGCGGGCGACCGCGCCGATGATGTCGTCGAGCTGTCCGGCGAAGTGGTCCAGCTCTTCGGCCTTGAGCTCCAGACGTGCCAGCCGAGCGAGGTGGGCGACCTCCTCGCGCGTGATGCCAGGCATGCGGCGATCCTCTGGGGGTGGTGAGCGTGTAGTTTCGGGCCCAATCCTATGGGGCGGGGCCCCGGACCCACGAAACCGGTTTCCGGCGGGCCGCCGCCGTCGCGCCGCCCGGACCCCTCCGGACCCGCCGCAGGACCGGCCGCGGGCCGGGTGCCGCACGCAACACCGTGCGCAGCCCCGTACGCCACACCGCACGCGGCCCGTAGGCCACACCGTGCGCAACCCCGTACGCACGCGCGCCGCGGCCCCCCGGTCGCGTCCCGGTCGGCGGCGCGGGCCGAGCGGGCCGGGTCTCAGCCCGCGTCGGCCTCGGCGGCGGCCAGTTCCGCCGAGATGTCCGCCGGGCGGCGCCAGCCGCGCTCGCCGCGGGCCAGCAGCCAGGCGGTGGCCTCCTGCGGCGGCATGGCGGCCGCGACCAGCCAGCCCTGTACGGCGTCGCAGCCCAGGTCGCGCAGGCGCTCCCAGGTCTCGTCGTCCTCCACACCCTCGGCCACGACGAGCAGGCCGAGCGAGTGCGCCAGGTCGACGGTGCAGCGCACGATCTCCGCGTCCTGCGCGTCGACCGCCAGCCGCCCCACGAAGGAGCGGTCGATCTTGAGCTCGCTGACCGGCAGCCGCCGCAGGTGGACCAGGGAGGAGTAGCCGGTGCCGAAGTCGTCCAGGGACATCTTCACGCCGTGGCCCGTGAGCCCGGCCATGGTGTCCGCGGCCCGCTGCGGGTCCTCCAGCAGCACGTGTTCCGTTATCTCCAGCTGCAGACCGCTCGCCGGCACCCCGTGGCGGGCCAGCCGGGCGGCGACGGCGCCGGCGAAGCCGGGGGTGTGGACGTCGCGGGGCGAGACGTTGACGGCGACGGGCACCTTGAGGCCCTGCGCCCGCCAGCGGGCCACCTGGGCGAGGGCGGTCTCCAGGACGTACTCGGTCAGGTGCGGCATCAGCCCGGAGGTCTCGGCGATGGCGATGAACTCGTCGGGGGATACGCGTCCGCGCTCCGGATGCACCCAGCGGACCAGGGCCTCCAACCCGGCGACCTGCCCGTCGAAGCGGACCTTCGGCTGGTAGTGCAGTTCCACTTCGCCCGCGTCGAGGGCTCTTCGGAGATCGCCGAGGAGGCCGAGCCGGTCGGGGGTGTTGCTGTCGCGCTTGGACTCGTACACCTCCACGCCCGTGCGGTCCCGCTTGGCCTGGTACATCGCCACGTCGGCCCGGCGCAGCAGTCCCTCGGCGTCCAGTGCGTGGTCGGGGAAGACGGCGAGGCCCGCGCTGGCCTCCAGGACGAGGGTGAGGCCGTCGAGGTCCAGCGGGGAGCTGAGCTCGGCCACCAGGTGGCGGGCGATGCGCTGGGCGCTGGTGGTGGAGTCGGCGACGGGCAGCAGGACGGCGAACTCGTCGCCGCCGAGCCGTGCGGCCTCGGCGTCCGGGGGCAGGGCCTGGCGCAGCCGGTCGGCGATCTGGAGCAGCAGCCGGTCGCCGGCCAGGTGGCCGAGGGTGTCGTTGACCGCGCGGAAGCGGTCGAGGTCGATCAGGACGAGCGCGGCCCGGTTGCCGGACCGTTCGGCATCGTCGAGGGCTCTCCAGGCGCGTTCCAGCAGCCACTGCCGGTTGGGCAGCCCGGTGAGCGGGTCGCGCAGCTGTTCTTCGGCTCGGGCCCGGGCGATCCACAGGGTGGAGTCCAGGGCGATCAGCGGGACGGCGAACAGCGGCAGCAGGACCGGCTGGGTGACGGCGACGGCGCAGATCAGGGGTGCGATGCCGAGCAGCGCGACGGCCACCAGGGCCTGGCGCAGGACGGCGGTGCGGGCGACGGTGGGCAGGCCGCCGCCGCGCCGGGGCCCGGCGAGCCACAGCAGGAGCCGGGTGACGAGGAGGTAGGCGAGGGCGACGAGGACGACCTCGGGGACGGCGGCCAGCCCCCAGCCGGTGGGCTTCCAGGGGGTTTCCACGGAGGGTGTCTCGCCGAACGCGGTGAGGACGAGCGCGCCCGCGCCGATGCCGAGGATGTCCACGGAGCCGTGCAGCAGCCCCTGCCGCCACCGGTGCCGGCGGGCGGCCCCGACCAGCGAGACCACGGCGAGGGAGACGAGCCCGGCGGGCACCCAGCCGTAGAGGACGAGGACGCCGAGGGTGAGGGCGGCGCCGGAGCCGGTACCGCCCCACCAGCGGTCGCGGCCGAGCGCGACGAGGTGGCCGACGATGATGCCGGTCAGCAGGGCGAGGGCCCAGCCGACGGCGCCGCCGGGGAAGAGGGCCCGCCCGCCGGCCAGGGCGGAGGCGACGCCGGCCGCGAGGACGGTGGCGGCCAGGCCGACGATCGTGAGGGGGACGGCGCCGCGGAACGCGGGGAGGCCCGCGCCCTCCGCGGTGTCGCGGGGTCGGGTCTCGGGTGTCCTGGTGCCCAGGACACCGAACCGGCCCGCCCGCATGGACGGGGGGTCCCCGCCGAATTCGGGTGACGGGTCGGCGCTCTCGGTGGGTTTCATGCCCGTCCCTCTCACAGCCGGCGATGCCGATGTCACGCGATGGCCCCGATGTCGTGCCCTCACGGCCGTCGATCGCGTACCGCGGCCGTGCACGACAGGCGCACCCCACAACAGTAGGACGCGGGAGGCTCTCAGGGGCAGCGGTCGGCGGTGGTTGCCCGAATGCGACCCGGCCGTCCTCATCAGTACGGTATCCGCCGAACGGGTGAGTTTGGACCGGGCCTTCCGGCTTCCCGTCCGATGATCCGACAGGTCACCGCCGTGCGACCAGGCTTGTACCGGCCGTTTACCACCGGTTACCACCGGCGTCCGCGCCTGGCGTGCGCCCGCCCGTACGGCCGCACGCCACGCATCCGTTCGCCCCGGTGCTCCACCGGGAGGGGCCCCTCCGGCCGCTACTGCGCCGCGGCGTCCCCGTCCAGCGGGAGCGCGGCCTCGCGGGCGGCGTCGGGGCCCTGCTCCAACAGGACGGCGAAGCCGGCGTCGTCCAGGACGGCGAGCTTCAGCTGGACGGCCTTGTCGTACTTCGATCCGGGGTTGTCGCCGACCACGACGAACGAGGTCTTCTTGGAGACCGAGCCGGTGACCTTGGCGCCCCGGCTCTGCAGGGCCTCCTTGGCGCCGTCGCGGGTGTGGCTCTGGAGCGTGCCGGTGACGACGACGGTGAGGCCCTCCAGCGGGCGCGGGCCCCGCTCCTCGCCGGAGCCCTCCTCCTCCATCCGGACCCCGGCCTCGCGCCACTTGCGCAGGATCTCCTGGTGCCAGTCGACGGCGAACCACTCCTTGAGGGAGGCCGCGATGATCGCGCCGACCCCGTCGGTGCCCGTCAGCTCTTCCTCGGTGGCCTGTTCGATGCGCTCGATCGACCGGAACTCGCGGGCGAGGGCCTCGGCCGCCACCGGCCCGACGTGCCGGATCGACAGGCCGTTGATGATCCGCGCCAGCGGGCGCTCCTTGGCGGCCGCGATGTGCTCCAGCATCGCGAGGGCGTTCTTCTTCGGTTCGCCCTTCTGGTTGGCGAAGACCGTGACGATCTTCTCCTCGCCCGTCTTGGGGTCCCGCTTGGGCAGCCCGCTGTCCGGGTCCAGGACGTACGCCTTGATGGGCAGCAGCTGCTCGATGGTGAGGCCGAAGAGGTCGCCCTCGTCGAGCAGGACGGGCTCGGCGGGCTCCAGCGGGCCGGTGAGGGCGGCCGCGGCGACCATGCCGAAGTTCTCGATGTCCAGGCTCTGCCGGCCGCCGAGGTAGAAGAGCCGCTCGCGCAGCTGGGCGGGGCAGGTCTGGGCGTTGGGACACCGGACGTCGATGTCCCCCTCCTTCATCGGCCGCAGCTCGCTCCCGCACGCCGGGCAGGTGGCGGGCATGACGAACTCCCGCTCGCTGCCGTCCCGCAGGTCCACCACCGGGCCGAGGATCTCGGGGATGACGTCGCCGGCCTTGCGCAGGACGACGGTGTCGCCGATCAGCACGCCCTTGGCCTTGACCACCTGCTGGTTGTGGAGCGTCGCGAACTCGACCTCGGAGCCGGCCACCGTCACCGGCTCCACCTGGGCGTACGGGGTCACCCGTCCGGTGCGGCCGACGCCGACCTTGATGTCGATCAGCTTGGTGTTGACCTCTTCGGGCGCGTACTTCCAGGCGATGGCCCAGCGCGGGGCGCGGGCGGTCGATCCGAGCCGGCCCTGGAGGGCGATCTCGTCGAGCTTGACGACGACACCGTCGATCTCGTGCTCCACCGAGTGCCGGTTCGCGCCGAAGTGGGCGATGAACTCGCGCACTTCGGCGAGGGTGGAGACCACCTTGTTGTGGCCGCCGGTGGGCAGCCCCCACTCGTGCAGCAGCTCGTAGGCCTGCGACTGGCGGTCGATCTCGAAGCCCTCGCGGGCCCCGATGCCGTGCACGACCATGTGCAGCGGGCGGCTCGCGGTGACCTTCGGGTCCTTCTGCCGCAGCGAACCGGCGGCGGCGTTGCGCGGGTTGGCGAAGGGCTTGCCCTCCGCCTCGACGAGCCGGGCGTTGAGCTCCTCGAACTTCTCCATCGGGAAGAAGACCTCGCCGCGGATCTCGACGAGGGCCGGGATGCGGTCGCCCCCCAGCCGGTCGGGGATCTCGGCGATGGTGCGGACGTTGGGCGTGATGTCCTCGCCGGTGCGGCCGTCGCCGCGGGTGGCCGCACGGGTGAGGCGGCCGTTCTCGTAGGTGAGGTTGACGGCGAGGCCGTCCACCTTCAGCTCGCACAGGTAGTGGTAGTCGGAGGTGTTCACGTCCCGGGCCACGCGCTCGGCCCAGGCGGCCAGCTCGTCGTCGTCGAAGGCGTTGTCGAGGGAGAGCATCCGCTCCCGGTGCACGACGGAGGCGAAGTCGGTCTCGTACGCCCCGGCCACCTTCTGGGTGGGCGAGTCGGGGGTGCGCAGCTCCGGGTACTGCTCCTCCAGGGCCTCCAGCGAGCGCAGCAGCGTGTCGAACTCGGCGTCGCTGACGACCGGCTGGTCGTTGACGTAGTACCGGAAGCGGTGCTCCTCGATCTGCTCGGCCAGCAGTGCGTGCTGTTCGCGCACCGCCGCCGGTGCTGCCGTGTCCTGCTGTTCGGCTGCCATGCCGTGTCCTCCCGTGGCCCGTCTCGACCGTCACTCAGGGTTGTCGGCGAGCGACCTCGCCGCTCTGGCGCAATGCGCCTGCACGGCCCGCGCGTAGGCGGGCGAGGCGCCCGCCAGACCGCACGACGGGGTGACCACGACGGACTCGGCCAGAGTCCCCGGGGTCAGCCCCAGCCTGCGCCAAAGCTTCCTGACACCGATGACGCTACCGCCCGGGTCCGACAACGGGCCGTCGGTGCCGGGCACCACTCCGGCGAAGAGTCGGGTGCCGCCCTCGACGGCCTCGCCGATGGCGTCGTCCTCGCGCTCGGTGAGCAAGGAGAAGTCGAACGAAACGCCCGTGGCGCCGGCGCGCCGCAGCAGGCCGAAGGGGACCTCGGGGGCGCAGGAGTGCACGACGACCTCACGGCCGCCCACGGAGCCGGCGACGGCGAACAGGTCGCGCAGCGTGCCCTCGACGACCTGCCGGTCGACGGCGCGGTAGGTGCGGTAGCCGCTGGCGGAGCGGATCCGACCGAGCAGGACGGCGGTCAGGGACGGCTCGTCGAACTGGAGCACGATCTCGGCTCCGGGGATGCGCCTGCGCACGTCGGCCAGGTGCTCCCGGAGCCCCTCGGCCAGCGATCCGGCCAGGTCCCGGCAGGCGCCGGCGTCCTGGAGCACGGCCTCGCCGCCGCGCGTCTCCAGGGCGGCGGCGAGCGTCCACGGGCCGACGGCCTGCACCTTGAGCCGTCCGGTGTAGCCCTGGGTGAACTCCTCCAGGGCGTCGAGGTCCTCGCCGAGCCAGGACCGGGCTCGGCGGGTGTCGCGCCCGGGGCGGTCGCTGACGCGCCAGCCGCTGGGCTCGACATGCGCGTACAGGTCGACCAGCAGTCCCAGCGAGCGGCCGATCATGTCCGCGCCGGGCCCGCGGGCGGGCAGCTCGGCCAGGTACGGGAACTCCTCGAAGGAGCCGGTGACGGTCTTGGCCGCCTCCCGGGCGTCGCCGCCCGGCAGGGAGCCGATCCCGGTGGCGCCGGCGGTCATCGGCCGGGCCTGACGGACAGGTCGTTGACCTCGGCGTCGCGGGGCAGGTCGACGGCCATCACGATGGTGGTCGCGACGGACTCGGGGTCGATCCAGGCCGCGGGGTCGTACTCCTTGCCCTCCTGCGAGTGGACCTTGGCCTGCATGGGGCTGGCGGTGCGGCCCGGGTAGACGGAGGTGACGCGGACGCCGTTCGGCTTCTCCTCGGCGCGCAGCGAGTCGGCGAGGGCCTTGAGCCCGTGCTTGGAGGCGGCGTACGCACCCCACTCGGCGTGGGCGGCGAGGCCGGCGCCGGAGTTCACGAAGACGACGGTGGCGCGGGAGGCGCGCAGGGTGGGCAGCAGCAGCCGGGTGACCTCGGCGGGGGCGATCAGGTTGACGTTGAGCTGCTGGAGCCAGGTCTTGGGCCGCAGGTCGCCGACGGGTCCGAGGTCGACGATCCCGGCGATGTGCAGGAGCGAGTCGATCCGCTCGGGGACGGCCTGCTTGGAGAAGGCCCAGGACAGCCGCTCGGGGTCGGCGAGGTCGCCGACGAGGGCGGTGGAGCCGGGGTGGCGGTCGACGAGCTGGCGGGCCCGTCCGGCGTCGCGGGCGAGGAGGACGAGGTCGTCGCCGCGGGCGTGCAGGCGGGCCGCGACGGCGGCGCCGATGCCGGACCCGGCACCGGTGATCAGGTGAGTAGCCATGCTCCCCATGCTCGCACCCGCCCCGGCCCCTCGACGCCGCGCCCGGCGGTCGGCCCCACCCCCGCGGGGGCCGGCCGCCGGGCGGCGCGGCGGCGGCGCGTCCGGCGCCGCGTCAGAGGCCCGCGGCCGTGCGCAGGGCGGTGGCCGTGGCCGTGGCGTCGTAGTCGGCCGGGACGCCTTCGGCGAGGACGACCTCGCCCGGGACGTGGTCGGCGCGCAGCGGGAGGATCTGCTGGTAGGCGGGCGAGGCGTACCAGGCGCGGGCCCGTTCCAGGTCCGGGAAGCCGATCATGACGAGCGTGCCGGGGAAGGGGCCTTCCAGGACCTCGACCTCCTTGCCGTGCACGAGGAAGCGGCCGCCGAAGGGGTCCATGGTCGACTGGATGCGCTCGATGTACTCCAGGACCTGCTCGTTCAGGGTGCCGGGGCGGAGGTGGGCCAGGGCGTAGGCGGTCACGGTCTTCTCCCCTGTCGGTCGGGCGGCCGCCGGGCGGGCCGCGCCGTTGCCCCGATCCTGCCGCCGATCGCTCGGCGGGTCGATGACCCGGGAGGTCATGCCGGCAGGGCGGCGGCCGGTGCCGGGGCGTGCGGCCGGAAGGTGCGGCGGTAGGCGATCGGGGAGATTCCGAGGGCCGAGCGCATGTGCTGGCGCAGGGAGTTGGCGGAGCCGAAGCCGGAGCGGTGGGCCACGAGGTCGACGGGCAGGTCGCTGGACTCCAGCAGGTGGCGGGCCATCTCCAGGCGTTGCGCGGTGAGCCACTGGACGGGGGTCATGCCGACCTCGTCGCGGAAGCGCCGGGTGAAGGTGCGCAGGCTCATGCGGGCGTGGGTGGCCAGTTCCGTCAGGGTGACCGGCTCGGCGAGCCGTTCCAGGGCCCAGGCGCGGGTGGCGGTGGTGGTGGCGACGGTGGGTTCGGGGACCGGGCGGTCGATGAACTGGGCCTGTCCCCCGTCGCGCCACGGCGGTACGACGCACATGCGGGCGGCCCGGTTGGTGACGGCGGCGCCGTGGTCGCGGCGGATCAGGTGCAGGCACAGGTCGACGCCGGCGGAGACCCCGGCGGAGGTGAGGACGTCGCCGTCGTCGACGAAGAGGACCTCCTCGTCGACGCGGACGCGCGGGAAGGCCCGGCGGAACTCGGGGGCGAGGTTCCAGTGCGTGGTCGCGGGGCGGCCGTCCAGGAGGCCGGCGGCGGCGAGGACGTAGGAGCCGGAGCAGATCGAGACCAGACGGGCACCGGGGCGGATGCCGGCGACGGCGGCGGCCACCTCGGGGGGCAGCGGGCCGCCGAGGGCCAGTTCGGGCATGGCGTGGGTGGGCGGGACGATCACGGTGTCGGCGGCGGCGAGGGCCTCGGGGCCGGCGGCGGGCTGGAGGGTGAAGCCGGAGTCGCTGAGGACGGGAGCGCCGTCGGCGGTGCAGACGACGACCTCGTACAGGGGCTCGCCGTGCTCGTCCGTGGCCTGGCCGAAGACGCGGGAGGGGATGCCGAGCTCGAAGGGCGGGAAGCCGGGCAGGGCGAGCACCGCGACCAGGTGCCGGCCGTCCGGTCCGCTCCCCGTGGCGGTCGCGTGCGCTGCGGGGACGGGGGGTGTCGTGGGCGCCTCACTCATGGCCAGATCCTGTCACATAGTGGCCGGACGGCCAACACCGTCGTGGTGCGGGATGCCCGAATCTGAGGAGTGTCACCGGGGAAGCCCCGGAAAAGTACGGAATCAGTCGGAATGAGGCGGAACAACATGCGCGCGATCGTCGTGAACGAATGGGGCGGCCCCGAGAACCTGGTCGAGCGGGAGATCGACCGGCCCGAGCCCGGTCTGGGCGAGGTCCTGGTCCGCGTCCACGCGGCCGGCGTCAACCCGGTCGACTGGAAGACCCGCGCGTCGGGCGGCCTGATCGCGTGGGGCGAGGTGCCCGTGGTGGGCTGGGACGTCTCGGGCACCGTGGAGGCCGTCGCCCCCGGCGTGACCGCCTTCCGGCCGGGCGACGAGGTGTACGGCATGCCGCTGTTCCCCCGCCAGGCGGGCGGCTACGCCGAGTACGTGGTCGCCCCGGCCCGGCAGCTGGCGGCGAAGCCCGCCTCGCTGAGCCACGTCGAGGCGGCGGCCCTGCCGCTGGCCGCGCTGACCGCCTGGCAGGCGCTGGTGGACACCGCGGACGTGCGGCCCGGCGAGCGGGTCCTCGTGCACGCGGCGGCGGGCGGCGTGGGGCACCTGGCGGTACAGATCGCCAAGGCGCGCGGGGCGTACGTCATCGGCACGGCCAGCGCCGGCAAGCACGAGCTGTTGCGCTCCCTGGGCGCGGACGAGGTGATCGACTACCGGTCCGAGGACTTCGCGGAGAAGGTCGCGGACGTGGACGTCGTCCTGGACTCCCTGGGCGGGGAGACCGCCGAGCGCTCGCTGAAGGTCCTCCGGCCCGGCGGGCACCTGATCACCCTGCCGGGACCGGACTCGGTCCCGGCCGGTGCGGACGGCGTGCACGCGGTGTGGCTGCTGGTGGAGCCGGACCTGGCGGGCCTGCGGGAGATCACGTCCCTGGTCGACCGGGGCCTGCTGCGGCCCCTGGTGGACACGGTGCTCCCGCTCTCCGAGGCCGCCCGCGCCCACGAACTGGGCGAGCAGGGCCGCACCACCGGCAAGATCGTCCTGACGGTGGCCTGACCGCCGGATTCACCCGGCCTACCGGACCGCCCCTCGCCAAAGGAACGGTTCCTCTTGCTCGAACACCTTCTCGCGGCGATGGTAACCGGGCAGGGCCAGCTCCATCTCTCTCCGGAAAGCTGGACCGTGCCCTGGAATTTTCATGTGGCATAGCTCGTGCACAAGGACGAAATCGATCAGGACCGCGGGCAGCTGCATGACGGCCCAGTGCACAGCGATCAGTCCGCCCGGGCCGCACGAGCCCCAACTCTCCCCCAGGTCGTCCACAGCGACCTCGGCCGGCCGCACCCCCATGCGCAGGGCGATCGCTGGCATCCGAGAGGCAAGCCACCGCTGTCCGCGCTCGGTGTACCAGCCAGCCAGGGCCTCCGAACCAGCTGCTGGTGTGGAGGGCGCCGGAATTTCCAGCCATCCGGCTCTCAACCTCACCGGCGCTCCCTCGGCCGCCGGCACCGGTCGCAGTCGGTACCGGCGCCCCAGGTAGGCGAAGCTGCTGCCACCGACAAGCTCCTTGACGGGCTCGGCGGGGCGGGCACGGCGGCGGCGGACCTCATCCGCGAGACGCGGCAGCCGGGAACGTACGGCTGCGGCCACCGCTCGCGGATCCGCGTCGGCCGGTACAGCGAAGAGCACCTCCCCGTCCGGCGTGACGTCAATGCCCAGGGTCCGCCGCCGAGGGCGGGACTCGACGCGCCAGCTCCACCCCTCGGGGAGGGGGAGTGCGGCGATCGCCTGCTGGACCGAGGTACTCACCCGGCATTCCTACCACCCGGCTCGGACAGTCCGGCGCCACGGTCTCAGCCGTCGTGGCGCCCCGGGTAGCGCAGGAAGTCGCCGTGCCGGTGCAGCGCGAGCTCGACCAGCAGGCCCGCGACCGGTCCGGTCGCCGACCAGTCGACGTGCAGCTCCTCCTCCAGGTAGATCCTCACTTCCTTGCGTACGCGGTCCTGCGCGTCCGGCAGCGTCGTGAAGTTCGGGGAGCGCACCAGCCCCGCGATCTTCCAGGTGACATCGCTCGCCGCCTGGTAGAGGTCGGTCCCGTCCGGCACCAGCGACCCGTCCGCCGCGTCCAGCTCGCGGGCGAGCAGGGCGTACACCGGCCTCTCGGTCCAGCGGTCGAGCCCCGCCCCGGTCTCCTGCCCGCCCTCTCGCTCCGAGGCGACGATGTCCTCGACGAGCCCGGCGAGCGCCGCGGAGGCCTCCTCGAAGTCCGCGCCCATCCGCCGGATGACGGCCTCCAGGCGCTCGCTGAAGACCTCATAGCCGGCCCCGGGCGTCTCCAGCCGGGCCGTGATGTGGGTGTGGATCCGGCTGGTCAGGTACGAGATCCGGGCCCGCGGATCGGCGTTGGCCTCGACCCGTTCCATGAAGTCGGGCGCGCCGAGCTCCACCTGCGGGACGCGTTCGACGACGCCGTTCGCCTTGAGGTGCGAGGCGATCAGAGCGCGCACCTTGGCCCCGTAGCGGCGCGGGCTGAACTGGTCCCGGCCGTCGAGGTAGCGGGCGCGGGCGAGGTACTGCACCTCTCCCAGCCGCCCGGCGAAGGCCTCGTACCGGAGCGCGAACGGCCGGGGCAGGACGGCGCCCAGCGCGTTGAAGAAGTCCCGGGCCAGCTCGTCGAACTCGCCCCGCAGCAGCGGGTCCTCCAGCGCCGCCAGCAGGTCCTCGCGCTGCGCCTCGTCGGCGAGCTGCCCCGCGCCCAGCCGGGCCAGGAAGTCGTCGAGGCGCTTGAAGAGGTCGGCGAGGACCGCCTCGGCCGCAGCGTCGGTCTGGAGCCACATCCGGCCCGTGGCTGGCTGCTCCGCACCGCTGCCGGGGTCGAGGTGGTCGAAGGACACGTTCTCGTAGCCGAGGACGGCCTTCAGGTGCGCCTCCTCGTAGTCGGTCATGGACTTCGCCAGCTCGGGCCCCACACCGATGTAGTCCACCACCTGGCCCCACCGCTTGTTGCGGTACGGGCGGTTGGTGCGGGCGATGGCCTGGAGCAGGCCGGCGCCGAACAGCGGCCGGTCGAGGTAGAGGACCTGTTCCACGGGTGCGTCGAAGCCGGTGAGCAGCATGGAGGTGACCACGAGGAACCCGAGGGGACGCTCGGCCTCCTCGTCGCGGGGCCGCCGACCGGCCGCCTCGCGGTCCTCGCCCGCGCCGACGTTCCAGGGGGCGTGGGCCGAGGTCCGGGCCCCGGCGCTCGTTCCTTCCCCGGGCCGTCCGTGCGTGTGGGCGGTCCAGGAGGGGTCGTCGCTCGTCTCGAACGGATCGGGCACCTTCACCCCGCGTCGGAAGCGGTCGATGTGCGCGCTCTGGCTGCTCGGCCGGGTCCACACGTCCCAGTCCTTCGGGTCCTTGGCCTTGCCCCGCTTCGGCGACGCCGAGATGACGGCGGCGGCTTCGACCTGGGCGAGCACGTCCCGGTAGCGCAGCAGCCGCAGGAGGTCGGCCTCGCCCTCCGGGGCGGGCGCGGGGTCGTGGGCGTCTCCGCCCAGCCCGTCGAGGTCTGCCACGAGGCGGCTCAGCGCCTTCGAGATGGCCTCCCGGTACGCCACGGCCGCGCGCCGGGACACGGCGACGACCTGCGCGCCGAAGCCGTCCGGCATGGCGCCCGCCGCCCAGTGCCGCACCATGTGCTCAGCCTTCCTGGCGATCACCGCGGGCGACTCCAGGACCTCCTTCTTCCGCCCGAACCGGCGCAGGACCCGGCGACGCTGCTCGGGATCGTCGGGGACGTGCTGGTCGAAGCCCGCGTCCAGCGCGGCCTTCTCCACCACCTCCAGGCTCACCTCGTGGGCTTCGTACCGCACGGGGACGACGGCCCCGTCGATCTCGGCGTCCCGCAGGGTGTAGGTGTCGGCGTACGAACCGAAGATGTCCTCGGTGGTCTTGCGGGCCCCGCCGAGGATGGGCGTGCCGGTGAAACCGACCATGGCGGAGTTGGGCAGCATGGCGCGCAGCCGGGCGTGCTGCCAGGCGCTCTGCCCCCGGTGCGCCTCGTCGACGAGGACGACGATGTCGGAGCTGGGGTTCGCCACGCGGTTGTGGAGCCGGTCGCGCCCCTCGGGGTCCTGCGCGAGCACCTCGTCGCGGCCGTCGTCGGCGCTGTCGTCCCGGCGTGCCTTCTGGAGCATGACGAGGACGAGGTCGGGGACGTCGAGGCTCAGGTAGCTGCGGGCGTACTTCACCGAGCGTGCCCGGTAGATCTTCTCATCGGCGGCGGCCAGGCTTTGGCGGATCTGCGCTTCCAGGTCCTTGCGGTCGGTCACGACGACGACCTTGTGGCGGGCCAGGTCGCGGCTGCTGCGCAGGTAGCGGACGAGGAAGGCCATGGTGAGGGACTTGCCCGAGCCCTGAGTGTGCCAGGTGACCCCTCCGCGCTGGTCGACGTCCAGGCCCCCGGCCAGGGCCGCGTGCCGGTCGCGCAGCCGTTTCGCGATCTTGTGGACGGCCCGGAACTGCTGGTAGCGGCCGACCACCTTGACCGTGCGGGGTCCACGACCCGCCTCGGTGGTGAAGTCCTTGACGAGGGTCAGCAGGTGCGCGGGCCGGAGCACGCCGCCGGCCAGGGTCTCCTGTGCGTGGAGTTCGCGTCGACTGTCCGGTGCGGCGGCCTCTTTCCGTACCGTCTCCTGCCGGGCCGGGTAGACAGTCCGCCAAGGCGCGAAGTGCGCCGCCTCCGCGCTGATGGTGCCGATCTCGGCGTGATCCCGGTCGGTGGCGACGAGCACCTGCGCGAAGCGCACGAACTCGGTGACGGGCTCGGGTGCCTCGACCCCCGCGTAGCCGATCACGTCGTCGACGGCCCAGTCGATGGCGAACCGCTTCTCCCCGGGGCTCGACAGCGGGGCCTTGCACTCGACCACCACCCAGGGCAGGCCGTTGACGAACAGCACGACGTCGGGGATCGCCGGGGGGCCGTCGCGGCGCTCCACCTTGAACTGGGATACGGCGATAAGGTCGTTGCCAGTGCCAGCGTCTCCCAGCCCGGGGAACTCCCCCTCCCAGTCGACCAGTCGTACGTGCTCGGGATGCCCCTCGGCCCATCCCGGAAGCGTGCGCGCGTTGATCCCCTCGCGCAGCATCCGGGTCACCTCCAGGTTCCCGGCCACCCCGCGCCCGGCCGGGCCCTGGCCGGCTGCGGTGCCGAGGAGTAGCGTGAGGAGGCGGTCCAGCTGGGCGTCCGTCAGCCAGGGCTTGCCGTTGGCGTCCGGGTTGATGCGGGCCACGGCGGCGCGGAACCGGGCGGCGTAGACCACCTCGGTGAACTCGCCGCGCCCGGAGGGTGCCGGGTCGGTCACCGGCTTCCCCGGAGGCGCCCCCTGGAGGTGCTTCCACCCCATGGCGACCAGCTGGTCGATGAGCGGCCTCTCGACCTTGTCGTACTCCGGCTGCCCCATCGCTGGTCTCCCCGCCCCGTGTGCGTACGTCGCTCCCCGCCCCTGTCGAACCTCGAACAGGGGTAGGGGCCACTTTACCTACGGGGTTGGAGCGCGCCGGGGCCATTACTCAGGCCGCGAGGGCGGCGGCTGCCGGCGGGGGCGCGTCGGGCCCGCCCCTCCCGGTCCGCAGCTCGAACCAGATGGTCTTGCCGCCGGTCCCGAACAGCTTCTCGTCGAGGCAGCAGCCGCCCCACTGGTCCGCGACGAGTTCGAGTATGGCCAGCCCCCGGCCGCGCTCGGCGTCCCAGGAGATCGCGGCCGGGACCTCCACGGGGAACACGGGGCCGGAGTCGGAGACGCTGACCCGCAGCACAGGGCACACCCAGCGCAGCCGCACGGAGGCGGGCCCCTTGGTGTGCCGTACGGAGTTGGTGGCGAGCTCGGAGGCCAACAGCTCTGCGCGGTCGGTAAGTTCGTCGAGCCCATGCGCGTCGAGCACGGCCCGCAGGGTGGTCCGCGCGATACCGGGCGCGCGGGGGTCACGGGGGAAGTAGAGCTCGTACTCCCAGGGTTCGGCGAAGCCAATCGGCGGCGGGGCCGCCACCCCGGCTCGGGTGCTGTCCGTTTCGCGTGTCACGCGGGCACCTCCATGTGCAGCGTGAGGGATCTACGTCGGCCACGTGTCGCGTCCACAACGCCCGTGCCGTTCCGGTGGCTTGCCGGAACCGAGGCCCCTTGCGGGGCCCGGGGTTCGGTGCGCTTCCGATGACGCGGGAGCGAGGTTCTTTGTGGCTTGCCTCACAACGTAGAGCATTGCAACTCACACGTGAGTCAGATTTCACCAACGAGTGAACGGGAGCCTCGCTCACTAGACCGTCATCCGGCGGGCTGTCAGACTGTCCGCGCGCACGAGAGAGGACCCATGGCAGCAAGAAACGCCCCCACCGGCCGCCAGCGCCGCTTGGCCACGGAACTACGCCGCCTTCGCGAACAGGCAGGCGTCTCGATCCAGGACGCCGCCGCGATGCTCGGCGCGGACCGGACGATGGTGTCGAACATCGAGGCTGGACGCACCACCGTCAGCGAGGACCGCGTGCGGCAGCTGGCCTGTCACTACAAGTGCCCGGACTCCAACCTGATCGACGCTCTGGCCGCAATCGCGAGCAGCCGCCGAGCACCCAACTGGTGGGCCGAGTACCGCGGCAAGCTTCCGGAAGGCCATCTGGACATCTCCGAGCTGGAACACCACGCGGTGCGCATCCGCACGGCGCAGACCGTGCACCTGCCTGGACTTCTGCAAACGGAAGACCATGCGCGGGCACTCTTTGAACTCACCGTGCCGAAGTTGTCTCGTCTGGACGTGGAGCTGCGCGTGGCCCACCGGATGCGTCGCCAGACGGTCCTCACGGGTGAGGACCCCACACCCTACCTGGGCATTATCCACGAGGCCGCTCTCCGACTGGCCTTCGGAGGCCAAGACGTCGCCCGCGCCCAACTGGAACGACTGGCGGACGCGGCAGACGAGCCGCACATCACGCTGCTCGTAATCCCCTTCAGCGCTGGAGGCTTCCACGGCGCGGGCCAGTCCATCCTCTACGCAGAAGGGCCCGTACCGCAGCTCGACACCATCCAGTTGGACACGGCGCTCGGCGCCACATTCGTGGATGCGCCAACTCCACTGGGCAACTACCGTTCACTGCTGGACCTGATGGAGGAGTCCGCGCTCTCAGCGGACGACTCCCGAGAGATGATCCAGTCGATCGCCCACAAGATCGGAGAGGCCTGAAGGTGAACGGAATCGTCTGGCAGCGCTCGTCGTTCTGCGGGGGCGGGGGCAACAACTGCGTGGAGATCGCAGAACTCCCTGATGGCATAGCCATCAGGGACAGCGTCTACCCAGGCCGGGTGCTGGCGATCGGTCGGGCCACGCTGTCCGCCTTCATCGGCCATGTGCGCGCTGATGAAGACAATCTGTGATCACAGCATTTCGGTTTCCAGCAGCCCGCCCCGCCCAGCAAGCAAATCCCCCATCGTTCCCCGTTGAACGACCCTGAGCTTTTCAACCTGCCGCTGCACAAGGTTCGACTTGCGCTTGCTCGCTTCGAGCGCCCCGCTCAGCCGTTGCTGCTCACCGAGTGGAACCTCCGGCACGAGGAGCCCCTCGACTGCGGATTGACTGATGTTCTTCATGCTGCCGCTTGTCCCTGTAGCCGCTGCTGAGATTTGGCGACGGACGCCTTGGGTCGCAAGAACCGCCTCAAGGAAACGCGGATCTGCAGCGCTCTCATCCACAACGAGCCGCAACGTCTTGTCGCTCAGCATAAGCTGGCGTGGAGGATTTTCTGCCACGCAGGCCAGGCCCACGAGCGCCTCAGTATTGGCTCGCGTCATCAAGAGATCACCGTGCCTGACTTCAAAGGCAGGGTTGACCAAGTCAGGATCGCGCACGACTTTGTTCTCTGCCGGTTGGAACCAGCCTGCCTGCACGGCACTAACTTTCAGGACGCCCCATTCACCTGCGCCCGCCGGAGAGCCCTCGGCCAACGGGCTCTTGCCTGTTTCGATGCGTCGAAGCCAGGAGCCAAGTGGTACCCACTGCGCCTTAAACGGCGCTGCCAGCAAAGAGGCTTCGACGACGCCGGACTTCTTCCGCACCCACTCCAGCGCGGCGATACGTCGCTCGATCGCGTCGTGGGCGGCCACGATGCGGCGCTGCTCCGTCAGCGGTGGGACGCCGATTTCCAGTTCCTGCAAGCGTGCCGTGTCCAGGCGCCCCGTGCCGTGGCTGGTCTCCTCGACCATGGCCAGGATCTTCGGCGTCAGCGTTTGCATTGCATGGGCCAGGAAGAATGGATCGATTCCTTCGGCAGGGAGTACTGCCTTGCAGTCCTGACCAAACGCGACCGTACGCTGCGTGACTCCGATCCGGAACTCCGATTTAAGACTCATCCCCCGGACGATGAACAGCACCGTCCCCTCGCCGACAAGGCGGGACCCGTTCTCCGCACCCAGGGCGGTGACACGTCGGTCTGACTCGCCGATACGAAACGACTTCAGACTCGCTGCACTGATCCACGGGATATCGCCATCCCAGTACGCATCGTTCGATGTGCTCGGAGTGCCCCCCGACAGCCATCTACCGGCGTCTGCGAGAGACACGCGCCGCCATCCGGCGGGCCAGGTATGGCGGGCAACATTCTCAGCCTCACCGCGCATAGCCGAGCTCCTCCAGCCACTTCCCGAACTCCCCCGCCGCGCCTGCGCTTTCCGCCTCGAGGGCTTCCAGGGAGACGGCGTACTTGTCGGCCCAGCGGCGCACGGAGCCCACCAGTTCGCGGCGGCCGGCGGCCACCGATGCCGTGAGGCGGGTGGACAGGGCTTCGTCCAGGACGGTCAGGACCACGCGCTGCGCGCCCTCCGGCTCCGCCTTCGCCAGTTCGGCGGCGGCCTTCAGGTCCGGGAGGAAACGCGCGTCCAGCGCCGAGCGCTTCTTCGACGCCGCCGTACGCTCCTTGCGGCGGCGGGTGACCTCGGATTCCAGGCGGGCCAGTTCCTCCGGGGCCACGGGAGTGCGGTCCGGAGTCTCGTCCTCCTCCGCCTCCCCTTCGGGGTCCGGAGTCGGGGGCTGGGCGGCGGCCAGTTCTTCCAGAGCCGTCTTGTACGCGGCGTCCGCCGCCGCCAAGGCCGCGTCCGCGCGGGAGACCTCGGCCAGGAACTCCGGGATCAGCACTCGGACCACCGGCTCGTCCATCGCGCGGCGGCGGTCTGCGCCCGATACGGAGGACTTCGCGCGGCCCCGGCCGCGTCCGCCGGCGGGCTCCTCTGCCTCCGGCGTGACCGGTTCGACCATGGTCTCCACCGAGTCGACCCAGCCGTCGAGCACCCGCTCGTACCCGCCCGCCGCGAGCGCCTTCAGGTCATAGCGGGTGACCGTCCACCAGTCGGCCATGATGCCGGCCGTCGCGTACTCGTCCAGCACGCCCGCCGCGCCGATGGTCTCCGTGAAGCTGGTGACCAGCTCTCCGCGCAGTTCCATCAGGCGCTGGTTCTTGATCAGGGACTCGAAGTGGGCGGTCTGCTCCGACCACCACTTCTCGTACGTCTTCCGCAGGGCCTCTTCCTTCGGCGCCGTCAGCTCCGGGACGCGGGCGGCCGTGGCCTCAGGGCCCTCCGCCAGGAAGTCGACGTACTCCTCGTCGTCCGCGCGCGCCGCGAAGAGGGCGGAGGAGTCGACTCCGTACGCGGCGAACAGCTCCGCCTTGGCCTCGATCTCGGACTTCGGCACCCCGCCGTAAAGGTGGGCGCGGACGTCTTGCGGCTCGGCCGGCGGGGAGTTGTCCACCCAGCGGCGGATGTTCAGGTTGGCGTCGGCGGCCAGCAGATCCTCGACGCTCACCGCGCGCGAGTAGCCCGGCTCCTGGCGCCAGTGCCGGAAGACCGTGGCGATCTTCTCCACATGTTCGGGGCCCAGCTCGTTCTGGTTGCGCGCGGACCGGAAGTCTCGGTCGGCGTTGATGAAGAGGACCTTCTCCTCGCGGTCGCCGCGCTTGCGGTGCGGGGGCCGCAGAACCAGGATGCAGGCCGGGATGCCCGTCCCGTAGAACAGGTTGGGCCCGAGGCCGATCACGGCCTCGATGCAGTCGTCCTCCAGCAGCTTGACGCGGATGTCGCGCTCCTTGCCACTGCGGAAGAGCACGCCGTGCGGCATGACCGTGACGGCCGTACCTCGAGCCTCCAGCACTGAGACCATGTGCTGGACGAACATGAGGTCGGCCTTCTTGCCGTTCTCGGGGGTCTCGCCCCACTTCATGCGCCAGCCGTGCTTCTCGTCGGCCTCGGCGACGAGCTCGGCGTCGTAGTTCAGCGAGAACGGCGGGTTCGACAGCACCTTGGTGAAGGTCCGCAGCCGCCCGGCCGGGGTCAGGTGCAGCGGCTCGGTGAGAGTGTCGCCGTGCTGGAGGTCGAACTCGCGGATGCCGTGGAGCACCATGTTCATGCTGGCCATGGACCAGGAGGGGCCGTTCTTGTCCTGGCCGTTGATCGCGAGGTCGTCCGGCGATCCGCCGTGCTCCTCCACGTACTCGTGGGCCGCGATCAGCATGCCGCCCGACCCCGCACAGGGGTCGTAGACGCTGTCCCCGGGCTGCGGGTCGGCGAGGCGGACCATCATCCGGACGACCTCGCGCGGGGTGTAGAACTCGCCGCCGCGCTGGCCCGCCGAGTCGGCGAACCGTGCGAGCAGGTACTCGTACGCCGCCCCGAGCATGTCGGGGAACTCGAAGTCCTCGTTGCGCAGGCGGTAGAGGCTGAAGTGGCGGATGAGCGCGCGCAGCTCGGTGTTGGTGAAGCGGGGCTTGGTGCCGACGATCTCGTTGAAGGAGATGTGCGAGGCTACGCCCGCCAGCCGGCTGTGGCTGCCCTGGAGGGCCACCAGCGCCTGGTCCAGGCTCTCGCCGACCTTGTCCACGAGCATGGACAGGCCCGGCAGGGGGTGGCCGGGCTGCTCCGGGTTCTCGTGCGGGCCCTTCCACCAGCGGGCCCGCGGCGGAACGTAGAAGATCCGCGGGTAGTTGTCGGGGTCGTCGGCCCGCTCCACGGCCTTCGCCCGGTCACCGGTCCGCTCCAGGGCACCCGCGTAGACCCGCTCCCACTCCGGCTGGAACTCGTCGGAGGAACGCTTCAGGAACAGCATCCCGAAGATGTAGTCGCGGTACTCCGAGGCGTCCATCCGGCCGCGCAGGATGTCAGCGGCGGAGAACAGATGCCGTTCCAGCTGGGGCAGTGTGATACGAGCCACGCACCGGTCCTTCGTAAGCCGTGGGAGTTTCGCGAGAACTCCGGAAGCGTAGTCGGGGAGGGGTGCCTGAAGGAAACCGTCCGCTCAGCGGCGTCCACCGGGCGTCCGGGCCTTCCGCGTCCCGATGCCCAGTGAGGCGAGCAGGCGCCACAGGTCGGTGGAGGGGTCTCGCTTGAGCGGGTCGCAGCCGTCGGCATGGCCGGAGCGGCGGTTCCACTCCTCGTACGTTTCGGTGCGCGGGCCGGGGATCTTGTCGAGCTTGAGGTTCTTCGCGGAGCAGGTGCCGTGCGGGCACAGGTCGACGAGCTTGCGGGCGTTGTCGACCGCCGTCTGCTCCTTGCCGAGGAGCGTCTGCCCGCGCTGTCCGGCCAGGCCCTTGCCCCGGCCGCCGGACTTCGTGTCGTACTCGGCGAAGCCGTCCGCCTTCGGATGCTTGCGCAGCCGGTCCTTGATGGTGCCGCTACGGCCCTCCTCCTGGCTGGTGAACTGCTGAAAGTGCAGCAGCAGCCACAGCTCGATGGAGGGGTGCGACAGAGCCACCTGTACGCCCTCCCGGGCCGCCGTGCTCATGGCGTCCCGGATGGCCTTGTCACGGTTGTCCTCGGAATCCCGGTCGAAGAGTGCCCACTTCTCATCATTCGGGCTCGACGCCTGGGCGATCACGTGAGCGACGACCTGGTCCGGGCGAAGGCCCTTCCTGACCGGGGTGAATCGCAGGAAAAACTTCTCACCCTGTCCGTCACGGTAGGTGTCGTTGATCAGCTTGATGTAGTCGGCCTCGGTCCGCTCACCCTCGGCCGCGAGGTAGATGATCCGGGACGACTCGTCCGGATAGGAGCCGAGGTCGCGCCGGACGGCTCGGGACGCCTCGTGCCGGCCCTTCCGCCGATTGACGCGCCGGCTCTCCGCGGGTGGTCTGCTCACGCCGTCGTCGTCGCCTTCGGCTCCGGTTCCGATGCCGTCTGCTGCGCGAGGCGCCGCTCCAGTACGGCGAGCTGGCGGGCCACCTCGCCCGTGGCCAGGCGCGGCACGCCGCCGTAGTGGCCGTGCAGGTAGCGGCGTTCCATGTTCTCGTCGTTGCGTGCCTTACGGGCGGCGAGGAGGGGGTAGAGGGAGGACTCTCCGCTTCCCTCCTTGACCGCGATCCAGACCTGGTCTCGATCGAGCGGGCGCTCCGTGACCGAGGGGCCGAGCAGGGTGGCGTCATGCGTGGTGAAGACCAGCTGTGCGAGCTGCGGGTTGGCGTCCTGGTCCTGGAAGAGGCGGACGACCTCCGCCGCGAGCACGGGGTGCAGGCTGGAGTCCAGCTCGTCGGCAAGCAGGACCCCGCCGCCTTTCCTGTTCAGCATGGTCAGCAAGGGGCCGAGGAAGGCGAACCAGGCGTGGGTGCCCAGCGACTCCTGACTCCAGAAGTCCAGCGGGCGCACAGAGTCCCCCTCGCCTCGGTGCAGGAGCTGGATGTTCCCGGTCTCGGGGTCGATTTCCACCCCCGTGACGCCGATGTCGGCCGATGCGAGCATCGTCACGAGGCGCTCCCGCATCTCCGCACCCTGGCTGCCGGTAAGCCGCTCGCGTGTCCAGGCCGTGCGCTCCACCACGTCCTTGCCGGTAGTCACGAGCCAGAGGTTGTCGCGGAACCACCGGTGGATGGCCGAGAGCTGGGGATGGTTAAGGGCGGCGCCGACGGTCAGGAAGAGGGCGTTCGGGCGGGTGGTGGAGACGAGGAGGTCCTTGAGGTCCTTACGGCCGCTCAGGCCGGTGCCCGGGAAACGGAACTCGCCGCCGTCCGCCTCCGGTCTGTCGGCCTCCCGATCGAACCACACCTGGCGCCGTCCGGTCGGGTACGCGTGGAGCCACTCACTTTCGACGCGATCATCCGAGAGTTCGAAGCCGTAGGTGTAGCGGACCTTCTCGTTCCGGCCGAGGAGCAACTCGACCTCGAAGAGGCTCGTGTCGTCGGATGCCTCGTGGGCCAGCGCGAAGGGCTCCCGGGGGACGGGGGCATCGGGTTCGCGGTCCCAGTCGGCCAGGGATTCGAGGACCGCCCGGCGCATGAAGTACATCGCGTCCAGGATGTTGCTCTTGCCGGACGCGTTGGCCCCGAAGATCCCGACGGCGGGAAGCACCGACACGGGCTTGCCGTCGGAGCGGGTTCCCGTCTCGCGGGCGGTTCTCTCGTTGAATTCCGTGGCTACGAGCGAAAGCTCCTGCTCGTCACGGATGGACCGATGATTGGCCACCCGGAAGCTGAGCAACATGACCGACCTCCCAGCGAGGCGGGCTAGCGATTCGCCGCCTTAGGCGCTTTCGTACGGGTAATCCGTACTCTGCACCCTAAGACCTGCCGGATCAATGCGCCAGCGTACCGCCACACTGCCTTGACGAAGGAGAAGTCCGGAGCCGCGCCGTTCAGACGGCCGCGGTGGCCCGCTTCGTGGTGGCGATGGTGGCCGAGCCGACCACGCGGGTGCCGTCGTAGAGGACGATCGCCTGGCCCGGGGCCACCCCGCGGACCGGCTCCGTGAAGGAGACGCGCAGCTCGCCGTCCACCAGCTCGGCGAAGACCTCGGTCTCGCCGCCGTGGGCGCGCAGCTGCGCGGTGTACGTCCCGGGGGCGGCGGGCGCGGAGCCGCACCAGCGGGGGCGGATCGCGGTGAGGGCGGTGACGTCGAGGGCCTCGACGGGGCCGACCGTGACGGTGTTGTTCACCGGGGAGATGTCCAGGACGTACCGCGGCTTGCCGTCGGCCGCGGGGTGGCCGATGCGCAGGCCCTTGCGCTGGCCGATGGTGAAGCCGAAGGCGCCGTCGTGGGTGCCGACCTTCTCGCCCGTCTCGTCGACGATGTCGCCCTCGGCCCGGCCGAGGCGGTTCGCGAGGAAGCCCTGGGTGTCGCCGTCCGCGATGAAGCAGATGTCGTGGCTGTCGGGCTTCTTGGCGACGGCCAGGCCGCGCTCCTCGGCCTCGGCGCGGATCTCGTCCTTGGTGGTGAGGGTGTCACCGAGCGGGAAGAGGGCGTGGGCGAGCTGCTTCTCGTCCAGGACGCCGAGGACGTAGGACTGGTCCTTGGCCATGTCGGCGGCGCGGTGCAGCTCGCGGGTGCCGTCCTCGTTCAGGACGACGGTGGCGTAGTGGCCGGTGCAGACGGCGTCGAAGCCGAGGGCGAGGGCCTTGTCGAGCAGCGCGGCGAACTTGATCTTCTCGTTGCAGCGCAGGCAGGGGTTGGGGGTGCGCCCGGCCTCGTACTCCGCGACGAAGTCGTCGACGACGTCCTCGCGGAAGCGCTCGGCGAGGTCCCAGACGTAGAAGGGGATGCCGATGACGTCGGCGGCGCGGCGGGCGTCGCGGGAGTCCTCGATGGTGCAGCAGCCGCGGGCCCCGGTCCGGAAGGACTGGGGGTTGGCGGAGAGCGCGAGGTGGACGCCGGTCACGTCGTGCCCGGCTTCGACCGCGCGGGCGGCGGCGACGGCGGAGTCCACGCCGCCGGACATGGCGGCGAGGACGCGAAGGGGGCGGGCGGTGCGCGGCAGGTTCTCAGTCATAGCACCGACCAGGGTACGGGGAACCGGGCGGCGTCACAGCGCGTTGTCGGGGACAGGGGGTGGATCACATGGATCGCGAGGGAGCGAAGGGCGGCGGGCCCGCGCGCAGGGCGGGCCGGACCCGGCGTGCGGTGCTGCTGGGCGGGCTGGGGGTCGTCGCCGCGGCGGCGGTGGCGGGCCGGGAGGAGATCGGCCGCGCCTGGTGGCTGCTGCCGGGCGTGGCCAAGCCGCGCAAGGAGGGCGAGCTCGACCACGCGGGCGCGGGCTGGACGGCGGCGTCGCCGGCGAACTGGCGCCGGGCGGACCGGCCGGACGACTACCGCGTCGACCGGATCGTCGTGCACGTCACGCAGGGCGGTTTCGCGTCCTCGGTGGACGCGTTCAAGAACCCCTGGCACAAGGCGTCCGCGCACTACATAGTGCGCCAGGACGGCCACGTCGAGCAGATGGTGCGCGAGCTGGACGTCGCCTTCCACGCGGGCAACCGCTCGATGAACGAGCGCAGCGTCGGCATAGAGCACGTGGGCTTCGTGGACCGGCCGCAGGACTTCACGGACGCGATGTACGCGGCGTCCGCCCGGCTGGCGGCGGACGTCTGCCGCCGGTACGGCATACCGGCGGACCGCACCCATCTCGTGGGCCATTCCGAGGTCCCGGGCGCCGACCACACGGACCCGGGCCCGCACTGGGACTGGGACCGCTACGTCCGGATGGTCGGCGAGGAGCTCAAGGCGGCCGGGTAGGCCGGGACCGCGCCCCGGGACCGCGCCGCCCGCGGCGTCCGACGTCTCAGCTGAGGCCGGCCGTGCGGGCGCGCTCGACCGCCGGGCCGATGGCCGCCGCCACGGCGGCGACGTCCTCCTTCGTCGAGGTGTGGCCCAGGGAGAACCGCAGGGTGCCGCGGGCGAGCCGGGGGTCGGTGCCGGTGGCGAGCAGGACGTGGCTGGGCTGGGCGACGCCGGCGGTGCAGGCGGAGCCGGTGGAGCACTCGATGCCCTGGGCGTCGAGCAGCAGCAGGAGGGAGTCGCCCTCGCAGCCGGGGAAGCTGAAGTGGGCGTTGGCGGGGAGCCGGCCCTGTGGGTCGCCGCCGAGGACGGCGTCGGGGACGGCCGCCAGGACGGCGTCGACCAGCTCGTCGCGGAGCGCGGCCACCTCGGCGGCGAACCGTTCCCGACGCTCGGCGGCGAGCACGGCGGCGACCGCGAAGGCGGCGATGGCGGGGACGTCGAGGGTGCCGGAGCGGACGTGGCGTTCCTGCCCGCCGCCGTGCAGGACGGGCACCGGGGTCTGGTCGCGGCCCAGCAGCAGGGCGCCTATGCCGTAAGGGCCGCCGATCTTGTGGCCGCTGACGGTCATCGCGGCGAGGGCGCTGTCGCCGAAGCGGACGTCGAGCTGGCCGAAGGCCTGGACGGCGTCGGAGTGCAGCGGGATGCCGTGCTCGGCGGCGACGTCGGCGAGCTCGCGGACCGGCATCACGGTGCCGATCTCGTTGTTGGCCCACATGACGGTGGCCAGGGCCACGTCGTGCGGGTTGCGTTCGACGGCCTCCCGGAAGGCCTCGGGGTGCACGCGCCCGTGACGGTCCACCGGCAGGTACTCGACCCGTGCGCCCTCGTGTGCGGCGAGCCAGTCCACGGCGTCGAGTACGGCGTGGTGCTCGACGGGGCTGGCCAGGACCCGGGTGCGGGCCGGGTCGGCGTCGCGGCGGGCCCAGTAGAGCCCCTTGACGGCGAGGTTGTCGGCCTCGGTGCCGCCGGCGGTGAAGACCACCTCGCTCGGGCGGGCGCCGATCGCCTCGGCGAAGGCCTCGCGGGCCTCCTCGACGGTACGGCGGGCCCGGCGGCCGGCGGCGTGGAGGGAGGAGGCGTTCCCCGTGGCGGCGAACTGCGCGGTCATCGCCGCGGCGGCCTCCGGCAGCATCGGGGTGGTGGCGGCGTGGTCGAGGTAGGCCATGATCCCCCGATTCTACGAGCCCGCCGGGCCGGGGAACTCCAGCGGTGCTCCCGGACCGTTCGCCCCGACCGCCGGGGCCGTCGCTTTCCGGCCCCGGGGCCGTCGCTTCCGGCCCGGTCCCGCCGCTTTCCGGCCCGTCCGCCGGGTTCAGGACGTACGCGGAGCCCGGGCCAACTGGCGGGACTGGGCCACCAGCCGGCCGGCGGTGTCCCAGACCTCTGCGTCCTCCTCCAGGAAGCCGCCGGCCAGGTTGCGGGTGGTGATCGAGACCCGCAGCGGTCCGGGGGCCGGGCGTCGGCGGACGTGGGCGGTGAGCTCCACGGTGGGGGTCCAGCCCCTGAGGCCGAGGTCGAAGGCGGTGGGGGGCAGCGCGTCGACCGCGAGGAGCAGCGACAGCGGGTCGGCGTCGCGGCCGTCGGCCAGCTCGAACCAGGCCCGCATCTCGCCCTTGCCGGAAGGTGCGCCCAGCGCCCAGCCGGCCGTCGCCGGGTCCAGCCGCAGCCGGAGCCGGTCCACGATCGCGGAGCTGCCGGGGATCGGGGCCGGGCCGGCCTCGGGGCCGAGGCAGTCCTCGTAGGCGGGCATGGCCGGGGGCCGGGCCGTCGTGCGGACCTCGTCCGGGAGGGCCGCGAGGTCGCCGTAGGAGGCGAGGACGCGGATGCGCTCGGTCTCGGCGCCGTTCTCGTCGTACTGGAACAGCGAGGCCTGGCCGGTGGAGAGGGTGCGGCCGATCCGGACGACCTCGGTGCGGACCACGGCGGGGCCGGGGACCGAGGCGCTCAGGTAGTGCGCGGAGACGGTGAAGGGGTCCGGGTGCGGCAGGGCCGCCGACAGGGCGCGGCCGACCAGGGCCAGCAGGTATCCGCCGTTGACGGCGGTGATGATCGTCCACCCGGCGGAGAGGTCCGCGTCGTACACCCCGGGCTCGTCCGCGCGTGCGGTGATGGTGGTGTCGCGGTCGAACTCGCTGTCGCCGATGGATGCCTGGGCAGCTGCGTGTGACATGGCAGCGACGGTACACCGGTGATCTACTAAGCGGTAGCTTAATTTTGTCACGGCGGTGCTACGGCTCCTCGGTCACCCCGGAACGGCGGTTCCAGGCCAGGGGGGCGCGCAGGTGGTAGCGGATCGCCAGCAGCCGCAGGACGAAGGTGGTGACGATCGCCAGCGCCGTGGTGAGGGCGTTGAGGGTGTCCAGGGCGATGAACACGGCGACCATCGAGGCGCCGATCATGGCCGGGACGGCGTACATCTCGCGGTCGCGCAGCAGCGAGGGCACCTCGTTGACGAGCACGTCGCGCAGGACTCCCCCGCCGACGGCGGTGGCCAGGCCGAGCGCGGCGGAGGCGGTGAGGCCGAGGCCGTACTCGTAGGCCTTGGTGGTGCCGGTCACGCAGAACAGCCCGAGTCCGGCCGCGTCGAAGACGTTGATGGCCCGGTTGATCCGCTGGACCTCGGGGTGCAGGAAGAAGACGATCGCCGCGGCGATCAGCGGCGTGACGAAGAAGCTGAGCTCGCCGAAGGCGGCGGGCGGGACGGCGCCGATGACGAGGTCGCGGAAGAGTCCGCCGCCCAGGGCCGTGACCAGGGCGAGCACGCCGATGCCGAAGACGTCGAAGTTCTTGCGGACGGCGAGCAGGGCGCCGGCGGTGGCGAAGACGAAGATGCCCGCGAGGTCCAGCGCATGCTGGACCCCGGGCGGGAAGAGATCGTGGAGCACCGGGTCATTGTCACCTGCGGCGGCGGCCGCACACGCCGGGCGGCTCCCGCCGGGGGGCCTGGATTCCCCGCCCGCCCCGCCCCGGCCGCGGCCCGGGCCCGGCCCCGCCGCGGCCCGGGGCCGGGGCGGGGCCCGGGGTGGTCACTCCACGACCGTGACGGTCGTCACCGCCTCCGCCGCGCCCGGCAGGGGCTGGTCGCCCGGCGCCTGGTCCGGGGCGTTCTCCGGGTGGTGGCAGGCGACCTGGTGGCCGGTGGCCAGGGCCAGCAGCGGCGGTTCCTGGGTGGTGCAGATCCGTGTGGCCTTCCAGCACCGGGTGTGGAAGCGGCAGCCGCTCGGCGGGGAGATGGGCGAGGGCACGTCGCCCTTGAGCAGGATGCGGCCGCTCTTGGCCCCGCGCCGGCGCGGGTCCGGCACGGGCACCGCCGACATCAGGGCGGTGGTGTACGGGTGCATGGGCGTCCCGTACAGCGCCTTGTTGTCGGCCAGCTCGACGATCTTGCCGAGGTACATCACCGCGATGCGGTCCGAGACGTGCCGGATGACCGACAGGTCGTGCGCGATGATCACGTAGGTGAGGCCGAGCTCGTCCTGGAGGTCGTCGAGCAGGTTGACCACCTGCGCCTGGATCGAGACGTCCAGCGCGGACACGGGCTCGTCCGCGACGACCAGCTTCGGCTTGAGCGCCAGGGCCCGCGCGATGCCGATGCGCTGGCGCTGGCCGCCGGAGAACTCGTGCGGGTAGCGGTTGTAGTGCTCCGGATTGAGGCCCACCAGCGACAGCAGCCGCTGCACCTCGGCCTTGAGACCGCCCTCGGGTTCGACCTTCTGGAGCTTGAACGGCGCGCTGACGATGGTGCCCACCGTGTGCCGCGGGTTCAGGGAGCCGTACGGGTCCTGGAAGATCATCTGGATGTCGCGGCGCATCGGCCGCATCCCGGCGACGCCGAGGTGCGTGATGTCGCGGCCCTCGAACTCGACCGTGCCGGCGCTCGGTTCCAGCAGCCGGGTGATCAGCCGGCCCATGGTCGACTTCCCGCAGCCGGACTCGCCGACGACACCGAGCGTCTCACCGCGCCGCACGTCGAAGTCGATGCCGTCCACGGCCTTGACCGCGCCGGCCTGCCGGCGCAGCAGCCCCTTGGTGATCGGGAAGTGCTTGGTCAGGCCCGTGACCTTGAGCAGCAGGTCGGGTCGGGCGGCGGCGGGGGTGTCCGCGGCCTGCTCGGGGATGACGGCCGGTTGCGTCTTGCGGGTGTCGGTCACAGCTTCGGCGCAATCTCTTCGGTCCAGATCCGGGTCCGCTCCTCCTGCGACATGTGGCAGGCGGACCAGTGGCGGCTGTCGTCCTGCGTGAGCTCGGGCCGCACCGTCCGCGTGACGTTGCCCTTGGGCACGTCGGCGTACGGGCAGCGCGGGTTGAAGGCGCAGCCGCTCGGGATGTTGATGAGGCTGGGCGGCGAGCCCTTGACCGGGATGAGCCGCTCGGTCTGGTCGCGGTCGATGCGCGGCATCGAGCCCAGCAGCCCCCAGGTGTAGGGGTGCCGGGGCTCGTAGAAGACCTTCTCGGCGGTGCCGCGCTCGACGCACCGGCCGCCGTACATGACGAGGAGTTCGTCGGCCATCTCCGCGACGACGCCGAGGTCGTGCGTGATCATGATGACCGCGGAGCCGAACTCCTTCTGCAGGTCGCGGATCAGGTCGAGGATCTGGGCCTGGACGGTGACGTCCAGGGCCGTCGTCGGCTCGTCCGCGATGAGCAGTTCGGGGTTGTTGACCAGGGCCATCGCGATCATGGCCCGCTGGCGCATGCCGCCGGAGAACTCGTGCGGGTAGCTGTCGACCCGCTTGTGCGGCTCGGGGATGCCCACCCGGTCGAGGAGTTCGACGGCGCGGGTGCGCGCGGCCTTCTTGTCCACCTTGTTGTGGACCCGGTAGGCCTCGGCGATCTGCTTGCCGATGGTGAAGTACGGGTGCATCGCGGACAGCGGGTCCTGGAAGATCATCGCGATCTCCCGGCCGCGGAGCCGGCGCACCTCGTCCTCGTCGGCGGAGAGCAGCTCGCGGCCGTCCAGCCAGATCTCGCCGGAGATCCGGGCCCGCTGGCGGCCGTACTGGCCCACGCGGTGCAGGCCCATGATGCCGAGCGAGGTGACCGACTTGCCGGAGCCGGACTCGCCGACGATGCCGAGCGTCCGGCCCTTCTCCAGGGTGAAGGAGAGCCCGTCGACCGACTTGACCAGCCCGTCCTCGGTCGGGAAGTGCACCTTGAGGTCGCGGACCTCCAGGAAGGAGGTGGCGGGGGCTCCGGTGGCGGCGACGGGCTCGCCCGGGGCTCCGGTCTGGGTGAGATCGGTCATGACAGCCTCACTCGGGGGTCGATCACCGCGTACATGAGGTCAACGATGAGGTTCGCCGCGACGACGAAGAAGGCGGAGATCAGGGTGATGCCCAGGATGACCGGGAGGTCGTGCTCGCTGATCGCGCGGACCGCGCTGTAACCCAGGCCGTGCAGCGAGAACGTGTACTCGGTGAGCACCGCGCCGCCCATCAGGGCACCGAGGTCCAGGCCGAGGACGGTCAGGATGGGCGTCATCGTCGAGCGCATGGCGTGCTTGCCGATGACGACGGGTTCCGTCAGGCCCTTGGCGCGGGCGGTGCGGATGTAGTCCTCGTTGAGGACTTCGAGCATGGTGGCGCGGGTGAGGCGGGCGTACATCGCCGCGTAGAGGAAGGCCAGCGAGATCCACGGCAGGATCATGCCGTTGAACCACTTGCCGGGGTCGTCCGCGAACGAGGCCTCGGGGCGCCCGAACCAGCCGAGCTGGTCGGAGAAGAGGGCGATGAAGAGCATGCCCGTGAAGTAGATGGGGAGGGAGACGCCGGCGAGGGCGATGCCCATGGCCGAGCGGTCCAGGGCCGTACCGCGCTTGAGGGCGGAGACGACGCCGGTGGCGACCCCGCCGATGACCCACAGGACGACGGCGCCGGCGGCGAGCGAGAGGGTGACCGGCAGCCAGTCGAGCAGCAGCGGCCACACCTCCTGCTCGGTCTTGAAGGAGTATCCGAAGCAGGGCGCGGCGCATTGCGTGACGTCGGAGCCGTTGGCGTACGTGCGACCCGCCACCAGCCCGACGATGAACTTGCCGAACTGGACGAGGATCGGGTCGTCGAGACCCATCTTCTGCCGAATGCCCTCGATGGCGGCGGGGTCGGACTGCTTGCCGACGAAGTAAAGCGCCGGATCCGTCCCGATCATCTTCGGGAAGAGGAAGAAGATTCCGAAGGTCACCAGCGAGATGACCAACAGCATGACGATGACGGCGAAGATCCGCCGTATGAGATATGCAAGCACTGCGCTCGGCCTGGCTGCGGCCCGGGGGCGCCCCCTGTAGGAGAGCGCCCCCCGGCCGTAACCGCGGCCCTCACCTGCCCTTCGTGCCTAGCGGGTGTGGCACCGGAACACTGGAACGGGACTGACGGACGGTTACTTCGTGACACCCAGCGACGCGTAGTCGTACCGGCCGTTGTAGGCGTCGGAGGTGTACGCGTTCGTCAGGCGGGTGCTGCGCCAGGTGATCGTCTTGTCGTAGACGAAGGGCAGGTAGACCGCGGCCTCGGAGACCTTCTGGTTCATCGCCTTGTAGATGTCGCCGGCCTTGGCCGGGTCGGTCTCCGCGATGGCCTGGTCGAACAGGGTGTTGATCGCCGGGTCGTTCAGCTCGGAGAAGTTGTTGTTGCCGCTCTGCAGGATGAAGCGGCCGTCGACCAGCGGCTGGGAGAAGCCCTGACCGGTCGGGAAGTCGGCGCCCCAGCCCATGATGATGATGCCGTAGCCCTTCTCCTTGACGACCTTCGGCGACCCGATGATGCCGGAGGTCTGGGCGCCGTCGAACTGGTCGACGTCGGCGATGATGCCGACCTGCTTCAGGGCGTTCTGCAGGGAGACGGCCGTGGCGACCTCGACCGGCTTGTTGTTGCGGACCGCGATGGTGGTCTTGAAGCCCTCCGGCTTGCCGCAGGCCTTCAGGGCCTCCTTGGCCTTCTCCAGGTTCGGCTTGCCGTCGTTCTTCAGGACCTCGTACGGGTCGTAGGCGCCGTCGGAGCCCTTGATGCCCAGCGGGAGCATGTTCGGAGCGATGTCGCCGCCGGCCTGCGGGCCGCCGCGGGCGGTCTGCAGGGACTTCTTGTCGGCCGCGTAGATGACGGCCTTGCGGCAGTCGATGTTGTCGAACGGCGCCACGGTCTGCGGGAAGACGGCGTACCGGATGAAGCCGGTCTGGCCGTTGTCCAGGTTGCCCTTGTGGTCCTTCAGCGCGGTGGAGCGGGCCGCCTGGCCGATGCCGGTCGCGTTGATGTCGAGGTCGAACTCGCCGTTCATCAGGCGCTTGTCCATGTCGTCCGCGTTCGCCATGAACGTGACCGAGATGGTGTCCGGGAGCGCCTTGCGGATGGTGTCCGACTCGGGCTTGTAGTTCTCGTTGCGCGAGAGCTTCATGGTCTTGTTGGGCTCGTACGAGTCGATCTTGTACGGGCCGTTCGAGAAGGGCTTCAGGCCGTACTTGGCCGCGGTGTCCTTCTCCTGCTTGACCGGGCTCGCCGCGGGCATCGCGAGCATCTGCTCGAAGTCGCCGTTGGGCTGCGGGAGCTTGAAGATGACGGTCTTCGCGTCCGGGGTCTCGATCGCCTTGAGGCCGAGCTTGTCCGGGGCGGTGTCCTTGTACGGGCCGGGGTACTCGGTCTTCGGGTCGAGGACCTGCATCAGGTAGACCGGGCCGCCGGAGATGACGTCCTGGGCCCAGGTGCGCTCGATGCCGTACTTCACGTCCTGGGCGGTGACGGGGGTGCCGTCCTCCCAGGTCACGTTGTCCTTGAGGGTGTACTTGTACGTCTTGCCGCCGTCGCTGATCTCGGCCTTGGCGGTGGCGAGGTCGGGCACCAGGTCGGTGCTCTGCTCACCGGGGGCGGCCTTGTAGCTGACCAGCTGGCGGGCGTAGTAGCGGGAGAAGTCCCACATGAAGCCGTAGTAGCCGCGCTGCGGGTCCCACGAGTCGGCTTCCTGGGTGCCGACGAACTTGAGCTCGCCGCCCTTCTTGTCGGACGCGTTGGCGATCTTGCCTATGCCGGCGTTGAAGCCACCGCCGGCGGAGCCGGCCTTGTCGTCCTTCGAGTCGCTTCCGCCACAGGCGGTCGCGGTCAGCATGACCGCGAGCACGACGGCCGTGCCAGCGGCAAGCCTGCGCTTCGACGTGCGATGGGTAGTCACGATGCTCGCAACCCTCCGTTGTAGTTCCGGTGTACGTACGGCTCGGAGCCGGTTCCTGGTGTGCCCTGCGGTGGCTAGCGGGAGCCCTTCGGGTCGAGGGCGTCGCGGACGCCGTCGCCGAAGAGGTTGAAGGCCAGCACGGTGATGAAGATCGCCACGCCGGGGAAGATCATGAAGAGCGGATCGTCCTCGTAGGTCCGCACGGCCGTGGAGAGGGTCTCTCCCCACGACGGCGTGGGGGGCTTGACGCCGACTCCGAGGAAGCTCAGCGCGGCCTCGGTCAGCACGTTGGTGGGGATCATCAGCGTCGAGTAGACGGTGATGGGCGCCACCAGGTTCGGGAGCAGTTCGCGGAAGAGGATGTACATGCGGCCCGCGCCGAGGCTGCGCGCCGCCTCGACGTACTCGCGTTCGCGCAGCGACAGGGTCTGGCCGCGGACGATGCGGCCGATGTAGGGCCAGCCGAAGAAGCCGATGACCAGGACCAGGACGGCGATGCGCAGGCCCGAGCCCTCGAAGCCCCACAGCTTGCTCGGGATGACGGAGATCAGCGCGATGATGAACAGCAGCTGCGGGAAGGCCAGCAGCAGGTCCATCACGCGGCTGATGGCCGCGTCGACCCAGCCGCCGAAGTAGCCGGCGATGATGCCGAAGAAGGTGCCGAGCGACACCGCCACGAAGGCGGACAGGAAGGCCACCAGCAGGGAGATCCGGGCGCCGTAGACGATCCGGCTGAAGACGTCGCGGCCGTTGACGGGCTCGACGCCCAGCAGGAAGTCGCCGCTCATGCCGCCCCAGTCGCCGGCCGGCAGGCCGAGCAGCGGGTCCAGCATGTCCTCGTGCAGCTCCTCCGGCGGGTGGCCGAAGGCCTTGACGATCAGCGGCGCGAAGAGCGCGACGAGGATCAGCAGCAGGACGACGACACCGCCGGCCAGGGCGACCTTGTCCCGCCTGAGGCGGAGCCAGGCGATCTTCCACGGCGAACGGCCCTCGATCGCCTTCTGCGGAATTCCGGGGGCGTCCACGGCTGCGGGCTCGGCCGCGCTGGTGTCGTGCAGTGGTGCCGTCATCGTGGTGGGGACCCCTCTCGGCCGACGGTGGCCGGCCCATGCCCGCCGCTGTGGCGGCTTGGTTCCATCGGCGTCGCTGTTGGTGCGGAAAGCGCGAAATGCGCCTGAAGTGCACGTGAAGAGCGGGTGCTTGCGAGATTGACCGGCCTTCGGTGGGGGGAGTCTTCAACGCCCTCTCGAGCGCCCGCCAGACCTGCCGGGGATGTGATGCGCAACCGTGATCTGTGCCGACGGCTTCCGCTATCCGAACCGCGGGCCCTGATGAGCGGTGAAACACCGCCCGTTCGTCGCGGAACGGACATCAGGCCCAACTGCCATGTCGGGTGCGGTTCTTGGGTGCATTCGGCGGATATGCCGAAGGCCGCACCGATGGGTCCGGTGCGGCCTTCGAGCGGGATGTCTCGGTATGCGGATGTACGGAAGGGGCGGGGCAGGACGGGCGGGAGGGTCGCGCGGGGTGCGGGCGGCCGGGGCGGCGGCCCCCGGTCAGTAGCCCGGCGCCTGGCCTTCCCGGTCGTAGAACGGGCGGGTCTGCGCGCGCAGCCACATCGCCACCGGGTCGTGCTCGTCGGCCAGCGCGACCGTGCACACCGGGACGCCCTCGGGCACCACGCCGACCGACTGGCGCATCATCTCGCGCACGGACTCCAGCGCGGGCGCCGAGGCGTCGTACAGGTCGAGCCCGACGGCCAGGTACGGCGAGCCCAGCGACGGCTGCACCCAGGCGCGGCGCAGCGACCGGACGGCCGGGGTGCTGTGCGCGTGCCGGGTCAGCAGCCCGTAGAACTGCGGCAGCTCGATGGCGGGCTCCGAGAGCCGCAGCGGGCCGGCCGGCATCCGGTCCAGGCCCGTCGCGACGCGGCGCAGATCGGCCCAGGGCACGCCGAGGCCGCCGCCCTGGGCGTGCGGGTTGAGCCACAGCCCCCAGCGGTCGGGGTAGAGGGCGCGGGCGATGTCGCGGCCCGTGACCACCTCGTAGCCCCGGTTCCAGCCGCTGGCGGCCAGCTCCCCGGGCGAGGTCACGCAGGGCGCGTAGCCGAGGCCGTCGACCTCCATGCCGCCGTACTGGGCGTCGGAGGAACCCGGCTGCCCCTGCCAGAGCATCATCCACAGCCGGCCCTCGGCCAGCGCGTGCAGCAGTGACTCGTAGCTCTCGTAGCGCCCGGGAGTCACCTGGCGCAGCATGTGCTCGACCTGCCCGGCCGCGGCCGTGC
This sequence comes from Streptomyces subrutilus, assembly GCF_008704535.1. NCBI lineage: Bacteria > Bacillati > Actinomycetota > Actinomycetes > Kitasatosporales > Streptomycetaceae > Streptomyces > Streptomyces subrutilus. Next base: position 2,439,205 of record NZ_CP023701.1, read on the forward strand.
CTGACGCACCCACCGGTACCCCCTCTTCGTCCGCCCGTCGTCCACGTGCACCCGGACCACGCGTGCGGCCGGGAGATGCAACCAGCTTATGCGGCCCTACGGAAGGTAGAAGGGGCGTACGCGCTCACGAATCCAGTCCGTGACCGGGTCCTCGGCCGCGTCCAGGAGGATCAACTGCACGGGCCACGGCGGCGGGACCCGGGTCAGGGCCCGGCCCAGGGCGTCCATCGGCGCGTTCCGGTATTCGGGCTCCCATCCCACCAGGCGGACACCGACGAACAGCTCCGGCGCCCCGCCCTCGACGCTGGCCAGGCAGCGGTGGGCGGCGGTGACCACCCCGGTGGCCCGGAACTCCTCGGCCGCGGCGGCGAGGAAGTCGACCGGGTCGTCCTGCCAGTCGGGCTCGTAGAGCCGGACCCGGCCGCCGGTGGCGGGGCCGTCGAGGGGCGTGTGCCCGGTGCGGCAGAGCTCGGCCACCGCGGCCGGCGGGAGCGGGACCCCGACGGCTCCCTCGGGGTTCACGGCGATGCCGAGCTGCGGGGGCAGGCCGCGGGCGAACTGGACTGCGGGCGCCACCGCGAAGTCCATGCCGGGGCCGGCGCAGAAGCGGAACTGGGCCTCGGAGCTGTAGACGGGCACGTACGCCGCCCCGCCGATCTCCATGGTGGGCAGGGTCAGGTCGGCCGAGCCCGGTCCGCCGCCACCGGGCAGCGGCACCCACACGTGGCTGCGTCCGAGCACCTCCAGGATCCGCGCCCCCGCGTCGGCCTGTCCCAGCGCCGCCCCGAGCACCTGCTCCAGTTCGTTCTCCGGCCAGCCGCTGCCCTGCATCCCGCACCCCTCCGTGGTCCCGCCCTCGTCGCCCCGAGGTTATCCGCTGGCACGACGGACCCCGCGCCCGGCGGGGGCGGTCAGCCCCGGAACGCGATGCGGGTCACGGCGGCGGCCGAGCGGCGGTCCAGCAGGGTCGCCGAGGCACAGCCGGCCGGGGGCCGCCCGGCCTCCGCCTCGCGCAGCAGCCGGCCCACGGCGCCGCGGTGCCGGGCGAAGGCGTACGCGGAGACGCGCCGGCCGCGCGCCGCCTGTCCGGAGAGCGCCTCCTCGGGGCTGCTGTCCAGGAAGAGCAGGTGCAGGGCACGGCCGCGGCGGCGGGCCGCGGCGGCGAGGAGGCCGCGCACCCAGCTCTGCGTACCGCAGTCGTGGACGACGACGGAGGCGCCGGAGCGCAGGACGCGCCACAGCCCCCAGTAGTGCGCCACGCGGACCAGCGGCCGGTACACGGCGTACGGGAGGGAGGCGGGCATCCGGCGCTCCCAGCGCTCGCGGGCGTCCTGGGAGTCCACGGAGCCGCCCTCGGCGGCCGCCCGCTTGATCAGGGTGCTCTTGCCGCCGCCGGGCAGGCCGGAGACCACGACGATGTCCCCGGCGGCGAAGCGCAGCCGCTGGGGGCCGTGCACCGCCGGGCCGCGCAGGTCGCGTACGGGGCCGGACCGGGCGGCGCCCTCGCGCGCCCGCGCCTCCCGCTGTGCCGGGACCGCCTCCACGGTCCCCGTCGCCGCCACTACCACTCCGAATCTCCGCACAGTGATCGCCTCCCCCGAACCGGGTCGCCAGGACCCTTTCCCACTGAGTGTAAAGAGACGGTAATCCGGCGGGGCCGGTTCCGGCCGGACCGCTGGAGAGCCGCACGAGCCGCGCACGAACTTTCGGGGCCCCGCCCCCCGGGTCCGGCGGGGGCGTGCAATGATGTGCGCCATCTGGACCAACTGCATACCGGCCGCTTGAATCCGCGCGGGAGAGTCCCGGCACGCCGCAAGGCCGTGCGCGGGCGCCGAAGGAGCAAGAACCTCCCTTGAATCTCTCAGGCCCCGTACCGCGTGGATGAGGCAGATCTGAAAAGCGAGCCGCTCGACGGCTCCACCCAAGGTGCAAGCCGAGGAACTCTCGGCGAACCTCTCAGGTTCCGATGACAGATGGGGAGGACCCTCCTCGTCATGTCATGCCCTGGGACTCGGGAGCCACACCCATGAGCACTGCCCCCCGCCTGACCGCCCTCGACGCGCTGCACCGTGCCCTCGGTGCGACCATGACCGACTTCGCGGGCTGGGACATGCCGCTGCGGTACGGCAGCGAGCGCGACGAGCACAACGCCGTCCGCACCCGGGCCGGCCTCTTCGACCTGTCGCACATGGGCGAGATCACCGTGACCGGCCCGGAGGCCGTCAAGGTGCTGGACTACGCGCTGGTCGGCAACATCTCCACCGTCGGCGTCGGCCGCGCCCGCTACACGCACATCTGCCGGGCGGACGGCGGCATCGTCGACGACCTGATCGTCTACCGGCTGGGCGAGGACGAGTTCATGGTCGTCGCGAACGCCTCCAACGCCCAGGTCGTGCTGGACGCGGTCACCGAGCGCGCGGCGGGCTTCGACGCCGAGGTCCGCGACGACCGCGACGCGTACGCGCTGATCGCGGTCCAGGGCCCGGAGTCGCCCGGCATCCTGAAGTCCGTGACCGACGCCGACCTGGACGGGCTGAAGTACTACGCCGGTCTGCCGGGCACCGTCGCCGGCGTGCCCGCGCTGATCGCCCGGACCGGCTACACCGGCGAGGACGGTTTCGAGCTGTTCGTCGCGCCCGAACACGCGGTGCGGCTGTGGGAGGCGCTGACCGAGGCCGGCGCGGGCGTCGGCCTGGTCCCGGCCGGCCTGTCCTGCCGCGACACCCTGCGTCTGGAGGCGGGCATGCCGCTGTACGGGCACGAGCTGAGCACCTCCCTCACGCCGTTCGACGCGGGGCTGGGCCGGGTCGTGAAGTTCGAGAAGGAGGGGGACTTCGTCGGCCGCGCCGCGCTGGAGGCCGCCGCCGAGCGCGCCGCCGCGAACCCGCCGCGCAAGCTGGTCGGACTGATCGCCGAGGGCCGCCGCGTGCCGCGGGCCGGTTTCCCGGTGGTGTCCGGTGGAGAGGTGATCGGCGAGGTCACCTCGGGCGCCCCGTCCCCGACGCTGGGCAGGCCGATCGCGATGGCGTACGTGGACGCGGCGCACGCCGCGCCCGGCACCTCCGGCGTCGGCGTCGACATTCGCGGTACGCATGAGGCGTACGAGGTCGTGGCGCTGCCGTTCTACAAGCGGCAGAAGTAGTCCCGCCGCAGGCCCCTGCCGTACGGAGAACCCGTGCGGTGCCGTCTCGGCACGCGAGACCGCTGTTCGTATCCAGTCCCCCGCATCCAGGAGAATCAGGTCATGAGCAACCCCCAGCAGCTGCGTTACACCAAGGAGCACGAGTGGCTGTCGGCCGCCGAGGACGGCGTCGCGACGGTCGGCATCACGGAGTACGCGGCCAACGCGCTCGGTGACGTCGTCTACGCCCAGCTCCCCGAGGTCGGCGGCACCGTCACCGAGGGCGAGACCTGTGGGGAGCTGGAGTCGACCAAGTCGGTCAGCGACCTGTACTCCCCCGTGTCCGGCGAGGTCGTCGAGGCCAACCAGGACGTCGTGGACGACCCCTCGCTGGTGAACTCGGCGCCCTTCGAGGGCGGCTGGCTGTTCAAGGTGCGCATCTCGGCCGAGCCGACCGACGTGCTGTCGGCCGAGGACTACGCCGCGTTCACCCACTCCGACAACTGACCTCAGGGGATCTTGATGTCTGTGCTGAACACCCCGCTCCACGAGCTCGACCCGGACGTCGCCGCCGCAGTCGACGCCGAACTCGTGCGCCAGCAGTCGACCCTGGAGATGATCGCCTCGGAGAACTTCGCTCCGGTGGCCGTCATGGAGGCCCAGGGCTCGGTCCTGACCAACAAGTACGCCGAGGGCTACCCGGGCCGCCGCTACTACGGCGGCTGCGAGCACGTCGACGTGGTCGAGCAGATCGCGATCGACCGCATCAAGGCGCTCTTCGGCGCCGAGGCCGCGAACGTCCAGCCGCACTCCGGTGCGCAGGCGAACGCCGCCGCGATGTTCGCGCTGCTGAAGCCGGGCGACACGATCATGGGCCTGAACCTGGCCCACGGCGGTCACCTGACCCACGGCATGAAGATCAATTTCTCCGGCAAGCTGTACAACGTGGTCCCGTACCACGTGGACGGGACCGGCCGGGTGGACATGGCCGAGGTCGAGCGCCTCGCCAAGGAGACCAAGCCGCAGCTGATCGTCGCCGGCTGGTCCGCCTACCCGCGCCAGCTGGACTTCGCCGCCTTCCGCCGGATCGCGGACGAGGTCGGCGCGTACCTGATGGTCGACATGGCGCACTTCGCCGGCCTGGTCGCCGCGGGGCTGCACCCGAACCCGGTGCCGCACGCCCACGTGGTCACCACCACCACGCACAAGACCCTCGGCGGTCCGCGCGGCGGTGTGATCCTGTCCACGCAGGAGCTCGCCAAGAAGATCAACTCCGCGGTCTTCCCGGGCCAGCAGGGCGGTCCGCTGGAGCACGTGATCGCGGCCAAGGCGGTGTCCTTCAAGGTCGCCGCCTCGCCCGAGTTCAAGGAGCGCCAGGAGCGCACCCTGGAAGGCGCGAAGATCCTCGCCGACCGCCTGGTGCAGCCGGACGTCACCGAGGTCGGCGTGTCCGTCCTCTCCGGCGGCACGGACGTGCACCTGGTCCTGGTCGACCTGCGCGACTCCGAGCTGGACGGGCAGCAGGCCGAGGACCGCCTCCACGAGGTGGGCATCACGGTCAACCGCAACGCCGTCCCGAACGACCCGCGGCCGCCGATGGTCACCTCGGGCCTGCGGATCGGCACGCCGGCGCTGGCCACGCGCGGCTTCGGCGCCGCCGAGTTCACCGAGGTCGCGGAGATCATCGCGGCCGCGCTGAAGCCGGAGTACGACAGCGAGGACCTGAAGGCGCGCGTCACCGCGCTCGCCGCGAAGTTCCCGCTGTACCCGTCGCTCTAGGCGCGTTCCGCAAGGGCCCGGCCCGCTCCTGCGCGGGCCGGGCCCTTCGCATGGCCGCGCGGCGCCGCCCGGCCGCGGCCCCCGGCCGGTTCCGGGCCCTGCGGGCGTACGTACGGGGGCGGGAACGGGGCAGGCGTACGGGGAAGGGCGGTGCGGGCCCGCGGGCCGCCGCGCCCCGGCCGCGCCTGACGGCCATCTCGGCGCCCCGTCCGGCAGCCGGGCCGTTCACCGCGTCGCGTTAAGCTCGACTGCCGGACAAAATCCGACCAATCCGCCTCTCCTGCCCCTCCCACCCCACGAGCAGACAAGGGAGTCCGCCACCGTGGCCATCTCCGTCTTCGACCTCTTCTCCATCGGCATCGGTCCCTCCTCCTCCCACACCGTCGGCCCCATGCGGGCCGCGCGCATGTTCGTGACCCGCCTGAAGAAGGACGGCCTCCTCGCCCAGACCGCGTCGGTGCGCGCCGAGCTGTTCGGATCGCTCGGCGCGACCGGCCACGGCCACGGCACCCCCAAGGCGGTGCTCCTGGGCCTGGAGGGCCACTCGCCCCGCACGGTGAACGTGGAGACGGCCGACGCCGAGGTCGAGCGCATCCGGCAGAGCGGCCGGCTGCGCCTGATGGGCGCGGAGATAGGCGATGCGCACGAGATCGCCTTCGACGAGCCGAACCAGCTGATCCTGCACCGCCGGCGCTCGCTGCCGTACCACGCGAACGGCATGACCCTCTTCGCGTACGACACGGCGGGCACCCCGCTGCTGGAGAAGACCTACTACTCGGTCGGCGGCGGGTTCGTCGTGGACGAGGACGCGGTCGGCGAGGACCGGATCAAGCTCGACGACACCGTGCTGAAGTACCCCTTCCGCTCCGGTGACGAGATGCTCCGCCTCGCGAACGAGACCGGCCTGTCGATCTCCTCGCTGATGCTGGAGAACGAGAAGGCCTGGCGCACCGAGGAGGAGATCCGCGAGGGCCTGCTGGAGATCTGGCGCGTGATGCAGTCCTGCGTGGCGCGGGGCATGTCCCGCGAGGGCATCCTCCCCGGCGGCCTGCGGGTCAAGCGCCGGGCCGCGTCGACGGCGCGGCAGCTGCGCACCGAGGGCGACCCGATGCTGCACCGCAGCGAGTGGGCGACGATCTACGCGATGGCGGTCAACGAGGAGAACGCGGCGGGCGGGCGGGTCGTGACGGCGCCGACCAACGGCGCGGCCGGGGTCCTGCCCGCGGTCCTGCACTACTACATGAACTTCGTGCCGGGCGCGGACGAGGACGGCGTGGTCCGCTTCCTCCTCGCGGCGGGCGCGATCGGCATGCTGTTCAAGGAGAACGCCTCGATCTCGGGCGCCGAGGTCGGCTGCCAGGGCGAGGTCGGTTCGGCCTGCTCGATGGCGGCGGGGGCCTTGGCCGAGGTGCTCGGCGGCACTCCGGAGCAGGTGGAGAACGCGGCGGAGATCGGCATGGAGCACAACCTGGGCCTGACCTGCGACCCGGTCGGCGGCCTGGTCCAGATCCCGTGCATCGAGCGCAACGGCATGGCCGCGGTGAAGGCGGTCACGGCGGCGAAGATGGCGATGCGGGGCGACGGCTCGCACAAGGTCTCCCTGGACAAGGTCATCAAGACCATGAAGGAGACCGGCGCGGACATGAAGGTCAAGTACAAGGAGACCGCCCGCGGCGGCCTCGCGGTCAACGTCATCGAGTGCTGACCCGGCGCCGCCGCGGCCGAGAGGGGCCCAGCGGCCCTGGGGGACGGGACCTTCGGCAGGGGGGCCGGGGGTCGCGGCGGGGTTAGGTTGCCCGGAGGGCGGAGAACCGCGGAACGGCCCGCGGGGCACGCGCATGCCGGCAGAGAGGCGCACTCCCTTGGTCACCACCGAACACCGCGTCCTCCCGCTGCGGCTGGAGGCCTCCCCGGTCGCCGTCACGCTGCGGGGGGTCTTCGCCTACCGCTGCGACCGGCCGTACGAAGTGTCCGTGGACCTGCACGGCGGCGGCCGGTACCTGGCGCGCTGGGTCTTCGCCCGCGACCTGCTGCTCGACGGGGAGTCCCGGGCCACCGGCGAGGGCGACCTCCGGGTGTGGCCGTGCTGGGAGGGCAGCGAGCCGCGCGTCTTCCTCGCCTTCAGCAACGGCGAGCACGGCGCGGTGGTGTCCGCCCGCGCCAAGGACGTGCGCGAACTGTGCCGCCGGCTGACCCTGCTGGTCCCGCGCGGCCAGGAGCACCGGCAGTACGACCTCGACGCGGAGCTCAGCGCGCTGCTGCCGGGCTGAGCGCGGACCCGGGCGGACGGCGGGTGCACCGGGGCGGGTTGGTGGAGGCCCGCACGGCCGACTAGGGTCATCGGGCCTTGGTGTTCGGGAAACCGGTGGGAAACCGGTGCGGCCCTCGCCACTGTGATCGGGAAGTCCGGCGCCACTCCTACGGGAAGCCACTGGGACCACGCGGGAGACCGCTCGGCCCCGGGAAGGCGGAGTCCGGGCATCAGTACCCGTGAGCCAGGAGACCGGCCGGGGCGCGTTGTCCATCCACGAGGTGCTGGAGAGGTCTCCCCACTCATGCATATCGCCGAGGGGTTCCTGCCCCCTTTGCACGCGGTCGCCTGGGGCGCCGCGTCCGCTCCCTTCGTCGTCCACGGCGTCCGGGCCCTGACCCGCGAGGTCAAGGCCAATCCGGAGAGCACCCTGCTCCTCGGTGCGTCCGGAGCGTTCACATTCGTCCTGTCCGCCCTGAAAATACCCTCGGTGACGGGAAGTTGCTCCCATCCCACCGGTACGGGGCTCGGGGCCATCCTCTTCCGGCCGCCGATCATGGCGGTGCTCGGCACGATCACCCTGCTGTTCCAGGCGCTGCTGCTGGCGCACGGCGGGCTGACCACGCTCGGCGCCAACGTCTTCTCCATGGCGATCGCCGGCCCGTGGGCGGGGTACGGCGTCTACCTCCTGCTCCGGCGGACCGGGGCGCCGCTGATGGTCTCCGTGTTCTTCGGGGCCTTCTTCGCCGACCTGGTGACCTACTGCGTGACCTCCGTGCAGCTGGCGCTGGCCTTTCCCGACCAGGCCACCGGGTTCACGGGCGCGCTCGTGAAGTTCGGTGAGATCTTCGCCCTCACGCAGATCCCGCTGGCGGTGAGCGAGGGGCTGCTGACCGTCCTGGTGATGCGGCTGCTCATGCAGTCGAGCCGGTCGGACCTGGTCCGGCTCGGCGTCGCGAAGCTCACCCGGCGCACGGCGAAGCAGGAGGCGGCGCTCTGATGACGCGGAACGCGAAGATCAACACCCTGCTGCTGCTCCTGGTGGCGGCGCTGGCCGTCCTCCCGCTGGCCCTGGGCATGGGCGACGGCAAGGAGGAGCCGTTCGCGGGCGCCGACGCGCAGGCGGAGTCGGCCATCACCGAGCTGAAGCCGGACTACGAGCCCTGGTTCTCGCCCCTGTACGAACCGCCCTCCGGGGAGGTCGAGTCGGCCCTGTTCGCCTTGCAGGCGGCGCTGGGCGCGGGGGTGCTCGCGTACTACTTCGGCGTCCGCAAGGGCCGCCGCCAGGGTGCGGCGGCCGCGGCGGCCGCCACCGGTGACCGCGCCGTGGAGTCGTAGGCGGTGCTGCCGATCGACGCGGCGGCGCACGGCAGCCGCTGGCGCCGCCGCCATCCCCTGGAGAAGGCCCTGCTGGGGATCGGGCTGACGGTCACCGCGGTGTGCCTGCCGCCCTGGCCGGGCGGCCCGCTGGTCGCCGCCGCCACCCTCGCCGTGCTCCTGGGTCCCGCCGGGGTGCCGGGGCGGCAGTTGTGGCGGGCCTTCCGGATCCCGCTGGGCTTCTGCTTCACGGGGGCGCTGCCGCTGCTGTTCGCGGTGGGCGGTCCGGCCGGGCCGGTCGCACTGGCCCCCGACGGGCCGCGGCACGCGGGGGAACTGCTGCTGCGGACCTCGGCGGCCTCGCTGGGCGTGCTGCTGTTCGCGTTCACCACTCCCGTCTCGGACGTGCTGCCGCGTCTGGTGCGGGCCGGCGTCCCGGCGCCGGTGGTGGACGTGGCGCTGGTCATGTACCGGATCGGCTTCCTGCTGCTCGACTCGCTGACCCGGGTCCGCCAGGCCCAGGCGGCCCGTCTGGGGACCACCGGCCGGGCCGCGGCCTGGCGCTCGGTGGCCGGCCTCGCCGCGACCACGTTCGTCCGGGCCTTCGACCGCGCGGCCCGGCTCCAGTCGGGGCTGGCGGGTCGCGGCTACGACGGGGCGCTGCGGGTGCTCGTGCCCGAGGCGGCGCTGTCCTGGCGGTTCCTGACCGGGACCGCCGCCCTGCTGACGGCCCTCGTCGCCGCCACCCTCGTACTCAAGGAGCTGTACCTGTGAAGCCGTTGGAGAAGCCGCCGGGGACCACGCCGGCGGGCCCGCTGGTGGAGCTGGTGGGGGTCCGCTACGCGTACGAGGACGGCCCGGACGTCCTGTCCGGCGTGGACTTCGGGATCACCGGGGGCCGGGCGCTGGCCCTGCTCGGGCGCAACGGCAGCGGCAAGACCACGCTGATGCGGCTGCTGAGCGGGGGGCTGCGGCCCGCCGCCGGCGCGCTGCTGCTGGACGGTGCGCAGGTGTCGTACCGGCGTGCCGGGCTGACCCGGCTGCGCACGGCGGTGCAGCTGGTGGTCCAGGACCCCGACGACCAGCTGTTCGCGGCCTCGGTCGAACAGGACGTGTCGTTCGGCCCGATGAACCTGGGCCTGCCCGCCGACGAGGTCCGCGCCCGGGTCGCGGGGGCGCTCGCGGCCCTGGACATCACCGCGCTGCGGGACCGTCCGACGCACCTGCTCTCGTACGGTCAGCGCAAGCGCGCGGCCATCGCCGGGGCGGTGGCGATGGCCCCGCGGGTGCTGATCCTGGACGAGCCGACGGCCGGGCTGGACCCGGACGGCCAGGAGCGGCTGCTCGACGCGCTGGCGGGGCTGCGCGGCGCGGGGACCACGGTGGTGATGGCCACGCACGACGTGGACCTGGCGGTGCGCTGGGCCGACGACGCGGCGGTGCTGACCCCGGCGGGCATCCGCGTCGGCCCGGCGGTGGAGCTGTTGTCGGACCCGGAGCTGCTGGCCTCGGCCGGGCTGCGCCAGGCCTGGTCCCCGGCGGTGACGGCCTTCCTCCGGGCGCGCGGCCTGCTGGACCCGGCCGCCCCCGGTCCGAGGACCCCGGAGGCGCTGGGCGCCCTGCGGTAGCGCCGTGCGGTAGCGTCCCGCGGCGCCCGCCGCGCCGCCCGGGCCGTACCTAGGATGGCGCCATGTCGCTGCCGCACGCCATCCTCACCGCCCTGCTGGAGAAGCCCTCGTCCGGGCTGGAGCTGACCCGTCGCTTCGACCGGTCCATCGGGTACTTCTGGTCCGCGACTCACCAGCAGATCTACCGGGAGCTGGGCCGCCTGGAGGAGTCCGGGCTGATCCGGGCGCTGCCCGGCGAGGTGCCCGTGCGGGGCCAGAAGAAGGAGTACGAGGTGCTGCCCGCGGGGGGCGCGGAGCTCGCGCGGTGGGTCGCCGAGAGCCAGGACCCCAAGCCGATGCGCGACCCGCTGCTGCTGCGCATCCGCGCGGCGGGGGTGGTGGGGCCGCGGGGGCTCGGGCCCGAGCTGCGGCGCCATCTGGAGCTGCACCGCGAGCGGTTGGCGCGGTACGAGGCCATCGAGGAGCGGGACTTCCCGCCGGGCCGTGACGCCGTGGAGGACCGGCTGCGCCGGCTCGTGCTGCACGGCGGGATCGCGCTGGAGGGGTTCTGGCTGGCGTGGCTGGAGGAGGCGCTGGCGGAGGTCGGGACCATGGAGGGGGCGCAGGACGGCTCCGGCGGGCCCGGGGCGTGACGGCGCCCCCGCCCCCGGCAGGCGGGGCGGGGGCGCGGGCCGGGACTACTTGTTCAGGGCGCCCCAGAACTCGTCGAAGCTCAGCAGGCCGTCGGCGTTCGCGTCCTTGGACGCGAGGACGGCGTCCGCGACGGCGCCGGTGACGTACGCGTCGCCCATCGCCTTCATGGCCGCGCTGTACTCGTCGGCCGTGACGAAGCCGTCACCGTTCACGTCGAACTTGTCGAACGTCGCCCGTGCGCTCTCGATGTCAGCCACTGGGTCCACCCCTTCTTGGTGCTTGTTGACCGGCTCAGGGTAGCCGCCGTCCGCGGACGCCTTCGCCGGGGGTCCCGTTCGGGCGGCGGAAAGGAATTCACATCACCTTCGGACAACACGGAAGTGACAATTCCGGCCAAGAATTCCGGTCCGCTCCCGTCACGCTCCGGCATCACGGCACAACGTACGGGCATTGCCGCCACGCCAGGAGCGCAGGGCTCCCGGGACAAGCGGCGACAAGGGCGATCACACGGGTGACGATCACAGCCGACGCATCATGCGACGTTCTGCCCTTCACCCGTACCCGCCGCCGTGTCCGGGAAGACGGCTACCATGTGCTCATCGGGGTGAGCCCCGGAAACGGCTACGTCAGCTCCGAGCGCGGGGGACCTGACGATCCGTCCGCCGCGGGCCGCGCCGTGCGGCGACACATCCTGAAAGCCGTGGAGGAATCAGGCCCGCCCCAGGCGGAAATCCGCGTGGGGGCGCGTTCCGAGTTCCAGTCCGACCCCGTCCACCAACTTCTGCACCGCCGCGTGATGCATTTCCCGGATACCGGCGACGCATTCCGTGAGGGCTGTGTGGAGATGGCCCTGAACTTCGTCGGATCCAAGGTACCGGAAGGTGAATCCGTCACGGACGCGCAGTCGCGGGTCTGTTTCGATTACATGGCCGCCGAGGGCGGCCCGGCCGACCTGCGGGCCGGGTACGCCGACCCCTGCTCCGCGGCCCTGCGGCACTTCTGCCCGGCGTCGTCCCCGGGCCGGGCGCATGCGGAGATCGTGCTGGAGGTGCTGGTGGAACGGCTGCCGGGGCTGCGCTCGCGGCGCCGGCGGAGAACCTGGTGGGGCGCACGGGCTCCATCAAGCGGCTGCCACGGCGGCTGCCCGTCGCCTGGTGGCGGCGACGCCCGTCGGCGGACGGGCCCGAGCCGGTGCCCCGGGGGCCGTGGGAGCTCCCGGGGCACCGCCGTGCGCGCCGTGCGCGGGCGGCCGCGTACGGCCGGCTACCGGAAGATGCCGGTGTGCCCGAGCGAGTAGCGGCCGGGCTGCGGGTACACGGCGAGGCCGTGCGGGCCGCCTCCGACGGGAATGCGGGCGAGCTCCTTGCCGGTGGCCGTGTCGATGGCGTAGACCTCGGCGTCGTAGCGGCCCGACAACCACAGCACCTTGCCGTCGGCGGAGACGCCGCCCATGTCGGGGCTGCCGCCGTCCGGCAGTTCCCACTTCTTGGTCAGCTTGTTCTTCGGGAAGTCGAAGACCGAGACGGTGCCCTCGCCGCGGTTGGAGATGTACATCTCCTTGGAGTCGCGGCTCACGTACAGGCCGTGGCAGCCCTTTCCGGTCGGCAGGAGCTTGGGCGTCTCGAACTTGTCGCCGCCGAGCACCCACATGCCGTGCGCCATCATGTCGGCGACGTAGAAGGTCTTGCCGTCCGGGGAGACCTTGACGTCCTGCGGCATGGCGCCCTCGAACGGCAGTTTCTGCTGGCCGATGACCTCCATCTTCTCGGTGTCGACCTTGAGGAGTTCGCCGGAGAACTCGCAGCTCACGATGAAGTAGCGGCCGTCGGCGGAGAAGTCGGCGTGGTTGACGCCGAAGCAGCTCACCGGGACGGTCTTCACGCGGTCCATGGTGTGCGGATCGCGGAAGACGAGTTCCTTGTCCATCGAGGCCATGACGATCGCGTACTTGCCGTTCGGCGTGAAGTACAGGTTGTACGGGTCGTGCACCTCGACCGGCTTCCCCGCCTCGCCGGTGGCCGGGTTGATCGGGGTGAGCGTGTGGCCCCGGTTGTTGTTGACCCACAGGGTCTTCATGTCCCAGGAGGGCACCACGTGCTGGGGCTGGTTCCCGACCGGGATGGTGTCGACCACCTGGTACGTCGCGGGGTCGATGACGGACACCGTGTTGGAGGTGGTGTTCGGCACGTAGATGCGGGAGGGGAAGTCCTTGACGACCGGGGAGAGCTTGCCGGGCCGGTCCGCCGCGTAGACGTCGTTCGGGTCCAGGACGGGGGGCATGCCGGGCAGGCCGGGCGGGACGGCCGGAAGGGCCTTGACGGGCTTGGCCGGGCCCTTGGTGCCGAGTGCCTCGGCGGGCCCGTCGCCGGAGGATCCGCAGCCGGCCAGGGCGGCGAGGACCAGACCGGCCAGCAGCACGGTGGCCTTCCGGGGAAGGCGGGTGGTCGTCATGGGGTCAGCAGCTCCGTGGTGGTCACCGCGCGCAGCTTGCGCCGCGCGAGTTCTTCGAGGAGGGGAGGCATCGCGTCGACCGTGTCCGCGTAGCCGAAGTGCAGGCTCACCACCGATCCGCCGTGGATCGTCCCGGTGACGTTGCGGAGGACGGCCGCGGCGCCGGGCGAGGTGAAGTCAAGGGAGTCCACGTCGTACGACAGGACGTGCGGGTAGCCGGCCCGCTGGGCCAGCTTCTGGACGAGCGGGGAGGCGTTCTGGGTCTGGGAGGGCCGGAACCAGGTGCCGATGGAGCCGGTGAGGCGCTTGAGCCGCTGGGCGCAGCCGGTGATCTCGGCGTAGGCCTCGTCCTGCGGCATGTCGTTGATCGCGAGGTGGCGCTGGGTGTGGTTGCCGAGTTCGTGGCCGCCGTCCAGGACGCGGCGGGCCATGTCGGGGTGGTCGTCGAGCCAGGTCCCGATGGCCAGGACGGTGATCCGGGCGCCGCCGCGCTCGGCCTCCGCCAGCACCGACCGGGCGATGGCGGGGTCCCCGTTGCCGTGGAAGGTGAGGGCGACCCGGGGGCGGTCGCGGGGGCCGTGGCCGATCTCCACGGGCTGGCCGGCGAACCGGCGCGGTGCGGCGGCGGGGCGGGCCGGGGCGGAGGGCTTGCCGGGGCCCGGGGGCGGGGCGGAGGAGGAGGTGGGGGGCGCGGTGGCGGGGCGGCCCGATCCGCACGCGGTGGCGAGTCCGACCGCGGCGGCGGCACCTGCGCGCAGGGCCGCGCGGCGGCCTGGAGGTGAGAGCACTTGCCCATTTAAGGGGTGGATGGCCCGTTAGGTAATGATTGACCCAATTTGGGACGTCGCCTCAGGGGCCTTAGACGGCCCCCTGTCCGCCATGTGGTCAACGATTTACACACAGCGGTCGATACTTATTCATTGATTACGAGGTGAGTGGCCCACCTCACCTAGGATTTAGCTAGAAAGTCTTGGTATTTGCACACTTATGTCCGAGTGGGGACTTTTGGCGTTTGAGCCCTCGTCTGCCATAGTCGGAATCACGGCTTCCCGTTGACCCGAGCGAAGTCCGTCCGCCGAGGATCACACCCCCTTCGATCCTCGGCGCCCCCATGAAGCCCCCACACCGCCCACCACGGCGCGCCGGGGGCTTCAGGCGTTCTGGCGGTCGGCCACCCGCATCTCGAACCAGGTGATCTTGCCGCGCGGCAGCAGGTCCGCGCCCCAGCGGTCGGAGAGCTTGTCGACGAGGAAGAGGCCGCGGCCGGTGGTGTCCAGGTCGTGCACCGGCATCAGACAGGGCAGTCCGCGCGAGGGGTCGCGCAGCTCCACCCTGATCCAGCCGCGCCGCCGCAGCATGCGTAAGCCGAAGGAACGGGCCCCGGTGTGCCGGACCGCGTTGCCGACGAGCTCCGAGACGAGCAGGACGCTGTGCTCGGCGATCTGCGGCGACAGGCCCCAGAGGCGGACGACCACGTACCGCGTGAGTCGGCGGGCCTCGTGCGCCGACTGCGGCAGCGAGGGCAGCGTCACTTCGTCGTCAGCCGGATTCCCGTACAACTCCATTGCGCTGAGGCCCTGTTCGTCCTCAAGCGCCGTCGTGAGCCGCACGGCGGAAGCGCTGCTGCGCTGCCGCGGCTGTTCCACACCCTCCAGGCCCGCCATGCCCCCCATCATGGAGGGCCGAGCCGCCCCTCCGGGCCGTCCCCGGAAAAACACCCCTCAGAATAATGGATTCCACAGGGGTGTCCCGGCATATGCGTCCGGCAAGCGGACGACCGCGGCGGCCGCCCTGACCTGTACCGACGCGGCGCGTGGCGCGGCCCCCGGCGGACGGATCGTCAGGTCTCCTCAAGGCTGCCTTGGGGCCCGGCCGATCCACCCGCAGGGAGGACGGGCCCGCGGACGGCCGCCACGGGCTCAGAGGAACTTCGCCTTGCCCGGCCCCTCCTCGACGAAGCTGCGCATGCCGCGCTCGCGGTCCTCGGTGGCGAACAGGCCGGCGAACCAGGTGCGCTCGATGGTCAGACCGGTGTCGATGTCGGCCTCCAGGCCCGCGTCCACGCACTCCTTGGCGGCGCGCAGCGCGAGGGCCGGGCCCTGGGCCAGCTTGGCGGCCCAGGCGTGCGCCTGTGCGTACACCTCGGCCGCGGGGACGACGCGGTCGACCAGGCCGAGGGTGAGGGCCTCGTCCGCCTTCACCATGCGGCCGGTGAAGATGAGGTCCTTGGCGCGGGAGGGGCCGATGAGACGGGACAGCCGCTGGGTGCCGCCGGCCCCCGGGATCAGGCCGAGCAGGATCTCGGGCTGGCCGAGCCGGGCGTTGTCGGCGGCGATCCGGTAGTCGGCGCAGAGCGCCAGCTCGCAACCGCCGCCCAGGGCGTAGCCGGTGACGGCCGCGACGACCGGCTTGGGGATGCGGGCCACGGCGGTGAAGGCGTCCTGGAGGCCGCGGGACCGGTCGACCATGGCCGCGTGGTCCATCGTCTGCATCTCCTTGATGTCCGCGCCCGCCGCGAACACCTTCTCGCCGCCGTAGAGCACGACGGCGCGGACGTCGGCGCGTTCGGCGGCCTCCACCGCGAGCTCGCGCAACCGGTCCTGGGCGGCGATGTCCAGGGCGTTCATGGGCGGCCGGTCCAGGCGGATGGTGCCGACGCCTTCGGAGACTTCGAGAGAGAGGGTCATACGGGCCAGGTTAGTGGCGGTTAACGCGAAGTGACCCGGTGCCGTGGGTCACAGCACCGGGCCACGCCGCTCGCGCGGGCGGGAGGTCTACCGCACTACCTGGTCCACTCCGCCCAGTCCATGTTCCAGCCGTTGAGGCCGTTGTCCGGGGCGATCTGCTTGTCCTTGGAGTTCTTCACGACCACCACGTCGCCGATCAGCGACTCGTTGAAGAACCAGGCCGCCGGCACGTCGCCGTTCCCGCCGCCGCGCACGTCGCGCAGGCCGACGCAGCCGTGGCTGACGTTCTCCGAACCGAAGGTGCCGGAGGAGGCCCAGTAGTTGCCGTGCACGAAGGTGCCCGAGTTCGACAGCCGCATGGCGTGCGGGACGTCGGCGATGTCGTACTCGCCGCCGAAGCCGACCGTCGCCCCGTTCATCCGGGTGACCTCGTACTTCTCGCTGATGACCATCTGCCCGTTGTACGTGGTCGTCGACGGGGCGCCCGCGGTGATGGGGAGGTTCTTGAGCACTTGGCCGTCGCGGACCACCTGCATCTGCTTGGTGCCCGCGTCGACCGTGGAGACCTGGGAGCGGCCGATGGTGAAGGTGACCGTACGGGTCTGCTTGCCGTAGACGCCCGGGCGGCCTTCGACCCCGTCCAGGGCGAGCTTCACGGTGACCTTGGTGCCCGGCGCCCAGTAGTTCTCGGGGCGGAAGTCGAGGCGGTCGTTGCCGAACCAGTGGCCCTCGACCGGCACGGACGGCTCGGCCGTCACCGTGACGGCCTTCTCGACCGCCTCGGGGTTGGTGATGCCGCGGGAGAAGTTGATCGAGACCGGCATGCCCACGCCGACGGTCGAGCCGTCCTCGGGCGTGTACTGGCCGATGAAGGTGTTGGCCGGGGTCAGGGTGGTGAAGCTGGTGTCCTTCGCGGACTCGCGGCCGGCCTCGTCCTTGGCCACCACGTGGACCTTGTACTCGGTCGCGGAGGCGAGGTGGCGGTCCGGCTCCCAGCTCGCGCCGTCGGCCGACGTCCTGCCCTCGACGGCGTTGCCCTTGGTGTCGGCCACCGTCACCGTGGCGAGCTTGCCGCCGGTGGTGGATATCTTCAGCACACCGCTGGTGGCGACTTCCTTGGCCCCGTCGTCCGGCTTGACGGACACCACGGCCTTGGACGCCTCGGTGCCCCCCGTGCCCGCCCCGCCGTTCTTGTCGTCGCCCCCGCCGGTCGCCCCGCCACCGCCCGCGCTGCACGCGGTGGTGAACAGCAGGGCCGCCCCCAGCAGGAGGGCCGGCAGGCCGGTGCGGGCGCGGCCGCGTATCGGCTGCAGGTTCACTCGTGTTCTCCCCATGTCCCCCGCGCGCGGACAGTCGCGCACTTGCCGACAGGTAATCACACGGGAGAACCACGAAAAGCCACGGTCTTGTCACCGTTCCGTCCCAACGGCCGGCCCCGCCCGGAGCCGTGCCGGACGGGCGCCGCACGGCCCGCGGGGGCGGGCCGGCCAGCGGGGCGCGGTCAGTCCTCGGTGCCCGGCTTGGTGCCCCAGACGTAGACGGCGTCGCCCTCGTCGAGCAGGTCCCACAGCCGGGCGGCGTCCGGGACGGAGAGGTTGACGCAGCCGGCCGAGCCGCCGTGGGCGTACAGGTCGCCGGGGCGGCCGTGCAGGGCCTGGCCGCCGTCGAAGAACTGGGCGTAGGGCATGGGGGCGTCGTCGTAGAGCGTCGACTTGTGGTCGATGCTGCGCCAGTACACCTCGTGCCAGCCGGGGCGGGTCTCCTGGTCGTCGCGTCCGGTGCGGATCGGCACGGGGTCGAAGACGACGCGCTTGCCGCTCTGCACCCACAGCAGTTGGCGTGCCATGTCCACGCAGGTGACGCGGTGGGCGCGGACCGGGCAGCCGCCGGCGGCGTTGGGGGCGGGGCGGGCCGCGACGGCGACCATCGTGCGGTAGGTGGCCAGTCCGGCGTAGCCGTCGGCCGGCTCGATCCGGTTGCCGCGCTGGAACTCCCGGACGGCCGCGCAGTCGGCGGGGCTCTGCACCCCGTCGACCGGCCGCCGCAGGTGGGCCTCCAGCTCGCGCTGGTACGGGCCGGTCCCGGCGGTGCAGGCCGCCGCGGGCGCCACCGGCGCGGCGGCCGCGGCCGGGCCCGCGGGGACGGCGAGGACGGCGAGGACGGCGGCCGCGGCCAGCGCGAGCAGCCCGCTCGGCGCGGAGGCCGGGCGGGGGCCCCGGGTGGTGCGGGCGCCGGAGGGGCGCGCGGGCGATGGGGGCCGCGCGGGTCCCGGGTCCGTCGGGGCTATCGCGCCTGCCAGGTCGGCTGTGCTCATACGGGCCTCCTCGCGCCCGCCGGCCGGGCCGCTGGACCCAGCCAACCCGACCGGGGCCGCGGCGGCCCGCGCGGATGCGCCGCCGGGGTGAGGAGGTCACCCCGGCGGCGCATCGCGGCCGTACGGGAGGGGTCAGGCCCGGGGGCCGTTCTCCGGCTCGCCGTGCTTGCCCTTGCCCTTGCCGTGGTCGTCGCGCCGGTTCTGGAGGGTGACCACGAGCCGGCCGCCCGGGGTCTGCCCGTCCAGCCGCAGCGGGCCGGTCACCCGGTCGCGCGGCAGGACGTACCCCTCGGGGACGTCCGTCTCCAGCAGGTAGTACGCGCCCTCGGGCAGCCCGGTGAAGTCGCAGACGCCGGCGCCGTCGGTGGCGCAGCCCGGCTTGGCCAGCCGGTCGGGGTTGATGCCCCGGGTCTGCAGGCCCGCGGTGCCGTTGGTCTCCTTCCACACCTCGAAGACGGCGCCGCGCAGCGGCCGCTTGGTCTTGGCGTCCTTCTTCAGCACCCGGATCGAGCCCTCGAAGGCCGGCGGGGTCCTGCGGTTCACGAGGCTGATGGTCAGGCCGTTCGCGACCGCGCCGTCGTCGACCACGAACGGGGTGACCGGGTCGGCCGGCAGGTCGTACCCGGCGGGCACGGCCGTCTCCCGCCAGTAGTAGGTCTCCCCGGACGGCAGCTCGACGGTGCAGGTGCCGGCGGCGTCGGTCACGCAGGTGCCGGCGCGGCGCTCGTCCGGGTCGCCGCCGGTCGTCTGCAGGCCGGTGCGGCCGTTGGTCTCGCGCCACAGCTCGAAGGTGGCCCCGGCGAGCGGGGCGCCGGTCCCGGCGTCGGTCTTGCGCAGGACGACTTCGGCGCCGGGGACGGGGATGCGCTGGTTGTCGGCCTGGACGCGGACCCCGGCCGCGGCGTTCTCGGCCGTCAGGGTCAGCTGGTGGACCGGGTCGGCGGGCAGCGCGTAGCCGTCGGGGGCGGCCGTCTCGCGCCAGTAGTAGGTGCCGAGTTCGGCCCGCTGCTCGCAGACGCCGTTCTGCGGGGTGGTGCAGTCGGCGACCTTGGTGTCCGGGGTCGGGCCGCCGGTCTGCAGCCCCGCGGTGCCGTTGGACTCCTTCCACAGCTCGAAGACGGCGCCCGGCAGCGCCGCGCCCGTCTCGTCGCGCTTGAGCACCGAGACCAGGCCCGTGGTCACGGGCGGGGCGCCGCAGGTGGGGAGGTCGCCGTTGAAGGGGTAGGCGTGGAACTCCTGCCCGCCCCCGAGCCCGGGCTGCCCGGTGTGGGTGACGGAGCCAGTGGTGAAGAAGCGGCCGTTGATCCCGGGCAGCCGGACGTTGGTCTGCGAGCTCTGCTCGCCCATCAGGAAGCTGCCCTGGAACTGGCCGGTGCCGTTCAGGTTGACCGTCGTGGCGTCCGGGAAGTTCCACAGGAGCCGGTCGCGGTAGGCGTTGAGCGGGTCGTCGTCGCTGATGCCGCCGCTGTAGGTGTTGATCGTGCGGTCGGCGCCGAGGACGTTGACCAGGATCGTCGCGCCGGCCGGGATCTGCTCGAAGGTGACGCCCTGCTGGGCGCCGCGGGCGCCGACCAGGTCGGCGTCGACGTTGAAGACCTGGAGCGCGGAGGTGTTGTCGCCGCGGAAGACCGTCGCGAAGCCGCTGTTGGTGACGGTGCCGGTGGCCGTGCGGGGCTGTCCGTCGACGCGGGCGTAGCACTCGCTGGCCGCGCTGAGCTGGTCGCGCAGGCCGGCGTACGGGGCGACGGCGGCGGGGTCCTGGCGCAGGGTGCCGGTCACGGTGCCCGTGACGGTGCCGGCGTGGCGGACCACGCCCGTGTCGGCGATGAGGCGCTCGCCGGCCGCGACGGTGATGTTCCCGCCGGTGGTGAGGAAGTCCGCGCCGGCGGCCGGCGGCACCAGGGAGCCGGCGCCCACGACGCCCACGTTGTAGCGGCTGTCGCCGCCGGTCGCCTTGTCCTGGTCGAAGGAGCCGAGGACGACGAGGCGCCCCTCGGCCTCGGAGGCGCGCTCGCGGACCCGGAAGTCGCCGCCGACGAAGATGTTGATGCCGTTGTCCCGGCCCTTGGGGATGCCGTCGCTGCCGATGGGCGGGTACGGGTCGGGGCAGACGGCCGGGGGCGCGGGCACGCACGGGCCGAGCCCGCCCGGCAGCAGCGCCCTCGGGGCCGCCGCGGGCCGGCCGGCGCCGGGCCCCGCCGCGAGGGCCGTGGGCGCGGAGGCCGCGAGTACGGCTCCGATCGCCACCCCGAGGGTCCAATTCCTTGCTGACATGACGCTCCGTCCGTTGCCTGCGACCCGACCTGGCCTGATGTGCCCTGTCAGGCTGGCGGCAGGAACGGGCCGGGCGGCGGCAGGACACTCGACGGCTACGGCATTGCGATCACACGAATCACCCGGATGTACGTACGAGGGCGGTTCAGATCAGGGCGGAGCCGGCCACCCAGTCCGCCCAGGACATGTTCCAGCCGCCCAGCCCGTTGTTGGCGGCCACGACCTTGTCCTGCGAGTTCACGACCTCGATCACGTCGCCGACCAGGGTCCGGTCGAAGAACCAGCCGGCCGGGGTGTCCGAGCCGCCGCCCTTGTCGTCGCGCAGGCCGACGCAGCCGTGGCTCATGTTGGAGGAGCCGAAGGTGTCCGGGCTGAGCCAGTAGTTCCCGTGCAGGAAGGTCCCGGTGTTGGTCAGCCGCATGGCGTGCGGGACGTCGGGGATGTCGTACTCGCCGCCGAACCCGACGGTCTGGCCGTTCATGCGGGTGACGTCGAACATCTCGATCACCACCATCTTGCCGTTGTAGGTGGTCGTCTTGGGGGCGCCCGCGCTGATGGGCACCGTGGACAGCAGCCTGCCGTCCCGGCGGACCTCCATGGTGTGGGCGGCGGCGTCGACGGTGGAGATCTGGGAGCGGCCGACGGTGAAGGTGACGGTCTTGTCCTGGATGCCGTACGAGCCGTCGGCGCCCTCGACGTCGCGCAGGCTCAGTTTCACGGTGACCTCGGTGCCGGCCTTCCAGTACTCCTTGGGCCGGAAGTCGAGCCGTTCGTCGCCGAACCAGTGGCCCACGACCTGCACGGGCGGCACGGAGGTGACGGAGACGGCCCGCTCCACCTCCGAGCGGTGCTCGATGGGGCGGTTGAAGTTGAGGGAGACGATCATCCCGGTGCCCACGGTGGAGCGGTTCTCGGGTTTGAAGTAGCCGATGAAGCGCTCCTCGGGGACGTAGGTGGTGAAGGTGGTGTGCCGGGCCTGGCGCCGGTTGTGGCCGTCGAGGGCGACGGCGTCCACCGTGTACTTGGCCGCGAGCGCGAGCCGGCCGCCCGCCGGGTCGGGGCTCCAGCTCAGGCCGTCGGGCGCGATGGAGCCCGGCACCTTCTCCTCCTGGGCGTCCTCCACCTTGGTGACCACGACCCGTTCCAGCCGGCCCTCGGGGACGGTGACCGTCAGCCGGCCGTCCGCCTGCACCCCCTTGGCCTTGTCCTCGGGGGTGATCCGGATGGCCTCGTCCGGCGTGCGCGGTTTGCCGGGCAGCTGGATCTCGACCGGGGACCGGCCGTCGCGGGTGCATCCGGCGAGTCCGCCCAGCAGGACCGCCCACGCCGCCACGGCGGCCAGGCCCGCCGTCGCCCGCCTCGTCAGAAGTGTCACGTTCCCTCCAACGACGTGGCCCGTCCGGGGAAACGTGAGGGCGCTCGACGTTCCGGGCAGAACTGTCCGGGCAGAACAGTGGGAAGGACCAGACGGGGGCGGGCCCGGGCCGGGACGCCGGGGCCGCACTCTCCCCCACCCCCGCCGGTACCCAGGAGCCGTGGAGGCGGTCAGTGTCGAGCGCAGCCGAGCAAGAGGCGGTGGAAGCCGTCGGCGACACCGGGAACGGCACGGGCGCGGTACGGGGCGGTCCGGCCGCGCCCGCACCGCCCCCCGACGTACGCGGCGACGGCCAGGGCGACGGGCACGGCGGCGGGCGGGGCGGCCCGCACGGCAACGGCCACGCCAACGGACTGCCGGCCGGGCAGCAGCCCCGGGCCCTGGCCGCGGCCAGGGCGTCGGCCCGGCCCGGGCCGCCGGTGTGGCCCGGGTCCGAGCATCCCCTCGGGGCCCGGTTCCACATCGGGCCGGACGGGACGGCGGGCACCAACTTCGCCGTGTGGGCGCAGGGCGCGGAGGCGGTGGAGGTCTGCCTGTTCGACGCGGGCGGCGCCGAGACCCGCTGCACCCTGACCGAGCTCACCCACGAGATCTGGCACGGCTTCGTGCCGGGCGTGCGGCCCGGGCAGCGGTACGGGCTGCGGGTGCACGGCCGCTGGGACCCGTGGACGGGCGCCCGGCACAATCCGGCGAAGCTGCTGCTGGACCCGTACGCG
The DNA here is from genome assembly GCF_008704535.1 of Streptomyces subrutilus. NCBI lineage: Bacteria > Bacillati > Actinomycetota > Actinomycetes > Kitasatosporales > Streptomycetaceae > Streptomyces > Streptomyces subrutilus. The sequence continues at coordinate 2,461,751 of NZ_CP023701.1, forward strand.
CGGGCCGTGGACGGCGACTTCACGCTGCCGCCGGAGGTGTACGGGCACGTACGGGACTGGCCGCAGCAGTACATCGCCGACACCGTGCGCGACGACCGGGACTCGGCGCCGTACGTCCCGAAGGGGGTGGTCGTCCACGACGACGACGACTGGGCGGACGACGTGCGGCCGAAGACGCCCTGGGCCGACTCGGTCCTCTACGAGCTGCACGTGCGCGGCTTCACCATGCGCCACCCGGGCATTCCCGAGGAGCTGCGCGGCACCTACGCGGGGCTGGGCCATCCGGCGGCCGTCGAGCACCTGAAGGGGCTGGGGGTGACGGCGGTCGAGCTGCTGCCGGTGCACCAGTTCGCGCACGAGGACCACCTGCTGCGGCGCGGGCTGCGCAACTACTGGGGCTACAACTCCGTCGGCTACTTCGCCCCGCACGCGGGGTACTCGTCGAGCGGTACGGCCGGGCAGCAGGTCGGCGAGTTCAAGCGGATGGTGAAGGCCCTGCACGCGGCGGGGATCGAGGTCATCCTCGACGTGGTCTACAACCACACGGCGGAGGCCGGCGAGCTGGGCCCGACGCTGTCGCTGCGCGGCATCGACAACCGGGGCTACTACCGGCTCCAGTCCGACCAGCGCCGCTACGCCGACTACACGGGCTGCGGGAACACCCTGCACGCCGGGCGCCCGGCCGTGCTGCGGCTGATCACGGACTCGCTGCGCTACTGGGTGACGGAGATGGGGGTGGACGGCTTCCGCTTCGACCTGGCGGCGGCGCTGGCCCGCTCCCTGCACGACGTGGACATGCTGTCCCCGTTCCTCGCGGTGATCGCCCAGGATCCGGTGCTGCGGCGGGTCAAGCTGATCGCCGAGCCCTGGGACGTGGGCTCGGGCGGCTACCAGGTGGGGGCGTTCCCGCCGCTGTGGACGGAGTGGAACGACCGCTACCGGGACGCCGTACGGGACTTCTGGCGCGGGGCCCTGCCCGATGTGCGGGACCTGGGCTACCGGCTGTCGGGGTCGAGCGACCTGTACGCGTGGGGCGGCCGGCGGCCGTACGCCTCGGTGAACTTCGTGACCGCGCACGACGGCTTCACCCTGCGGGACCTGGTCACCTACGAGCGCAAGCACAACGACGCGAACGGGGAGGAGGGCCGGGACGGGACCCATGACAACCGGTCGTGGAACTGCGGGGCCGAGGGCGAGAGCGACGACGCGCGGATCGGCGCGCTCCGCCGGCGGCAGCTGCGCAACCTGCTGACGACCCTGCTGCTGTCGACGGGGGTGCCGATGCTCGTCGCGGGCGACGAGTTCGGGCGGACCCAGGGCGGCAACAACAACGCGTACTGCCAGGACAACGAGACGGGCTGGGTGGACTGGTCGCTGCCGGCCGAGCCCGCCTGGCAGCAGCTGCTCGCCCTGACCCGGCGGCTGATCGCGCTGCGGCACGCGCACCCGGTGCTGCGCCGGCGGGCGTTCTTCTCGGGGCGGCCGCAGGGCGCCGACGGGCTGCGCGACCTGGCCTGGTTCACCCCGGCGGGGGCGGAGATGACGGAGCGGGACTGGTACGCGCCGGCCGCCGCGCTCGGCATGTACCTCTCGGGGCGCGACATCCCCGGCCGGGACGAGCGGGGCCGGCAGGTGACCGACGACAGCTTCCTGATGCTGCTGCACGCCGGGGACCGGCCGGCGCGGTGGGTGCTGCCGGGGGCGCCGTGGGCCGAGCGCTACGAGCTGGTGCTGGACACCTCGCTGGAGGAGCAGACCGCTCCCCCGGCCACCGCGCACCGGGGCGGGGAGGCGCTGACGGTGCCGGCCCGGTCGGTCCTGCTGCTGCGGGTGGTGGGCTGACGGCGCGGGATCCGGGCGGTCCGGTGCGCCCGGGGCGGGGGGGTTCCGGGCCGGCCCCTGCGATGATGTGGCCGTCGTACACGCGTGCACGTGCACACGCGTGCCATCGAGGGGGTCAGGGGTGCGCATGGCCAGTGTCGGGACCGCGCTGCGGGAGTTGCGCGGGGCGCAGAAGTCGGCGAAGGGGGTCTCGCTGTACTCCCGGTTCGTCAACCGGCCCGTCGGGCGGTACCTCGCCGCCGGGTCGTACGGGATCGGCCTCACCCCGAACCAGGTGACGCTGGTCAGCGCCGCACTGAGCTTCGCCGGCGCGGCGGCGGTCGCGCTGGTCGCGCCCTCGTGGGGGCTGGGGGCGGCCGTGTGGGCGCTGCTCGCCCTCGGGTTCGCCTTCGACTCCGCCGACGGGCAGCTGGCCCGGCTGCGCGGCGGCGGCAGCGCCTCCGGGGAGTGGCTCGACCACGTGGTGGACTGCGCGAAGCTGACCGCGCTGCACACCTGCGTGCTGATCGCGTTCTACCGCTTCCCCGAGGAGTACGGGACGGGCGCGGACGGCTGGCTGCTGGTGCCGCTGGGCTTCCAGTTCGCCGCGGTCGTCACCTTCTTCGGCGGACTGCTGACGGAGAAGCTGAAGCCGAAGGCGGCGCCGGGCAGCCCGGCGGCGGCGCCCTCGACGGTGCGCGCGGTGGCCCTGCTGCCGGTGGACTACGGGGTGTTCTGCCTGGTGTTCCTGCTGGTCGGCGGCGGGGGGCTGTTCCGCTGGGCGTACGCGGGGGCGGGGGCGCTGGCCGGCCTGTTCCTGCTGGCCTTCCTGGCGAAGTGGTACCGGGAGCTCAGCGCCGTTCCGCGGTGACGGCGGCGGGCGGCCCGAGGGGTTCGGCGAGCGCGTCCAGGGCCCGGCGCAGCTGGGTGCTGGAGGTGTGCACGGTGTAGGGGAAGTAGACGACGTCCACGCCGTGGACGGCGAAGTCCCGCTCCAGCCGGTCGCCCTTGGCCGTGCCCCGCCAGTCGTCGCCCTTGAAGATGACGTCGAAACGGACCTGCTTCCAGGTCTCGACCTTGTCCGGGACGGTCTCGACGAACGCGGCGTCGACGTACTTCACGCTGCGGACGATCTCCAGCCGCTCGACGAGCGGGATCATCGGGCGGCGGCCCTTGGCGCGTTCGGCCATCTCGTCGGAGACGACTCCGGCCACCAGGTAGTCGCAGCGGCTGCGCGCGTGCCGAAGGATATTGAGATGTCCGATATGGAAGAGATCGTACGCACCTGGCGCGTAGCCGACCCGATACGGTCGCCGCGCCGGTGTGCCCAGGTCGGACATGTCCCGCTCCGTCATTTGTCTACCCCCAGCGGCCACACCCCCCGGTGTGGCGGATTAGCAGACAATAGCGTGCACGTCCCCCGCCGCGTCGGTGAACGAATAGGGTGATGAGCGCATCATCCAGGGGAAGAAGGGACGCTCAGTGTCCAGATCCGGTCACCGGCGGCTGCTGCTGGTTTCCACCAACTACGCTCCCGAGCACGCGGGCATCGGCCCGTACGCGACCCAGATCGCGGAGCACTGGGCGGATCTCGGCCACGAGACGCACGTCCTGGCGGGGATGCCGCACTACCCGGCGTGGTCCCTCGAACCGGAGTACAGGGGCGCACTGCGGCGCACGGAACAGCGCGCGGGTGTCACCGTGCACCGGCGTGCGCACACCGTGCCGGCGCGCCAGACCGCGGTGAAGCGGGCCCTGTTCGAAGGGTCGATCCTGCTGCACGGCGCCGCCGCTCCGCCCCGGATGCCGCGGCCGGACGCGGTGCTCGCCCAGATGCCCAGCCTGGCCGGCGGGGTGCTGGCCGCCCGGCTCGCGGCGAAGTGGAAGGTCCCCTACGTCCCGGTCGTCCAGGACCTGATGGGCGCCGCGGCCGCGCAGAGCGGGATCAGCGGCGGCGACCGGGCCGCCGCGGTGGCCGGCCGCGCCGAGGCGTACGCCCTCAAGCGCGCCACCCTGGTCGGTGTGATCCACGAGACCTTCGTGGACCGGGTCGTCGGCATGGGCGTGGACCCGGGCCGCATACGGCTGGTGCCCAACTGGTCCCACGTGGCGCTTCCCACGAAGCCGCGCGGCGAGACCCGCCGCCACCTGGGCTGGGGCCCGGGCCAGACGGTCGTCCTGCACTCCGGGAACATGGGCCTCAAGCAGGGGCTCGAAGTCCTGGTCGGCGCGGCCCGGCTGGACCCGAGTGTCCGGTTCGTCCTGATGGGCGACGGCAGTCAGCGCGGGGCGCTGCGCGACCTCGCGGCGGACGTACCGAACCTTGACATCATCCCCCCTGCCGCCGACGGCGAGTTCCCGGATATCCTCGCGGCGGCGGACGTGCTCGCGGTCACGCAGCACGCCGCCGTACTGGACATGAGCGTGCCGTCGAAACTCACCTCCTACTTCCAGGCCGGCCGGCCCGTCGTCGCCTCCGTGGCGGCCCTGGGCGGTACCGCCCAGGAGGTGGAACGATCGGGCGCGGGGGTGCTCGTACCGCCGGAGGACCCCGACGCCCTGCTGAAGGCCGTCCGGGCCCTCGCCGAGGACCCGGCCGGAGCGGACGCGCTGGGAGCGGCCGGCCCCCGCCACGTGGCGGCGCACCTGAGCCGTGAAGCGGGCCTGGCCCGGATCGACGCACTGATCGACGAAGCACTTGGGGGTCCCCGGACGTGATCGAGACGAACCGCCCTGCGGCGGCCCCTGCCGACGACGAACCCGACCTCCTCAGGGACCAGTTCCGGCAGCTCCTGCGCTACCGCCGGCTCCTCGCCGCCGGCATCGGGGTGGGTCTGCTGGGCGGCGTCTACCTCGGCGTCTCCACGGCGGACACCTACGTCGCCACCGCCGACGTGGTGCTGCGCGCGCCGACCGACGACCCGTTCAACCCGAGCCTGGCCCCCGACAAGGCCATCAACATCGGCTCCGAGCGGCAGGTCGCGCTCAGCTCCTCCATAGCCAACGAGGCCGCGAAGAAGCTCGGGGTGGGCGCCGAGGGCTTCGGCGCCCTGCGCAGCGGCCTCCAGGTCACCAATCCGCCCCAGACCATGGTGCTGCGCTTCACGTACACCGCGTCCTCCCCCAAGGAGGCCGCCAAGCGGGCCAACGCCATGACGGACGCCTACCTGCTCAAGCGGCAGGAGTCCCTGGACGCCACCCGCGACAAGATGGTCAAGGGCTACCAGGAGCAGCGCGACCCGGTCGCCAAGCAGCTCGACGAGCTGTCGAAGGAGATCTCCCGGATGCCGGCGGGCGCCGCGCGCGACGCCGCCACCTCCGCCAAGACGGACCTCCAGAGCGAGGTCGGCGGCTACAACGGCAAGATCACCAAGCTGGAGGCCCTGGACATGACCCCGGGCCGGGTCACCAGCGCCGCGACCGCCCCCACCTCGACCGACGGCCCCGGCATCGTGATGTCGCTGGCGCTCGGCGCGGCCGTGGGACTCGCGCTGGGCCTGCTGGCGGCCTGGGTACGGCTCGTGTTCGACCCGGCGCCCCGCTCCGAGGGCGACGTGGCCCGTGCCCTGCGCGCGCCCGTCCTCGGCTACCTGCCCCGGGACAAGACCGGTGGCGGTCCGCTGCTCGCCGCCGGCGAGGCCGATCCGCGGCTGGCCGAGGAGTACCGCTCGGTGGCCTTCCGCCTCGCCTACGACGCCCGCTTCGCCGACCGGCGCCGCCTCCTCGTCGTCGCCCCGCGCGGCAGCAGCGAGACCGCCGCCGCGGTGGCCGTGAACCTGGCGGCCTCCTTCGCCGAGACCGGCAAGGACGTCCTGCTCATCGAGGCCGACCTGCGCACCCCGGTCCTGGCCAGCCAGCTGCCGACGGACGCGGGCGGCCGGCCGCGCTGGAGCCAGACCCCGGGCAACGGGCCGGCCGGCGGGCGCCACGGGGACTCCGAGTGGCCCGACGGGCGCCAGCTCGTCGTGGACGCCGGGGAGTCCGGCTCCTTCGACCTGATCCCCGGCGAGCGGGCCCGCAACGTGCCGCGCGCGCTGACCTCCGCCCGCGCCACCCGGCTGATCTCCGAGGCCGACTCCCCCAACTCCACCGTCGTCGTGCTCGCGCCGCCCGTGCTCTCGTACGCCGACGCGCTGGCCCTGGTCGACCGGGTCGACGGGGTGCTGGTCGTCTGCGATCCGCGGGCCGTCCACCGCACCGACCTCTCCCGTATCCGCGAGCTGATCAGCGGCGCCGGCGGCACCGTGCTCGGCGCGGTGCTGCACGCGCCGCTGCCCGGCGAGAAGCGCGGCGGCAAGGGCAAGGGCGGCTCGCCCGCCGCCGGCCCGCAGTCCGCGGCCGCGCCCGCGCCCCGGCCGCAGCCCCAGCCCATCCCGTACGAGGTGGCCGAGGCCGAGCAGCACATCCCCGGTGACGGCACCGACACGGTGGCCCTGCGCACCGTCCGCACGGGCCGGCGGTGAGCCGGCGCGGCCTCGCGGCGGTCGCGTCGGTCCTGGACCAGGCAGCCTCCAGCGCCACGAACATCCTGGTGCTGGTGCTGGCCGCCCGGCTGTCCTCGGCGGCCGGCTTCGCGGACTTCTCGATGGTGTACGTGGCGTTCAGCGTGCTCCTCGGTCTGAACATGGCCTACGTGGGCCAGAGCCTCGTCCTGGAGAAGGGCGGCCGGTTGGCCGGCGCGTGCCGCTCCGCGGCCGGGTTCACCGCGGCCGCCTCGGCCGCGGCGGGCGCGCTGCTGGCGCTGGTGGGGCTGCTGGTCCCGGGCACCGCGGGGCGGGCCTTCCTCGCCCTGGGCCTGGTGCTGCCGCTGGTGCTGCTCCAGGACGGGCTGCGGTACTGCTTCTCCGCGCTGCGCGTCCCCCAACGGGCGCTGGCCGCCGACGCGCTGCGGCTGGTGTGCGTGCTGGCCGCGCTGGCGGCGCAGCCCCGGGGGGCTTCGGCGGGGCGGCTGGTGCTGGTGTGGGGCCTGTCGGCGCTGCCGGCGCTGGCGCTGGGGCTGTGGCTGCTGCGGCCGTACGTCCGCGGCGTGCGCGCGGACCTGCGGCCGTACCTGCGCCGCGGCCACCTCGGGCAGCGGTTCGTGGTCGAGTTCGCGGTGGGCAACGGCTCCAGCCAGCTCGCCGTCCTCGGCCTGGGCGTCTTCGCGACACCGCTGGCGGTGGGCGCCCTGCGGGGCGCGACCACCCTCTTCGGACCGCTGAACGTGCTGTTCAACTCCGCGAACGCCTTCGGGCCGCCGGTCGTGGGCCGGGCCTCGGGCAAGCGGGGCGTCGTGCGCCTCACCGCCCTGATGGGCGGGGTGCTGGCGCTGCTGGGCGCCGGCTGGGGGGCGGTGCTGTACGCGCTGCCCGACGGGGTGGGCGCCCGGCTGCTCGGCGACACCTGGGGGGCGGCGTCCGCGCTGCTGCCGGCCACCGGAGCCCAGTACGCCGTCATGGGGCTGGGCACCTGCGCGCTGCTGACCCTGCGGGTGCTCAACCCGCGGGCCACCCTGTCGTTGCAGGTCGTCTTCTCGCTGCTCTCGGTGGGCCTGCTGCTGGGCGGGTACGTCCTGTGGGGCGTCGCGGGGGCCGCGTGGGGGCTGGCGCTGGGCTCGGCGGCGAAGGCGGGCGCGGGCTGGCTGCGGGTGGCCCGGCTGGAGCTGCCCGCCGCGGCCGCCCCGGCCGACCGGCCGGTCACCGCGGCCTGAGCCCTGCCGGGGCGCGGGCCGGACGGCCCGCTCAGCGCAGGGTGGTGCTCTTGTCCCCGCGGTAGGTGGCGACGAGCGCGAGGCACAGGGCCGCGATGGCCACCCGGCCCGAGGCCTGGAGCAGGGGTCCGCGCAGCAGGATGAAGGAGTAGCCGGCGACCAGCGGCACCACCACGGAGATCAGGCTGCCGGGCGGGGACCGGCGGGTGGCGCGCTTGGCGTACCGGCGGTCGACGCGCGCGGCGGCGTACCCCAGGCCGAGCAGCCCGGCGCCCATGCCGAGCGGGCCGAAGTCGAGCCACAGCTCCGCCCAGATCGGGGAGGAGAGGTTGGTGTTGACGGTGCCCATCCACAGGCCGACCATCACGCCGGTGTCGCGCGGCTTGCCCGGCCAGATGGAGCGCGGTACCGCGAAGAGGACCGATCCGGCGAGCTGGCGGCCGTAGGCGTGGCCGGGGCCGGACTGCGAGTAGGTGATGGTGTTCGCGAACATGCCGATCTGGTCGTAGTCCTTGAGCGCCATCGGCTCCAGGAAGGACGTGGTCTCGACCGGCCGGTAGTTCTTCTCGTCGTAGCGGAAGCGGTCCGCGAAGGGGAAGACGAGCAGGGCGATGACCACCGCCATCGACAGCGCCACCCGGTACATCGCGGCGCTCACCGGGAAGACGGTGAAGAGCAGCGCGAACATGACGGTGAGGAACCAGTAGCGGGGGTTGGAGATCGGGTTGTTGACCACCAGGTTCAGCGCGGCCAGCGCCGACCAGGTGACGATGACGGAGACCTTGCGGCGGGCGTACTTCGAGGTGATCAGCCAGCGCGTGTAGAGCAGCAGCGACAGCAGCGCGGGGACCGTGCCGAAGCCGCGCAGCAGGGCCTGGCTCGCCTGGCCGTCGCTGGACAGGCCGGCCTCCTCGATGCCCGCGATGATCTCCTGGCGGCTGGAGAAGAAGACCGCCGGTCCGCCGAGCTTCACGATGAACGCCGCGCTGCACAGGAAGGACAGGACCGTCAGCACCTGCAGGCGCCGCCGGTGGGCCATGACCGGGCGCTTCTCCTTGCGCGAGCCGCCGGCGCGGACGGCGGGCCGGTGCCGGGCGAGCAGCACGCCGACGTCGAAGGCGAGGCAGCCGATCAGGACCAGGCCGATGGCGAGGGTCAGGTCGGAGCGCGGGCCGACGACGGGCGTCGGGACGCGGCCGAGGACGGCCTGCGCGAGGGGGGCCACGCCCATCGCCATGTAGACGAAGAGCCAGAACGAGCCCTGGAGGAGCTTGCGGCGGCTGGTGAGCACCATCGCGGAGAGCCGGGCCCCCGCGTACATGGTGAGCAGCAACTGGAGCCAGTACGCGGCGTCGCGCTGGCCGTCGCCGTCCTGGACGGCGACGAAGAGCGGCAGGAAGACGGTGAACCCGAGGGCGAGCGGGACGGACAGCGCGCGGGAGAGCAGGGTGCGCGGGGTGGTGACCCGGCCCCACGAGGCCTCGTCCGCGAGCGGCTCCGGCGCGGGGGCGTTCCCGCGCGCGACGGCGGGCCTGCGTATGTCGGTTGCCACTGCGCCCCCACCCGATGTGCCTGTTCCGGCCGCAGTCTAGTCTGAGCGGTCGGCGTCCGGGGAGGCGCCGGCGGGGTGGACGAAGGGGCTTTCGTGCGTGATCTTCCTGCCTTCACGCTGGCCGGGTACGACAAGGGGCGCGGCCGGCTGACCCAGGCCCTCTGGTTCGCCGTCATGAACACGCTCTTCATGAGCTGGCTGTGTCCCGCCCGGCTGCGCGTGGCGCTGCTGCGGGCCTTCGGGGCGCGGATCGGCGAGGGCGTGCTGATCCGGCACCGGGTGCGGGTGCTGTGGCCCTGGAAGCTCACGGTCGGCGACCACACCTGGATCGGCGAGGGCGCCTGGGTGCTGAACCTGGAGCCGGTGACGATCGGCGCGCACGTGTGCCTCTCGCAGGAGGCGCTGCTGTGCACGGGGTCGCACGACCACCGCGCCGCCGACTTCCGCTACCGCAACGCCCCGATCACCGTCGAGGACGGCGCCTGGGTGGCCGCGCGGGCGACCGTGCTGGCCGGGGTGACCGTGGGCCGCTGCGCGGTCGCGGGCGCCGGTGCCGTCGTGCACGCGGACCTGCCGGCCCTGACCCTGCAGACCCAGGACGGGCGCCGCCGCCCGGTGGAGGAGCCCAAGTGAGAGTCCTGCACGCCGTCACCCTGCACTCCCCCTCGCACGCCTTCGGCGGACCGGTGCGGGTCGCGCTGAACCTGGCGAAGGGGCTGCGGGCCCGGGGCCACGAGGCCGGACTGCTGGCGCTCGGCGAGGGGTTCGCCGGTCCCTGGCCCACCGAGGTCGAGGGGGTGCCGGCCCGGCTGTTCCCGGCCCGGCGGCTGCTGCCGCTCGGCTTCAGCGGGATGACCTCGCCGGCGCTGCTGGCCTCGGCCGGGCGCTTGGTGCGGGACGCGGACCTGGTCCACGTGCACCTGGCGCGGGACCTGGTGACGCTGCCGGTGGCGCTGGCCGCGCTGCGGGCGGGCAGGCCGCTGGTGCTCCAGACCCACGGCATGGTCGACCCGAGCGGGAGGCTGCTGGCCAAGGTGCTGGACGCGGTGGCGGTCCGGCGGGTGCTGCGCGGCGCGGACGCGGTGCTGTACCTGACGGCGCACGAGCGCGCCGGCCTCGACGCGGTGGTCGGCGCCCCGCTGGCCTCGGCGGTGCGGCTGGTCAACGGCACCCCGGCGCAGGAGGAGCGGCCCGCCCCGGCGGGACCGCCGCGCGTGCTGTACGCGGCGCGGCTCCAGGCCCGCAAGCGGCCGGTGGACTTCGTGGACGCCGTCCCGGCGGTCCTGGCGGTGCATCCGGAGGCGCGGTTCGTCGTCGCGGGCCCGGACGAGGGCGAGCGGGCCGCGGTGCTGCGCCGGATCGCGGAGCTGGGGCTGGCGGACCGGGTGAGCGTACCCGGGGCGCTGGGCGGCGGCGAGGTGCTGCGCGAGCTGCGCGGCGCGCACGTGTACGTCCTGCCCTCGGTGGACGAGCCGTTCCCGATGTCGGTGCTGGAGGCGCTGTCCGTGGGCGTGCCCGCGGTGGTGACCCACTCCAACGGCCTGGCCCGCGACATCGCGGCCGCCGGTGCCGGCCGCGCCGTCGACCCCGGACCTGCGGGGGTGGCGGCGGCGGTCCTGGACCTGCTGGACCCGGCCGCGAACCGCGCGGCGTCGGTGGCGGCACGCGAACTGGCCGCCGGGTCCTTCTCGATGGATGCCGTGCTGGACACCCTGCTCCCGGTCTACGAGGGAGCCCTGCGGGGCTGAACGCCCGCGCCGCGGAAGCGGCGGGGGGTCACAGCACGTCGCGGCGCTGTTCCACCACGGGGACGGCGCCCACGGCGCGGCGGCGCTTGAGGACGCTCGTGTAGACGGCGAGGCCGATGGCGCCCACCGCCATCATGATCAGGCCGACCAGGTCGAGGTCGACGCTCTGCATCTCCCAGTCCGTCGCGAAGGTGAGGATCGCCCCCACCACGATCAGACCGATGCAGCCACCCAGGCCGGTCATAGGACTCGCCTCCGAAAGGTCGGTGTAGTCGTCGTGCTCCGGACCCGCGGATACCCCGGACCGGAACGCGAAAACGCCCCCGGCGGCCGGGAGTTCGGCCGCGGGGGCGTTCGGGCGTGCGGTGCGGTCCGCGGGGTTACGCGGGGATCCAGGCGTAGCAGCCCGACGAGTTGAACTCGGCGGCGCCGGCCGGGATCGTCGCGACGATCTTGTCGCCGGCCTTGGGCGGGGTCTCCGGGCCCGAGGCCAGGATGCCGCCGTCCTTGCCCTTCGCCTCCCACGTGCACCCCGTGGCCTGGGTGAGCGCCCGGTAGGAGCCGGCCGCGGGGGACGTGCGGGGGCCTTCGGCGAAGCCCTTGGCGGCCGCCGCGGTGATCGGCTTCTGCTCCGGGCACAGCAGGTCGACCGCGTCCTTGGCGCCCGCGATCTCCCCGGTGATGACGGCGCCCGTCGCCGCGTCCTTGTCCCGCTTCGCGGTGCGTTCGATCCGCTGGCAGGCCTCCTGGCCGGTCTGCAGGACGGCCGCCGGGTCCATCTTCTCCGGGACCCGGCCGCTCAGGTACTTCTTCTCCTGCGCGGTGAAGCTGCCGGTCTTGGGGGTGAGCTTGGCGTCCGGCAGGACCGGGCCGGAGGGCTTGGCCTCGGCCGGGGCCTGCGGGGTGGCCGGGGTGTCCGCGGGGTCGGGTGCCGACGACGCGGCCGGCGGCTTCGCCTTCGCGTCCGCGCCGGAGTCGGCCTTGTCGCCGCCCGAACTGCAGGCGGTCAGCGTGAGGGCGGCGGCCAGCACAACGGCAGCCGCTGCGGAGCGTCGGTACATCGGATGGCTCCCGTACTTGCTGGGGGGAAGGGTGCGGGGTCCGGCCCGGGTCGGGCCGGACCCCGCACGCCGTCAGGCGGTTACTTCGGGCCGAAGGTGAGGACCAGCTGCGGAGCGGCGTCCGCGGCGGTCGCCTCCGAGGACCAGAGCCACAGCGGGTCGGTGCCCGTGCTCGTCAGGCCCATGCTGTAGCTGGTGCCCAGCACCGCGGAGACCGCGGTGGTGTCCAGCTCCACGTTGTGCAGCGCGGACCCGTCCGGCACGGCCGACAGGGTGCCCAGCGGCGTGGTGCCGAGGGTCGGCTTGGTGTTGAAGGTGGTGCCCGCGCCGCTCCAGGTGCCGGTGACCGGGACCACGGAGACGGTGTCGGCGGTGCCGGCGCCCGCCTGGGTCGTGGTCTTGACCTGGAGGGAGGCCGACTTCAGGACCTGGCCGGCCGGGGCGGCCGGCAGGTTGAAGCGCAGGTACGTCTCGTACGCCGAGGTGCCGCGCACCGCGAGCGAGGTGGACGTGCCGTAGGCGGTGCTCGGGGCGCCCTGGTTGATGTAGGTGTCCTCGGACGCGGTGACCTTGGAGACCGTGTCGGAGGGCGCCTTGGCCAGGTCGAAGTGGTTCTTGACCTGGGCCTGGGTGAGCGCCGTCGGGTAGATGGCGGTCTCGTCGAGCTGACCGGCGAAGAAGTTGCTGGTCGGCCGGGTCGGCCAGCCGGACAGGTTGTCCCCGCCGACGTGCCAGTAGCCCGCGTAGGTCTGCGTGCTGGCCGAGTTCAGCGAGCCCTTGTTCTGGCCGTCGACGTAGAGCGTCATGCCGCCGGCGCCCTGGGTGGCGACCACGTGGTGCCACTTGTTGTCGTTGTACGTGTCGAACAGGCCGGTGCTGACGGTCTTGGCGGAGCCGTTGGAGGCGCCGAAGACCAGCCGTCCGTTGTTCGTCATGTAGACGTGCTTGTCGTAGGAGCCGCTGCTGCGCTCGGTGTTGCTGCCGAAGCCGACCAGCTTGCCGCCGCGCGTGGTGTTCGTCTTGAACCAGGTCTCGATGGTGTACGCGGTGCCGACCGTCTGGCGGTGGTCGCTGTAGACCTGCTGGCTGGTCCCGTTGAATCCCATCGAGGTGCTGGCACCGGTGACGGCGCCGGGCGTCTGGCGCAGGGCCGGGGCGTTGAGCTGGACGCCGCTGGTGTTGCCGGCGACGGAGGAGTCGGCGACGTACGGGCTGACCGTGTCGTCGAAGCGCCAGTACAGCTGGGCGCCGTCCGCGCGGACCTGGTTCGGGTACGTCTGGACCGAGGCCGGGATCGTCACCGAGGCGGTGGCCGACAGGGCGCTGGTGTTCCCGGCGGCGTCGGTCGCGGTCACGCGGTAGGTGTACGACTGGCCGGCCTTGACCGTGGTGTCGGTCCAGGAGGCCTGCGGGCGCTCCCACTCCAGGGACTCCGCCGCGACGGTGGCGACGGGGCTGGCCGAGCCGTTGCGGTAGACGCGGTAGGTCAGCTTGCTGTCGTCCTGGTCGTAGCTGGTGCGCCAGCGGACCTGGGCCTCGCCCGGCTTGACGCTGTCGGCGCTGGCGACCGGGGTGGTGGGGGCGCCGACGTCGCCGGTGGAGGCGAAGCGGGTGAGCGCCTGCTGCGGCTTGCCGTTGATGAGCGTGAACTCACCTCCGACCCACATGTACTTGACGTCGTTCTTGGCCGCCACGGCCATGACGCGCGGGCCGATGCCCTCGCCCAGGCCGTCGTTGGCGGTGGGGTGCCAGCCGAGCTTGCGCGGGCTGCGGACGAAGCCGTCGACGGGCGCGGGGGCGGGGCCGTCGTGGTCGGTCAGCTGCGCCAGCAGGAAGTTGCGCTTGCCGTCGGGGAACTGCCCCTCCAGCGTGCAGTCGTGCGCGTGCGAGGAGCTGTAGAGCACGCCCTCGTACGGCAGCACGAACTGGGTGGCGCCCAGGCAGCGGTCGCGCCACTTCTCGCCGAAGTCGCTGAGCCTGAGGCCGATGCGGCCGTCGAAGACGCCGCCGCCGGAGCCCTCGTTGCCCGTGTAGAAGCCGGTCGCGTCGGTGGAGATGTCCTTGACGACGGAGTTCGACGGGATGGTGGAGTAGGTCTTGGCGACCTTGCCGGTGGTGGCGTCGACCACGGCCAGCGCGTGCGTGTTGGACCCGTTGACGGAGAAGAAGTCGCCGCCGAGCAGCACGTTCTTGCCGTCGGGGGTGACCTCGACGGCGCGGCCGGGCTCGTCGGCGTTGGCCGTGAAGGGCTTGAGCGCGCCGGTCGAGGCGTCGACGGCGGCGAACCGCTCGCGGGTCTGGCCCTCGACCGTGCCGAAGTCGCCGGCCGCGTACAGGGTGTCGTCGGTCACGGCGAGCCCGCGCACGGTGGCGGGGAAGCTCGGGTGGAACGAGGCCTTGGGGGTGCAGCTCGCGATGTCGATCGCGGCGAGGCTGGAGACCGGGGTGCCGTTGACGGCTCCGAAGTAGCCGCCCGCGTAGAGCGTCTTCTTGTCCTTCGAGACGACCAGCGTGCGGACCGTCGCGGTCCCGTCGCCGATGGTGAAGGAGAGCTTGCAGGCGGTCGGGGCGCCGGTCGCGGCGTCCAGCGCGACGAAGTTGACGGCGTCCTGCTCGGCGCCGGAGCCGCCGTCGGGCGGGCGGACGGCGGAGAAGGTACCGCCGGCGAAGACCGTGCCGTTGGCCTCGTCCATCGCCCAGACGATGCCGTTGGGCTGCCAGGTCGGCAGGTTGTCGGCCGTGAAGGCCACCGGCTGCGTGATGGCCGACGCCTGCGGCATCAGCACCAGGCCTATACCGGTGCCGGCACCGGCCAGTGACAGGACGAGGGCAGCAGTCAGCCCTCTGGATCTACGCATGAGCCCCCCAGGGCAATGGCCCGGTTTGATGGCTGGAACTATCCGAACAGCCATATGTACTCGGCGCACACTAGGGCTCACGCAAGGGCCCGGTCACCTCACTTGACCCATTGCATACCAAATTGGAATCAACGGGTCCAGCACGGCGGTAGCACCGCGGACACACGGCGGGTTTGCCCCGGTCACACCGCCACACAGCGGGGCAGAGGACCGGAACACGGCTAATCGTAGGGGCAATATAAGCCCTCAGCGGTCGATGCGGACCGTCACGCCCGCCAGCTGGTCCTCGACCTGGCGGACGTCGGCGTCCACCATGATCTTGGCCAGTTCGGCCACCATGACCGACGGCTTCCAGCCAAGCAGCTCCTGCGCCTTGGAGGCGTCCCCGATGAGGGCGTCGACCTCGCTGGGGCGCTCGTACTTCGGGTCGTAGCGCACGTGCGCGTTCCAGTCGAGGCCGGCGTGGGCGAAGGAGGCCTCGGCGAACTCGCGGACCGTGGCGGCCACCCCGGTGGCGACCACGTAGTCGGTGGGCTCGTCCTGCTGGAGCATCCGCCACATGGCGTCCACGTACTCCGGGGCGTACCCCCAGTCGCGGACCGCGTCGAGGTTGCCGAGGTAGAGCTTCTCCTGGAGGCCCGCCTTGATCCGGGCGACCGCGCGGGTGATCTTGCGGGTCACGAAGGTCTCGCCGCGGCGCGGGGACTCGTGGTTGAAGAGGATGCCGTTCACGGCGAACATGCCGTACGCCTCTCGGTAGTTCACCGTGGTCCAGTACGCGAAGACCTTGGCGGCGCCGTACGGGCTGCGCGGGTGGAAGGGGGTGCCCTCGTTCTGCGGGGGCGGGGTCGCGCCGAACATCTCGGAGGACGAGGCCTGGTAGATGCGGGTGTCGATGCCGCTGGCCCGGATCGCCTCCAGCAGCCGCAGCGCGCCGAGGCCGGTCACGTCGCCGGTGTAGAGGGGCGCGTCGAAGGAGACGCGGACGTGGGACTGGGCGCCGAGGTTGTAGACCTCGTCGGGCCGTATCTCGCGGAGCAGGTTCACCAGGGCCACGCCGTCGGACAGGTCGGCGTGGTGCAGCACGAAGGACCGGTTCGCGGTCTGCGGGTCCTGGTAGATGTGGTCGATCCGCTCCGTGTTGAAGCTGGAGGAGCGCCGCACGAGCCCGTGCACCGTGTAGCCCTTGGTCAGCAGGAGCTCGGCGAGGTACGAGCCGTCCTGCCCGGTGACGCCGGTGATCAGTGCGGTCTTGCCCATGTCGGGTCCCCCTGGGATTCGTTGCGGTTCGTGGTGGTGCGTCGTGGTGGTGCGTGGTGGCGGGCCGGCCGCGCCGCCCGCCCGGCCGGGGCCGTGCCCCGGGAGGTCCCGTGGCCGGCCGGTCCGCCGGCGGGCCCGGTGGCCGGGCCCCCGGCGGCCGGTCCCGGCCCAGGGACGCGCCGGTCCGGGCGGCGGCGGGGCTGGATGCGTACCGTACACGCCCCGTCCGGCCGCCTTCGCGGCGGATTCCGGCGGGGGCGGCGGGCGGCGGCC
Organism: Streptomyces subrutilus; assembly: GCF_008704535.1. Classification (NCBI taxonomy): domain Bacteria; kingdom Bacillati; phylum Actinomycetota; class Actinomycetes; order Kitasatosporales; family Streptomycetaceae; genus Streptomyces; species Streptomyces subrutilus. Next base: position 2,478,013 of record NZ_CP023701.1, read on the forward strand.
GGGCGGTGGCGGGGAGCGGACCGGCCCCGCCGGGGCGCGGGCGGACTGGCATCATCTGCGGTATGACAAGCCCGCTGCCGCTCCTGCCTCCGCACGCCCGCGTCTTCGTCGCCGGCCACCGCGGCCTCGTCGGCTCCGCCGTCGCCCGGCGGCTGACCGCCGACGGCCACGAGGTGCTCGCCCGGGGCCGCGCCGACCTCGACCTGCGCGACGCCGCCGCGACCGCGGCCTACCTGGCGGACGTCCGTCCGGACGCCGTCGTGCTGGCCGCCGCCAAGGTCGGCGGGATCATGGCCAACAGCACCTACCCGGTGCAGTTCCTGGAGGACAACCTCAGGATCCAGCTCAGCGTGATCGCCGGCGCGCACGCCGCCGGGGTCGGCCGGCTGCTGTTCCTGGGCTCCTCCTGCATCTACCCGAAGCTGGCCCCGCAGCCGATCGGCGAGGACGCCCTGCTGACCGGCCCGCTGGAGCCGACCAACGAGGCCTACGCCCTCGCGAAGATCGCCGGCATCGTGCAGGTCCAGTCGTACCGCAAGCAGTACGGGGCCTCGTACATCTCGGCCATGCCGACGAACCTCTACGGTCCGGGCGACAACTTCGACCTGGAGACCTCGCACGTGCTGCCCGCCCTGATCCGGCGCTTCCACGAGGCCGCCGCCGAGGGGCGCGAGGAGGTCACCCTGTGGGGCTCCGGCACCCCCCGCCGGGAGTTCCTGCACGTGGACGACCTGGCCGCCGCGTGCGTGGTGCTGCTGAACGGCTACGACGGCGACGAGCCGGTCAACATCGGCTGCGGCGAGGACCTGACCATCAGGGAGCTGGCCGAGACGGTCGCCGAGGTGACCGGCTTCCGCGGCGAGCTCGCGTGGGACACGTCCAAGCCGGACGGGACCCCGCGCAAGCTGCTGGACGTGCGCCGGCTGACCGCGCTGGGCTGGAAGCCCGGCATCCCACTGCGGGAGGGCATCGCCACCACCTACCGGTGGTGGCGCGAGCAGGGCTGACCTCAAGACGACGGCCCCTCAGTACGCTCCGCGACCGTCGACGACGGCGCGGAGCGTGCGGCCCATGACGTCGACGTCACTGGTGAAGGACCAGTTGTCGACGTACTGGAGGTCGAGCTGGATCGTCTCGTCCCAGGACAGGTCGGACCGTCCGCTGATCTGCCAGAGCCCGGTCATCCCGGGACGCACGGTGAGCCGGCGCAGCTCGACCTCGTCGTACTGGGCCACCTCCTCCGGCAGCGGCGGGCGCGGGCCGACCAGGGACATGCGGCCGGTCAGCACGTTGAACAGCTGGGGCAGTTCGTCCATGGAGGTGCGGCGCAGCAGCCGGCCGACGCGGGTGACACGGGGGTCGCGGCGCATCTTGAACATCAGGCCGTCGTTCTCGTTGGCCCCGGCGAGCTCGGCCTTGCGGGCGTCGGCGTCCACGACCATCGTGCGGAACTTCCACATGACGAACGGGGCGCCGCCTCGGCCGATGCGCCGCTGCCGGTAGAAGGCGGGCCCGCGCGAGCCGAGCCGTATCGCGAGGACGACCCCGAGGAAGAACGGCGAGAGCAGCAGCAGGCCGAGGGCGGCTCCCGCCCGGTCCAGCGCCGACTTGAGGAGGGTCTGCACGCCCCGGCTGACCGGCGGCACGACCCGCAGCATGGCCAGGCCTCCCGCGGACAGGGTTTCCAGCCGTTTGACGGATACCTCCACCAATCCGGGGAAGACGGCGAGTTCCAGGCCCGCGTCGTGCAGGGCCCAGGCCACGCGCCGCAGCCGCTCGCCCGCGAACCGGGCGCCGGGGGCGACGAGCACCAGGTCGGCGTGGTGGGAGCGGACCGCGCCGAGCACGGCCGCGGAGTCCCCGTCCGAGGCCTCGGGGGCCGCGTCGCCGAGCCGGGCGGCGACCGGCACCCCGCTGTCGAGGGGGCCGCGGCCGACCGGGACCATGCCGACGACCACGTAGGGGTGGTCGGTGCGGGCGGCCAGGTGGGCGATGACGTCCTCGGCGGCGTCCGGCTCGCCGACGACCAGGACCCGGCTGACGGCCTGGGCCTCGCGGCGGGCCGCGGAGAGGTGGCGGTAGGTCAGCTTGTGGCAGGCGACGGTGATGAGGAGGGCGGGCACCAGGGCCCCGAGGGCGGACAGCCGGGGGGTGTCCTCCTCGGTCACCACGCGGGCCACGGCCAGTACCCCGATGAGAATCAGCCAGTCGTGCAGAACGGGCAGCACGCCGCGGGATTCGCCGAGCGACCGGGCCGCGTAGCGCCGGCGCAGCGCCTGCACCGCGGTCCAGGCGAGCGCGGCGCCGAGGGCGCAGTACAGGGGCCTGACCTGCCCGGCGGCCTCGAAGACGAGCCCTACGGGCAGGGCGGCGCCCAGGACGTCGGCGGTGACGGCGGCCGGCAGGTACCAGCGGGCCTTGTGACCGAGTCGCCGGGAGGGCTCAGTGGACTCCTGAGCCGATCCGGCCACTCTTTGCGCAGGAAAATGGACATGCCTCATGGGCCCCCCTGGCACGTGGACTTCTGGTGGTGGCGGGTGTCCACGGCTTCCCCTGGCAGTGGACATCCGGCGCACCGGGAAACAGTACGACAAACGCCCGTACGGTAAATGCCGTTTGCGTCAACGAGACCTCTTGTTGCCCAAGCGTTAGCAACCGGTACCAACCGTTCCGAATTCCGGGGCCCTTGGGGACGCACACGAAGGTGAATGGTTCGGATACCGGATTCGTCTCCTCGGACAACGAACCGTTTCCAGCCAACCTTTTGACGCGGCCCTGACATCACGCTCGCCAAGTGGCACTCTTCGACCGTTCATCGCACCAGCCCTGATCTGCCCGGAGGCCCACCCAGCCGTCCGGAACCCCCCTTGCAGAAGGAGTCTGCGTTGAGGTCCACCCCCCAGAGGCGTGCCACCGCGGCCGGCGCGCTCGTCGCGGCTGCAGCCCTGCTCGCCGTAGGTATACAGACCGGCACCGCGACCGCCGACGCCACCGCGTCGCAGTCCGCGAAGGCCGCCCAGCCCAACCCGGGCGCGGCCAATCTCGCCCTCAGCGCCTCGGAGCGTGCGACGCTCCTGGCCGAGGCCAACTCCACCACCGTGCAGGCGGCCAAGGCCCTCGGCCTCGGCAGCGGCGAGAAGCTCGTCGTCCGTGACGTGGTCAAGGACGCGGACGGCACCACGCACACCACGTACGAGCGGACCTACGACGGCCTGCCCGTGCTCGGCGGCGACCTCACCGTGCACGCCAAGGGCGGCGTCACCAAGAGCGTCACCAAGGCCACCAACCACGAGATCAAGGTCACGGACACCACCGCCTCGGTCACCCCGTCGGCCGCGGAGAGCCAGGCGGTCTCCGCCGCCGGCGCCGAGGGCGGCAAGGACGCCAAGGCCTCCAAGGGCGCCCGCAAGGTGATCTGGGCGGCCGAGGGCGCTCCGGTCCTCGCGTACGAGACGGTCGTCGGCGGGCTCCAGCACGACGGGACCCCGAGCGAACTGCACGTGGTGACCAACGCCAAGACCGGCGCCAAGATCACCGAGTGGCAGGCCATCGAGACCGGCACCGGCAACACCATGTACAGCGGCACGGTCACCCTGGGCACCACGCAGTCGGGCAGCACCTACACGCTGACCGACGCGGCGCGCGGCGGCCACAAGACCTACAACCTCAACCGCGCCACGTCGGGCACCGGCACCCTCTTCTCGGGTCCGGACGACATCTGGGGCAACGGCCTGCCGGCCAACCTGGAGACCGCCGCCGCGGACGCCCACTACGGCGCGGCCGCCACGTGGGACTACTACAAGAACGTCCACGGCCGCAACGGTCTGCGCAACGACGGCGTGGCGCCGTACTCCCGCGTCCACTACGGCAACGCGTACATCAACGCGTTCTGGGACGACTCCTGCTTCTGCATGACCTACGGCGACGGGGCCGGCAACACCAAGCCGCTGACCTCCACCGACGTGGCCGCGCACGAGATGACCCACGGTCTGACCTCGGTCACCGGCAACATGACCTACAGCGGTGAGCCCGGCGGTCTGAACGAGGCGACCTCCGACATCATGGCGGCGGCCGTCGAGTTCTACGACAACAACCCGGCCGACGTCGGCGACTACCTGGTCGGCGAGAAGATCAACATCAACGGCGACGGCACCCCGCTGCGCTACATGGACAAGCCGAGCAAGGACGGCTCGTCCAAGGACGCCTGGTACTCGGGTCTGGGCGGCATCGACGTCCACTACTCCTCGGGCCCGGCCAACCACTGGTACTACCTGGCCTCCGAGGGTTCGGGCGCCAAGGTCGTCAACGGCGTGAGCTACGACTCGCCGACCTCCGACGGCCTGCCCGTGACGGCCATCGGCCGTGACGCCGCCTCGAAGATCTGGTTCCGCGCCCTGACGGTCGGCTACTTCAAGTCGACCACCAACTACGCGGACGCCCGTGTGCAGACGCTGAAGGCCGCGGCCGACCTGTACGGCCAGGGCTCGACCGTCTACAACAACGTGGCGAACGCCTGGGCGGCCATCAACGTCGGCGCCCGGATCGTCTCCGGTGTCACCGTCAACCCGATCGCCAACCAGAACACCCAGGTCGGCGGCGCGGCGAGCCTGCAGGTCCAGGCCACCAGCACCAACCCCGGCGCGCTGAGCTACGCGGCGACGGGCCTGCCGGCCGGTCTGTCGATCAACTCCTCCACCGGTCTGATCTCGGGTACGGCGACCACCGCGGGCACGTCCAACGTGACCGTCACGGTGACCGACTCGGCGAGCAAGACGGGGACGGCGTCCTTCACCTGGACCGTCGGAACCAGCCAGCCGAACGTCTTCGAGAACACCACCGACTACCAGATCGCGGACAACGCGTCGGTGGACTCGCCCATCACGGTATCCGGCCGCACGGGCAACGCCCCGAGCACCCTCAAGGTGGACGTGAACATCGTCCACACCTACGTCGGTGACCTGAAGGTCGACCTGGTCGCCCCCGACGGCACCCTGTACAACCTGCGCAACCGCACCGGCGGCAGCGCGGACAACATCGTCCAGTCCTTCACCGTGAACGCCTCCTCCGAGGTCGCCAACGGCGTCTGGAAGCTGCGGGTCGCCGACCAGGCCAGCGCGGACACCGGCTACATCAACAGCTGGAAGCTCACCTTCTGATCCCTCCGGGACGGAAAGTGATCCACGGCTGAACCCGCAAGAGCACGGGGCCGCCCGGGAGGAAACCTCCCCGGGCGGCCCTGTTCCATTCGCCCCTCCCGCCGCGGGACCCCCTCCCCCGCGGACCGGGACCTTCGGCGCCGTGCGCGCGGCCCGGGCGGGGGGATAGTGGAGTCCAGCGAACCTACGGAACCGTAGGTCCGGGTGATCGCCGAGGACGTGCCCCATGCCGCAGAGCCCCCCGAACCTCCCCGCCGCGCCCCGCCCCTGGCTCATCCAGGGCGGCATGGGCGTCGGCGTGTCCGGCTGGAGGCTGGCCCGGGCCGTGGCCCGCGAGGGACAGCTCGGGGTGGTCTCCGGGACCGCGCTCGACGTCGTCCTGGCCCGGGTGCTCCAGACCGGCGACCCGGGCGGCCACGCCCGCCGCGCGCTCGCCGCCTTCCCGCACCCCGGGCTCGCCCGGGCCGTGCTCGACCGCTACCACCGTGCGGACGGCCTCGCCGAGGGCGCGCCGATGCGGCCCGCCCCGCGGCTGCGGGCGGCCGGCGGCGGACCGGCCGACGTCCTCACCGTCCTCGGCAACTTCGTCGAGGTCTGGCTCGCGAAGGAGGGACATGACGGAACCGTCGGCATCAACTACCTGGAGAAGATCCAGCTGGCCACCGCCCCCGCGATGTTCGGCGCGATCCTGGCAGGCGTCGACCACGTGCTCGTGGGTGCGGGGGTCCCCGGACAGATCCCGGCCCTCGCCTCGCGGCTGGCGCGCTGCGAACCCTGCCTGACGAAGGTCACCGTGGATGGGGACGAGGAGCCCCTCGACCACCCCTTCGACCCGCGCGCCCTGCTCGCCGGGCACCCGCCCGGCCCGCTGCGCCGCCCGGAGGTGCTGGCCATCGTCTCCCTGCCGGTGCTGGCGTCCTACCTCGCCCGCGACCCGGCCACCCGGCCCGACGGGTACGTGATCGAGACCAGCGGGGCGGGCGGGCACAGCGCCCCGCCGCGCGGACCGCTGCGGCTCGACGGGGCCGGCGAGCCGCTCTACGGGCCGCGCGACCATCCGGACCTGGCCCGGATGGCGGCCCTCGGACTGCCGTTCTGGCTGGCCGGCGGACAGGCGAGCCCCGGGGCCCTCGCCGCCGCCCGGGCGCGGGGGGCGGCCGGCGTGCAGGTCGGCAGCGCCTTCGCGCTGTGCGAGGAGTCGGGCATCGCGCGCCCACTGCGCGAAGAGCTGCTCGGCCGGGCGCGCGCCGGCACCCTCACCGTCCGCAACGACCCCCGGGCCTCGCCCACCGCGTTCCCGTTCAAGGTCGCCGAGCTGCCGGGCACGCTCTCCGAGCCGGAGGTGGCCGCGGCCCGGCGCCGGGTGTGCGACCTGGGCTTCCTGCGCACGCCGGTGCGCGGGGAGCGCGGCCTGGTCTACCGGTGCGCGGCCGAGCCGGTGGCGGCGTACGTCCGCAAGGGCGGGAGCGCGGCCGGCGCGGAGGGCCGGCGGTGCCTGTGCAACGGCCTGCTGGCCACCGTCGGCCTGGCCCAGCGGCGGCCCGGCGGCCGGGTGGAACCGGCGCTGGTGACCCTCGGCAAGGACCTGTCGTTCCTGCCGGCGCTGTCCCCGGACGGGCGCCCGTACTCGGCGGCGGCCGTGGTGCGGTGGCTGGGCGGGACGGACCGGGCCGCCGCTGCGGACCGGGCGGGGAGCGCGCCCGGCACGCCGTGAGCCCCCGGCCGCCGCGGCGGCCGGGGGCCCGACGGGAGGGCTACGGACGGACCGCGGGCGCCGTGGCGGACCCGGTCCGGGCGGCCGGAACCGGGCCGCCGGCCGCGGACCCCCGGCCCGGCGCCCCGTCGGAGGCCGCTCCCGCCGGACGGCGGATCAGCAGCAGCACCGCCAGCGCGCCCGCCAGCCCCATCGCGCCCGAGACGACGAACGTCTCCCGCAGCCCGCTCGCGAAGGCCGCGTCCACCAGACCGGCCAGGGCCTCCCGGGCGTCGCCGGCCGGCGCGGCGGCCAGCAGCTGCCCGGCCCCGCCGGAGGCCAGCGGCTCCGACAGCTCCCGGCCGCCCTGGCCGAGGCCCGAGCGCAGCCCGGCGTGGAAGACCGCGCCGAGGACGGCGATGCCCAGGGCGGTGCCCAGCTGCCGCGCGGTGTTCAGCGCCCCGCCGGCCATGCCCGCGCGGGCCGGGGCCACGGCCCCCATCGCGGTGGCGGCGAGGGCCGGCGTCGCCGCGCCCACCCCGGCCCCGGTCACCAGCAGCCCCGGCACCAGCGCGGACCAGCCGTCCCCGGCGTCCAGCATCCAGGCCTGGAGCAGCGCGCCCACCCCGATGAGCAGCAGCCCGCCGCCGATGGTCAGCCGCGCCGGGGCGCCGTGCAGCAGCCGGCCGGCCACCGCGGAGACCACGAAGGCGGCGGCGCTCAGCGGCACCAGCACCAGCCCCGCGCCCACCGGGCCCATCCCCTCGGCGGACTGGAGCCACAGGGAGACGTACATCAGGTAGGAGAACGCGGAGCCGGACAGCAGCAGTCCGGCGGCCATCACGGCGACGAAGGTGCGGCTGCGGAAGAGCGAGAGGTCCAGCATCGGGTGGGTGCTGCGCAGTTCGACGAGGACGAAGGCGGCGAAGGCGGCCGCGGAGAGGCCGAACAGGCCGAGGGTCGCGGGCGAGGTCCAGCCGTTCTCGCCGACGCGGATCATGGCGTAGGTGACGGCGGCCGCGCCGGCGGTGAAGGTGGCCATGCCCGGCAGGTCGAGCCCCTTGGCGTGCGGGTCGCGGGACTCGGCGACGGCCTTCAGGGTGACCCAGACGGCCAGGGCGCAGACGGGCAGGTTGATGAAGAAGATCCAGCGCCAGCCGAACTGCTCGGTGAGCAGGCCGCCGACGATCGGGCCGGCCGCGGCCGCGGCGCCGTTGACCGCGCCCCAGACGCCGAACGCCACTCCGCGGTCGCGTCCCTGGTAGGCGCCGCTGAGCAGGGCCATGGTGGTGGCGAACATGGCGGCGCCGCCGATGCCCTGGACGGCGCGGAAGGCGATCAGCGCGCCCGGGCCGGTGGCCAGGCCGCAGGCGAGCGAGGCGGCGGCGAAGAGGGCGAGGCCGCCGAGGTAGACGCGGCGGCGGCCGAGCCGGTCGGCGAGCGATCCGGCGCCGAGCAGCAGGGCGGCCAGGGCCAGGGCGTAGACGTCCATGACCCACTGGAGGCCGGCGAAGCCGGTGTGCATGTCGGCGGACATGTCGGGCAGGGCGACGGTCACGATCGTGACGTCCACGAGCAGCATGAACGCCCCGAGACAGACCGCGATGAGCGGCAGCCATTTGCGCATGACGGAACCCTCCTGAGGGGGTGCGGGGTGGTGGGGTGGCGGCGGGCCGGTCTCGGTTCGGTCCGGCGCCCCCCAAGGTCTCAGCGGGCGGCCCGTCCGCCCCACCCAGCGGCCTCCGGGCGCAGGATTCCGGTCACGCACGCCTCTGGGATGATGGAAACCATGCATCCCGCTCCGCCGGAGGGCCCGCTCGACGCGCTCGACCGGGCCCTCGTCCAGGCCTTGACCCTCGACGCCCGGGCCCCCTTCGCCCGGCTGGCCGAGGTGCTGGAGGTCTCCGACCAGACCGTCGTGCGCCGCTACCGACGGCTGCGCACCACCGGCCTGGTGCGGGTGGTGGCCCTGCCGATGGGGCGCCGGGTCGGGCTGTTCGAGTCCTGGCTGCGCATCCAGTGCGCCCCGGACGCGGCCCTGCCGGTGGCGGAGGCGCTGGCCCGCCGGCCCGACATCGCGTGGGTGACCCTGAACTCGGGCGGTACGGAGATCCAGTGCATGACCCGGGCCCGGACCCGGCAGGACCGCGACGCGCTGCTGCTGGAGAAGCTGCCGCGCACCCGCCGGGTCACCGGGATCACGGCCCACACCATCCTGCGGAAGTTCTTCGGCGGCCCGGAGGTGTGGGCCGGGCTGGACGTGCTGCGCCCGGACCAGGTCGCCGCGCTGGAGCGGCCGTCTCCCGCGGCGGACGGCCCGCTCGACGCGGCGTGTCCGGCGCGCTACGCGCTGGACGCCACGGAACTGGCGCTGCTGGCGGTGCTCGGGCAGGACGGCCGGGCCGGGTACCCGGAGCTGGCGCGGGCCACCGGCCTGTCGGAGTCCACCGCCCGGCGCCGGGTGGAGCGGCTGCGGGACGCGGGGGCGGTCTTCTTCGACGTGGAGATCGTCCCGGCGCAGCTCGGCTACGAGGCGGAGGCGACGCTGGTGCTGACCGTCCCGCCGGCCCGGCTGGCGGAGGTGGGTGCGGCGCTCGGCAGCCATCCGGAGGTGCCCTTCGCGGCGGCCGTGACCGGGGCGGCCTCGCTGATGGCGGTGGTGGTGTGCCGCGACACCGACGCCCTGTACACGTACCTGACCGAGCGGATCGGCGCGGTGCCCGGCATCCAGCAGGTCGAGCTGATCCCGACCCTGCGCAACGTCAAGCGGGCCGGGATGCTCGTCGAGGACGGCCGTCTGGTGGACCCCCCGCCCGCCGCCCCCTGACCCGGCGGACGCGGGACGGCGCCCGCGGACACCGACGCGGGACGGCGGTCAGGGGCGGCGGGCGGGGGCGGCGGGCGGGGCGCGCGACGGGGCCGGGGCCGGACCGCCCGCGGCCCCGCCCCGGCCCCGTCCGGGAACCGCTCAGCGCAGCAGCACGCCGCCGCCCGCGTCGGTGTCCGCGGGGGCCGCGAGCAGCCCCATCTCGGCCGGGGTGGCCAGCAGCGGGTGCGCGGGCAGGATGCGCACCGTGTAGCCGAAGGGGCCGGTGCGGTCGAGGGCGAGCGGGCCCTCGTACACCCAGCGGCCCTCCAGGTCGGGGCCGGCGGCGGGCTTGAGCGGGAAGGTCCGCCCGTCGCGGATCACGTCCTGCGGGTCCACCCGGCCGGCGACGGCCTGCACCTCCACGTCCTCGGGCGTGAGCGCGTCCAGCGCCACCCGCACCCGCAGCGTGAGCGTGGCGCCGAGCTCGGCGGTGCCGTCCACCGGAGCCGCCGCGACGGCCTCCACGTGCTCGACGGCCACCCGCGGCCAGGCCTCCCGCACCCCGCCCTTCCACCCGGCGAGCTCCCGGGCCGCGTCGGGGTCCAGCGCCCGGTGGGCGCGGGCGGCCGGGGCGTACAGCCGCTCCACGTACTCCCGTACCATCCGGCCCGCGAGGACCTTGGGCCCCAGCGAGACCAGCGTGCGCCGGACCATCTCGATCCAGCGCACCGGCAGTCCGCTGCGCCCGACCCGGTCGTAGAAGCGGGGTGCCACCCGGCCCTCGATCAGCTCGTAGAGCGCGCCGGCCTCCAGGTCGTCGCGCCGCACCTCGTCCGCGCCGAGGCCGTCGGCCGTGGGGATGGCCCAGCCGAAGTCCGGCTCGAACCACTCGTCCCACCAGCCGTCCAGCACCGACAGGTTGAGGCAGCCGTTGAGCGCGGCCTTCATGCCGCTGGTGCCGCAGGCCTCCAGCGGCCGAAGCGGGTTGTTCAGCCAGACGTCGCAGCCCGGGTAGAGCTTCTGCGCCATGGCCATGCCGTAGTCGGGGAGGAAGACGATGCGGTGGCGCACCCGCGGGTCGTCCGCGAACCGCACCAGCTCCTGCACGAGCCGCTTCCCGCCGTCGTCGGCCGGGTGCGCCTTGCCGGCGACCACGATCTGCACCGGCCGCTCCGGGTCCAGCAGCAGCCTGCGCAGCCGGTCGGGGTCGCGCAGCATCAGCGTCAGCCGCTTGTACGAGGGCACGCGCCGGGCGAAGCCGATGGTCAGGACGTCCGGGTCGAGCACGGAGTCCACCCAGCCGAGCTCGGCCTCGGCGGCGCCGCGCTGGCGCCAGGAGGCGCGCAGCCGGTCCCGCACCTCCTGGACCAGCTGCTCGCGCAGCACCCGCCGCAGGTCCCACACGTCCTGGTCGGGGATGTCGGCGACGGCGTCCCAGCGGGTGGAGCCGCCGACGGACAGCGCGTCCTCGGTGCGGCCCGCGCCGATCTGCCGGGCGCCGAGCCGGACCACTTCGGGGGCCACCCAGGTCGGTGCGTGGACGCCGTTGGTGACCGAGGTGATGGGCACGTCGGCCGGGTCGAAGCCGGGCCACAGCCCGGCGAACATGCCGCGGCTGACGGCGCCGTGCAGGGTGGAGACCCCGTTGGCGCGCTGGGCCAGGCGCAGGCCCATGACCGCCATGTTGAACACCCCGGGGTCGCCGCCGGGGTAGGACTCGGCGCCCAGTTCGAGGATCCGGTCGACGGGGACGCCGGCCAGTTCCGCGCCCTCCCCGAAGTGCCGGGCGACCAGGGCCCGCTCGAAGCGGTCGATGCCGGCGGGGACGGGGGTGTGCGTGGTGAACACGGTGCCGGCGCGCACCGCCTCGACGGCGGCGTCGAAGCCGAGGTCCCGCTCGCGCTCCAGTTCCCTTATGCGTTCGAGTCCGAGGAAGCCGGCGTGGCCCTCGTTGGTGTGGAAGACCTCGGGGTCGGGGTGGCCGGTGATCGCGCAGTAGGCGCGCACCGCGCGCACGCCGCCGATGCCGAGGAGCATCTCCTGGAGCAGCCGGTGGTCGCTGCCGCCGCCGTAGAGCCGGTCGGTCACCTCGCGGGCGGCGACGTCGTTGTCCTCGACGTCGGAGTCGAGGAGCAGCAGCGGCACGCGGCCGACCCGGGCCTGCCAGATGTGCGCGTGCAGGGCGCGGCTGCCGGGCAGGGTCAGCGAGACCCGGGCCGGGGTGCCGTCGTCCTGCCGGAGCAGGTCGAGCGGCAGCTCGTTGGGGTCGAGGACGGGGTAGTGCTCCTGCTGCCAGCCGTCACGGGAGAGGGACTGGCGGAAGTAGCCGTGCCGGTAGAGCAGTCCCACCCCGATGAGCGGGACGCCGAGGTCGCTGGCGGCCTTGAGGTGGTCCCCGGCCAGGATGCCGAGGCCGCCGGAGTACTGGGGCAGGGCGGCGGTGATCCCGAACTCGGGCGAGAAGTAGGCGATGCCGGCGGGCAGGGCGGCGTCGGGCTGCTGGGCCTGGTACCACCTGCCGCCGTTGACGTAGTCGTCGAGGTCGGCCACGGCGACGGCCAGGCGACGCAGGAACCGGCGGTCCGCGGCCAGTTCCGCGAGGCGGGCGGCGGGGACGGCGCCGAGCAGCCGGACGGGGTCGCCGCCGGCGGCCTGCCAGCCCTCGGGGTCGACGGATTGGAAGAGTTCGCGGGTCTCGGCATGCCACGACCAGCGCAGATTGCGCGCGAGGTCGGTGAGCGGCAGCAGGGTCTCCGGGAGGACGGGGCGCACGGTGAATCGACGGATAGCCTTCACACGTTCCACCTTCGCAGGGGATTGCCGATCGGTGCGGGCGCACCACGCTGTGCACCCGCGCATCACCCCCGGAAGGCTAGCGAGACGGCCGTCTTCCGGCCATGGCGCCTCCGGCGGGGCCCCCTCGCCATGGGGTCGAAGACCGGCCAGAGGTGTGCGGGGGCGGCATGCGGGGCGCGCTGCGGGGAAACCGAGAGGGATACCACCGGCCGGGCGCGGCCCGCCGCGAGGGTCCCGGGACCGGTGGGACGCACGGGATCGCCCCGCAGGTCGGCGGGAGCCCCACCGGCCTGACGGTGCGTCGGCCGGGCCGCATGCGGCCTTGGTGTCCTCCGTGCTCACTGCGTACGAGGAGTTAACCGACCGCCCGGGTTGGCCGGGGTGAGAGTGGGAAGGGCTCCGGCGGGTACCCGTGGTACCCGCACGGCGCACCCGCCCCCAACCTTTCCCCGCCACCCGAGTGAACGCGGACAGGAGCGGCCATGCCCGCAGCCCAGCCGTCTTCCGAGCGGCTAGAAACAGAGCGAACAGAGCGTGCACTACCAGCCGTGATTCCGGCTGGCCTGTTGTCACCGAGCCCTGCGAACTGCCTTCAGGTGATCCCATCATGATCGGTCGCATTCCCGTGCTGGACGTCCGCCCCGCCGTCGACTGCGGCGCCAGACCCGCCAAGGCGGTCGTGGACGAGGTCTTCGAGATCTCGGCCACCGTGTTCCGCGAGGGGCACGACGCCGTCGCGGCCCACGTCGTCCTGCGAGATCCGAGCGGGCGGCTGCGGCCGCCCGTGCCCCTGCGCGAGCTCGCCCCCGGTACCGACCGGTGGGGGGCCCGGGTGTCCGCCGAGGTCGAGGGGAGGTGGACGTACACGGTCGAGGCGTGGAGCGACCCGGTGGCGACCTGGCGCGCCCATGCGGCGATCAAGATCCCGGCCGGGATCGACACCGGGCTGGTGCTGCTGGAGGGCGCCGAGCTGCACGCGCGGGCCGCCGCGAAGATCCCCAAGCGGGACGGCCGCGGGGCCGTGCTGGCCGCCGCGGAGATCCTGCGGGACGAGGACCGGCCGGCCGCCGAGCGGTACGCGGCCGCCCTCGATCCGGCCGTCGACGCCGCGCTCGCCCGGCGCCCGTACCGGGAGCTGGTGACGGCGGCCAAGCCGCTGGCGCTGCTGGTCGAGCGCAAGCGGGCCCTCTTCGGCTCCTGGTACGAGCTCTTCCCCCGGTCCGAGGGGGCCGTGGTGGTGCCGGGCGAGGCGCCGGTCAGCGGCACGTTCCGGACCGCCGCCGAGCGGCTGCCGGCGGTCGCCGCGATGGGCTTCGACGTGGTGTACCTGCCGCCCGTCCACCCGATCGGGTCCACCTACCGCAAGGGCCCGAACAACACCCTGTCCGCGGGGAGTTGGGATCCGGGCGTGCCGTGGGCCATCGGCTCGACGGAGGGCGGGCACGACGCCGTCCACCCGGACCTCGGCACGATCGAGGACTTCGACGCCTTCGTCGCGCGCGCCCGCGAGCTGGACCTGGAGATCGCGCTGGACTTCGCGCTCCAGTGCTCGCCGGACCACCCCTGGGTGGAGAAGCACCCGGAGTGGTTCCGCCACCGCGCCGACGGCACGATCGCGTACGCCGAGAACCCGCCGAAGAAGTACCAGGACATCTACCCGATCCACTTCGACACGGACATGGCCGGCCTCGTGCGGGAGACGGTGCGCATCCTGCGGCACTGGATGGAGCACGGCGTCCGGATCTTCCGCGTCGACAATCCGCACACCAAGCCTGTCGTCTTCTGGCAGAAGGTGATCGCGGACATCAACAAGTCGGACCCGGACGTGATCTTCCTGGCGGAGGCGTTCACCCGTCCGGCGATGATGCGCGCGCTGGCCGCCGTGGGCTTCCAGCAGTCGTACACGTACTTCACCTGGCGCAACACCAAGGCCGAGCTCACCGAGTACCTGACCGAGCTCTCCGGGACCCGGTCCGCCTCCGTCATGCGGCCGAATTTCTTCGTCAACACCCCGGACATCCTGCACGGGTACCTTCAGCACGGCGGTCGCCCGGCCTTCGAGGTGCGGGCGGTGCTCGCCGCCACCCTCTCCCCCACCTGGGGCGTCTACGCGGGCTACGAGCTCTGCGAGAACACCCCGGTGCGCGAGGGCAGCGAGGAGTACCTGCATTCGGAGAAGTACGAGTTCAGGCCACGCGACTGGGCCGCCGCCGAGCGCGAGGGCCGCACCATCGCCCCGCTGATCACGGCGCTGAACCGCATGCGCCGGCGCAACCCGGCCCTCCAGCAGCTGCGCGACATCCACTTCCATTCGACCGACAACGAACAAGTGATCGCCTATTCGAAGCACGCGGGAGCCAATTCCGTACTGGTGGTCGTCAACCTCGATCCGCACCACACCCAGGAGGCGACGGTCTCGTTGGACATGCCGGTACTCGGCCTCGACTGGCACGGGTCCCTCGCGGTGCGCGACGAGCTCACCGGCGAGACCTATCACTGGGGCAGGGCGAACTACGTGCGCCTAGAGCCGGGCCGTACGCCCGCGCACGTGCTGGCCGCTCTGCGACCGTCCCCGCCCACCGGAGGGTCACCCATCACATGATGATCAACGATCCCGTCCACGACCTCTTCGAGGACACCCCCGCCAAGGACCGCGATCCCGACTGGTTCAAGCGGGCCGTCTTCTACGAGGTCCTCGTCCGCTCCTTCCACGACAGCAACGGCGACGGCGTGGGGGACCTCCAGGGCCTCACCGCCAAGCTGGACTACCTCCAGTGGCTCGGCGTCGACTGCCTCTGGCTGCCCCCGTTCTTCGCCTCGCCCCTCCGCGACGGGGGCTACGACGTCTCCGACTACACCTCCGTGCTGCCCGAATTCGGCGACCTCGCCGACTTCGTGGAGTTCGTGGACGCCGCGCACCAGCGCGGCATGCGGGTGATCATCGACTTCGTCATGAACCACACGAGCGACCAGCACGAGTGGTTCCAGCAGTCGCGCAAGGACCCGGAGGGGCCGTACGGCGACTACTACATGTGGGCCGACAACGACAAGCAGTACCAGGACGCCCGCATCATCTTCGTCGACACCGAGTCCTCGAACTGGACGTACGACCCCGTACGCAAGCAGTACTACTGGCACCGCTTCTTCTCGCACCAGCCGGACCTCAACTACGAGAACCCGGCCGTGGTGGAGGAGATCGTCTCCGCGCTCCGCTTCTGGCTCGACCTCGGCATCGACGGCTTCCGCCTGGACGCCGTGCCCTACCTCTACGCCGAGGAGGGCACCAACTGCGAGAACCTGCCGCGCACCCACACCCTCCTCAAGCGGGTCCGGGCCGAGATCGACGCGCACTACCCGGACACCGTGCTGCTCGCCGAGGCGAACCAGTGGCCCGAGGACGTCGTCGACTACTTCGGCGACTTCTCCAAGGGCGGGGACGAGTGCCACATGGCGTTCCACTTCCCCGTCATGCCGCGCATCTTCATGGCCGTGCGCCGGGAGTCTCGCTACCCCGTCTCCGAAATCCTGGCCAAGACCCCGGCGATCCCGGAGCGCTGCCAGTGGGGCATCTTCCTGCGCAACCACGACGAGCTCACCCTCGAAATGGTCACCGACGAAGAGCGCGACTACATGTACGCCGAATACGCCAAGGACCCGCGCATGCGGGCCAACATCGGCATCCGGCGCCGGCTCGCCCCGCTCCTGGACAACGACCGCAACCAGATGGAGCTGTTCACCGCGCTCCTGCTGTCGCTGCCCGGTTCGCCGGTGCTGTACTACGGCGACGAGATCGGCATGGGCGACAACATCTGGCTCGGCGACCGCGACGGCGTGCGCACGCCCATGCAGTGGACGCCGGACCGCAATGCCGGTTTCTCCTCCTGCGATCCGGGCAGGCTGAACCTGCCGGTCATCATGGACCCGGTCCACGGGTACCAGGTCACCAACGTCGAAGCGGCCATGGCGTCGCCCTCGTCGCTGCTGCACTGGACCCGCCGGATGATCGAAGTCCGCAAGGCGAACCCCGCTTTCGGACTCGGCTCGTACACCGAACTGCCGTCGTCGAACCCGGCGGTCCTCGCGTTCCTGCGCGAGTACGGGGACGACCTGGTGCTGTGCGTGCACAACTTCTCGCGCTTCGCGCAGCCCACCGAGCTCGATCTGCGGTCGTTCAACGGGCGGGTCCCGGTGGAGCTCACGGGTGACGTGCGCTTCCCGCCGATCGGCGAGTGGCCGTACCTGCTGACCCTGGCGGGCCACGGCTTCTACTGGTTCAGGCTCAGGAACGAGACGCGCACCGCACCGCGCATCGCACCGCGCACCACCGCGCGCACCGAGAAGTAGCCGGGTACGGGGCGGGCAGCACCGAATGGGTCAATCGCCCGCCCCTGTACGGACCATCCTGACCCGACACACGCACATGCCGGAGAAGCAACTGACGCACATCCGGGACAATCTGCGCATTCTGTGACGGCCCGGGGAAAGGACGCGACGCCATGTCGGAGGCTGCATCCGCCCGGAGCCGGCTGACGGCCGACCGGGCCGCCGGGATCGGCCCGCTGGAACCGATGCTGCGGGCCTGGCTGCCCGCACAACGCTGGTTCGCGGGCAAGGGCCGCGCCATCAGCAGGCTGCGGGCCGTCTCGGCCGCCGAGCTGCTGCCGCCGGGCTCCACGCCCGGCCTGCTCCACCTGCTCCTCGACGTCGACGGGGACTGCTACCAACTGCTGCTGGGGATCAGGCCCTCCCTGCCCCCCGCCCTCGTGCCCGCGCTGATCGGCCGCGCCGAGGAGGGCCCGTACGCGGGCCGGGCGGTCTACGAGGCGCTGGGCGATCCCCGGCTCGCCGCGATGCTGCTGGAGCGGCTGCGCTCCCCCGGCACCCTCGGCCCGCTCCGTTTCGACCGCGATCCGGACGCACCCGTGCCCGCGGGCCTCACCCCCCGGCCGCTGTCCGGGGAGCAGACGAACTCCTCGCTCATCTACGGAGATTCGTTCATCCTGAAGGTGTTCCGCCGGGTCGGCCCCGGGGTCAACCCGGACCTGGAGCTGCCGCGGGCGCTGGCCGCCGCCGGCTGCGCCCGCGTCCCGGCGCCCGTCGCCTGGTACGAGGCGGAGCTGCCCGGCAGCGAACCGCTGACCCTGGGCGTGCTCCAGCCCTACCTGCGCGGCTCGGACGACGGCTGGCAGCTCGCGCTGCGCCGGCTCGGCGCCGGGGCCGACTTCACGACGGAGGCGCACGCGCTGGGCCGGGCCACCGCCGAGGTGCACAGTGCGCTGGCCTCCGCCCTGCCCACCGTCGCCCTCGGTCCGGAGCAGACCGCCCGGCTGGCCGCGGGGATGACGGCGCGGCTGGCCGCCACGGCCCGGGAGGTGCCCGCGCTGCGGCCCTACGAGGCCGGGCTGCGCGGTGCCTTCGACGCGCTGGCCGCCTCCCGCGGGGCCGGGGTGCCGGCCCAGCGGATCCACGGGGACCTCCATCTGGGGCAGACCCTGCGCACCCTCGACGGCTCCTGGTCGTTGATCGACTTCGAGGGCGAGCCGGCCCGGCCGCTGGCCGACCGGCGCCGTCCCGAACCGGCGGTGCGCGACATCGCCGGGATACTGCGCTCGTTCGACTACGCAGCCCGTTCCCACCGGCCGTTCGCCCCCGCCTGGGCGGACGACTGCCGGGCGGCCTTCTGCGAGGGCTACGCCCGCACCACCGGCCGCGACCCGCGCGAGGACCCCGTCCTGCTGCGCGCGTACGAGACCGACAAGGCGGTCTACGAGGCCCGCTACGAGTTCCGGCACCGCCCCGACTGGCTGCACGTCCCGATGGCCGCGATCCGGCGGCTGTCCGAGCCGGTCCGTCCCGCCCACCGCATGCCGCCCGCTCCCCCCGTACCGGGCGCCCTCTCCCCCCACCCCCATCAGAAGCCCCCGAGGAGGCCGCTCGCGTGAGCGCCGCACGACAGCCGTCACCGACCGTCCGCGACGAAGCAGCGGCCCCGGCCGCGGCCGCGAGGAAGCCCCGTACCCCCCGGGCCCGTCGGGCCGACCCCGCGCACGGGGTGCGGCCGGCGTCCCCGCTGGGGGCCGAGGAGCGGGCCCGGCTGCTGGAGGGCCGCCACCACGATCCGCACGCGGTCCTGGGCGCCCGCGCCCAGCGCGGCGGGGTCTCCTTCCGCGTGCTGCGCCCGTACGCCAAGGCGGTCACCGTGGTCGCGAAGGGGCTGCGGGCCGAGCTCCACGACGACGGGGACGGCCTGTTCTCGGGCCTGTTCCCGCTCTCCGGGGTGCCGGACTACCGGCTGCTGGTGGCCTACGACAGCGACGAGATCGAGGTCCACGACCCGTACCGGTTCCTGCCGGCCCTGGGCGAACTGGACCTGCACCTGATCGGCGAGGGCCGGCACGAGCAGCTGTGGACGGCGCTGGGCTCCGAGCCGATGGAGCACCAGGGGGTGGCCGGCACCCGCTTCACGGTCTGGGCGCCGAACGCCCAGGGGGTGCGGGTCTCGGGCGACTTCTCGTACTGGGACTCGGTCGCCTACCCGATGCGCTCGCTCGGGTCGAGCGGCGTGTGGGAGCTGTTCCTGCCCGGCGTCGGCGTCGGCACGCTGTACAAGTACGACATCACGCGCCCCGACGGCAGCCACACCCTGCGCGCCGACCCGATGGCCCGGGCCGCCGAGGTCCCGCCGGCCACCGCCTCGGTGGTCACCGCCTCCGCCTACGAGTGGCGCGACGCCGAGTGGATGGCGGCGCGCGGGGCCCGGCCGCCGCACGAGGCGCCCTTCTCGGTGTACGAGCTGCACCTGGCGTCCTGGCGGCCCGGCCTGTCCTACCGCCAGCTCGCCGAGCAGCTGCCGGCGTACGTCAAGGAGCTCGGCTTCACGCACGTGGAGCTGATGCCGGTCGCCGAGCACCCCTTCGGCGGCTCGTGGGGCTACCAGGTCACCGGGTTCTACGCGCCGACCTCGCGGATGGGCTCCCCGGACGACTTCCGCCACCTGGTCGATGCGCTGCACCGGGCCGGGATCGGGGTGATCGTCGACTGGGTGCCCGCGCACTTCCCGCGCGACGAGTGGGCGCTGGCCGAGTTCGACGGCCGGCCGCTGTACGAGCACCAGGACCCGCAGCGGGCGGCGCACCCGGACTGGGGGACGCTGGAGTTCGACTACGGCCGCAAGGAGGTCCGCAACTTCCTCGTCGCCAACGCCGTGTACTGGTGCGAGCAGTTCCACGTGGACGGCCTGCGGGTGGACGCGGTGGCCTCGATGCTCTACCTCGACTACTCGCGCACCGAGGGCCAGTGGACGCCCAACGAGCACGGCGGGCGGGAGAACCTGGACGCGGTGGCGCTGCTCCAGGAGATGAACGCGACCGTCTACCGGCGCTGCCCGGGCGTGGTGACGATCGCGGAGGAGTCCACGGCGTGGAACGGGGTGACCCGGCCGACGGACGCGGGCGGGCTCGGCTTCGGACTGAAGTGGAACATGGGGTGGATGCACGACACCCTGCGCTACATGTCGAAGGAGCCGGTGCACCGCAAGTACCACCACCACGACATGACCTTCGGGATGGTCTACGCGTTCAGCGAGAACTACGTGCTGCCGATCTCGCACGACGAGGTGGTGCACGGCAAGGCCTCGCTGGTGTCGAAGATGCCCGGGGAGGACTGGTGGCAGAAGCGGGCCGCGCACCGGGCGTACCTGGGGTTCATGTGGGCCCACCCGGGCAAGCAACTGCTCTTCATGGGGCAGGAGTTCGCGCAGGGCTCGGAGTGGTCGGAGGCGTACGGGCCGGACTGGTGGCTGCTGGACACCTCCTACCCGGCGGCGGACGACCACCGGGGCGTGCGCGACCTCGTGCGCGACCTGAACCGCACGTACGCGGCGGCGCCCGCGCTGTGGGAGCGGGACAGCGTCCCGGAGGGCTTCGCCTGGGTGGAGGGGGACGCGGCGGAGGACAACGTCTTCGCGTTCCTGCGCTTCGCCGGGGACGGCTCGCCGCTGCTCGCGGTGTCGAACTTCTCGCCGGTGGTGCGGCACGGCTACCGGCTCGGGGTCCCGGAGGAGGTCCCGCTGTGGCGGGAGGTCCTCAACACCGACCTGGCGGCGTACGGCGGCAGCGGCATCCACCACACGGCGCCGCTGCGACCGGAGCCGGTCCCGGCGCAGGGGCGGGCGGCGAGCCTGCGGCTGACGCTGCCGCCGCTGGCCACCCTCTGGTTCCGGCCGTAGCGGGCGGGCGGGTCCGGACCGGCGCGGTCCGGGCCCGCCGGCCGCGGTTCAGGCGGTGGCCGGCGCCAGGTGCTCCGCCAGCTCCTGGAGCAGCCTGCGCTTGGGGCGGGCCCCGACCATCTGCCGTACGGGCTCGCCGTCCTTGAAGACGATCAGAGCCGGCAGGGACAGCACTCCGTACCGGGTGACGGTGTCGGGGTTGGTGTCCGCGTCGATCCGGACGACCTTGAGCCGGTCCGCCTCCTCGGCCGCGACGGCGGAGAGCACCGGGGCGAGCTGGCGGCAGGGGCCGCACCAGTCCGCCGTGAACTCCACCAGGACCGGCCGGTCCCGCTCGCCGAGCACCGCGGCCCCGAACTCCGCGTCGGTCACCTGGTCCACACCCTGGGCCTTCATGTCGCGTCCCTCTTTCCGTCGTCGTCATGGGTGGTCGTGCGCGCCCGGGCGGCGCCGTACGGCGTCATCCGGTCATGTCGCAGCGCGGGGCCGGGGCCCGCGGGTGCGCGGCCGGCCCTTCGGCGGCGGACAGCTGGTGGGCCACGTGGTCCCGTACGGCGGACAGCTGGCCGATGAGGCCGTCCAGCTCGGCGAGCTTGCGGCGGTAGACCGCGAGCGAGGCGGGACAGGAGTCGCCGGACGGGTGTCCGGCCCGCAGGCAGTCCACGAAGGGCCGCGTCTCCTCCAGCTCGAAGCCGAAGTCCCGCAGGGTGCGGATCTGCCGCAGCAGCCGCAGGTCGTCCTCGTCGTAGGTGCGGTGGCCGTTGCCCGACCGCCGGGCGGTCAGCAGCCCCCGCGATTCGTAGTACCGCAGGGTGCGGGTGCTGGTCCCGGCCCGCGCCGCCAGTTCGCCGATGCGCATGGGAACGACCGTACGGGTTGACGTCGACGTCAAGGCAAGGGCCGGCGCGATGGCCGGTTCGCGCGGGTGGCGGGCGCCGCGGGCTTGCGTTCGGGGGCGCTGGCTGAAACCGTACGGCGAGAGCAGATCGGGGGCTCCGCCCGATTACCGGACAGTCGCCCGGAATCCCGACGAATGCCCTTAACCCTCTCGTACGTTCCTACGAGTTATGGGCTTGTTTGTTTGGTCTGTAGGCGCAGCAGCCCAGCCACTCCTACGGTGTGCCCTGTGCACTCCAGCCCCCCTTTCAATGCCCCCGCCGCGCGTCGCCTGCGCGCGGCCCTGGGCATGGCGCCCGGCCACGTCGCCTACGGCCTGCGCGCCCAGTACGGATTGCTCGTCGCGCCCGAGACCGTCATGGCGTGGGAACGTGGCGAGATTTCGCCCTCCTCGACCGAGCTGACGGCGCTCGCCGGTGTCCTGTGGTGTTCCCCGGGGGAGCTGCTCGCCGAGCCGGTCACCCTGCGGGAGCACCGGATCGCCCGGGGGCTGAGCCCGGAGGACCTGGCCCGGCGGGTCGGGGTGGAGCCGAACGCCTACCAGAAGATGGAGGACGCCGGCCGCTGGAAGGGCAACGAACGGCAGTCCGCGGCCCTGACCCTGGTGTTGGGGCTGTCGCTGGCCCAGTTCGTGGCGGCCACCGGCAAGGAGGAGGAACTCGCCGAGCTGCTGCGCAGCGCGGTCACCACGCGCTGGCAGGCCTACGGCAAGCCGCTGTCCAAGCTGCTGCCGATCCCGCGGCCGCACCTGGAGCGGGTGCTGGAGCGGCTGCACGGCGAGTACCAGTCGCGGATGGTGGCGACCCTGAGCTGGGGCGGCGGCGAGGGGTCGGCCGCGCGGGGCGACGCGGGCCGGGAGTTCCTCGCCGGAATCGTGGACCGCTTCTGGGCCCTGGCCGGCGGTGCGGCGTAGGACACACCGGACGGGCCGGGGCCGGGCGCACGAGGGCCCCGCGCCGTCCCCGGGCGGGGCGGGAGCGGGGCCGTTCGACCGGCCAGGTGGGGCCGGAGGTCCCGGCCGGCCGGGGCTCGGGTCCCGGCGCCGGAGGGCTAGAAGACCGACTCGGCCTCGTACATCCGGTCCTCGGGGACGGTCTTGAGCTCGGTGACCGCCTGGGCCAGCGGGGCCATCACGATCTCGGTGCCGCGCAGGGCGGTCATGTTGCCGAAGGCGCCGCGGTGGACGGCCTCGACGGCGTGCCAGCCGAAGCGGGTGGCGAGGACGCGGTCGTAGGCGGTGGGGGTGCCGCCGCGCTGGACGTGACCGAGGATGACCGGACGGGCCTCCTTGCCCAGGCGCCGCTCCAGCTCGACGGCGAGGCGGTTGCCGATGCCCGCGAAGCGCTCGTGGCCGTACTGGTCGATCGCGCCCTTCTCGTACGGCATGGAGCCCTCGGCCGGGTGCGCGCCCTCGGCGACGCAGACGACGGCGAACTTCTTGCCGCGGGCGAAGCGCTCCTCGACCATCTTCACCAGGGCGTCCACCTCGAAGGGGCGCTCCGGCAGGCAGATCCCGTGGGCGCCGCCGGCCATGCCGGACTCCAGGGCGATCCAGCCCGCGTGGCGGCCCATGACCTCGACGACCATGACGCGCTGGTGGGACTCGGCGGTGGTCTTGAGGCGGTCGATGGCCTCGGTGGCGACCATGACGGCGGTGTCGAAGCCGAAGGTGCGGTCGGTGGAGGAGATGTCGTTGTCGATGGTCTTCGGCACGCCGACCACGGGCATCCCCGCGTCCGACAGCATGCGGGACGCGGTGAGCGTGCCTTCGCCGCCGATGGGAATGAGAGCGTCGATGCCGTAGCGCCGGGCCAGCTCCTGCGCGTTCTCCGCGGCCTCGTGGAGGCGGGCGCGCTCCATGCGGGCCGACCCGAGGATCGTGCCGCCGCGGGCCAGGATGCCACTGACGGCGTTGATGTCGAGCGAACGGAAATTGCCGTCGAGCAGACCCTTGAAACCGTCTTCGAACCCGATGACCTCGTCCCCGTGGCCGACCACGGCCCGGTGGACGACCGAGCGGATGACAGCGTTGAGGCCCGGGCAGTCGCCGCCTGCGGTGAGAACTCCGATACGCATCGTGCTGTGTCTCCTGCTCCTGGTCGTACCTGGCCGTGCGCGTGCGGGCGGACGGCCGTACAGATGAAGGGCGTATGGGTGAAGCGTGTCCGATTGTTCCATGCGCCGGGGGTGCGGTGCGCGGTGTGCCGCGCCGCGCGCAGGGCCTTTGGACCCCTCGGGAAGGGGCCTTGTTCCGGCGGGCGCCCTATCCATCCACAGAGGTATTGTCAAGGGGGCAAGACCGTATCAACCGGGTCAATCGCATCGTAGACCCGCCCCCGCCGCGGGGGGAGCGGAGCCCGCGGCCGCAGTCGGACAGACCAGCCACAGACAGGGACGGAGAGCACGCGTGACGCGCAGCGTGTACGTGACCGGTATCGAGCGGGGGGACGGCCGGCAGGTCGTCGAGCTGGGGATCATGGAGCTGCTGACCCGGCAGACGGCCCGGGTCGGCGTGTACCGGCCCTTGCTCCACGACGGGCCCGACCGCCTCTTCGACCTGCTGAAGGCCCGGTACCGGATCGAGCAGGACGCCGCGACGGCCTACGGCATGGAGTACGACGAGGCCTCCTCGATCCTGGCGGAGAAGGGTACCGACGAACTGGTCTCCCGGCTCGTCGACCGCTACCACCGGGTGGCGCGGGACTACGAGGTCATGCTGGTCCTCGGCACCGACTACGCCGACACCAACCTCCCCGACGAGCTGGCGCTCAACGCCCGGCTCGCCAACGAGCTGGGCGCGGTCGTCGTGCCCGTGGTGGGCGGGACCAAGCACCCGGCGGAGGCCGTGCGCGCCGAGGCACGCAACGCGTACCGCGCGTACGAGAGCCTGGGCTGCCACGTCGTCGCGATGGTCGTCAACCGGGTCGCCGCCGAGGACCGCGACCTGATAGCCGAGCGGCTGGCCGCCCGTCTCCCGGTGCCCTGCTACGTGCTGCCGGACGACAAGTCGCTGTCCGCCCCGACCGTCGCCCAGATCACCAGGGCGCTCGGCGGCGAGGTGCTCCTGGGCGACGAGGCCGGGCTGGCCCGCGACGCGCTCGACTTCGTCTTCGGCGGCGCGATGCTGCCGAACTTCCTCGCCGCCCTGACCCCCGGCTGCCTGGTCGTCACCCCCGGGGACCGCTCCGACCTGGTCGTGGGCGCGCTGGCCGCGCACACCTCGGGCACCCCGCCGATCGCCGGCGTGCTGCTGACCCTGAACGAGCGGCCGACACGGGCGGTGCTGACGCTGGCCTCGAAGCTGGCGCCGGGCACGCCCGTGGTGTCGGTCGCCGGGAACAGCTTCCCGACCGCCGCCGAACTCTTCTCGCTGCAGAGCAGGTTGAACTCGGCCACCCCGCGCAAGCTGGAGACCGCCCTCGGCCTGTTCGAGCGGCACGTGGACACCGGCGAGCTGCGGGACCTGCTGTCGGTGGCCCGTTCGGAGCGGGTCACGCCGATGATGTTCGAGCACGAGCTGCTGGAGCGGGCCCGGGCCGAGCGCCGCCGGGTGGTGCTGCCCGAGGGCACCGAGGAGCGGGTGCTGCGCGCGGCCGACGTGGTGCTGCGGCGCGGGGTCTGCGACCTCACCCTGCTGGGCGAGGAGCCGGCGATCCTGAAGAAGGCCGCCGACCTCGGGCTCGACATCTCGGCGGCGCAGCTGATCGACCCGGCGACCTCCCCGCTGCGGGAACGCTTCGCCGAGTACTACGCCGCGGCCCGCGCCCACAAGGGCATGACCGTCGAGCTGGCGAACGACGTGGTCACCGACGTGAACTACTTCGGCACCCTGATGGTGCAGGAGGGCCTGGCCGACGGCATGGTCTCGGGCTCGGTCCATTCCACGGCCGCGACGATCCGACCGGCCTTCGAGATCATCAAGACGAAGCCGGACGCGTCCATCGTCTCGTCGGTCTTCTTCATGTGCCTGGCCGACAAGGTCCTGGTCTACGGCGACTGCGCCGTCAACCCGGACCCCGACGCCGAGCAGCTCGCGGACATCGCCGTGCAGTCCGCCGCGACCGCCGCCGCCTTCGGCGTCGAACCGCGGATCGCGATGCTCTCGTACTCGACGGGCACCTCGGGCTCGGGCGCCGACGTGGACAAGGTCCGCAGGGCCACCGAGCTGGTCCGCGCGCAGCGCCCGGACCTGCTGATCGAGGGGCCGATCCAGTACGACGCGGCCGTGGAGCCCTCGGTCGCCGCGACCAAGCTGCCCGGGTCGGAGGTGGCCGGCCGCGCGAGCGTGCTGATCTTCCCCGACCTGAACACGGGCAACAACACGTACAAGGCCGTGCAGCGCTCGGCGGGCGCCGTCGCGGTCGGCCCCGTGCTCCAGGGCCTGCGCAAGCCGGTCAACGACCTCTCGCGCGGCGCGTTGGTCCAGGACATCGTCACCACCGTGGCCATCACCGCGATCCAGGCCCAGGGCGGCCCGCGGCCGGCCGACGCCACCGCCTGAGCACCACCCGCCCGCTCCGAGCTCCCGTTCCCGCCCCGCCGCCCCCGCCGCACCCGCCGCACCACCGTCCCACCGTCCCACCGTCCGCGACAAGGAAAGACCTCCACCGTGACCGCATCGCGCGTACTCGTCCTCAACTCCGGCTCCTCGTCGGTCAAGTACCAGCTCCTCGACATGGCGGACCGGTCCCGTCTCGCCGCGGGCCTGGTGGAGCGGATCGGCGAGGTCACCTCCCGCCTCGTCCACGAGCCGCTGGCCGGTCCCGGCGCCGCGGGCGGCCGGCGCGAGCAGGAGGGGCCGATCGCCGACCACGCGGCCGCCCTGCGGGCCGTGGCGGCGGAGCTGGCCGCGGACGGGATGGGCCTGGACTCGCCCGAACTGGCCGCCGTGGGGCACCGGGTGGTGCACGGCGGCACGAAGTTCACGCAGCCGGTCGTCGTCGACGACGCGGTGCTGGCGGAGATCCGCAGCCTGATCCCGCTGGCCCCGCTGCACAATCCGGCGAACGTGACGGGCATCGAGGTGGCGCGGGAGCTGCGCGCGGACCTGCCGCAGGTGGCGGTCTTCGACACCGCCTTCCACGCGACGATGCCGGAGTACGCGGCCCGGTACGCCATCGACGCGGCGACGGCCGAGAAGTACTCCGTCCGGCGGTACGGCTTCCACGGCACCTCGCACGCCTACGTCTCCCGGGCCACGGCGGCGCTGCTCGGCAGGGCGCCGGAGGAGGTCAACGTGATCGTCCTGCACCTGGGCAACGGCGCCTCGGCGTCGGCCGTGCGCGGCGGGGTCTGCGTGGACACCTCGATGGGGCTGACGCCACTGGAGGGGCTGGTGATGGGGACGCGCTCGGGCGACCTGGATCCGGCGGTCGTCTTCCACCTGGCGCGGGTGGGCGGCCTCTCGGTGGATGAGATCGATTCGCTCCTGAACAAGAAGAGCGGTCTGCTGGGCATGTGCGGGGACAACGACATGCGCGAGGTGCTCCGGCGGGCGGGCGAGGGCGACGAGGCGGCGGCGATCGCCTTCGCGGCGTACGTGCACCGGCTGAAGAAGTACATCGGCGCCTATTCGGCCGTCCTCGGGCGGGTGGACGCGGTGGTGTTCACGGCCGGGGTGGGCGAGAACGCCCACCAGGTCCGCGAGGCTGCGGTGGACGGCCTGGCCGAGCTGGGGCTCGCGCTGGACCCGGCGGCCAACGCGGTGCGCTCCGCGGAGCCGCGGCTGATCTCGGCGGAGTACGCCCGGGTGGCCGTGGCCGTGGTCCCGACGGACGAGGAACTGGAGATCGCCACCCAGGCGTACGCACTGGTTACCGAGTAGTCACTTGGACTTTCCACCAGACGGAATATTCCGCTACGAAACAAACCGATAGGATCCGCTCCATGCGCCGTTCCAAAATCGTCTGCACGCTGGGCCCCGCCGTCGACTCGTATGAGCAGCTGAAAGCGCTCATCGAGGCAGGTATGAACGTGGCCCGATTCAACTTCAGCCACGGCTCCCAGGCAGAGCACCAGGAGCGGTACGACCGCGTCCGGCAGGTGTCCGAGGACACCGGCCGCGCCGTCGGCGTCCTGGCCGACCTCCAGGGCCCGAAGATCCGTCTGGAGACCTTCGCCGAGGGCCCCGTCGAGCTGGTGCGCGGTGACGAGTTCACCATCACCACCGAGGACGTCCCGGGCGACAAGTCCATCTGCGGCACCACCTACAAGGGGCTGCCGGGCGACGTCTCCAAGGGCGACCAGGTCCTGATCAACGACGGCAACGTCGAGCTGCGGGTCGTCGAGATCGAGGGCCCGCGGGTGCGGACCATCGTCATCGAGGGCGGTGTCATCTCGGACCACAAGGGCATCAACCTCCCGGGTGCGGCCGTCAACGTCCCCGCCCTGTCGGAGAAGGACGTCGACGACCTCCGCTTCGCCCTGCGGATGGGCTGCGACATGGTCGCCCTCTCCTTCGTCCGCGACGCCAACGACGTCAAGGACGTCCACAAGGTCATGGACGAGGAGGGCCGCCGGGTCCCCGTCATCGCCAAGGTGGAGAAGCCGCAGGCCGTGGCCAACATGGAGGCCGTCGTCGACGCCTTCGACGCGGTCATGGTGGCCCGTGGCGACCTCGCCGTCGAGTACCCGCTCGAAAAGGTCCCGATGGTCCAGAAGCGGCTCATCGAGATGTGCCGCCGCAACGCCAAGCCGGTGATCGTCGCGACCCAGATGATGGAGTCGATGATCACCAACTCGCGCCCGACGCGCGCGGAGGCCTCCGACGTGGCCAACGCGATCCTCGACGGTGCGGACGCGGTCATGCTGTCGGCCGAGTCCTCGGTCGGCGCCTACCCGATCGAGACCGTCAAGACGATGTCGAAGATCGTCACGGCGGCCGAGGAGGAGCTCCTCTCCAAGGGCCTCCAGCCGCTCGTCCCGGGCAAGAAGCCGCGCACCCAGGGCGGCGCCGTCGCCCGCGCCGCCTGCGAGATCGCCGACTTCCTCGGCGCCACCGCGCTGGTCGCCTTCACCCAGTCCGGGGACACCGCCCGCCGGCTCTCGCGCTACCGCGCGAGCCAGCCGATCCTCGCCTTCACCACCGACCCGGGCACCCGCAACCAGCTCACCCTGAGCTGGGGCGTCGAGTCGTACGTGGTCCCCCACGTGGACAACACCGACGCCATGGTCGACCTGGTGGACGCGGAGCTCCTCAAGCTCGGCCGCTACGGCCAGGGCGACACCATGATCATCACGGCCGGCTCGCCCCCCGGCGTCCCGGGCACCACCAACATGGTCCGGGTCCACCACCTGGGCGGCGACGCGCGCGCCTGATCCGCGCCGCACGCAGCGCACGACCGCACGACCTGCACGACCCGCACGACCCGCACGACCTGCACGACTCTGCCGCACAGAGACCGAGGGCGGCGCCCCGATCCACTCGGGGTGCCGCCCTCGGTGCGTGCCGTGCCGTGCCGTAGCGTGCCGGGCCGGTGCGGCGCGGAGGCCGTCGCTACTCCGGCGGCCCGATGTAGTTCTTGAGGCCCGGGACGGTGAGCGTGCCGCCGAACTGGCCGGCCTGGACGACCTTGACGCTCGTGAAGAACGCGAAGGGGACGTTCAGCGGCGGCGGGCTGTTCGGGGTGAACTCGATCGGGATCAGCCCGAACAGGTTGCCCTTGAGGCTCTCGGTGTACATCGTCACCGTGCCGCCGCGGATCTTGGACGTGGAGCCGGGACGGGACTTCAGGTGGGCGACGTTCCCCTCCTTGCCGACCGTCTGGTACAGGTCCTTGATGTCCAGCGAGTCGGCGGTGAACTTGAGGACCTTCTTGGTCTTCCCGCCCGCCGTCTTCACCTCCACGATGCCGTGGTAGTCCAGGCCGTAGAGGGTCAGCAGCGAACTGTCCAGGTACCAGGGCTGGTCCGGCAGGAGCGGGATGCCCTGCTCCAGGTCGGCGTCGGCCAGGGCCTTGGCGTCGTAGGTCGGACAGGGGAAGGGTTCCTTCCCGTCCGCGTCCTTCGTCGCCTCCGGGTCGGCGGTGGCCTCGTCGTCGCCCTCGTCCTCGTCCCCGGCCGCCGGGTCGGCCTTCGGGTCGGTCTTCGGATTCTCCTCGCCCTTGGCGCCCGTCTCGTCCTTCGGGTTCTTCTCGGTGTCCTTGACCTCGTCGGACAGCTCCTCGACCTCGGCTCCGGCCCGCTTGGCAGCGTCGCGGATCGCGTCCGCCGCCGGGTCCGGGGTCTTCGAGGTGCTCGGCGTGGGGGTCGGGGCGGGCGTCCGGTCCGCCTTCTCCCGGGCCTCCCGCAGCGGCCTGCCGAGCTCGTCGAAGAACGCGCCGATCTTGTCGCCGACGCCCAACGGGTCCAGCGGGTCGGCCGGTTTGGTCGGCTTGGCCGTCGAGGGGGCGGCCGCCGGTTTCGTCTTCCCGTTCCCGGCCGGGGCGGACGTGTCCGCCGCGGGCGAGGGGCTGGTGCCCGCCCCGGGCTTGGCCTTGGGCTGCACGGACGTGGACGCGGAGGGCGAGGGGCTCGCGCTCGGCGAGGTGCTGGGCGACGGCGTCTTCGAGGGGGACGGCGACGGGGACTGCGCCGGCTCGTCGGACCGCGTCACGCACGGACCGGGAGCGAAGGGGATCTCCTTGTCGTCGGCCGCCGCCAGCTTCGGCGCCATGCCCATCCCGACGAACACGGCGGTCGGCATGGCCGCCAGCGCCATCGTCTTGCCGACGGGTATCTGCAACTTGTTCAGCAGCGACTTCCTGGGCGCCGCGTGCCGCGGACCCTTGCTCTCACGGGACTCTGCGCTGGGGGCCGCGCCCCGCTGCGTCTCGTCACCCCGCACTGTTCCTCCCGCCATCGGCGTGGGCAGTCGTCTCGCTCGCGTGTGCCGTTTCCGTCTCACGGGGACCCGGGATGCCCTGGGGGCCCGCCGGCGCTTCCGTCTTCCCCGCGTACGCGGGATACCCGTCCGCCGGGGCTTCCGCGGCCGGCTGCCCGGGCACCCAGGCCAGCGCGAGGGCGCCGCCGATGAGCGAGAGGGTGAAGCCGATGAAGAAGCCGCCGAGGTTGGAGACCGGGAGGGACACCAGGGCCAGCAGGATCGCGGCGACTCCCGCGAAGACCCGGATGGCCTGCTGGAACCAGAGGGCCAGGCCCAGCGTGATCAGCAGGACACCGATGATCAGTGCGCCCGCGCCGCCGGTGGTGGCCATGGCGAGGCTGATGTTTCCCAGGCGCAGGTCCGCGTACGGGAAGTACGCGATCGGGAAGCCGCCGAGGAGCGTGAACAGCCCGGCCCAGAAAGGACGGCGACCGCTCCAGGCGTGGAAGTGGTAGTACACCACGGTCAGCCAGGCGTCGTCTTCGGCGCGAACGTAAACCGGGGCCTGGGGGTTCATGGACAACAGCTCCCTGGAAACGGTGGTACTGGAGAACTCTGTGGAGCCCGGGAGGGCGGGCGGCGGCAACGGCTGCCACCGCCGCCCGCCCCACCGGTCAGGCGCCGGGACGGACTACTTCTCGTCCTGGTAGCACGGCTGGTCGCCACCGAGCAGGCGCAGCTTCAGGTCGGGCAGCTTGAAGGTGCCCGCCGTGGTCGCCCACGCCTTCTGCCGGACGTTCGACAGGATGGCCTTGTCCGCACGCTGGGAGAACGCGTACGGGCTGGCGACCGTACCGGCCTGCGGCTTGGTCTTGTGGCTGGGGTCGCCGACCGCGACACCGATGTCGAGGTTCTTGAACTCGGCGTCGGTGTCGAGCTCCGCAACATCGAGGTAGATGTTGTCGGCGACGGCCGGCTTGCCCTTGTGACCCGTACGCAGCTGGAGCGTGATGTTGCCCAGCGGGGTCGGGGTGACCAGGGACTGGCACATGTTGGTGATCTCGGCGTGGCTGAACCCGGAGATGGTGACCGGGTGGGCCGCCGCGTTCCCCTTGAGGTCGTGCCCCTCGGCGATCCCGCCGTACTGGATGAGGTTGTCACCGTCGAGCTTGTCGGCCGAGACCTTGAAGTCCTGGCCGGAGACGCTGAAGGACGCCGCGAGGGCACCCTGCGCCAGACCCACACCGACCGCGGCCGTGGCCGCGATGCTCGGCACCATGACGAGCGCGAAGCGCTTCCATCTGGTCCCGCCACGAACCTGAGAACTCATATCGTTCCTCCTTCTCGGACGTACATCTCCGGTCCGGGCCGTACCCGTCCTGGGATGGGAGAAGTGCTACGTCCTCGGGAAGGAGCGCAGGCGGCCCGGGCCGCGGTCGTGCCACGTCCGATCCACCGGCGATCACCCCCGAGCGACAACCACTGGGCCACGCGTTCGCGCAACCTGAGAGGACAGGCCCCGCTGTACGGCGGAGACCCCCCTGTCCCACGACCGGTGCCACTGCCACCGACCGGCCCGGTGGGGACCCTCCACCGCGGCTCCGGATGAGCGGCTCTGCGGGAAGGACCGAGCGTCGCCGATCGTGGTCCATTCCCGGCCGGGGCACAAGGGGGTTCGTTACTGGCGGGTAACGGCCAGATAACCGGGGGCCGACCCAGTGGCGTCGGGCAGCGACACACGGTGTCACCAATGGCCACGACAGATCAGGGGAAGTGTGAACACACCGGACAGTTCACGGGGTTCGGTTTACTGCGAGTAACAGCAGCCGCAATTACCAAGTTTTGGCAAAGTGCGGCCGCTGTTTATCTCCGTGACAACAAATCACCGGCGGTTCGCGGGGCTGCGCGGGCCGCCGGTGCGCTGCTCCTAGAAGAGGACCCGGGCCAGTGCCGTGCGCGCCGCGGAGACCCGCGGGTCGTCCGCGCCGATGACCTCGAACAGCTCCAGCAGGCGCACCCGAACGGCGTCGCGGTCCTCACCGAACGTCACCCGCACGGTGTCCACCAGGCGCCCGAAGGCGTCCTCCACGTGACCGCCGACCAGGTC
Source organism: Streptomyces subrutilus (assembly GCF_008704535.1). Classification (NCBI taxonomy): domain Bacteria; kingdom Bacillati; phylum Actinomycetota; class Actinomycetes; order Kitasatosporales; family Streptomycetaceae; genus Streptomyces; species Streptomyces subrutilus. Next base: position 2,510,501 of record NZ_CP023701.1, read on the forward strand.
CAGGTCGGCGGCGGCGATCTGCGCCGCCGGGTCGCGCGGGTCGGCGGCCGCCGCGGCCCGCACCGCCTGCGGGTCCATGTCCCGGACGCGGACGAGGAGTTCGGCCTGGGCCAGCCCCAGCGAGGCCTCGCTGTTGCGCGGGTCCTCGGACAGCACGTTCTTGTACGCCTGGACGGCGCCGGCCAGGTCGCCCGCGTCGAGCGCGACCACGGCCGCCTCCAGCAGGGCGTCGTGCGGGCCGGCCGGGGGCTCGGCCGCGGCGTCCGCCGCGGGGGCGCCCTCGGCGTCCGGGTCCACCTCGACGCCGATGATCCCGAAGCGCTCCTCGGCCACCTGGACCAGCTGCGCGAGGGTCTCGCGGATCTGCTGCTCGGGGGCCGCGCCCTGGAACAGCGGCAGCGCCTGGCCGGCGACCACGGCGAAGACCGCGGGAATGCCCTGGATGCCGAACTGCTGCATGAGCATCTGGTTGGCGTCGACGTCGACCTTGGCGAGCACGAGGCGGCCGTTGGCCTCGATGGTCAGCCGCTCCAGGAGCGGACTGAGCTGCTTGCACGGTTCGCACCACTCGGCCCAGAAGTCCAGGACGACCGGGACCTCGGCGGAGAGCTGGATGACGTCGCGTTCAAAACCGGCCTCGTCGACGTCGATGACGAGGGCGGACGGCGGCAGTGCGCCGGCGGACGGGCCTGCGCCGCCGCCCTGGGCGGCCTGGCGCGCCGCGTCGGCGCGGGCCTGCTCGGCCTTGGCCTTGGCCTCGCCGGCCGCCTTCACCGCGGCGAGGTCGACGACGCCGCTCATGGACATGTTTCTGGGCTGCATGCGTACATCCTCCCCCGTGCGTGCGCGCCGACGAAAAAGATCGGGTGAATTCACGCCTCACCGCGATCGCCGTACGGTCGGCGCCGGGTCCCCACCTGGCGCCTGTAGCCCTTCGCGTGGTTGTCGCTCTTACGCTACGAGCCGTAGCGTAACTCCTCACCCGTCCCCGGCGCCCCGTGATCTGAACCACACGGAACGTGGCCGCCGACACGTGGCTACTGGCGGGTATGGTCTCGGCCATGCGCAACCCCAGCCCCGGCACCGGCGCCGGTCCGACGCACGGCCGTACCGGGCGCCCCCGCAGCGCCGCCGCCGACGCCGCCATCCTCGGGGCGACGCGGGACGCACTGGTCGAGCTGGGCTGGTCGAAGCTGACGATGGGGGACGTCTCGGCCCGGGCCGGGGTCGCCAAGACCACCCTCTACCGGCGCTGGGCGGGCAAGAACGAGCTGGTGGTGGACGCGGTCGCGGAGCTCTTCGACGCGCTCGAACTCCCCGACCGGGGCTCCCTCGAAGCGGACATCGCCTACGTGGTCCTGCAGTTCGCGGAGCTGCTGCGGCGGCCGGAGGCCCGGACCGCGCTGATGGCGGTGGTCGCCGAGTCCACCCGCGACGAGGCGCTGCGCGGCCGGATCCGGTCGGCCATCGTGGACCGGCAGAAACGTCTCGTCGTACTGGGGCGCGAGCGGGCCCAGGCCCGCGGCGAGCTCCCGCGCGAGGAGGACGAGTCGCTCGCGGACCGCACCACCGACCTGATCTTCGACGTGATAGCGGGCACGGTGGTGCACCGCGCCCTGGTGAGCTCCGAACCGGTGGACGCGCTCTGGGTGGCCACCTTCACGGCGCTGCTGATGCACGGTCTCCAGAACCCGGACGCGGACGCCGGCTCCGGCCCGCGCACGGCCTTGACCGGAGGCCGTGCGCGGGCCGGGAGCGGGCCTCAGAAGCCGGGCGGCTCCGTGTAGGTGCCCCACTCCTCGCGCAGCACGTTGCAGATCTCGCCGAGGGTGGCCTCGGCCCGTACGGCGTCGAGCATCGCGGGGATCATGTTCGATCCGTCGCGGGCGGCGGCCAGCATGGCCTCCAGCGACGAGGTGACCTTCGCGTCGTCGCGCCGCGCCTTGCGGGCGGCCAGCTCGCGGACCTGGACGGTCTCCACCTCGTGGCTGACCCGCAGGATCTCCAGGTCGCCGGTGACCGAGCCGTGGTGGACGTTGACGCCGACGACCCGCTTGTCGCCCTTCTCCAGCGAGCGCTGGTACTGGAAGGCGGATTCGGCGATCTCGCCGGTGAACCAGCCGTCCTCGATGCCGCGCAGGATGCCCGAGGTGATCGGTCCGATGGGGTGCCGGCCGTCCGGATGGGCGCGCAGGCCGCGCTCGCGGATCTGGTCGAAGATCTTCTCGGCCTCCGCCTCGATGCGGTCGGTGAGCTGCTCGACGTACCAGGAACCGCCCAGCGGGTCGGCCACGTTGGCCACCCCGGTCTCCTCCATGAGCACCTGCTGGGTGCGCAGGGCGATCTCGGCCGCCTGCTCGCTGGGCAGCGCGAGGGTCTCGTCGAGGGCGTTGGTGTGCAGGGAGTTGGTGCCGCCGAGGACGGCCGCGAGGGCCTCCACGGCGGTGCGCACGACGTTGTTGTAGGGCTGCTGCGCGGTGAGCGAGACCCCGGCGGTCTGGGTGTGGAAGCGCAGCCACATCGACTTGTCGCTCTTGGCTCCGTAGACCTCCTTCATCCAGCGGGCCCAGATGCGGCGGGCGGCGCGGAACTTGGCGATCTCCTCGAAGAAGTCGAGGTGCGCGTCGAAGAAGAAGGACAGGCCGGGCGCGAAGACGTCCACGTCCATGCCGCGGGAGAGCCCGAGCTCGACGTAGCCGAAGCCGTCGGCGAGCGTGTAGGCGAGCTCCTGGGCGGCCGTGGCCCCGGCCTCGCGGATGTGGTAGCCGGAGACGGAGAGCGGCTTGTAGGCGGGGATGCCCGCGGCGCAGTGCTCCATCAGGTCGCCGATGAGGCGCAGGTGCGGCTCCGGCTCGAAGAGCCACTCCTTCTGGGCGATGTACTCCTTGAAGATGTCGGTCTGGAGCGTGCCGTTGAGCAGGGCCGGGTCCACGCCCTGCCGCTCCGCGGCGACCAGGTACATGCAGAAGGCGGGCACGGCCGGGCCGGAGATCGTCATGGAGGTCGTGACGTCCCCGAGCGGGATGTCCCGGAACAGGACCTCCATGTCGGCGGCGGAGTCGATGGCGACGCCGCAGTGGCCGACCTCTCCGAGGGCGCGGGGGTCGTCGGAGTCCCGGCCCATGAGGGTGGGCATGTCGAAGGCGACGGACAGTCCGCCGCCGCCGGCGGCCAGGATCATCTTGTAGCGCTCGTTGGTCTGCTCGGCGTTCCCGAACCCGGCGAACTGCCGGATGGTCCAGGTCCGGCCGCGGTAGCCGGTGGCGTGCAGGCCGCGGGTGTAGGGGTACTCCCCCGGCCACCCGATGCGCTCGAAGCCCTCGTAGGTGTCGCCGGGGCGGGGCCCGTAGACGGGATCGACCTCGTCGCCGGAGAGCGTGGTGAAGTCGGCCTCGCGCGTGCGGGCCTTGTCGTAACGGGCCTGCCAGCGTCGGCGGCCCTCCTCGATGAGGTCAGCGTCCATACCCATGAATTTACTAGGACGTCCTAGTAAATGTCGATGGCAAACCCCCGGGAGTCGTCCCGGGGGTGTCGGCGGGGGTGCCGGCCGAAGTACCGGCGGCTACGCCCTGACGGTCGCCGGACCGCCGGTGACCAGCGGCTCGACCTCGGCGCGGACCTGCCGCTCGACGAAGAAGGCGGCCAGCGGGATGGTGCCGCTGAGCATGACCCAGAGCATCTTGCCGAAGGACCACTTGGCCTTGGAGCTCAGGTCGAAGGCGAAGACCAGGTAGATCATGAAGAGCACGCCGTGGGCCTGCGACACCACGAACGTCAGGTCCGCGCCCCGGTCGAAGCCGTACTTGAAGACCATGCAGGTGCACAGCACCAGCAGCATCACGGCGGTCGCGAAAGCCATCACCCGGTAGCGGGTCAGCACACTGCGTTTCATGGCGTCGAGCCTAGCCGTCCGCTTTGCGCGATCTTGACCGGGGGCCGTGCGGAGCCCGCCCGACCGCCGTGCTCCGCGTCACTTCTCGTCGAAGTCGGCGGCGGCGACGCGCAGCGGGCGCAGCAGGGCGAAGATCTCCGCGCACTCCTCGGAGTCGTACGCGCCGAGGCCGAAGTCGATCTCCATCAGGTCCCGGGTGGCCGCCTCGACGACCTCGCGGCCCTTGTCCGTGATGGAGGCGAGGGTGCCGCGGCCGTCGTTCGGGTTGGGCCGCTTGTCGACGAGTCCGGAGCGCACGAGGCGGTCCACGGTGTTGGTCACCGAGGTCGGGTGGACCATCAGCCGCTCGCCGATCTTCGACATCGGCAGCTCGCCCGCCTTGGAGAAGGTGAGCAGCACCAGCGCCTCGTACCGGGCGAAGGTCAGCCCGTACGGCTTGACCACCGCGTCCACCTCGCCGAGCAGGATCTGGTGCGCCCGCATGATCGAGGTGATCGCGGCCATCGAGGGCACCGGCCCCCAGCGCTGCTGCCAGAGCTCGTCTGCGCGGGCGATGGGGTCGAAGGCAAGGCTGAGCGGCTTGGGCACGCTTCAGACCCTACCGGGCGGTCATTTGGCGGTCAGCCCCGTCTCACTCCTCGGCGCCCCCTCCCCCGTCCCCGCGGCCCGCAGGGCGGCGAGCAGGGCCAGGACGACGGCCGCGCCGAGGGCTCCGGCCCCGGCGACGACGAGGTGGACGGGCAGGAACTCGGCGGCCAGGCCGGCCAGGGCCATGCCCACGCCCTGGAGGGTCATCAGGCCGGTGCCGAGCAGGGTCATCGCCCGCCCGCGCAGCTCCTCGGGGACGGCGTCCACGAACCAGCGGTCGAGGCCCAGGGTGTGCGCCTGGGCCAGGCCGGCCAGGAGCAGGGCCGCGAGGACGGCGTACGGGCCCGGCCGGAGCGCGTACACGAGGAGCGGCAGCGGCGCGAGGACGGCGAGCGGGGCCACGATCCGCGAACGCGTTCGGGCGGTGAGCGCGGAGCCGGCCCACAGCTCTCCCGCGATCGTGCCGACGGGCGGCGCGCACATCAGGAGCCCGAGGACGGCGGTGGAGGCGCCCAGGCCGTCGGCGTACGGGGCGAGGAGCGCCTCGGGGACGACGACGAAGAGCGGCGGCAGCCAGAACAGCAGCACGAGCGCGCGCAGCCGGCGGTTCCCGAACACCGCGCGCAGGCCGGCGAGCGGGGTGCCGCGGTCCCCGGCCGCGCGGGCGGGCCGGGCCGCGGTGCCGAGCCGCAGCAGCAGCGCGGAGCCGAGGAACCCGGCGGCGGTCAGGGCGATGGCACCGCGCGGCGCGAGGACGGTGAGCAGCAGGCCGCCGAGCCCGAAGCCGATGAGCTGGGCGCTCTGGGCGACCATGCGCAGCAGCGAGCGGCCGAGGACGAAGGCGTCGCCGGAGCCGAGGATGTCGGCGAGGGAGGCGCTGCGCGTGCCCTGGAAGAGGGGGGCGACGAAGGCCATGGCGCAGCGCAGCACCAGCAGCAGCGCCACGGGGGTGCCCGGCAGGGCCATGGCCGCGGCGCAGGCCGCGCAGAGCAGGTCGCACCCGACGAGCACGCGCCGGGCGGGGTGGCGGTCGGCGGTCCCGGCGAGCAGGGTGCCGCCGAGGGCGTACGGGAGGAAGCCGAGGGCGAAGGTGAGCGCGCTCATCAGCGGGGAGCCGGTGGCGCGGTAGACGAGGACGGTGAGGGAGATCTCGGCGACGACGACGCCGAGCACGGACAGCAGGTGGGCGGCGAAGACGGGCCGGAACTCCCGGACCCGGAAGACGGCCCGGTATCCGGCGGACGGCGCGGCGGCCTCGGCGGGCGGGGTGACGGTGCTCATCCCGGCACCTTGCGCGCCGGCCCCCCGCGGCCCCAGACATTCGGCCCGGCACGAATGTCCCGGGGTGGCGGCGGCCGCCCCGGGACGGCCGGGGACCGGTGCGCCGATGGCGTAGCGTCGGGCGGGAAGGGCCGAAACGGACCCGGAAGGGCGGCTCTGACGTGCTCTGCGGGCCCAAGGGCTCTGCGGGCCCAAGGGCTCTGCGGGCTCTGCGGGCTCTCACGGGATCAGGCGGGCCCTGACGGGTCTGACGGCTCTGGGGGCCCAGACGGCTCTGAAGACAGGCGGTACGGAGTGGACGCGGACCGGAGGGGTCCGGGGAGGGGTGCGCCGCGTGGGCTTCCACTACCGCTTCGGCCCCGGTGACCTGCTGCGGTGCCGGTTCGCCGTCTCGCCGCGCTGGGAGACCCAGGAGGCGGTGCGGGTGCTGCGGGACCCGCAGCGGCAGGCGTACCACCTGCCCTGGCTGCGCCGGGTCCGCGCCGCTGCCGCGGGGCTCGACCTGCGTCCGCTGTGGCTGCTGATGCCGACCGCCGGGCACCACCCGGACTTCCTGAGCCCGCCGCCGCTCGGGCCCTCGGTGACCATGGCGGAGGAGCTGGCCCGGGTGCGGGCCGCCGATCCCGGGGCGGCCCGGGAGGAGGTGCGGCGCTCCCTCGCGTGCACCCCGGGCGCCCTGGAGAGCGCGGCCGGGCGGCGGATGCTGGCCGATCCGGCCCGTACGGTGCGCGAGCTGGCCGATCTGACCGAGCGGGCCTGGGAGGCGCTGGTCGCCCCGGACTGGCCGCGGCTGCGCGCCCTGCTGGAGGCGGACGTCCTCTTCCACTCGCGACGGCTGGCGGCGGGCGGTCTGGAGGCGCTGTTCGACGGGCTCCATCCGGACCTGCGCTGGCACGGGGAGAGCAGCACCCTCGCCATCGAGCGCCGGACGCACCACGACCGGTCGCTGGGCGGTCAGGGACTGCTGCTGATGCCGAGCGCGTTCGGCTGGCCGGAAGTGGTCGGGGGCTACGACCCGCCCTGGCAGCCGACCGTCGTCTACCCGGCCCGGGGCATCGGCGCGCTGTGGGCGGCCGCGCCGGAGCCGACCCCGCGGGCGCTGGCCCGGCTGCTGGGGCCGGTCCGCGCGGACGTGCTGTGCGCGCTGCACGAGCCGGCCTCGACCACGGCCCTGGCCCACCGCCTGCGCCTGGCCCCGTCCACGGTCTCGGCGCACCTGCGGGTGCTGCGCGCGGCGGGCCTGCTGATCTCGGCCCGCCACGGGCACCAGGTGCTGTACGAGCGCACCCCGCTGGCCATCGCCCTCACCACGGGCGAACCCCCGCCGACCCCCTGACCACGCCCGCGGCGGTGGGTGCCGGTTCCGCCGCGGCATCGTCGGCGAACCACACTTGGCGGGGCGTAATACGCGTCATACACTACGACCGTGGCCAAGACCCGGATCAGCATCAGCCTTGAACAGCAGCAGGCGGAGCGCATCAGGCAGCACGCCGAGCGGGCCGGCCTGGACGTCTCGGCGTACCTCATGCACGCCGCCACGCGGCAGATGGCGGAGACCGAGACCATAGAGGCGCAGTTCGCGGGCGTGGACGCGTTGATCGCGGCAACGGAGGCCGAGGCCGGGCGCGTACTCACGGAGGCGGAGCCACCGGTCGGGGAGCTGACGGAGCAGGAGCGGCAGGACGTCGAAGCAGCCCTCGACCTCGTCTACGGGCCGGCCAGAACGGGCGCCCGCCCGGGGCACGCCGCGTGAGCACGAGGATCCCCGTCTACGACAGCGGCATGCTCATCGCCCTCGCCGACCGCAAGGCCAAGGCGGTCCGCCTGCACGAAGCCCTGAAGGCCACCCCGCACCGAGCCCTCGTGCTGGGACCCGTGCTGGCTCAGGTGTGGCGCCCGAACCCGGCACTGGTGCACGCGCTGGCCACGGTCCTTCAGGACTGCTCCGTACCGCAGGCGCGCGGCTCGGCCGCGCCCATGCGCGAGACCGGGGCCGGCCGACCCGAGTGCATCGCGTGCGCGACGGGCTTCGACCTGACGGACTGGCGCCGCATCGGCACCGCACTCGGACGGGCCGGACTTCCCCCGAAGAAGCGGCCGGACGCGGTGGACGCCTGCGTGGCCCTGGCCGCCGCGAAGCACGGCAGTGCGGTGATCTTCACCAGCGATCCGGAGGACATCGCCGCCTATCTGGCCGTGCTGAATCCGACTGACGTGCATGTCCACGCGGTGTGAGCGCGTCAGCCCCCGGCGAGGTGGCGTTCCACCGTCTCGATCTTCGAGGTGATGCCGTCCGTGACGCCGGGGCGGATGTCGGCCTTGAGGATGAAGGAGACCCGGGGTGCCCGGGCCTCCACGGCCGCCACCGCGCGCCTGACGACGTCCATCACCTCGTCCCACTCGCCCTCGACGGTGGTGAACATGGCGTCGGTGCGGTGGGGCAGGCCCGACTCGCGCACGACGCGGACCGCGTCGGCGACGTACGCGCCGACCTCTTCGCCGACGCCCAGCGGGGTCACCGAGAACGCGACGATCATGCGCGGGCCGCCTCGCGGGCGCGGGCGGCCACGACGCTGTCGGCCTCGTCCCGCTTGAGGAGCTTGTCGCCGTAGAGCCCGCCGAAGGGGACCAGCGCCAGCAGGAAGAACAGCGCGACCTTCTTGACCGGCCACTTCGCCCGGTTCCACACGTCGAGCAGGAAGACGGAGTAGATGACGAACAGGATGCCGTGCAGGATGCCGAGCGGCATCATCAGGTAGTCGATGTCCGTCGTCCGCTTCAGCAGCGAACCGAAGATCAGCAGGGCCGGGAACGACAGCGCCTCCGGGACGGAGATGAGGCGCAGCCGGTGCAGGGCGGAGGCGGTCTTGATGTCCACGGGGAACCTTCGGGATGGAGGCCAGGGTCGGCTCCAGTGTCTCAGCCGCTTTGCGGGATCTTGACCCGGGTACCCGCGGACGCGGCGCCGGTGTGGCGTATATCGGCCACAAGCCCCTTCTCGGGCCCGCCCGCTGCCGATAACGTCATCCCGTGGCTCAGTTCCGACTCCAAGGCAGCAAGGTGCTCGCCGTCGACCTGACCGGGGACGCCGTCAAAGCGAAGAACGGCGCCATGGTCGCGTACGACGGCCAGATGGCCTTCAAGAAGATGTCCGGCGGCGGCGAAGGCCTCCGCGGCATGGTGACCCGGCGGCTCACCGGCGAGCAGATGACCGTGATGGAGGTACAGGGACACGGCACCTGCTTCTTCGCCGACCGCGCCAGTGAGATCAATCTGGTCAATCTGCGCGGCGAGAAGCTCTACGTCGAGTCCAGCAACCTGCTGTGCACCGACGCCGGCCTGCGCACCGGCACCACCTTCACCGGGCTGCGCGGCGCCACCACCGGCAACGGGCTGTTCACGACCACCGTCGAGGGCTCGGGCCAGGCGGCCATCACCTCCGACGGCCCGGCCGTGGTGCTGCGGGTGAGCGCCCAGTACCCGCTGTCCGTCGACCCGGGGGCGTACGTCGCGCACACCGGCAACCTCCACCAGTCCTTCCAGTCGGGCGTGAACTTCCGCACGCTGATGGGCGAGGGGTCCGGCGAGGCCTTCCAGATCCGCTTCGAGGGCGAGGGCCTGGTCTACGTGCAGCCCAGCGAGCGCAATACCGTCGGGGGCGACGTCTGATGCCGTTCCGCGAGGTCAACTCGAAGATGATCGAGGCCCAGGTGGTCCCCGGGCAGAAGATGTACAGCCAGCGCGGCGCCATGCTCGCGTACCGCGGCGAGGTCTCCTTCACCCCGAGCCTGACCGGCGGTCAGGGCGGCGTGATGGGCATGATCGGCCGGCGGGTGGCGAACGAGCAGACGCCGCTGATGGAGGTCGAGGGCAGCGGCACGGTGATGTTCGGCCACGGCGGCCACCACATCCAGGTGATCAACCTGTCGGGCGAAACGCTGTACGTCGAGGCCGACCGGCTGCTGGCCTTCGACGGCACCCTCCGGCAGGGCACGATGTTCATGGGCTCGCAGGGCGGGGTCATGGGCATGGTCCGCGGCCAGGTGAGCGGCCAGGGCCTGTTCACCACCACCCTCAAGGGGCACGGCGCGGTCGCCGTGATGGCCCACGGCGGGGTCGTCGAGCTGCCGATCACCCCCCAGCGCCCGGTCCACGTGGACCCGCAGGCGTACGTCGCCCACCACGGGGACGTGCGCAACAGGCTCTCCACGGCGCTCGGCTGGCGCGACATGGTGGGGCGCGGCTCGGGCGAGGCGTTCCAGCTGGAGCTGTCCGGCCAGGGCGCGGTGTACGTACAGGCCTCGGAGGAGAAGCTGTGAACTTTGGCCCCGTGACCGGCGGCCCGGGGGGCCCGACGGTCTTCGACCCGTACACCCTGCCGTCCGACGACAACGTGAACGCGTACACCTTCTGCGTGGAGCTCAAGGGGAGCCAGTGGTTCCTGCAGAAGGGCAAGATGATCTCGTACTACGGGAGCATCGAGTTCAACGGCATCGGCCACGGCCGCTTCGACCGGCTGCTGCGCACCAGCTTCCACTCCCCGCTGCACGCCTCCGACTGGGTGGTGGCCGAGGGCCAGGGCAAGATGCTGCTGGCCGACCGGGCCTTCGACGTGAACTCCTTCGACCTGGACGACGGCAACCTGACGATCCGGTCGGGCAACCTGCTCGCGTACCAGCCCTCCCTGGCCCTGAAGCAGTCGATCGTGCCGGGCTTCCTGACCCTGATCGGCACGGGCAAGTTCGTGGCGGCGTCCAACGGGCCGGTGGTGTTCATGGAGCCGCCGATCCGGGTGGACCCGCAGGCGCTGGTGGGCTGGGCGGACTGCCCCTCCCCCTGCCACCACTACGACCACGGCTACATGTCGGGCGTGATGGGCGGGCTGCGGTCGCTGACGGGCATCGGGGGCGCCTCGGGCGAGGAGCACCAGTTCGAGTTCGTGGGGGCCGGCACGGTGCTGCTCCAGTCCTCCGAGATGCTGATGGCGGAGCAGGCGGTCGGCGCGGTCGGCGCCGGTGCGGCCGCGGGCAACGCGCAGGGCGTGCCGGGTGCGGGCCAGGGTCCGCTGGGGCAGCTCGGCGTGCCGCGGATGCCGGGGCAGCTGGGTGATCTCCAGCGCCGTTTCGGACTGTGATCCGCGCCTCCCGACACCCCCGATCTTTGTACGCAATTCAACTTCTTAGGTAGAGTTCATTCATGGAGACCATGGAGACCGGGACGGCCACCCCCTGGCTGAGCGAGGCCGAGCAGTGCGCCTGGCGCACCCACCTGGACGTCAGCAGACTGCTGATGCACCAGCTGGAAAAGGATCTCCAGCCCTTCGGACTCACCAACAACGACTACGAGATCCTCGTGAACCTCTCGGAGTCCGCGGACCACCGGATGCGGATGAGCGACCTCGCGACCGCGACCCTGCAGTCCAAGAGCCGGCTCTCGCACCAGATCACGCGCATGGAGGCGGCGGGCCTGGTCCGCCGGGTGAACTGCGAGTCCGACCGCCGCGGGCTGTTCGCGGTGCTCACCGACGAGGGCATGGAGACCATGCGCAAGGTCGCCCCGCACCACGTGGCGTCCGTCCGCAGGCACTTCATCGACCTGCTGCCGCCCGACGCCCTGGCCGCCCTGCGCTCCTCCCTGCGCCCGGTGGCCGAGCACCTGCGGGAGAACCGCGGCAAGGCCTGATCCGCCCGCCCGGCCCCCGGGCCTCCGGGGGCTGCCGGCACCGGGTCCCGGAGCGGGGTGCCGGTGCCTGTTTCGCGGTGCGGGGCCCGGGCTCCGCGGGCTCGACGCGCCGTCCGGCGGGTTCGCCCGGACAATGGACCGGGTATCGCCAGCCGCCGGCCGCTCCCCCGCCCGTCCGTGGGCGCCGTGGCCGGCCGAAGGAGGTCAGCCGATGAAGCGCACCGTGTACATCGCGACAGCCGCGTCCGTGGTCCTGATGCTGGGAGGTCCGGTGGCGTCCGCGGCAGCGGCCGCATCCACCGCCGGGTCCGCCACCGCCTCCGTGTCCACCCCCGCCCGGGCCGACGCGACGGCCGAATCGGCCGTCAAGGCCGCGCTCAAGGCGTACCCGGGCGTCGTCGAGTCCGTCGACCGCGACGGGTCCGTCTGGCACGTCGACGTGATCACCAAGGCCGGCAAGCACGCCGAGGTGCAGGTCGACGCCGCGACCGGCGCCGTCACCAGGCAGGAGCGCGACAACGACGACGACGCCGACCAGCACGCTCCGCTGCTCGCCGCGAAGGTCTCGGCCGCGCAGGCCGTCACGGCGGCCCTGAAGGCGCACCCCGGCACGGTCCGGTCGGTGGACTGGGACGACGGCGACGGCCGCGCGGCCTACTGGGACGTCGAGGTCAAGACGACCGGCGGCAAGACCCAGAACGTACACATCGACAGCGCTTCGGCGAAGGTCCTGTCGTCCACCACGGGCGACAACGACGACGACAACTGACGGCAGGCCGACGCCGACGGCCGGCGACGGCCGGACGGCCCCGGAACACCCGGCCCCCGGGACGGCACGACGGAACGGAGGGGCGGGCGCGGGCTCCGCACAGGGCCCGCGCCCGCCCCTCCCCCGCGCTCAGGCCTCGGTCAGCGTCGCCAGCAGGGAGTCGGCCGCCGCGTACGGGTCCAGCTCGCCCGCGGCCACCCGCGCGGCCAGGGCGTCCAGCCGGGCGTCGCCCCGCAGGTCCGCGATCCTGGCCCGCAGGGCCGTCACCGCGATCGTCTCCACCTCGCGCGCGGCCCGCGCCGTGCGCCGCTCCGCCAGCACGCCCCGCTCGCCCGTCCACGCCCGGTGCTTCTCCAGCGCCTCGACCAGCTCGTCGATGCCCTGGCCGCGGGCCGCGACCGTCTTCACGATCGGCGGCCGCCAGTCACCGGCCCCGCGCGACTCCCCGAGGCCCAGCATGTGGTTCAGCTCCCGGGCCGTGGCGTCGGCGCCGTCCCGGTCGGCCTTGTTCACCACGTACACGTCGCCGATCTCCAGGATCCCCGCCTTGGCGGCCTGGATGCCGTCGCCCATCCCCGGGGCCAGCAGCACCACCGAGGTGTCCGCCTGCGAGGCGATCTCCACCTCCGACTGCCCGACCCCGACCGTCTCGACCAGGACCACCTCGCAGCCGGCCGCGTCCAGCACCCGGATCGCCTGCGGAGCCGCCCAGGCCAGACCGCCCAGGTGCCCCCGGGTGGCCATGGAGCGGATGTACACCCCGGGGTCGGAGGCGTGGTCCGACATCCGCACCCGGTCCCCGAGCAGCGCGCCGCCCGAGAAGGGCGAGGACGGGTCGACGGCGAGCACCCCGACGCGCTTGCCCGCCGCCCGGTACGCGGACACCAGGGCCGAGGTCGTCGTCGACTTGCCGACGCCCGGCGAGCCCGTCAGCCCCACCACGTACGCCCCGCCCGTCAGCGGCGCCAGCGCCGCCATCACCTCGCGCAACTGCGGGGACGCCCCCTCGACCAGCGAGATCAGCCTGGCGACCGCTCTCGGCCTGCCCTCACGCGCCTGGGCCACCAGCTGGGGGACGTCCACCGCCGTCATACGTGCTGCGCTCCTCGGTTCTCGCTACGGGTACGGGTACGACTGCGGGCGGTCCTAGCCCCGCGCGGACGGCACGCGCACGACGAGCGCGTCGCCCTGCCCGCCGCCGCCGCACAGCGCGGCCGCGCCGACCCCGCCGCCGCGCCGCTTCAGCTCCAGCGCCAGGTGCAGGACCACCCGGGCGCCGGACATGCCGATCGGGTGGCCGAGCGCGATGGCGCCGCCGTTCACGTTCACCTTTTCCGGGGTGACCCCGAGGTCCTTCATTGACTGCACGGCGACCGCGGCGAAGGCCTCGTTGATCTCGATGAGGTCCAGGTCGGCGACGGCCAGGCCCTCCTTCTCCAGGGCGTGCAGGATCGCGTTCGACGGCTGCGACTGGAGGGAGTTGTCGGGGCCGGCCACGTTGCCGTGGGCGCCGATCTCGGCGAGCCACTCCAGGCCGAGCTCCTCCGCCTTGGCCCTGCTCATCACGACCACGGCGGCCGCGCCGTCGCTGATCTGCGAGGAGGTGCCGGCCGTGATGGTGCCCTCCTTCGCGAAGGCCGGGCGGAGCCTGCCCAGGGACTCCGCGGTGGTTTCCGGGCGGATGCCCTCGTCCTGCGCGAACACCACCGGGTCGCCCTTGCGCTGCGGGATCTCGACCGGCACGATCTCGGCCTCGAAGACGCCGTTCTTCTGCGCGGCGGCGGCCCGCTGGTGCGAGGCGGCCGCGAAGGCGTCCTGCGGGGCGCGCTCGATGCCCAGGCGGGTGTTGTGCTTCTCGGTGGACTCGCCCATCGCGATGTTCTCGAAGGCGTCGGTCAGTCCGTCGTGGGCCATCGCGTCGAGCATCTCGACGGCGCCGTACTTGTAGCCCTCGCGCGACTTGGGCAGCAGGTGCGGGGCGTTGGTCATGGACTCCTGGCCGCCCGCGACCACGATGTCGAACTCCCCCGCGCGGATCAGCTGGTCGGCCAGCGCGATGGCGTCCAGGCCCGAGAGGCACACCTTGTTGATGGTGAGCGCGGGCACGTTCATCGGGATGCCGGCCTTGACGGCGGCCTGGCGGGCGGGGATCTGGCCGGCGCCGGCCTGGAGCACCTGTCCCATGATCACGTACTGGACCTGGTCGCCGGTGATCCCGGCCCGCTCCAGCGCGGACTTGATGGCGAAGCCGCCGAGGTCGGCGCCCGAGAAGGACTTCAGCGAGCCGAGCAGCCGCCCCATGGGCGTGCGGGCCCCGGCGACGATCACTGAGGTGGTGTTGTTCGATCCGGACATGAGGCACAGCCCCTTGAGGATGAGGAGTGAACGAGGGTTTACCTGAATGTACTGAGCGGTACCCGCGCCGTCACCGGGCTGTCGGTGTGATCGCTGGCACGTTGCGTGACCGCCCTCCTCGGCGGTGCACTGGTCCCATGCTGACAAGAATCGACCACATCGGGATCGCCTGCTTCGACCTGGACACGACCGTCGAGTTCTACCGTGCCACGTACGGCTTCGAGGTGTTCCACACCGAGGTCAACGAGGAGCAGGGCGTGCGCGAGGCCATGCTCAAGATCAACGGGACCTCGGACGGCGGCGCCTCCTACCTCCAGCTCCTGGAGCCGACCCGGGAGGACTCCGCGGTGGGCAAGTGGCTGGCCAAGAACGGCGAGGGGGTGCACCACATCGCCTTCGGCACCGAGGACGTCCGGGGCGACTCCGAGGCCATCCGCGGCAAGGGCGTCCGCGTCCTGTACGACGAGCCCCGCACCGGCTCGATGGGCTCCTCGATCACCTTCCTGCACCCCAAGGACTGCCACGGCGTCCTGACCGAACTGGTCACGGCCAACCCGCAGCACTGATGTCCCGATTCCCCGGCCGGTAGAGTGGCCATGGCTCGGCCGGGGTTTCGGTGCGGAGACGGGGGTCGGGGCCTGTGACCCCTGCCCCGGTATCTGACACCATTCCCCGGGGGCGTCGTTCAGCGGGCGAGCGATGCTCATTTGGGAGTGAGCTTGCGACCAGGGGACGGATGGGACCGCGCTGTGCGGGGCTACGAAAGCCAGGAGAGCCATCAGGCCGAGGCCGACCACCTCTCGCTCTTCGAGGCCGAGATGGAGCGGCTGAAGAAGGAGCGCGGGAAGGCCGTCCAGCACGCCGATGACCTGGGGTACCAGGTCGAGGTGCTGCGCGCCAAGCTCCACGAGGTACGCCGGGCTCTGGCGTCCCGCCCCGCCTACGACGGCGCGGACATGGGCTACCAGGCGGAGCAGCTGCTCCGCAATGCCCAGATCCAGGCCGACCAGATGCGCTCGGACGCCGAGCGCGAACTGCGCGACGCGCGGGCCCAGACCCAGCGCATCCTCCAGGAGCACGCCGAGCACCAGGCGCGCCTCCAGGCGGAGCTGCACGCCGAGGCCGTCAACCGCCGCCAGCGGCTGGACCAGGAGCTCAACGAGCGCCGCCAGACCGTCGAGGCCCACGTCAACGAGAACGTGGCCTGGGCCGAGCAACTGCGCGCCCGTACCGAGGCCCAGGCCCGCCGGCTCATGGAGGAGTCCCGCGCCGAGGCCGAGCAGGCCCTCAACGCCGCCCGGTCCGAGGCCGCCCGCGTCGCCGAGGAGACCCGCCGCCGGCTCGCCGAGGCGTCCGAGACCGGCCGCGCCGAGGCCGAGGCCACGCTGCTGCGCGCCCGCAAGGAGGCCGAGCGGCTGCTGACGGCCGCCTCCGCCCAGGCCCAGGAGGCCACCGAGCACGCGGAGCGGCTGCGCTCCACCGCCTCCGCCGAGGCCGAGCAGACCCGGCAGCAGAGCATGGACCTCGGGCGGGTGGCCGAGTCCCGGGTGCAGGAGGCCGACAGCGCGCTGCGCGAGGCCCGCGCCACCGCCGAGAAGCTGCTCGGGGAGGCCGAGGAGAGCGCGGCCCGCCAGCTGGCCTCGGCCGAGTCGGTCAACGAGCAGCGCACCCGCACCGCCAAGGAGCAGGTGGCCCGGCTGGTCGGGGAGGCCACCAAGGACGCCGAGGCCCTCAAGACCGAGGCCGAGCAGGCGCTCGCCGACGCCCGCGCCGAGGCCGAGCGGCTGCGCACGGAGGCCGGCGAGCAGGCCCGTACGGCCGCGGCCGAGGACACGGCGGCGCAGCTGGCGAAGGCCGCCCGCACCGCCGAGGACGTGCTGAACAAGGCCTCGGAGGACGCCCGGGCGACCACCCGGGCCGCGTCCGAGGAGGCCGAGCGGATCCGCCGCGAGGCCGAGGCGGAGGCCGACCGGCTGCGGCTCCAGGCGGCGACCACGGCCGACGAGCTCAAGGGCGCCGCGAAGGACGACACCGAGGAGTACCGGGCCCGCACGGTCGAGCTCCAGGAGGAGGCCCGGCGGCTGCGCGGCGAGGCCGAGCAGCTGCGCGCGGAGGCCGTCGCCGAGGGCGAGCGGATCCGCGGCGAGGCCCGCCGCGAGGCGGTCCAGCAGATCGAGGAGGCGGCCCGCACGGCCGAGGAGCTCCTCGGCAAGGCCAAGGCGGACGCGGACGAGCTGCGCGGCGGGGCGACCGCCGAGAGCGAGCGGGTCCGCGCCGAGGCCGTGGAGCGGGCGACGGCCCTGCGCAAGCAGGCCGAGGAGACCCTGGAGCGGACCCGCGCGGAGGCGGAGCGGCTGCGCGCCGAGGCCGAGGAGAGGGCGGAGGCCGTCCGGGCCGAGGCGGACGCGGCGGCCGCGGCCCGGCGCGAGGAGACCGAGCGGTCCCTCGCGGCGAAGCGGCAGGAGGCCGACGAGGAGCTCGTACGGCTGCACGCGGACGCGGAGGGCCGGCTGGCGACGGCCGAGCAGACGCTGCGCGACTCCCGCGCGGCGGCGGAGAACGTCCGTCGGGAGACCACCGAGGAGGCCGACCGGCTGCGCGCCGAGGCGGCGGAGCGCATCCGCACCCTGCAGGCGCAGTCGGAGGCCGAGGCCGACCAGCTGCGCACGGACGCGGCGCAGGACGCCGGCCGGGTGCGCGCGGAGGCCGAGCAGGCCGCCGTACGGCTGACCGGCGAGGCCGAGGCCGAGGCCGAGCGCGTGCGCTCCGAGGCACAGGAGACCGCGGACCGGCTGCGCGCCGAGGCGAAGGCGGCGGCCGAGCGGGTCGCCGCGGAGGCCGCGGAGGCGCTGGCGGCGGCGCAGGAGGAGGCGGCCCGCCGCCGCCGGGAGTCCGAGGAGACCCTGGCCTCGGCGCGGACCGACGCGGAGAGCGAGCGGGCGCAGGCCCGGGAGCAGAGCGAGGAGCTGCTGGCGCAGGCCCGCAAGCGCTCCGAGGAGGCGCAGGCCGAGGCGGTCTGGCTGACGGAGGAGGCCGAGCGGCGCGCGTCGGAGGTCGTCGCGGCGGCCGAGGCCACCGCGCAGCAGGTGCGCGACGCCGTGGCCGGGCTGCACGAGCAGGCCGAGGAGGAGGTCGCCGGACTGCGCAGCGCGGCCGAGCACGCGGCGCAGCGCACCCGGACCGAGGCCGAGGAGGAGGCGTCGCGCGTCCGCGCGGACGCCCACGAGGAGCGGGAGCGGGCCGCCGGGGACGCCGAGCGCATCCGCAGCGAGGCGCGCACCGAGACGGACGCGGCGAAGGCCCTGGCCGAGCGCACGGTCGGCGACGCCATCGCCGAGGCGGAGCAACTGCGTTCCGACACCGCCGAGTACGCGCAGCGGGTCCGTACGGAGGCCACGGACGCCCTGGCGGCGTCCGAGCGGGACGCGGCCCGGACCCGGGCGGACGCCCGGGAGGACGCCAACCGCATCCGCGGCGAGGCGGCGGAGTCCCTGGAGGCCTCGCGCGCCGAGGGCCTGGCGATCACCGACGCGGCGGCCGCGGAGGCCCGCCGGCTCACCGAGGAGGCGCGGGCCGCCAACGCGGTCACGGCCGGGGAGGCGGTGGCCGAGGCCGAGCGGATCACCGCGGAGGCGGCCCTGACGCTGGAGCAGGCGCGCACGGACGCGGCCCGGCTCACCGAGGAGACCCTGGCGGCCAACGCCGCCACCGTCGGCGAGGCCGAGAGCGCGGCCGAGGCGCTGCGCGGCGAGGCCGCCGGCACCCTGGACGAGGCGCGCGCGGAGGGCAACCGGCTGCGCACCGAGGCCGCCGAGCAGGCGGACCGGCTCGTCGCCGAGGCCGCCTCGGAGGCCGAGAAGCTCACCGCGCGGGCGGCCGAGACGCTGGCGGGGGCGGAGCGCGACGCGACGCGGATCCTGGTGGAGTCGCGCGCCGAGGGCGACCGGCTCGTGGAGGAGACCCGTGCGGCCAACGAGCTGACGGTCGGCGAGGCCGCGGCGGAGGCCGAGCGGCTGCGCGCGGAGGCGGCGGCGGCGCTGGACGAGGCGCGCGCGGAGGGCGGCCGGATCATCGGCGAGGCCACCGCGGAGGCCGAGCGGGTCACGGTCGCGGCCAACGAGACGCTGGCCGGCGCCGAGCGGGACTCCGAGCGGACGATGGACGAGGCGCGCGCGGAGGCCAACCGGCTGCGCAGCGAAGCCGCCGAGCAGGCGGACCGGCTCGTCACCGAGGCCGCCTCGGAGGCCGAGAAGCTCACCGCGCGCACCCGCAAGGACAACGAGCGCACGGTCGGGGAGGCCGCGAACGAGGCCGAGCGGCTGCGCGCCGAGGCGGCCGAGGCACTGTCGTCGGCGCAGGAGCACGCGACGCGGACCCGGTCGGAGGCCGAGCGGGTCAAGGCGGAGGCGGCCGCGGCGGCGGAGCGCACCCGTGCGCAGGCGCGCACCGAGTCCGAGCGGCTGCTCGACGAGGCCCGCGAGGAGGCCAACAAGCGGCGCAGCGAGGCCGCTGAGCAGGTCGACCGGCTCATCACCGAGTCCGCGGCGGAGGCCGACAAGCTCACCTCCGACGCGCAGAAGCAGGCCCTGGCCTCCACCACGGCGGCCGAGGAGCAGGCCGACGCGATGGTCGACGCGGCGCGCAAGGAGGCGGCGCGGATCACCTCGGAGTCGACGGTCGAGGGCAACTCCCTGGTGGAGAGGGCCCGTACGGACGCCAACGAGCTGCTGGTCGGCGCGCGCACGGACGCCGCGGCCATAAGGGAGCGTGCGGAGGAGCTGCGCGGCCGGGTCGAGGCGGAGGTCGAGGAGCTGCACGAGCGGGCCCGCCGGGAGTCGGCCGAGCAGATGAAGTCGGCCGGCGAGCGCGTGGACAAGCTGGTGCGGGCGGCGACCGAGCAGAGCGTCGAGGCCGAGGCGAAGGCCAAGGAGCTGGTGTCGGACGCGAGCAGCGAGGCGAGCAAGGTCCGCATCGCCGCGGTGCGCAAGGCCGAGGCGCTCCTGAAGGAGGCCGAGCAGAAGAAGGCCGAGCTGACCCGCGAGGCGGAGGGCGTCCTGGCCCGGGCGACGGCGGAGGCCGAGCGGCTCGTCGACGAGGGGCGCCGTGAGCTGGCGGTCCTGGTGCGCCGGCGCGAGGACATTCAGGCGGAGATCTCCCGTGTCCAGGACGTTCTTGAGGCGTTGGAATCATTCGAGGCGCCCTCGGGCGGCGGGAAGCCCGCGGTCGGCGGTCAGGGCGCGGGGGGCGTGAAGGCCGGCGCGGCAGCGGGGTCCACTCGTTCGGGTGGCAAGTCATCAGAGTCCTAGACGAAGCGCCGCGGCGTGTGCTCCTGATGGAGTTTCAGGCGAACGGGGGACAAGCATTCTGTCGCCTTGCCACTCAAAAGGGGTGTCATTGTCCGGATCAAACGCGGATTGACTCGATGACACGCCGTCCGGGCGCCTAGGATTCCCCTTAACACCTCACGTAGCACCTCATCGGTCTCATTCGACAGGAACCCCATGAGCGACACTTCCTCCCCCTTCGGCTTCGAGCTCGTGCGGCGTGGTTACGACCGCGGTCAGGTGGACGACCGCATTACCAAGCTGGTCTCCGACCGCGACAGCGCCCTTGGACGCATCAACTCTCTGGAAAAGCGGATCGAGGAGCTGCACCTCGAAACGCAGAACGCCCAGGCCCAGGTGAGCGACGCCGAGCCGTCGTACGCCGGCCTCGGTGCCCGGGTCGAGAAGATCCTCCGGCTGGCCGAAGAGGAGGCGAAGGACCTGCGCGAGGAGGCCCGCCGCGCGGCCGAGCAGCACCGCGAACTCGCCGAGTCGGCCGCCCAGCAGGTGCGCAACGACGCCGAGTCGTTCGCCGCCGACCGCAAGTCGAAGTCGGAGGACGAGGGCGTCCGCATCGTCGAGAAGGCCAAGGGCGACGCCTCCACCCTGCGCGCCGAGGCCCAGAAGGACGCGGCCTCCAAGCGCGAGGAGGCCGACGCCCTGTTCGAGGAGACCCGCGCCAAGGCCGCCCAGGCCGCCGCGGACTTCGAGACGAACCTGGCCAAGCGGCGCGAGCAGTCGGAGCGCGACCTGGCCGGCCGTCAGGCCAAGGCCGAGAAGCGCCTCGCCGAGATCGAGCACCGCGCGGAGCAGCTGCGCCTGGAGGCCGAGAAGCTCCGTACGGACGCCGAGCGCCGCGCGCGCCAGACGGTGGAGACCGCGCAGCGCCAGGCCGAGGACATCGTGGCCGACGCCAACGCCAAGGCGGACCGCATCCGCAGCGAGTCCGAGCGCGAGCTGGCGGCGCTCACCAACCGCCGCGACTCGATCAACGCGCAGCTGACCAACGTCCGCGAGATGCTGGCCACGCTGACCGGTGCGGCCGTCGCCGCGGCCAACCCGATCGTCGACGACGAGCCGGTCTCGCGCGGGGTCCCGGCCCAGCAGAGCCGCTAGTACGCCGGTTTCCGTACGCCGGGAGCCGCTGCGCATCCCTGAGGGGCCGTATGTCACCTGTTTGAGGTGGCGTACGGCCCTTCGGCGTTCTAGCGTGGCCCGCATGATCGAGCTTGAGGGACTTACCAAACGATTCGGCGCGAAGACCGCCGTGGACAACCTCAGCTTCCAGGTCAGACCGGGGGTGGTGACGGGCTTCCTCGGCCCCAACGGGGCGGGCAAGTCCACGACCATGCGCATGATGCTCGACCTCGACAACCCGACCAGCGGTACGGTCCGGATCGACGGCAAGCACTACCGGGACCTGCCGGAACCGCTGAAGTACATCGGGGCGCTGCTGGACGCGAAGGCCATGAACGGCGGCCGCAGCGCGTACAACAACCTGCTCTGCCTCGCCCAGTCGAACCGCATCCCGGAGCGGCGGGTCTCCGAGGTGCTGGACCTGGTGGGCCTGACGGCCGTGGCCCGGAAGAAGTCGAAAGGATTTTCGCTCGGCATGGGGCAGCGGCTGGGAATCGCCTCCGCCCTGCTCGGCGATCCGGAGATCCTGATGTTCGACGAACCCGTCAATGGTCTGGACCCCGAGGGAATTCTCTGGATCCGCAATCTGATGAAGGGCCTGGCCGCGGAGGGAAGGACGATCTTCGTCTCCTCGCACCTGATGAGCGAAATGGCGCTGACGGCGGACCATTTGGTGGTGATCGGGCAGGGCCGGCTGCTGGCGGACCTGTCGATGGCCGATTTCATCCAGCAGAACTCGCGCAGTTTCGTGCGGCTGCGCTCCCCGCAGCAGGAACGGCTCAAGGACGTCCTGCACGGGGCGGGCATCGACGCGATCAGCGTCCCGGCCACCGGCGCCCTGGAGATCGACGGGGTCGGTCCGGAGCGCCTCGGCGAGCTCGCGGCCGAGCACCGGATCGTGCTGCACGAACTCAGCCCGCAACGGGCCTCACTGGAGGAAGCGTTCATGCGCATGACGGCGGACTCCGTCGAGTACCACGCCCACGCCCCCGGAGCCGCCCTCCCCGGCGGACCGGTCGCGCCCGGCGCGGCCACCGACAATCCGGCCCGGCCCGCCGACGTCCCCGCCTGGGGCGCCGGCTTCGACGCGACGCGCAAGGGCGGCGAGTGACCGTGGCCTCCTTCCCCGCCGTCCTCAAGTCCGAGTGGACCAAGATCCGTACGGTCTCCTCGACCGTCTGGACCCTGGTCGCCGCCGTGGTGGTCACGGTCGGCCTCAGCGCCGCGCTCTGCGCGTTCTTCAACGCCTCCTTCAAGGACATGCCCCCGGAGCAGCAGCTCACCTTCGACCCGACCGTGGCGAGCTTCGCCGGCATGAGCCTCGGCCAGCTCGCGATGATCGTCTTCGGCGTGCTGGTGGTCGGCACCGAGTACAGCTCGGGCATGATCCGCACCTCGCTGGCCGCCGTGCCCCGCCGCGGCAGCTTCCTGTTCGGCAAGCTGCTCGTCGCCACCTCGCTGGCCCTGGTCGTGGGCCTGGTGACCAGCTTCCTGTCCTTCTTCCTCGGACAGGCCATCCTGGGCGACCGCTCCATCGGCATCGGTGAGGACAACGTGCTGCGGGCCGTGATCGGCGCCGGGCTCTACATGGCCATGATCGCGCTGTTCTCCATGGGCGTGGCCTCGATCCTGCGCAGCTCGATCCTGGCGCTCGGCATCCTGATGCCGTTCTTCTTCCTGGTCTCGAACATCCTCGGCGCGGTCGACGCCACCCGGAAGGTCGCCCAGTACTTCCCCGACCAGGCCGGCTCCAAGATCATGCAGGTGGTGCCGGGCGCCATGGACAGCGGCTCGACCCCCTACGGCCCGTGGGGCGGCTTCGGGATCATGCTTCTGTGGGTGGCCGCCTCGGTGATCGGCGGCTACGTCGTCCTCCGCAAGCGGGACGCGTGAGCACCGTCTCCCCCTGACGTACTACGGGTGATCCCCGAGCCGGCCTCAGGGTCGGTTCAGGGATCACGCCCGGGACGGAACCGGCGCGGACTCGATATCCTCTTAATCCTTACGCGGGCGAAAGTCGTCCCGGCCTGGTAAGGGGCAGCAAGATGATCGAGGCAGTCGGCCTGACCAAGCGCTACGGCGCCAAGACCGCCGTCGACCAGCTGTCCTTCCAGGTCAAGCCGGGTCACGTCACCGGATTCCTGGGGCCCAACGGCTCCGGCAAGTCCACCACCATGCGCATGATCGTCGGCCTGGACCGGCCCACCTCGGGCCGGGTCACCATCAACGGCCTGCCCTTCCGGGAGCTGCCGAACGCCCAGCGGCACGTCGGCGCCCTGCTCGACGCCAAGGCCGTCCACGGCGGCCGCCGGGCCCGTACCCACCTGCTCTCCGTCGCCCAGCTGTCCGGCATCCCGGAGAAGCGGGTCGACGAGGTGCTGGCCGTGGTCGGCCTCCAGGACGTCGCCCGGCAGCGCACGAAGGGCTTCTCGCTCGGCATGGGCCAGCGGCTCGGCATCGCCACCGCCCTGCTCGGCGATCCGCAGGTGCTCCTCTTCGACGAGCCGGTCAACGGCCTCGACCCCGAGGGCATCCTCTGGGTGCGCAACCTCATGCGCCAGCTCGCCTCCGAGGGCCGCACCGTCTTCGTCTCCTCGCACCTGATGAGCGAGATGGCCCTGACCGCCGACCACCTGATCGTCATCGGCCGCGGCCGGCTGCTCGCCGAGATGGGCACCCAGGAGTTCATCACCCACAATTCGGCCGGATTCGCTCGGGTCCGCGCGGCCGACACGCGTCCGGATGGCCGGGACGCACTGGGTGCGGCCCTCGTCGCGGCGGGCGCGCGGGTCCTCAAGGAGCCCGACGGAGCACTGCGCGTGACCGGGCTGGACCTGCCGCGGATCTCGGACCTGGCGCACGGGGCCGGCGTACGGCTGTGGGAGCTGTCCCCGCACCGCGCCTCCCTGGAGGAGGCGTACATGCGGATGACCCAGTCCTCCGTCGAGTACACCTCCACCCAGGACCCGCGCGCCGAGCTGTGGGAGCCCGAGCCGCTGGCCCTGCCCGCGTGGGAGGACGAGGGGACGGCCCCCGAGGTCCCCGGCGACGCCTTCTACGCCCCGCCGCCGCCCACGGCGGGCGGGCGGCCCTTCCTGATGCCCGGCAGCCCCGGCGAGCTCGCCTCCACCGCGAAGAACGACACCGAGGACACCGCATGACCGCCTCCACCCCCGGCCCGGCGCCCGCCGCGGCGGGCGCGACCGCGGCCCGCGACGGGAGCCCCGGCTCCGCGCAGCCCGCGCCCCGGCCCCACCTGGGGCACGCGCTGGCCTCGGAGTGGACCAAGCTGGTCTCCGTCCGCTCCACCCTGTGGACGCTGCTCTCCCTGGTCCTGACCGTCGTCGGCATCGGGCTGCTGTTCGTGGCGCAGACCGCCGACGGGGACTACCGGGACATCTCCTTCGCCACCCCGGCCCTCTTCGGGCTGCTGGTGGGACAGCTCGCCGTCATCGTGCTCGGCGTCCTGACGATCACCTCCGAACACGCGACCGGGCTGGTGAGCACCACCTTCACCGCCGCCCCCGAGCGGCTGCGCGTGCTGACCGCCAAGTACCTCGTCTTCGGCGCGACGGCCCTCACCGTGACCACCTGCTCCGTCGTCGCGGTCGGCCTCGCCGCGCGGATCGCGCACGGGGGCGGGGCCGCCGGGGTGCACGGGGCGTCCGAGTGGGTGGGCGCGCTGCTGGGCAGCCTCTACGTCACGCTGCTCGGTGTGCTCGCGCTCGCCGTCGGCGCGCTGATCCGGCACTCGGCCGGGGCCATCGCCGTGATGCTCGGGCTCGTGACGCTGCCGCCGGTGATAGGGGCGATGCTCAACGTCTGGCAGGCCACGGCGCCCCTCGGGCAGGTGGTCCTGCGGCACAACGCCCCGGTGGCGCTGATGACGATGTTCGGGATGCCGACCGGCGGCGCCGAGGGCGTCACCCTCCCGGGCGACACCGCGCACATGGTGCTCATCCTGCTGGTCACCGGCGCCGCGGTGGCCGCCTCGTACGTGGTGGTCGGCCGCCGGGACGTGTGATGCCGCCGGGCCCGCGGGGTCCGGAGGGGACGGCCTAGTACCTGGGCGCGTTGCGGGACCGCTGCACCTTGGAAGTGCGGCGGTCCTTCGCGTTCCAGCAGGCCTTGTGCCAGTGCCGCCGGTCGTCGACGCCGCCGTACTCGGGCCAGGCCACCAGGTGCGGGGTGCCGGAGGGGATCTCCTGGTCGCAGCCGGGGCAGCGGTAGCGCTTGCCCGCCGCGCTCGCGCCCGCGACGTGCCGCACCTTCCACTCCTCGCCCTGGTACTCCTCGGTGCGCTCCAGCCCGTACCGGTCGAGGCCGGTGGAGGGGCGTTCGTCCGGAGTCTCGCCGCCCCTGGGGCGGTTGTGGCGCGGTGACACGTATACCTCACGGAAGGGCGGGCGGCGGTGAATTTCTTCCAGACTACGCGCCGCGGGGCCGGGTAACCGCAGGGTGTCTGTCGAAGGCGGATCGTACGACGGGGACTGGCCCGACAATCCCAATAACTTTCCGGTGGGACCGTGCCTTTGGCACGTGTCGGACGTTGTTGCCATAGGGAGAACCGGTCCACCTGGGGGAGGCCGCGTCAGCCGCGAGGAGGCTAAAGGCGATGCGCGTAGGAGCGTTTGTACTGGCGGCCCAGTTCCCGGGCCAGGGAGCGGGCGAGGCACTGCACCGGGCGGTGCGGACGGCCGAGGTGTCCGAGGAGGCGGGGCTCGACTCGGTCTGGCTGGCCGAGCACCACTTCGTCCCGTACGGGGTGTGCCCCTCGGCGGTGACCCTGGCGGCCCTGCTGCTGGGCCGGACGCGGCGGCTGCGGGTGGGGACGGCGGTGACCGTCCTGCCGAGCACGCACCCGGTCGCCCTCGGGGAGCAGACGGCGCTGCTGCACCTGACGTCGGGCGGCCGGTTCACGCTCGGAGTGGGGCGCGGCGGGCCGTGGGTGGACCTGGAGGTGTTCGGGGGCGGTCTGGAGGCGTACGAGAGCGGCTTCCCGGCCGATCTGGACCTGCTGCGGCGCTGGCTGTCCGCGTCGCGGGTGGCGGGCGACGGCGAGCGGCACGGCTTCCGCGAGGTGGCCGTCGTACCGCGGCCCTCGGACTCCCTGGACGGGGACGCGCCGCCGCCCGAGGTGATCGTGGCCTGCACCTCGCCGGCGTCGGTGCGGATGGCCGCGCAGCGGGGGCTGCCGATGCTGCTGGGCATGCACTGCGGGGACGAGGACAAGGCGGCGATGGTCGCGCTGTGGCGCCGTACGGCGCGGGAGGCCGGGTACGGGGCGCCGTACGTGGCCGCCGCGGGGCACGTCTCGGCCGGGGTGTGCCAGCTGGCGGACCGCACGGCGGACGCCCGCGAGACCCTGGTGAAGAACATGCCGGGGTGGTTCCGGCAGGGCCTGGACGCGCACGTGACGGTGGACGGCCGAAAGCGGGCCATGCGGGACCCGGTGGCGTACACGGAGCTGCTGTGCGCGCTGCACCCGGTGGGCACGCCGGCGCTGGCCGCGGACCGGCTCGCGGCCACGGCGGAGCGGACGGGCATCACGCGTTTCGCGCTCCTGGCGGAGGGCTCCGGAGATCTCGCCGCGACGGAGGAGAACGTACGGCGCCTGGGCGCCGAAGTCCTGCCCCGCCTCGGCTGAGATCGTCCGCCGAAGGGTCCGGGCCGGGTGTTTCCGGTCCGGTCCCGCCTGCTGTGGTCCGGCTCTGTACGTCGGGTCCCGCAGATTCGGGGTCCGGCTAGCAGTCCCGCATTTCCGGCGACTGGTTGAGCAGCTGGCCGCGGATCGAAGTGAACTTGGCCAGCCGGTCGTCCACCGAGGCGTCCAGCGGGAACACCGCTACCCGGTGGCAGTTCTGGAAAGCCAGGCGCACTCCGAAGTGCCGCTGCAGGGCACCGCGTATCGCGTCACTCGCGAGGGCGCGCAACAGCTGCCCCCGTGCCTGCTCGTCCGGGGGCGGCGTCTGGTTGTCGGCGAACTGTCCGCCGTCCACCTTCAGCTGGGCCACCAGCGAGCTGATCATCTCCCATGCGTAGGGCAGGGAGGTCCGGACGCAGTCGACGAAGGCGGCTTCGTCGACCTCGCCTCGCTCGGCCTGTTCGAGTAGGGCCGGTGAGACGTCGAGCGACATGGGTTCTCCTCTCGCGACCCCGGCCGATTGGGTTGCCGGAGTCTTACGGGCAGGGAAGGAGGCCGCGACGCAGCGTGCACGCTCGGCAACCTCCCGCTCACCACGGTAGGCGCCCCTCGGGTGCCGCACCAGGAGAATGCGCATACAACGCGCCATCCGCGAAGGGGGCTTTCAGGGGCGAATCGCGTGGAGGCGCATCCGTCGAGTAGCGTTGCCGACCATGCGTCTCGTCATCGCCCGCTGCTCCGTCGACTACGCGGGCCGCCTCACCGCCCATCTGCCCTCGGCACCCCGTCTGATCCTCGTGAAGGCCGACGGCAGTGTCTCGATCCACGCGGACGACCGGGCGTACAAACCGCTCAACTGGATGTCGCCGCCGTGCACCCTCAAAGAGGGGACAGGTGACGAGTCGGGCGTGTGGACGGTCGTCAACAAGGCCGGTGAGAAGCTCATCATCACGATGGAAGAAGTCCTCCACGACTCCTCCCACGAGCTCGGCATCGACCCGGGTCTCATCAAGGACGGTGTCGAGGCGCACCTCCAGGAGCTCCTGGCGGACCGCATCGAGACGCTGGGCGAGGGCTACACCCTGATCCGGCGCGAGTACATGACCGCCATCGGCCCGGTGGACATCCTGTGCCGCGACGCGTCGGGCGCGACGGTGGCCGTGGAGATCAAGCGGCGCGGCGAGATCGACGGCGTGGAGCAGCTGACCCGCTACCTGGAGCTGCTGAACCGCGATCCGCACCTGGCCCCGGTACGGGGCGTGTTCGCGGCCCAGGAGATCAAGCCGCAGGCCAAGGTGCTGGCCACGGACCGCGGGATGGACTGCGTGGTGCTGGACTACAACGCGATGCGCGGCATCGAGGACGACAAGCTCCGCCTGTTCTGAGCGGGCCGTCGGCCGCCGGCGGTGTTCCGGCGGCCGCGCGAAAGGCCGGGGGCCGGGCCCCCCGGCCTTCGCGTTGCCCCGTTGCCCCGACGCCCCGTTGCTCCCGTGGTCTAGCCGGCGGTGGCGGTCTGCGTCGCGGGCGTCGTCGGGGTGGTGCCCGTCGGCGGGGGGCTCTCCGGGGGCGTCGGGCTCGGGGTCGGCTCCTGGGACGACGGCGGGGGCGAGGACGGCGTCGGCGACGTGGACTTCTGCGGCGTGGACGACGGGCGCTTCGACGCGGTCGGGGAGGTGCTCCGGCCGGGGGTCGGCGTGGTGCTCCCGGTGCGCGCGGTGGACGGCTCGGGCGCGGCGGGGTCGGCGGGCGGCGTGGGCGCGGGATCGTTCCCGCTGGTTCCGGGCGCGACGGACGGCACCACGGCCGCCGGGGTCGTGGCCCCGGGGGCGGTCGGCGGCGCCTCGGGGTCCGGGGAGCCCATGGCCAGCGCCACCACCGTGCCCAGGGCCACCACCGCCAGCGCCCCCGCCCCGGCGAGCAGCACCACGCGCCGGCGCCCGGCCGCCGGGGCCGGTGCGGGCGCGGCGGGTACGGGTGCGGGGGGCCGCTTCGGCGTCAGCGGGAACGCTTCCTCGAACACCTGTGCGAGCTGCGTGGACGGCTCGGAGCGCCGCGTCACGGGCACCACGGGGGTCAGCCGCGTCACGGCCTCGGACGGTTCCGGGGCGCCGGGCCCCTGCCCCGTCCCGGCCGGCCCGCCCGGGAAGGCGGCGCCGGGTCCGCCGTCCGCGCCGAAGCCCGGGGCTCCGGCCGTGCCGGGCGCTCCGGTGCCCCCGGGCGCTCCGGCCGACGGGAACGCCCCGGAGCCGCCCGGCAGTCCGGCCGTGCCCGGGAAGCCGGGGGCGGCCGACGGGCCGGGGAAGCCGGGGGCGGCGGACAGGCCGGGCACGCCGGTGGCCCGGACGGTCGGGAAGGCGGTGCGGCCGCTCTGCGGGGCGGAGGCGCCGGGTGCGCCGGACGGTTCGGGCGTGCCCTGCCGGGCGGACGTGCCGGTCGCGGTCGCACCCGGGAAGCCCGACGGGTCGCCGCGTTCGGGCGCGCCGGCGTCCACGGGCGGGGCGGACGCGGCCGGTCCGGCGTCGGACCCGGGCGTACCGGGTCCGCCCAGCGGGCCGGGGCCGACGGACGCCGCCGACGTGCCGGGCAGGCCGGGTGCGCCGGCTCCCGGGACGGGGGTCGGCGGGAGGTCCGGGAGGGGGGCCGTGGTGGTCAGGCCCGCCAGGCCGAAGGGGGTCGTGCGGTCGGCCGCGCCGGACACCGGGAAGGGGGTCGTCCGGGCGGGGTCGTCGCGGTCGGTGGCGGGGAGGGGCACCGTCAGGGGTTCCGGGGCGGCCGGCAGGCCCGCTCCGGCGGCGGCCGCCGCCGAGGCTGCGGCGCCTGGCGCCACCGTGCCCTGGAGGGCGGCCGGCGCCTCCAGGCGCAGCGGCGGCGAGGGCGGGGCTCCCGCCGACTCCCGGTCCACGACCAGTGCCAGCGCGCGCCGTCCGGCCACCGTGCCCCGCTTGTCGGCGAGGGCGCCCCGCAGCCCGATCGAGGTCTCCAGCTCGGCCCGGGCCCGGTCGAGGCGGCCCTCGCAGAGCGCGAGCACGCCGAGTTCGTGGTGGAAGTACGCCTGCTCGGCGACCTCCCCCGCCTTGCGCGCGGCCTCCGCGCCCGAGCGCAGCACCCGCTCCCAGGCCTCCCAGTGCAGCGAGGCCGCGAACGCCGGGGCAGCCGTGCGCGCCAGCAGCACCGCGGCGACCACGTCGGCGCCGGCCAGCGCCGCGAGCACCGCGTCGGCCTCGGCCGCGACCCGCCCCGGGGTCAGCGAGGCGTGCCCGGTCCACCAGACGTAGTGCCGGGCGGCCGTACGGGCCTCCTCGGCGGCGCTGTCGCCGTAGCCGACGTCCTCCAGCTGCCGGGCGACGCCGGCGGCCAGCCGGTAGCGGGTGCCGACCGGGGTGAGCAGTCCGCAGCCGAGCAGTTCGGCGACGGCCAGGTCGGCGTGGGTGTCACCGACCAGGGCGGGGAGGTGGGCGTGGTGGGGCAGTTCGCCGCCCAGCGCGCACGCGATGCGCAGCGCGGCCCGCGCGGACTCGCTGACCCGGGAGGCCAGCAGTTCGGCCGGGGCCGCGCCTTCGGCGAGGGTCGGCAGGGGGACTTCGACGGTGTCGCGCGGGCGCTCCTCGAAGACGCCCGGCTCCTCCTCGTCGTCGTCCACGTCACAGCGGTTGAGTTCGTCGCGCTGGCGCAGCAGCGCGGCGGCCTGGACGAAGCGCAGCGGCAGGCCCTCGGAGGCGAAGCGCAGGTCTTCGGCCCAGGCGCTCTCCTGGTCCGTCGGCGCTCTGCGCAGGCCGGCCTCCAGCAGGTCCCGGCACTCGTCCCGGCCGAGCCCGGAGAGGAGGACCTCCTCCAGGTGCGCGTCGTCGGAGGGGGCCCGGGTGTCGGGGGTCGCGGCGAGCAGGTAGGCGCACTCGGGGGTGGCGCGCAGCAGTTCGTCGAGGGCGGGGCCGCCCAGCTCCAGGTCGTCGACGAGGACGACCGCGCCGATGTCCCGTACCCGGGAGAGGAGTTCGATCCGGTCGGGCCGTTCCTCGGGGGCCTCGTAGACGGCCGCGTAGAGCGCGTGGAGCAGTTCGCCGGGCTGCTGGTGGCCGTGGCCGCTGAGGCGTACGACGCCGTCCGGCGCGAGGTTCGCGCACTCGGCGGCGACCGCGTCGAGGAGGGTGGTGCGGCCGGAGCCGGCGGGCCCGGTCAGCCGTACGGAGCGGCCGCGGCCCAGCAGGCGTACGAGGCGTTCGCGCTCCTCCCGGCGGGAGGGCAGCAGCCTCGCGGGGGCGGGCGCGCCGGGTGCCTGGGGCGGTCGGGCTCCCGCCTCGCGGGCCCGGCGGGCGGCGCTCTCGCGCTTGGCGGGGCGGCGGGTGGTGGTGCCGGGGCGGTGCGGTTCTATCTCGCTGCCGTCGACGGGGTTGACGGTGAGGGAGAAGTCGCCCGCGGTCAGGGTGACGACGCGCAGGGCCTCCGCCGGGGTGCCGGCCGCGGGCTGCTGCCCGGTCGTGCCCGCGGGACCGCCGGCCGGAGCGGCGGGTGCGGGGTCGGCCGGGGCCGGACCGCCCTGCGCCGCCGGATCGCCCGGGTCCCCCGGGACGGCCGCCTGCTTGTGTGTCCGGTCCATGACCAAGTCCCCCGATCGCGGGCCGCGCGCCTCGCCGTCGTACCGCCCGGCCTTCGCACACGCCGCTGTCGCTTCTGGTCCGGTTTCCGCCCGAACCCTAGACGGTGGCCGGCCGCGCGGGAACCGCCGGGGTGCCGTTCGCCCCCGTACCGTTACGTTTCCGCAGGGTGTGGTGGCGGCTGCCGGATCAGACCCGGGGCAGGGTTTCGGCCTCCAGGCCGCCCTCGATCGCGAGGATGCGGTGGAGCCGGGTGGCGACGAGGAGCCGCTGCATCTGCGGCGGCACCCCCCGCAGGACGAGGCGACGTCCGCTCCGGCCGGCCCTCCGGTGCGCGCCCATGATCACGCCGAGGCCGGTGGCGTCCCAGGAGTCGAGCCTGGTGAGGTCGAGCACGAGGTCGCCGTGGCCGTCGTCGAGGGCGGTGTGGAGGGCCGAACGGGCGTCCGCCGCGCTGCGCACGTCGAGGCGGCCCCCGACAGCGAGTTCGGCGTGGTCGCCCCTGATGTGCATGTGTACTCCCGGCGGTACTGCGTACGTATGGTCCGACTGGGTCCGTGGTCGGCAACTCTCACTGCAACTGACTGCCGCGCGGGCGGGGAAGTTGCCGACCGTGAGCGAACCGATACCTAATTCACTCCGTGGGGTGAACGGCGTTTCGAACGACGGCGCTCGGTGGCCCGGCCGCGTCAGTGCTTGTAGAAGCCCTGCCCGCTCTTGCGGCCGATGTCTCCGGCGTCCACCATCCGGCGCATCAGCTCCGGCGGCGCGAACTTCTCGTCCTGCGATTCGGTGTAGATGTTGCTGGTGGCGTGGAGCAGGATGTCGACGCCCGTGAGGTCGGCGGTGGCCAGCGGGCCCATCGCGTGGCCGAAGCCGAGCTTGCAGGCGATGTCGATGTCCTCGGCGGAGGCGACGCCCGACTCGTACAGCTTGGCGGCCTCGACGACCAGCGCGGAGATCAGACGGGTCGTCACGAAGCCGGCGACGTCGCGGTTGACGACGATGCAGGTCTTGCCGACGGACTCGGCGAACGCGCGGGTGGCGGCGAGGGTCTCGTCGCTGGTCTTGTAGCCGCGCACCAGCTCGCACAGCTGCATCAGCGGGACCGGCGAGAAGAAGTGGGCGCCGACGACGCGCTCCGGACGCTCCGTCACGGCCGCGATCTTGGTGATCGGGATGGCGGAGGTGTTGGAGGCGAGGATCGTGTCCTCGCGGACGATCTTGTCGAGGGCGCGGAAGATCTCGTGCTTGATCTCGATCTTCTCGAAGGCGGCCTCGACGACGATGTCCACGTCGGCCGCCGCGTCCAGGTCGGTGGTCGTCGTGATGCGTGCGAGCGCGGCCTCGGCGTCCTCGGCCGACAGCCGGCCCTTGGAGACGAACTTGTCGTAAGAGGCCTTGATCCCGTCCGTGCCCCGGGTCAGCGCGGCGTCGGTGACATCGCGCAGGACGACGTCCCACCCTGCCTGGGCGGAGACCTGTGCGATCCCGGAACCCATCAGTCCGGCACCGATGACGGCGAGCTTCCCAGCCACTGCACACCCCTAGTCCTCGAAAACGGCCCGGCCTGACAGGCCTCTGGGGCGGAGACTAGCGCTCGGGCGGTGCGCTGTGACCGCTAAGTAACACGCGTCACGTCTCAACTGACGGACATCACACCGGTCCGGCCCACTCCCGGTCCCGGTTCGGCCAACCGCTCCCCGATCGGCCCCAGTCGCCCGCTTTTCCGGGCGGCCCCCCGTCTACGCTGGCCGCATGGTGAACCTGACGCGCATCTACACCCGGACCGGCGACAAGGGCACGACCGCCCTCGGCGACATGAGCCGGACGGCCAAGACCGACCTGCGGATCTCCGCGTACGCCGACGCCAACGAGGCCAACGCGGCGCTCGGTACGGCCATCGCGCTGGGGTCGCTCCCGGAGGAGGTCGTGAAGGTCCTGGTGCGGGTGCAGAACGACCTGTTCGACGTCGGCGCGGACCTGTGCACCCCGGTGGTGGAGGACCCGCAGTACCCGCCGCTGCGCGTGGAGCAGTTCTACGTCGACAAGCTGGAGGCGGACTGCGACCGGTTCCTCGAACAGGTCGAGAAGCTGCGCAGCTTCATCCTGCCCGGGGGCGCCCCGGGCGCGGCCCTGCTGCACCAGGCGTGCACGGTGGTCCGGCGGGCCGAGCGGTCGACGTGGGCGGCGCTGGAGGTGCACGGCGAGGTGATGAACCCGCTGACGGCCACCTACCTCAACCGCCTCTCCGACCTCCTCTTCATCCTGGCCCGGGTGGCCAACAAGGAGGTCGGGGACGTGCTGTGGGTACCGGGCGGCGAGCGCTAGGGCGCGGGCCGGGGGCATCGGCCGCGGGACGGTCTAGCGGTCGGCCCGGGCCGGCGCCGGCCGGTCCTCGGCGCGGGCCGGGGCCTTCTTCGGCCAGACCGTGTACCCGACGGCGATCAGGGCGTGGAGGGCGACCACGCGCAGGGTGGCGAACTGCCAGCCCTCCAGCGTGCTGACGTCGCCCGCGGCGCCGACGTACCGGATGGCGCCCTGGAGCAGGGCGAGGGCGACGGCGGCGCCGGCGAGCGTGCGCAGCCACAGCTTCCACTCGTGGACGGCGCGCGCCCTGCCGTACCCGGCGCCCGGCGGCTTGGGGCCGCCGCCCAGCCGGTGCGCGGCGTGGCCGTCGAGCCACTTCACGGTGTAGTGGCCGTAGGCGACGGTGTAGCCGATGTACAGCGCGGCCAGGCCGTGCTTCCAGTCGGGCTCGGCGCCGTTCTTCAGGTCGAGTGCGGTGACCACCAGCAGGACGAGTTCGAGGAGCGGCTCGCACAGCAGGACCGCCGCTCCCGCCCGCGGCCTCTTCGCCAGGTAGCGCAGGGCCAGGCCGGCCGCCAGCAGCACCCAGAAGCCGACCTCGCAGGCGATGACCAGCGCGATGATCACGGGGCTCTCCCTTCCGTCCGGTTTCCTCTTCTTCCCTTCCAGACTGCCGTCGGATCGGGGCCGGTTCGTCGTCCGCGGTGACGAGGGCCGACTGCATCCTTCGGTGTAGTCGTCGCCTGCCGGCCCTCCGCCCCGGCGGCGAGGCCGGGTGCCGCGCGAGCGTGTTGGATGGGTGCGTGCTGCCGAAGATCCCCCGCCCCCACCGCGACGACGTGTTCCTCGCCGTGGTCAGCGTGCTCGCCGGCCTCCTGCTGTGGTCGCTCGGCGTGTACTCCTCCGGCGACCGCCACCTGCTCCCCGACTGGGCGGCCCTGGTCCCGCTGCTCGCGCTCGGTGCGATGGAACTGCTGCGGCGCTCGCTGCCGAACGTGACGCTGGCCGTCGGCACCGCCGGAATCATCGCGGACCAGTTCACGGTGGGGAACCTGGCCACCGTCCTGATCTTCACCGACCTGATGTACGCGGCCGTGGTCTACGGGAAACCGCCCATGGCCCGCCGGCTCCCCGTCACCACCGGCCTGATCACCGTGGCCGTCGCCATCGCCTCGGTGGCCTGGCTGCGCACCCCGCAGGCCCTGCTGATCGGCGTGGTCACCGGGCTGGTCAGTTTCGGCCCGGCGCTGACCGGGGCCACCCTGCGCAACCACCGCGAGGCCGCCGTGGCGGCCCGGCTGCGGGCCGAACAGACCGCACTGCTGGCCGAGATGGACCGCAAGCAGGCGGTGACGGCCGAGCGCGCCCGGATGGCCCGCGAGCTGCACGACATGGTGGCCAACCACCTGTCGGCCATCGCCATCCACTCCACCGCCGCGCTCTCCATCGACCGGCCGGACACCAGCCGCGAGGCGCTCGGTGTGATCCGGGAGAACAGCGTCCAGGGCCTGTCCGAGATGCGCCGGCTGATCGGACTGCTGCGGGACGCGGGCGCGGCGCGGGAGGCGGTCGCCAGCCCTTCGCTGGACGCCCTGGACGCCCTGGTCGGGCAGGCCGGGGCCAACGGCTCGGCGAGCGGCTTGGAGTTCGTGCTGCGCGACGGCCGGCCGGGCCGGGAGGGGGCCGCGCCGGTGCCGGCGCCGGTGGAGCTGGCGGCGTACCGGATCGTGCAGGAGTCGCTGACCAATGCCCTCAAGCACGCCCTCCCGGGCACGGTCACGGTCGGCGTCGCGTACG
Source organism: Streptomyces subrutilus (assembly GCF_008704535.1). NCBI lineage: Bacteria > Bacillati > Actinomycetota > Actinomycetes > Kitasatosporales > Streptomycetaceae > Streptomyces > Streptomyces subrutilus. The sequence continues at coordinate 2,545,872 of NZ_CP023701.1, forward strand.
GGGGCGGCCTGCTGACGGTGGCCGTCGACTCCCCGTACGGGGAAGGGTCCGGGCCGCGCGCCCCGGGGTCGGGGGCCGGGCTGATCGGCATGCGGGAGCGCGCGGAGCTGCTGGGCGGCCGGTTCACGGCCGGCCCGGCCGGCGCGGTGTGGCGGGTGCGGGCGCTGCTGCCCGCCGACGAGAGGGCGGTGGAGGCATGACCTTGCGGGTGGTGGTGGCCGAGGACCAGAGCGCGGTCCGGGCCGGGCTGGTGCTGATCCTGCGCAGCGCGGGCGACATCGAGGTGGTGGGCGAGGCGGCGGACGGCGAGGAGGCGGTGCGGCTGGCGCGCGAGCTGCGTCCGGACCTGGTGCTGATGGACGTGCAGATGCCGCGGCTCGACGGGGTGTCGGCGACGCGCCTCGTGGTCGGGGAGGGGCTGGCCGACGTCCTGGTCCTGACCACCTTCGACCTCGACGAGTACGTCTTCGGGGCGCTGCGGGCCGGGGCCGCGGGCTTCCTGCTGAAGGACGCGGACGCCGCCGAACTGATCGCGGCGGTACGGACGGTCGCGGGCGGGGAGGGTCTGATCGCGCCGGCGGTGACCCGGCGGCTGATCGCCGAGTTCGCCTCGCCGCGGGTGCGGCGGCCGGAGGTGGCGCCGGAGCGGGCCGCGGCCCTGGCCTCGCTGACCCGCAGGGAGCGGGAGGTCCTGGGGTGCCTGGGCGACGGGCTCTCGAACGCGGAGGTGGCGGCGCGGCTGGAGATGGCGGAGGCCACGGTGAAGACGCACGTCAGCAGACTGCTGGGGAAGCTGCACCTGCGCAGCAGGGTCCAGGCCGCCGTCTTCGCCCGGGAACAGGGTCCGTAGGCCCGGGCCGCCGGCGGTCCGGGCCGCGGCGCCACGGGGGCGGGGGCCGGGGCGGGGGCGGCGCCGGGCGCTCGCGGGGCCCGCGCCGGCGGGGAGGGGCCCGGCCGGCCGGGCCCCGGTGCGCCGCGGCGTCCTCAGAAGGTAAGGATCAGCCGGCCGCGGACGCCGCCGCGCTCCAGCAGGGCGTGCGCGCGGGCCGCCTCGGCCGCCGGGAGCAGGGCGGCCGTGCGCAGGGTCACCGCTCCCCCAGCGGCCAGCGCGGCGAGCTCGGCGAGGGCGGCCCGCTTGTCCGGGTGGTCGACGACGAAGGCCTGGTGCACGCGGATGCCGCGGGTCTCGGGCAGCTCGTACGGGCGGCACTTCACCAGCGCCCCGCCGTCCCGGACGGCGTCGAGGGCGGGCGCGCCGAGCACGGCCGCGTCGACGAGCCCGTCGACCCCGTCCGGCGCCGCGGCCCGGTAGGCGGCCGCGGTCGCCTCGGGCGTGGCTCCGCGGGGGACGACCACGTCCGCGCCGAGCCGCTCCAGCAGCGCGCGGTCGGCGTCGGCGGCGTCGGCGAGGACCCGCAGTCCCCGGTGCCGGGCCAGTTCGACGGCGTAGCCGCCCAGGGCTCCGGCGCCGCCGGTGACCGCGAGCGTGGCGCCGGGCGCCAGGTCGAGCAGGGCCAGGGCCTGGTGGGCGGTGAGGCCGTTCATCGGCAGGCCGGCGGCCTCCCGCGTCGGCAGTTCGTCGGGCAGGCGCACCGCGTGCCCGGCGGGGACGGCGACGTACTCGGCCTGGGCCCCGCCGGCCGCGGTGAACGGGTTCACGAAGGCCATCACCCGGTCGCCCGGCGCGAGGTCGGTGACGCCCGGCCCCACCTCCACGACCTCCCCCGAGGCGTCCATGCCCGGGGTGTGGGGCGGTGCGAACGCGGCCACGTACGGGCCGAGTTCGCCGCTGCGGAGCATCAGGTCGGTCGGGTTGACGGCGGCGGCGAGGACGCGGACGAGGACCTCGCCGGGCGCGGCGGAGGGCCGGGGCCGCTCGACGAGGGCGAGGACCTCGGGTGCGCCGTACTGGGATATGCCGATGGCGTGCATGCGGTGGTCTTCCGGTGTCGGGGGCGGGGGCGGGGAGGGCAGTGGACGGGGCCGGACGGCTCGCGGCCGGGCTTCGATCAGCGCGGTGAGCGCGGCGAGCCGCTGCGGCGGGGGGCCGGTGACGGTGTGGACGGTGGCGCCGGCGCGTTCCAGGGTGTCCAGCAGCAACCGGTCGGACAGGGCCCGGAAGTGCTCGCTGATGGGCGGGACCGGATCGCCCAGCGGGAATTCGACGGGCAGGTGCACGAAGGCGTCGTAGCCGGACAGGGCGCGGTGCAGGACCTCGCGGCCGAGGTGGTCGAGCACCTCCCGGTACGGGCCCGCGCCGGCCCGGACGGCCTCGTACGGGACGTCCGGGCCGGGGTGCAGGCCGACCGCGAGGCGGACGGTGGCGTACACCCACTCGTGCAGCAGCGAGCCGTCGGAGAGGAACGCGCCGGGCAGGGCGGCCTCGGCCAGGACCCGTTCGGTGAGGCGGCGCACCACGAGCTGGACGAGCTCGGGCTCGGTGGCCTCCTCCAGTGGCTTCGCCGCGCCGCCGGCCGGGTCCCGCATGGGCGTGCCGTGCGCGGACGGCAGTCCGGTGGCCGCACCGGCCGCGTGGATGAGGCTGGTCTTGCCGGCGCCGTACGCGCCGACGACGGCGATCTTCGCGGGGGCTCGCACGGCGGCGGGGGCGGGGGCGTCGGGCGCGGTGGCGGACGTCACGGGACGAGCCTTTCGGGGGTGCGGGCGGCCGCGGCCGCGACGGGCCGCGGCAGCGGGAGCGGGCGGGGGTCGGGGGCGCCCGGCAGGTACCCCCAGCCGGCGCGGGCGCCGAGCTGGCGCAGCACCGGGTCGCAGCCGACGCGCACGCCCCGGCCGGTGGTCTCCAGGAGCGGCGCGTCGGAGACGTGGTCGCCGTAGGCGGTGGAGGCCGCGAGGTCGATGCGGTGGGCGGCGGCGAAGAGGCGTACGGCGTCGGCCTTGGCCCGGCCGATCATCGGCTGGTGGGGGCGGCGCACCAGTCGGCCGGTGTAGGTGTCGGTGGCCGGGTCGGTCTCCGGCTCCGTGCACAGGATGTGGTGGGCGCCGACCTGGTCGGCCAGCGGCTCCAGCAGCGCCGGGAGGGAGCCGGAGACCAGGACGACGAGGTCGCCGGCCGCCCGGTGCCGGTGCAGGGCGCTCAGCACGGGCTCGTTGAAGTGGCCGCCCGCGCTCAGCTCGGCGCGGAACCAGTCCCGGGCGAGCCGGGTGATCAGCCCGCGGTCGGCTCCGGCGTACAGGCCGACGTAGCTGCGGTTGGTCTCTTCGCGGCTGACTCCGGCGGCCGTCATGGCCTTGAGGCGCTGGCGTTCCCGCGCGGAGTGGTGGGGCGGGCGGCCGGTGGCGGCGTACCAGTACGAGAGGAACCGGAAGAGGCCCGCCGAGGTGGTGAGGGTGTGGTCGACGTCGAAGAACGCGGCGCGGGTCATGCCGGGCCTCCCGGGATCGGTGGTGCGGGCGGGTGCGGGCGGTGTCGCCCAGGGGGCGGGTACGGGCGCGGCTGCGGCCCGTACGGAGGGGGTGCGGCCGCGGGTCGCGGCGGGACGGGCCGGTCCCGCGGCCGCACCGGTCGAAGGGGCCGTCGGGCGGTCAGGCGCGCACGCCCCGGTCGGCCAGGACGCGGGCGGCCTTCGCGGTGGTCCCGGCCTGGTGGAGCTCGTCGTCCGTGATCTCGACGCCGAAGCGCCGGGTCAGGTCGACGGCGACCTCGACGAGGACGAGCGAGTCGTAGCCGAGGCGCTCGAACTCGGTGTCGGGGGTGGTGCCGGCGGGTGCCTCGTACTTGGTGACGAGCACGTCGAGGATGACCTCGGTCAGGGCGGCGACGGGGGTGGCGGTTGCGGTGGTCATGGACGGTCTCCTTGGTGGACGGAACGGTTCGGTCGGGGTGGGGCCGGGGTACGCGACGGGCGCCGGTGCGGCTGCGGGAGCCGATGCGGCGCGGGTGGCGCCGGGGCGGGCCCGCCGCGCTCAGCAGGCGGTGATGTCGGGCCAGGTCAGGGCCGCCGAGCCCCAGGTGAGGCCGCCGCCGAAGGCGGTGAGCAGCACCCGGTCGCCGGGGGCGACGGTCCCGGCGGACGAGGCCTCGGCGAGGGCCAGCGGGATCGAGGCGGCGGAGGTGTTGCCGACCCGGTCGATGTCGATGACGGCGCGCGCCGCCTCGATGCCGATCTGCTCGGCGACGGCCCGCAGGATGCGCACGTTGGCCTGGTGGCCGACCAGGTGGTCGACGCTGTCGACGGGCCAGCCGACGCGGTCCAGGAGGGCGGCGGAGGACTCGCTCATGCGGCGCACGGCGCTGGCGAAGACCTTCTTGCCCTGCATGGTGAAGTAGCGGCCGTCGTCGCCGGGCTCCTGGTGGGTGGCCCGTTGGCGGGATCCGCCGTCGGGGATGCAGATGAGGTCCTTGTCGTTGCCGTCGGAGCCGAGGTCGAATCCGGCGAAGGCGCCCGGCTCGTCCGCCTCGCCGCGCCGCAGCACGGCGGCTCCGGCGCCGTCGCCGAAGATGACGGAGGTGGTGCGGTCCTGCGGGTTCAGGATGGTGGAGTACGTCTCGGCGCCGATGACCAGGGCGGTCTGGGCCCGGCCGGCCAGCAGGGCGTTGGACGCCACTTCGAGGGCGTACACGAAGCCGGAGCACACGGCGGAGATGTCGTAGGCGGCGGCCCGGGAGAGGCCGAGGCGGGCCGCGACGTCGGGTGCGGTGGCGGGGCAGGGGTGGTCGGGGGTGGTCGTGGCCAGCACGACCAGGTCCACGTCGGCCCCGAGGTCCAGGCCCGCCGACTTCAGCGCGCGGTGGCCCGCCTCGGTGGCGAGGTCTCCGGTCGACTGGCCGGTGTCGGCCCACCGGCGCTGCCGGATGCCGGTCCGGGTGCGGATCCACTCGTCGGAGGTGTCGAAACGGTCGGCGAGCTCTTCGTTGGAGACGCGACGGGGTGGAAGGTAGGTGCCAAGTCCTCCGAGAACGGCCGCAGGCATGGGGATCCTCCAGTTGCTGGGTGTGGGTGGGAGCGGACGGGGCCGGGCAGCCGAGCGGCCGGGCATCCGGCCCCGTCCGCCGCTCTCGTGCTCCTCGGTGCCCCGTGGCGTCGGGGTTCCGGGGGCCTGGGCCTGTGGGGGTCAGGCCGCGACGCGGTCGACTTCGCTGGTGGTGTCGAGCTGCGCGTACTCCTGCTGCGCCCGCTCGATGGCCTCCTCGATGCTCACGACCGGGCGGATGCCGTAGATGTCGATGATCTTCTGGAGGCGCTCGGGGATGGTGCCGCCGACGCTGTGGTACGGGATGTTCAGCTCGTCGAGGGTCTTGAGCATCAGCTCGTCGGCGAGCGAGCGGAAGCGCTCGTTCACGGGCCGGTGGCCGTCCTGGACCAGCGGGAACTCGATGGGCAGGTGGACGAAGGAGTCGTAGGCCGCCTTGGCGTGCTGCTTGGCCGGGACGGCCATCTGCTCCAGCACCTTGCCGTAGAACCGGACTTCTTCGCCGACCTCGACGGTGTCCAGGTTCACGGAGTCGTTCGGGTTGATGCCGACGAGGACGCGGACGGTGCCGTAGGCCCACTCGTGCAGCGAGGAGCCGTCCGAGACGAAGCCGTGGGGCAGGTGCGACTCGTTGACCGCGCGCTCCTGGTTGCGGCGCATGATCAGCATGATCAGCTCGGCCGGGGTGCACTCCTCCAGCGTCTTGCCGGGGATGGAGATGGGCAGCAGCTCCCGCATGGTCTTCGCGGAGGACCGCGGCAGGCCCGTGAGGTGGGCGACGGCCATCGTGGTGAGGGTCTTGCCGACGGAGTAGGTGCCGGCGATGGCGAGCTTCATGGTGTTCCTCGTCTGGGTTCGGGGTGGAGCGGTGGAGTGGGGCGGAGCGGGGCGGGGGCGGTCTCAGGCGGGGAGGCGGTGGGCCACCGAGCAGACGACGCTGACGCCCGCGAGTTCCGCGGCGATGTCGGCCCGGCGCCAGGTCTCGCCGCGCCGGGTGGTGAGCCGGGTGGCGTCGCGCAGTTCCGCGGCGACCGGGTGGGGTCCGCCGTCCGGCGCCGCCGGCGGGCGGTGCGGGGAGGAGGCCTCCAGCAGGGTGGAGCGCATCCAGAGGGTGTCGGAGTCGGCGCGGCTCACCCCGTCCAGTTCGTAGAGCAGGACCTGGCCGAGCTGGAGGGCGACGACGAACGCGTCGATCAGGCCGGCGGACGGCTGGTGGCCGCCTTCGGTGCCGGAGCCCGGCGCCGCGGCCGCGTCCCACGCGGTCAGCCGGACCGCCGCGGTGGCGCGGCCCCGGCCGGGGGCGACCCGCACGTCCTCGACGCTCTGCCGGCGCTGCCGGTGGGCGGCGCCGAAGGGGCGGTCGGCCCGCCCCGCGTCGGGGGCCGGGGCGGGGGCCCGGCGCACGTCCGGGTGGTCGAGCTCCACCCGGACGGTCAGGGCGCCGACGACGGCGTCCACGAGGGACACGGTCCGGCCCGCGTCGGGCGAGGGCCGCTCGCCGGTGAGTGAGGCCGCCACCGGGACGGCGTCCAGGTCGTCCTCGACGGGCACCGCGCCGGCCTTGATGCGGACGCGGCGCAGCCAGGAGCCGCGGAAGTCCTCGTCGGTGAGGCCGCGGTGGCCTGCCAGCAGGGCTTCGGTGAGCTGGACGCCCAGGAGCAGGACGTCGATCGTGGACAGGTGGGGCTTCTGGTCGACGGCGCCCTTGCGGGACCAGTCGGCCGGGTAGGTGACCGCCGCGGTGCCGGTCACGGTGGGGGCGGCCCCGGTGGCGGCGTCCCGGCCGGAGGTGAGCGCGGCCGGGCGGTGGCGGGCCCGCTTGTAGCCCTCGCCGAAGAACCGGCGCTCGGGGGCGCCGAGGTAGTCCGAGACGTTGTCGAAGTGCAGCGGCTCGCGGGTGGTGCGGCTCTCGGCCGCGGCCGGGATCGCCATCGGGGTCGTTCCTTCCGTGTGTACCGTACGGATCGGGGCGGATCGGGACGGATCTGCGGGGGGCGGGGCCTACTTGGCGTCGACGAGCGGGCGCTCGTCGGCCGCCGGGGCCTGCCGCGGGGTGCTCGGGGCGGCCGCGGGCCTGTCGGTGCGCAGGAAGAGCGCGACCAGCAGGGCGCCGCCGAGGACGATCAGGCCGTCCACGAAGATGCCGAAGGTGGTGCCGGTCAGGACTCCGGCCACCGAGGCGACGCCGTCGGTGAGTCCGCCGTACTGCGAGGCGGCGACGGCGGACATGATCGGGATGCCGAGGGTGAAGCCGATCTGCTGGGTCATGGTGGCCAGACCGGTGGCCAGGCCCTGCTCGCTGTCGTCGATGCCGGAGGTGGCGGTGACGGAGTAGGCGACGATGGCGAGGACGTGGCCGAAGCCGCCCACGAAGGTGGTGACCAGGATGGCGACGATGCCCGCGGTCTTGTTCTCACCGAGCCAGAACAGCGCGCCCGTCATGACCGCCTGGATGACCAGGCCGAGGACGAGGGCGCCCTTGGCGCCGGTACGGGCGAGGATCTTCGAGGCGAAGGTGCCGCCGAGGAAGGCGCCGAGGCCGAGGAAGCCGAACATCAGGCCGGTCTGGAAGGCGCTGAGTTCGAGGACCTGCTGCATGTAGAGGGTGAGCAGGAAGGAGAGGGCCGACTCCATGGAGAAGGTGACCAGGCCGCCGAGGTTGCCCCACTTGACGGAGTTGGACTTGAGGATCGCCACGGGGGCGAGCGGGGCGTCGGACTTCAGCTCGATCAGGTAGAAGGCGACCAGCAGGACGGCGGCGAGGAGCAGGGTGCCCCAGGTCTGCGGCGCGGCCCAGCCGTTGCGCTCGATGCCGGTGATGCCGAAGACGAAGGCGAGCAGGCCCGCGGTGACCGTGACGGCACCGGGGACGTCCAGCTTGGGGCGTGAGTCGGAGACCGACTCGGAGATCACCACGATGCCGGCGACGAACAGCACGATGCCGACCGGGACGTTGATGAAGAAGTCCCAGCGCCAGGAGAGCAGGTCCGTGAGGACGCCGCCGAGAATGGCGCCGGAGGCGAATCCGAGGGAGAGCAGCGCTCCGTTGAGGCCGAGCGCCTTGGTGCGCAGCGGGCCCTCTTCGAAACTCGTGGTGATCAGTGCCATTCCGGACGGAGTGACGATGGCGGTGGCGAGGCCCTGGGCGATGCGGGCGGCCAGCATGATCTCGGGGCTGGTGGCGAGTCCGCCGATCAGGGACGAGACGGTCAGCAGGGCCATTCCGACGAGGAAGAGCTTCTTGCGGCCGACCATGTCACCGATGCGGCCGAAGAGGAGCATGAATCCGGCGGCGGTGAGGGCGAATGCGGAGACGACCCATTGGAGGCTGTCGAGTCCGAATCCGAGGTCCGCGCCGATCTCGGGGAGGGCGACGGTCAGAATGGAGAAGTCGACCGCGAACATGAACTGGGCGCCGAGCAGGACGAGGAGGATCGTCTTCTGCTTGCCCGTCATACGGAGTGAATCCGGGGAGGAAGTCTTGGACATGTGAAGAGCTTCGTACGCGGCAAGAAGATCAACCAGTGCGCGGGCAACATAGTGCCAGGACCAACAGGATGTGCGGGAAAAGCGTGCGCGGCCGTCCGCGGCGCCGGCCCCGCACACGCCGACGGCGGGCCTCCCGCACGGCCGTGGAAGCCGTGGGGAGGCCCGCCGTCGCGTGCGGAGCGGGAGCGTACCGGCGTCGCGGTACGGGGGCCTGCGGCCGTCAGGCCAGCGGCTCCCAGGTGTGGCCGCCGGTGTCCCGGTCCGCGCGGACGCGGCCGAAGAGGACGTCGGCGAAGTGCCCCGCGTAGACCAGGGTGCCCGCGGTGGCGGCGTCCCGGAGGAACGCGGTACGGGTCCGCACCGCGGTGGCCGCGTCGGCGTCGAAGAACACGGGCCATTCGGGGTGGGCGACCTGGAGCGGCGAGTGCAGCACGTCCCCGGCGACGACCAGCCGGTCGACCCGCTCCCCGCCGCCGTCCGCCCCGCCGTCCGCCCCGCCGTCCGCCCCGGCCGCGCCGTCTTCGGCGCCGACGGCCAGGACGTAGCCGGCGTGGCCCCCGGTGTGCCCGGGGCTCTCCCGCAGCGTGACCCCGGGGAAGACCTCCGTCCCGTCGGCGGCGGGACGGACCCGCTCGTGCAGCGCGGGCGGCACCTGGCCGGCCCCGCCGCCCCGCCATTCGGCCGTGGACAGGACGAAGGAGGCCGAGGAGAAGAGCGGCCCCCGGTCCGTTCCGAGGAAGGCCCAGCCGACGTGGTCGTCGTGGAGGTGGGTGAAGGCGATGGTGTCGATCCCGCCGGGCGCGAGGCCCGCCTCGGTGAGGGAGGCGAGCAGCCCGCCGCCCTCCAGCGTGCCGAGCGCGGGGTGCGTGCGGTCGGCCGTCAGCCGGCGCGGGCCGTAGCCGGTGTCGATGAGCAGGGCCCGGTCCCGGTACTCCACCAGCAGGCCGCCGATGGCCCCGACCAGGCAGTCGTCGGCGTCGAGGTGGTCCGGGAAGGCGGCCGTGTCGGCCGCCGTCAGGCCGGGGAACCAGCCGGTCGGGCGGAGCTGCACGAGGCCGTCGGGCAGGTGGGTGACCCGGTACTCGCCGAACGTGTGGGTGCGCAGCGGGGCGGGCCGGGTGAGCCGCCGCGCGGCGGTCGCCGCGGCGGGTCCGGTGGAGGTGGCCGGTTCGGTCGGTGCCGGGGGCATGGGGGTGCTCTTTTCGCTGGTTCGTCGCCGCGCGGCCGGGCCCGGCCGCGCGGACGGGGGTCCTACGCCGCCCGCCGGTGGCCGAGCGTCCGGGGCTCGGCCGCGAGCTTCTCGATCGACTGCTGTCCGCTCGTGCCGGGGACCGGGAAGAAGACGGTGAGCCGCAGGCCCATGCGCACGGTGAAGTCGAGGGTGGTGCGCTTGAGGGAGATCGACCCGGTCAGCGGGTGGTGCAGGATGTCCACCCCGCAGGCGTCCTCCTGGACGTCCAGGGCGATCCAGTGGTGCGCGAATTCGGGGCTCTCGGCGCACAGCCGGTCTATTTGCGCGGCGAGCAGCGGATCTCCCGGATAACGGGCCGCGTGAGACCGGAAGCGGGCGACCACGGTGGGTGCTTCCTGTTCCCAGGAGGGATAGGAGGCGCGGGTTCCGGGGTGGGTGAAGAAATCCCGGAGGATGTTGCCGGTGCCGCCGTCCATCGCGAGGAGTTCACGGGCCGAGCGGTTCGCGACCGTCACGTTCCACACGCGGTCGGTGATGTACGCCGGATTGGGCGACCAATTGTCCACGTAGGGCTGGAGGACCGCGGCGTCGGGCTTGCTCGGGGCGGCGCTCTGATCGGGTGTGAGATCGGCCAGTCGCCACACGTACTGACGCTGTGTGTAATCCAGGTTGAGCACGCGGGATATCGAACCCAGCACTTCCGCGGACACGTTCTCCGCGCGTCCCTGTTCGATCCACGTGTACCAGGAGACGCCCACTCCGGCGAGCAGGGCGACTTCCTCGCGGCGCAGTCCCGGTGTTCTCCTGAAACCGACGAGGGGAAGGCCGACTTCGGACGGGGTGATCTCGCCGCGGCGTGCGATGAGGAACTTTCCCAGTTCCTTCAATTGCTGGGTCTTGGACATGGTTTCTGCTGCTCCCCCGAGATGGCGATTGGTGCGGTCACGCTACCGAGGCCCCGCACCCGCCGCCCGCGCCGGACGGATCACTCTGTCAGGTCTGGACCTCTTGACGGTTGGTCCAGACCTTTCTACGCTCACCGGAACACTGTGGTGAGCGTGCCATGACAAAGCGTGCTCACGGGCGGCGCAGGTCCCACCCCCATGTCGATGCCGGCCCCACGGCACCGACGGACCTACGGAGGAACACCCTTGAGCACAGCATCTCCACCCCGCACCAGGCGCACCAGGTTCTTCACCCGGGTCGCGGCGATCGTGGCCGCGCTCGCCGTGCCCGTCACCGGGCTCGTCGTCCTGGCCGGCCCCGCGCAGGCCGCCACGTCCGCGACCGCGACGTTCACCAAGGCATCCGACTGGGGCTCCGGCTTCGAGGGCAAGTGGACGGTGAAGAACACCGGCACCACCACCCTCACCAGCTGGACCGTGGAGTGGGACTACCCGGCCGGCACCTCCGTGACCTCCGCCTGGGACGCCACCGTCACCGGCTCGGGCACGCACTGGACGGGCAAGAACCTCGGCTGGAACGGCACCCTCTCCCCCGGTGCCAGCATCAGCTTCGGCTTCAACGGAGCCGGCACCGGCGCCCCCTCGGGCTGCAAGATCAACGGCGCCGCCTGTGACGGCACCACCCAGCCCGGCGACAACGCACCTTCCGCGCCCGGCACCCCCACCGCCTCCAACGTCACCGAGACCTCGCTGACCCTCGCCTGGTCCGCGGCCACCGACGACAAGGGCATCAAGAACTACGACGTGTACCGCGGCGGCACCAAGATCGCCACGGTCACCGGCACCACGTACGCCGACACCGGCCTGACCAAGGGCACGGCGTACGGCTACTCGGTGATCGCCCGCGACACCGCCGACCAGACCGGCCCGACCTCCGGCACCCTGTCGGTCACCACCCCCGGCGGCGGTGGCGGCAACCCGGACCCGGGCGCCAAGGTCAAGCTCGGCTACTTCACCAACTGGGGCGTCTACCAGCGCAACTACCACGTGAAGAACCTGGTCACCTCGGGCACCGCCGCGAAGATCACCCACATCAACTACGCCTTCGGCAACGTCCAGGGCGGCAAGTGCACCATCGGTGACTCCTACGCGGACTACGACAAGGCCTACACCGCCGACCAGAGCGTCGACGGCAAGGCCGACACCTGGGACCAGCCGCTGCGCGGCAACTTCAACCAGCTGCGCAAGCTGAAGGCCCAGTACCCGAACATCAAGATCCTGTGGTCCTTCGGCGGCTGGACCTGGTCCGGCGGCTTCGGCCAGGCCGCCGCCAACCCGGCCGCCTTCGCCCAGTCCTGCTACGACCTGGTGGAGGACCCGCGCTGGGCCGACGTCTTCGACGGCATCGACCTGGACTGGGAGTACCCGAACGCCTGCGGCCTGACCTGCGACACCAGCGGCGCGGCCTCCCTGAAGAACCTCATGCAGGCCGTCCGCGGCAAGTTCGGCTCGAACAACCTGGTCACGGCGGCCATCTCGGCCGACGGCGCCAACGGCGGCAAGCTGGACGCGGCCGACTACGGCGGCGCGGCCCAGTACGTCGACTTCTACAACGTGATGACCTACGACTTCTTCGGCGCCTGGGCGGCGCAGGGCCCGACGGCCCCGCACTCCCCGCTCACCGCCTACCCCGGCATCCCCCAGGACGGCTTCAACTCCGAGGCCGCCATCACCAAGCTCAAGGGCAAGGGCATCCCCGGCTCCAAGCTGAACCTCGGCATCGGCTTCTACGGCCGCGGCTGGACCGGCGTCACCCAGGCGACCCCCGGCGGCACCGCCACCGGACCGGCCCCGGGCACGTACGAGCCCGGCATCGAGGACTACAAGGTGCTCAAGGCCAGCTGCCCGTCCACCGGCACCATCGCCGGCACCGCCTACGCCAAGTGCGGCAGCAACTGGTGGAGCTACGACACCCCGGCCACGGTCGTCTCGAAGATGGCCTGGGCCAAGAGCCAGGGCCTCAAGGGCGCCTTCTTCTGGGAGTTCAGCGGCGACACCACCAACGGTGAGCTCGCCAACGCCATCCACACCGGGCTCCAGTAACCCCCACTGAACGGAGCCGGTGACAGACGAAGCCGGGGAGACGGGTCCGCCCCCGTCTCCCCGGCTTCTTCACGTGGCCGCTCCGCCGCCCGGTCCGGGCGGCGGGGCGGCCGCGTCAGGCCACGTTCACCCGTTGCCCGGGCGGCGCCGCCTCCAGCCAGGCCAGGAAGCCGGTCAGTGCGTCCTCGCTCATCGCCAGCTCCAGGCGCGTCCCCCGGTGGAGGGCTCCGAGCACGATCGCGTCGGACAGCAGCGCCAGCTCCTCCTCGCCGTCGGGGGCGCGGCGGGAGACCACCTCGATGGAGGAACGCTCCAGCAGCCGGCGCGGCCGAGGCGCGTAGCTGAACACCCGGAACCACTCGATCCGGTCACCGCTGTAGCGCGCCACCCCGTACACCCAGCCCTTGCCGGAGCTGTCGGGCTCGTCGGGCACGCCCCAGCGCATACTGCAGTCGAAGGTGCCGCCGGACCGCTGGATCAGCCTCCGGCGCAGCCCGAAGACAAACAGCCCGATCACCACCAGGGCTACGACCAGGCCGCTCACAAGCAGAGCGAGGAGCATCTTCACCGACCTCCTCGCTCATCGAATCCCGCATGAGAAAAAACGGACCTGCATCGCCTCAGCCGCGACCCGGTCTGGAAAATTCCAGAACGGACCGCGGCTGAGGTCTGCCGTGCCCCGGAAGTCGCCCTCCGGAGCTCAGCGGTTGGTACTCCGACGGGTGTTCAGCCCGTTACGGCGCGCAGCCGGACATCAGCGCGACGCTCGGCGGCCGCGTCGGCCTCCGACTTCGCGCGCTCCAGTGCCCGCTCCGCACGCTGGACGTCGATCTCGTCCGCGAGCTCGGCGATCTCGGCCAGCAGGGACAGCTTGTTGTCCGCGAACGAGATGAAACCGCCGTGCACCGCCGCGATGACCGTGTTGCCCTCGCTGGTGCGGATGGTCACAGGGCCCGATTCCAGCACACCGAGAAGCGGCTGGTGACCGGGCATGACGCCGATGTCGCCGGACGTGGTGCGGGCGACAACAAGGGTGGCCTCGCCGGACCAGACATTGCGGTCCGCCGCGACCAGCTCGACGTGCAGCTCAGCAGCCAAGGTGGCTCCTCGGGTCACCACCCGGCGGGTCGGCCGGGTGTTGGGTCAAATTCTAATGGGCGTGGGGAGAGGGACGGGACACACCCGCCCCTCTCCGGAAAACCTGCGAACCGGATGCGCCCCTCGCGGAGCGCGCCGGATCAGGAGACGCCCAGCTCCTTGGCGTTCGCCTTCAGGTCCTCGATGCCACCGCACAGGAAGAACGCCTGCTCGGGGAAGTGGTCGTAGTCACCGTCGCAGATCGCGTTGAACGCGGTGATCGACTCCTCCAGCGGCACGTCCGAACCGTCCACGCCGGTGAACTGCTTCGCCACGTGGGTGTTCTGCGACAGGAACCGCTCGACGCGACGGGCGCGGTGGACGACCAGCTTGTCCTCTTCGCCCAGCTCGTCGATACCGAGGATCGCGATGATGTCCTGGAGGTCCTTGTACTTCTGCAGGATCCCCTTGACGCGCATCGCGGTGGCGTAGTGGTCCGCCGCGATGTACCGCGGGTCGAGGATGCGGGACGTCGAGTCCAGCGGGTCCACGGCCGGGTAGATGCCCTTCTCGGAGATCGGACGGGAGAGAACCGTCGTCGCGTCGAGGTGGGCGAAGGTGGTCGCCGGCGCCGGGTCGGTCAGGTCGTCCGCGGGGACGTAGATCGCCTGCATCGAGGTGATCGAGTGACCACGGGTCGAGGTGATGCGCTCCTGGAGGAGACCCATCTCGTCGGCCAGGTTCGGCTGGTAACCCACCGCGGAGGGCATGCGGCCGAGCAGGGTCGACACCTCGGAACCCGCCTGGGTGTACCGGAAGATGTTGTCGATGAAGAACAGCACGTCCTGCTTCTGCACATCGCGGAAGTACTCCGCCATGGTCAGACCGGCCAGGGCGACGCGCAGACGGGTGCCCGGGGGCTCGTCCATCTGGCCGAAGACGAGCGCCGTCTTGTCGATGACGCCGGAGTCGGCCATCTCCTCGATGAGGTCGTTGCCCTCACGGGTACGCTCACCGACGCCCGCGAAGACCGACACACCATCGTGGTTGTTGGCGACGCGGTAGATCATTTCCTGGATCAGAACGGTCTTGCCGACACCGGCACCACCGAACAGACCGATCTTTCCACCCTTGACGTACGGGGTGAGGAGGTCGATGACCTTGACGCCGGTCTCGAACATCTCGGTCTTCGACTCGAGCTCGTCGAAGCGGGGCGCCTTGCGGTGGATCGGCCAGCGCTCGGTGACGTTGGCGTTCTCCTCCGGGTAGTTCAGCACCTCGCCCAGGGTGTTGAACACCTTGCCCTTGGTGAAGTCGCCGACCGGGACGGTGATGCCCTCGCCCGTGTCGGTCACCGGGGCCTGGCGGACCAGACCGTCGGTGGGCTGCATGGAGATGGTGCGGACCACGCCGTCGCCCAGGTGCTGGGCGACTTCCAGGGTCAGCGTCTTGAGCGCGCCGTCCTGGGCCGGGTCGGCGACCTGGACCTTCAGCGCGTTGTAGATCTCGGGCATGGCGTCGACGGGGAACTCCACGTCGACGACCGGGCCGATGACCCGGGCGACGCGGCCCGTGGCGGCGGCCGTCTCAACAGTGGTCGTCATTACTTGTCACTCCCCGCGGTCGCGTCAGCCATGGCGCTCGCGCCACCGACGATCTCGCTGATTTCCTGGGTGATTTCGGCCTGGCGGGCCGCGTTGGCAAGCCGGGAGAGGCTCTTGATGAGGTCCCCGGCGTTGTCGGTGGCCGACTTCATCGCACGACGGCGGGCGGCGTGCTCGGAAGCGGCCGACTGCAGCAGTGCGTTGTAGATGCGGCTCTCGACGTAGCGCGGCAGGAGGGCGTCGAGGACGTCCTCCGCCGACGGCTCGAATTCGAACAGCGGAAGGATCTCGCCCTTCGCACCGGTCTCCTCCGCGGCCTGGTCGAGGCTGAGCGGCAGCATCCGGCCGTCGACCGCGTTCTGCGTCATCATCGACACGAATTCCGTGAAGACGATGTGCAGCTCGTCGACGCCGCCCTCGGCCGTCTCCGTCTGGATGGCCTCGATCAGCGGCCCCGCGACGCGCTTGGCGTCGGCGTAGGCCGGGCTGTCGGTGAAGCCGGTCCAGGAGTCCGCGACCTTGCGCTCGCGGAAGCCGAAGTAGGCCAGACCCTTGCGGCCGACGATGTACGTGTCGACCTCCTTGCCCTCGCCGCGGAGCCGCTCGGTGAGCCGCTCCGCCTGCTTGATGGCGTTGGCGGAGTAGCCGCCGGCCAGACCGCGGTCGCTCGTGACGAGCAGGACCGCGGCGCGCACCGGCGCCTCGACCTCGGTGGTCAGGGCGTGCTTGGTGTTCGAGCCCGTCGCCACCGCGGTCACCGCACGGGTGAGCTCGGTCGCGTACGGCATCGATGCCGCCACCTTGCGCTGCGCCTTGACGATGCGCGAGGCGGCGATCATCTCCATCGCCTTGGTGATCTTCTTGGTCGCCGTGACGGCACGGATGCGACGCTTGTAGACCCGGAGCTGCGCTCCCATGAGTCAGGTCCCTTCCGTCGTCACTTGGAGACGTTGACGGCCGGCGCGTCCTCGCCGAGGAGCTTGCCGTCCGAGGTCTCGAACTGCCGCTTGAAGCCGGCGATGGCGTCCGCGATGGAGGACAGGGTGTCGTCCGACATCTTGCCGCCGTCGGCGATGGAGGTGAGGAGGTCCTTGCGCTCGCGGCGCAGGTGCTCCAGCAGCTCCGACTCGAAGCGACGGATGTCGGCGACCGGAACGTCGTCCATCTTGCCGGTGGTGCCGGCCCAGACGGAGACGACCTGCTCCTCGACGGGCATGGGCTGGTACTGGCCCTGCTTGAGCAGCTCGACCAGGCGCTTGCCGCGCTCCAGCGAGGCCTTCGACGCGGCGTCCAGGTCGGAACCGAAGGCGGCGAACGCCTCCAGCTCGCGGTACTGGGCGAGGTCCAGGCGCAGACGGCCGGAGACCTGCTTCATGGCCTTGTGCTGGGCGGAGCCACCGACGCGGGAGACCGAGATGCCGACGTTCAGCGCCGGGCGCTGGCCCGCGTTGAACAGGTCGGACTCCAGGAAGCACTGGCCGTCGGTGATGGAGATGACGTTGGTCGGGATGAACGCCGACACGTCGTTCGCCTTGGTCTCGACGATCGGCAGACCGGTCATCGAACCGGCACCCATGTCGTCGGAGAGCTTCGCGCAGCGCTCCAGCAGACGGGAGTGCAGGTAGAAGACGTCGCCCGGGTAGGCCTCGCGGCCCGGCGGGCGGCGCAGCAGCAGCGACACGGCGCGGTAGGCGTCGGCCTGCTTCGACAGGTCGTCGAAGATGATCAGGACGTGCTTGCCGGCGTACATCCAGTGCTGGCCGATGGCGGAGCCGGTGTACGGCGCCAGGTACTTGAAGCCGGCCGGGTCGGACGCCGGGGCGGCGACGATCGTCGTGTACTCGAGCGCGCCGGCGTCTTCCAGGGCGCCGCGAACGGACGCGATGGTCGAGCCCTTCTGGCCGATGGCGACGTAGATGCAGCGGACCTGCTTGTTCACGTCGCCAGAGCGCCAGTTGTCGCGCTGGTTGATGATCGTGTCGACGGCCAGGGCGGTCTTGCCGGTCTGGCGGTCGCCGATGATCAGCTGACGCTGACCGCGGCCGACGGGCACCATCGCGTCGATCGCCTTGTAGCCGGTCTGCATGGGCTCGTGGACCGACTTGCGGACCATGACGCCCGGGGCCTGCAGTTCGAGGGCGCGGCGGCCTTCGGTCGCGATCTCGCCGAGACCGTCGATCGGGTTGCCGAGCGGGTCGACGACGCGGCCGAGGTAGCCCTCGCCGACGCCGACCGAGAGCACCTCACCGGTGCGCTGCACCGGCTGGCCCTCCTCGATCCCGTTGAACTCGCCGAGGACGACCGCACCGATCTCGCGCTCGTCGAGGTTGAGGGCGAGACCGAGGGTGCCGTCCTCGAACTTCAGCAGCTCGTTCGCCATGGCGGAGGGCAGGCCCTCCACCTTCGCGATGCCGTCGCCGGCAACGCTGACCGTTCCGACCTCCTCGCGCGAGGCCGCGTCCGGCTGGTACGACTGGACAAAGTTCTCCAGTGCGTCCCGGATCTCCTCCGGCCGGATCGTGAGCTCCGCCATCTGGGTTCCCTGCTCTCCTTGTTGGGCCTGAAGCTTCTTAGGGGTCTGGGGGCGACCCCCAGGAATCTTCTGCAAGTTCTGCACGGCCCAACCGGGCCGCTAGGAATGCGTTGTTCTATTGGTGGCTGGTCAGCCGGCCATGCGGCGGGACGCCTCGGCGAGGCGGTCCGCGATGGTGCCGTCGATGACCTCGTCGCCGACGCGCACCGAGATCCCGCCGAGGACCTCGGGGTCCACGTCCAGGTTCAGGTGCATCGCGCGGCCGTACAGCGTGGCCAGTACCGCACCGAGACGCTGCTTCTGCACGTCGCTGAGCGGAACCGCGCTGGTCACGGTGGCGACCATGCGGTCACGGCGCTCGGCGGCGAGCTTGGACAGGGACTCCAGTCCCGCTTCCAGGCTACGTCCACGCGGGTGCGTGACAAGACGGATGACGAGACGCTCGGTGACCGGGTTCACCTTGCCGCCGAGCAGGCTGCGCAGCAGCTGGCTCTTGGCGGCGGCGGTGGCCGCACGGTCGGTGAGCGCGGCGCGCAGCTCGGTGCTGGAAGAGACGATCCGGCCGAAGCGGAAGACCTCGTCCTCGACGTTGTCCAGCGCGGCACCCTGCTGGGCGGCCGTGAGGTCGGCGGTGGCCGCCAGCGCCTCCAGCGCGTCCACCAGGTCGCGGGACTGCGACCAGCGGGACCGGACCATGCCGGACACCAGGTCGAGGGTCTCCCCGCCGACCTGTCCGTTCAGCAGGCGCCCGGCCAGCTCGGCCTTGGCCTCGCCGGACTGCGCCGGGTCCGTGATGACCCGACGCAGCGAGACCTCACGGTCGAGCAGCGCGGTGACGGCAGCCAGCTCACCGGCGAGCTTCGACGCGTCGACGGACGTGTTGTCCGTCAGTGCGTCGAGGCGCTCGCGCGCGGAGGCCAGTGCCTCGCGGCTCGCTCCGTTCATCGGGCGGCCCCGTTCGACGCCGCCTTCTCCTCAAGTTCGCCGAGGAAGCGGTCGATCGTGCGGCTCTGCCGGGCGTGGTCCTCCAGGGACTCGCCGACGAGCTTTCCGGCCAGGTCGGTGGCGAGCTTGCCCACGTCCTGACGCAGTGCGTGCGAGGCGGCCTTGCGGTCGGCCTCGATCTGGGCGTGGCCGGCAGCGATGATCTCCTCACGCTGCCGCTGGCCCTCTGCGCGCAGTTCTTCCTTGAGCGCAGTGCCCTGCTCCAGCGCTTCCTGGCGCAGGCGCGCGGCCTCGTGCCGGGCCTCGGCGAGCTGGGCCTTGTACTGCTCCAGCACGCTCTGGGCCTCGGTCTGAGCGGCCTCAGCCTTCTCGATACCGCCTTCGATGGCCTCGCGGCGCTCGTCCAGAACCTTGTTGATGTTCGGGAGGAGCTTCTTCGCGAGGAAGCCGAAGACGATGACGAAGGCGATCAGACCGATGACGAGCTCGGGGATCGGCGGAATGAGGGGGTTTTCCCCACCCTCAGCCGCGAGAACCAGGAGGTTCACTTCAGTGCCTTTCGTCTAGTGGACTGGTCGTGAATCCGAAGATCACGGGCCGTAGACGAACGGCATGACCAGACCGATGAGGGCGAGCGCCTCACAGAAGGCGAAGCCGAGGATCTGGTTGGCGCGGATCAGACCGGCCGCCTCGGGCTGACGAGCGAGAGCCTGGGTGCCGTTACCGAAGATGATGCCGACGCCGACGCCGGGGCCGATGGCCGCAAGGCCGTAACCGATGGAGCCGAGGGAGCCGGTGACGGCAGCAAGGGTCTGGGACATGCCAGTTCTTCCTTCTCTTTCACGGACCGGTGGGGGTTGGCCACCGGACGAATAAGGGACTCAGGGGCGAGTGGTCAGTGGTGCTCGGCGAGCGCGCCCTGAATGAAGCTGCAGGCCAGGAGGACGAAGACGTACGCCTGGACCGCCTGGATGAAGAGCTCGAAAGCGGTCATCACCAGGACCATGACGAACGAGACGCCGGCGTAGGCGATCCCGATGCCGTTCAGCAGGTACCAGCTGGCGATCGTGAAGAGCAGCAGCAGGGTGTGACCGGCGAACATGTTCGCGAACAGTCGGACCGCGTGGGTGAACGGGCGGACCAGGACGTTCGAGAAGAACTCGATGACCATGACCATCGGCAGGACCGCGCCGAGCGACTTGTCGTAGCCCGTCAGGTTCTTGAAGCCGCCGACGAAGCCGTGACGCTTGAACGTCACGCTCATCCAGATCACGTACACGATCGCCGCGAGGGCGGCGGGGTACGAGATGATCGACGTCACCGGGAACTGGGCCAGCGGGACGATCGACCAGACGTTCAGGATCCAGACGAAGAAGAACAGCGAGACCATCAGGGGGACGTACTTCTCGCCCTCCTTCTTGCCCAGCGTCTCGTACACGATGCCGCGGCGCACGAAGTCGTAACCGGCTTCGGCGACCATCTGCAGCTTGCCCGGGACGACCTTCGGCTTGCGGAAGGCCAGCCAGAAGAAGCCGACGATGACGACCGTGCCGAGCAGGGCCAGCAGCATCGTCTTGTTGAAGTAGGTGTTGCTGTCCCCGTCGCCGAAGATCGGCTGGAACAGGAACGAGTGCAGGCCGGGAGCCGGGAAGCCACAACCGTCGAAGATGTGGCAGTCGGTCTCGAAGGCGAGCACCGTCGTCGGGTCAGCACTCACCGCGGGCTCCTTCAGCGTGGCGCATAGGTACGGCAACCTCGTTGTGTCGGCGCGGCGCACAGCCGCTGTTCGGCACTGGACTGGTGTTACGGATGTGGGGGCGACGGTCAGGCATTGAGCCTCGCGTTGGAACAGGCGTCAGCTCAGATGCCCGCGCCCGCAGCGCCGCAGATGGCACTGGACGATAGCAGCATCCCAACCACGCACTTATGCCGCCCCTACCCCTCACGACGTCGGTCCCGATTTGTCGGGCGTATCGCCCTTCACCGGGTCCGGTTCGACGTAGAGGATCTTGGCCTTCATGTGAGCACGCGCCTGCGCGGCGATCCACACCAGGGTGGTGGCCACGAGCGTGATGGCGAAGGCCTTGGGGTTGAACAGCGTCGTGTTCTTGAACGTTGCGACAAAGACGAAGAGCAGCAGGATCTGGGCCGTGTAGAGCATGAGCCCCATGGCCTGGAACAGGTGCGGCAACGATTTCGCAGTGCGCTGCAGAACGACGAATCCGATGCCCATGAAGAGGATCACGACCAGCGTCGCGACGACGGATCCGAGAGCGCCCTTGCCGCCGGCGACCAACGCGCTGACGACGGCTGCGATAGCGCCGGCGGCAGCGGTGGGTACAGCGGCTTGCAGGAGGGATCGGACGTCATCTGACCGCATGGCGGTTTGCTCCGCTTGGTGGTGTGGGGGCAAGGGACTCGTACGGGACGAGCGTAAGCCCGGTCCGAGTGAGGACCTCGGGCCAATGGACCGTCGCACTACGGTCCTTCGGCTCTGTCGCCGGGTTTAGTGAACGGTATCACAAAGTATTTGATGAGAGCTTTACCCGTAGGGTGTGCTCACTGTCACACATGAGAGTGACCCTGCGCGTGTGTGCGCGACAGCCAACTGGCTTGTCTGGTAAAGGGCATCCATGTCCGACATGCCCTCCACCGGTCAGCGCGTGGATTCAGCCTTACGCCGGTCGGGGAAGCGCGAACGGGGGCCTACGGCAGTCGCTCCGTTGACGCCGGACACTCCCGCCGCGATCGGCCTCGCGAACTCCGGCTCGCGCCCCGTGGTCTCCAGGGCGGCCGCCTCCGCCGCGGCGGCGGCCCGTTCCGCGTGCCGGTAGCGCGGCGGGACGAGACCCTCCGCCCAGTGCGGGGCGCGCGGCGTGAAGCGCGGCAGCAGGAGCAGGATCAGGCCGAGGGCGCTCAGGGCGGCGATGGCCAGCACGATCCACATCGAGGCGGAGTGCACCGAGTACGCGACCGCCCCGAAGGCGATCAGCCCCGACCAGAAGTACATGATCAGCACCGCGCGGCTGTGCGAGTGCCCGAGCTCCAGCAGCCGGTGGTGGAGGTGTCCGCGGTCGGCAGCGAAGGGCGACTGGCCGTTCCAGGTGCGCCGCACGATGGCCAGGATCAGGTCGGCCATCGGGATCGCGATGATGGTCAGCGGCAGCAGCAGCGGGATGAAGACGGGCAGCATCGCGTGCGTCGCGTTGCGCTCGCCGCCCGCGAACAGGGCCATCGCGTCCGGGTCCACCTGGCCGGTGATCGAGATCGCGGAGGCGGCCAGCACCAGGCCGATGAGCATCGATCCGGAGTCGCCCATGAAGATGCGGGCGGGGTGCATGTTGTGCGGCAGGAAGCCCAGGCACATGCCCATCAGGATCGCGGCGAAGAGGGTCGCGGGGGCCGCGGCCTCGATGCCGTACCCGAACCAGATCCGGTACGCGTAGAGGAAGAGCGCGGCGGCGGCGATGCACACCATGCCGGCGGCCAGGCCGTCGAGGCCGTCCACGAAGTTCACCGCGTTGATGGTGATCACCACGAGGGCCACGGTGAGCAGGTTGCCCTGCCACTGGGTGAGCGGGACCGTCCCGATCCACGGAACGGGGATCCACAGGATGGTCAGGCCCTGCATGACCATCACGCCCGCGGAGATCATCTGGGCGCCGAGCTTGATCAGCGCGTCCAGCTCGAACTTGTCGTCGAGCACGCCGACCAGCCAGATCAGGGCCGCTCCGGAGAGCAGGGCCCGCGGCTCGTTCGACAGCTCGAAGACGCCGTTGAGGTTGTGCAGGTGGTCCGCGACCAGCAGTCCCGCGCACAGTCCGCCGAACATGGCGATGCCGCCCAGCCGCGGCGTGGGCTCGCGGTGCACGTCGCGGGCGCGGATCTCCGGCATGGCCCCGGCCGCGATCGCGAACTTCCGCACGGGCCCGGTCAGCAGGTAGGTCACCGCGACCGTGACGCAAAGCGTCAGCAGATATTCACGCACGGGCTGCCCCAGATGTATCGCCGGCCATCTCAGCCCCACACATTAGCTGCGATGTCCCCCCTGCCTAGGACGCGAGGTGGCCGTATTCCGGTTGCGGTACACCCCTCTTGCCCTATTGATCCCCGTACGGGGGAAATCCCCGTCCCAGTTCGTTGACCTCCGCGCGGGTCTTCGCGGCTTCCCCGCGCAGGGCGTCGGCGAACAGGGCCGCGATCCGGAGCATCTGCGCCTCCCCCATTCCCTGGGTGGTCACCGCGGCCGTGCCGAGCCGGATGCCGCGCTGGTCCCCGTACGGGAGGGCGCAGGTCTCCAGCACGATCCCCGCCGCCGCCAGCCGGCCGCGGGCGGTCGGGCCGTCGACGCCCAGCGCCGCGGGGTCTGCGGTGATCAGGTGGGTGTCGGTCCCGCCGGTGGTGATCGCGAAGCCGTGGTCCGCGAGGGCGTCGGCCAGCGTCCGCGCGTTGCCGACGACCCGGTGGGCGTATCCGCTGAAGGCCGGTCCGGCGGCCTCGCCGAAGGCCACGGCCTTGGCCGCGATGGTGTGCATCTGGGCGCCGCCCTGGGTGAAGGGGAACACCGCCCGGTCGATGCGCTCGGCGAACTCGGCGCCGCACAGGATCATGCCGCCGCGCGGTCCGCGCAGCACCTTGTGCGTGGTCGCGCACACGACGTCGGCGTAGGGGACGGGGCTGGGGGCGGCCCCGCCGGCCACCAGCCCGATGGGGTGGGCGGCGTCGGCGATCAGGAAGGCCCCGACCTCGTCGGCGATCTCCCGGAAGGCCGAGTACTCGGGGTGGCGGGGCGCGGAGATCGATCCGCAGACGATGGCCTTGGGCCGGTGCTCGCGGGCCAGCCGCTGCACCTGCCCGTAGTCGACGAGCCCGGTCGCGGGGTCCACCCCGTACCCGACGAAGTCGAACCAGCGCCCGGAGAAGTTGGCCGGCGACCCGTGGGTGAGGTGCCCGCCGTACGGGAGCCCCATGGCCAGCACCGTGTCCCCGGGCCGCAGCAGCGCGGCGTAGGCGGCGAGCACCGCGGAGGAGCCGGAGTGGGCCTGCACGTTGGCGTGCTCGGCGCCGAACAGCGCCCGCGCCCGCTCCACGGCGACCCGCTCGGCGAGATCGGCGTACTCGCACCCGCCGTGGTGGCGGGCGCCCGGGTAGCCCTCGGCGTACTTGTTGGCGAGCGCCGACCCGAGGGCGGCGAGGACGGCGGGGGAGGTGAAGTTCTCGGCGGCGCTGAGCTGGAGCGTGGTCGCCTGGCGCTGCCGCTCGCCGTCGAGGATGTCGGCGAGCTGCGGGTCCTGCCGTCGCAGGAGGTCCGTCGGCTGCTCGGTGGTGACGCTCATGGCACGACTCCCCGCGCGGTGGGTGTACCGGGTAGGCCCACGATATTCCCGCCGCCGGTTTCCCGCCGCCCGGGGACGCGTACGGGGGGGGTGCGCAGGGGTGCTCCGGGCGGGCGGGCGGCCGTCCGCCGGCCCGGGGCCGGCCCGCGGCCCCCGCGGGGTCAGCGCGGTGTGGTCACGCCCGTCAGCGCGGTCACCACGGGCTCCAGCGCCTGGTTGATCTCGTCGCCGATCGAGCGGAAGAAGGTGATGGGGGCGCCGTACGGGTCGTAGACCTCGTCGGCGTCGGGCGACGGGGCCAGCAGCCAGCCGCGCAGCGCGGCGGCGGCCCGCACCAGGGTGCGGGCGCGCTCCCCCATGCCGTCGTCGAGCGGCGGCAGGGTGGCCGGGTCTATCGCCCGGACCAGCCGGGTGAACTCCTTCAGCGTGAAGGTGCGCAGTCCCGCCGAGTGGCCCATGGAGATCACCTGGGCACGGTGGTCGCGGGTGGCGGTCAGTACCAGGTCGGCCCGGATGACGTGCTCGTCGAGCAGCTCGCGGCCGGTGAAGCCGGAGGCGTCGGCGCCGAAGTCCGCGAGGACCGCGGCCGCGTTCGCCTCCATCGGGGCGCCTTCGTGGCCCCAGGTGCCGGCGCTCTCCACGATGAGGTCCCCGGCGACGGGGCCGCCGAGGCGGTGCGCGAGGGCGTGCCGCGTCAGCCGCTCGGTGATGGGCGAACGGCAGACGTTGCCGGTGCTGACGTGGAGGATGCGGAAGGCTTCCGTCCCGGCGGCCGCCGGGAGGTGTCCCCTTGCTATGCCACGCCCCTCAGGGCTCACGGGGCGACCTCGAGGTCGGGTACGACCTCCCGCAGCTGGTCCGCGGAGAGTGCGCCCTCGCGCAGCAGGACCGGGACCTTCCCGGTGACGTCGACGATCGAGGACGGCTGGATGCCGGGGGTCGGGCCGCCGTCCAGGTACACGGAGACGGAGTCGCCGAGCATCTCGCGGGCCGCGTCGCAGTCCTCCGGTGCGGGGTGCCCGGTCAGGTTGGCCGAGGAGACGGCCATCGGGCCGACCTCGGTCAGCAGCTCGATCGCGACGGGGTGCAGGGGCATGCGCACGGCGACGGTGCCCTGGGTGTCCCCGAGGTCCCAGGCGAGCGACGGCTGGTGCCTGGCGACGAGGGTCAGCGCGCCCGGCCAGAAGGCGTCGACGAGCTCCCAGGCCTGCTCGGAGAAGTCCGTGACGAGCCCGTGCAGGGTGTTCGGGGAGCCGATGAGCACCGGGGTGGGCATGCCGCGGCCGCGGCCCTTGGCGGCGAGGAGGTCCTGTACGGCCTCGGGACTGAAGGCATCCGCACCGATCCCGTACAGGGTGTCGGTGGGCAGCACGACGAGCTCGCCGCGGCGCACGGCGGATGCGGCTTCGCGCAGGCCCGTCTTGCGGTCCGTCGCGTCGTTGCAGTCGTATCGCCGGGCCATCAGCGGGCCTCCTCGTGCAGCAGGGGGGTTGCGGTAGGGGTGGTGCCGCTCACGGCAGCGCCTTGCGGGCGGTGGCGAAGCGGGGGCGCTTGTTGAGGTCCGGGTGGTCCGCCGCGTCGGCCCAGCCGCGCTCCTCGGCGAAGATCCACGGCACCTGGCCGCCCTGGGTGTCGGCGTGCTCGATGACGACGATCCCGCCGGGCCGCAGCAGGCGGTGCGCGGTGCGCTCGATGCCGCGGATGGTGTCGAGGCCGTCCTCGCCGGAGAAGAGCGCCATCTCGGGATCGTGGTCCCGGGCCTCGGGGGCGACGTACTCCCACTCGGTGAGCGGGATGTACGGCGGGTTGGAGATGACCAGGTCGACCTGGCCGTCCAGCTCGGGCAGCGCGCTGAGCGCGTCGCCCTGGTGGACGCTGACCCGGGAGCCCTCGGCGTTCTTGCGGGTCCAGCGCAGGGCGTCCTCGGACAGTTCGACGGCGTGCACGCGCGAGCGCGGCACCTCCTGCGCCATGGCCAGGGCGATGGCGCCGGAGCCGGTGCACAGGTCGACGATCAGCGGTTCGACGACGTCCATCGCCCGGACGGCCTGTATGGCCCAGTCCACGACCGACTCGGTCTCGGGCCGGGGCACGAAGACCCCGGGGCCGACCTGGAGCTCCAGGTACCGGAAGAAGGCGCGGCCGGTGATGTGCTGGAGCGGCTCGCGGGCCTCGCGGCGGGCGACGGTCTCCCAGTAGCGGGCGTCGAAGTCCGCGTCCTTGACGTGGTGCAGTTCCCCCCGCTTGACGCCGTGCACGAAGGCCGCGAGCTCCTCCGCGTCGAAGCGCGGTGAGGGCACGCCGGCGGCGGCCAGCCGCTGGGTGGCCTGGGCCACCTCGGCAAGCAGCAAGTTCACGCTGGTCCTCCGGGCTGCTGTCGTACGGGGGGTGCGGGGTCGGGCGGGGGTCAGTGCGCGGCCGCGAGCTTCGCGGCGGAGTCGGTGTCGACGCAGGCCTGGATGACCGGGTCGAGGTCGCCGTCGAGCACCTGGTCCAAGTTGTACGCCTTGAAGCCGGTCCGGTGGTCCGAGATCCGGTTTTCCGGGTAGTTGTACGTACGGATCTTCTCGGACCGGTCCACCGAGCGCACCTGGCTGCGGCGCACGTCGGAGGCCTCCTGCTCGGCGGCCTCCTGGGCCGCGGCCAGCAGCCGCGAGCGCAGGATGCGCATGGCCTGCTCCTTGTTCTGGAGCTGGCTCTTCTCGTTCTGGCAGGAGGCGACGACGCCGGTGGGGATGTGCGTGATGCGCACGGCCGAGTCGGTGGTGTTGACGGACTGGCCGCCGGGGCCCGAGGAGCGGTACACGTCGATGCGGAGGTCGTTCATGTTGATCTCGACCTCGACCTCCTCGGCCTCCGGGGTGACGAGCACGCCGGCGGCGGAGGTGTGGATGCGGCCCTGGGACTCGGTGGCCGGTACGCGCTGGACGCGGTGGACGCCGCCCTCGTACTTCAGGCGGGCCCAGACGCCCTGGCCGGGCTCCGTGGCGCCGTTGCCGCCCTTGGTGCGGACGGACACCTGGACGTCCTTGTAGCCGCCGAGCTCGGACTCGGTGGCGTCGATGATCTCGGTCTTCCAGCCGACGCGCTCGGCGTAGCGCAGGTACATGCGCAGCAGGTCGCCGGCGAACAGGGCGGACTCGTCGCCGCCCGCTCCCGCCTTGACCTCCAGGAGGACGTCCTTGTCGTCGCTGGGGTCGCGCGGGACCAGCAGCAGGCGCAGCTTCTCGGTGAGCTCCTCGCGCTGCGCGGTCAGCTCCTTGACCTCGGCGATGAAGTCGGGGTCGTCGGCCGCGAACTCCTTGGCCGTCTCGATGTCCTCGGTCGACTGCTTCCAGGCGCGGAAGGTCGCCACGATCGGGGTCAGCTCCGCGTAGCGCTTGTTCAGCTTGCGCGCGTTGGCCTGATCGGAGTGGACCGAAGGGTCGGCGAGCTTCTTCTCAAGATCGGCGTGTTCGCCGATCAGTTCCTCGACCGCCTCGAACATCGGGGGACTCCTGGGGTGAAAGTACGGGGGGACTGCGGGGTGACGGGCCCGGGGACCGGGCGACCGCCTGCGGGCCTGCGCGGGACGGCGCCGGACCGACGACAAAGGCGCCGGTCCGGCCGCCCCCGCGTGGACAGGGGGCGGCCGGTGACCGGCGCCTGGGTCGCGCTACTTCTTGGCCGCACCCTTGCCGAAGCGGGCCTCGAAGCGGGCCACGCGGCCACCGGTGTCGAGGATCTTCTGCTTGCCCGTGTAGAACGGGTGGCACTCGGAGCAGACCTCGGCTCGGATGGAGCCTTCGGTCAGGGTGCTACGGGTGGTGAACGCCGCTCCGCAGGTGCAGCTGACCTGGGTCTCGACGTACTGGGGGTGAACATCGCGCTTCAAGGTGTCTCCTAGATTCGGGAGGGCGCCGGGTCGCAGGAGCCGAATTGCGCGCTGCGTGAACCGGGGCCGACAGACCAGTCTGCCAGGACCGGGCCGCCTGTCAAAATTCCGAGGACGCCTCCCTCAACGGGGACGGGCGGCCGGGTATTCCGCACCCCGCCCGGAGGCCCGGCGGGCCCGGGCCCGGGAGCGCCGGGAGAGACGGCCTAGCGGACGATCCCGCCGGCGGCGCCCTTGTCGCCCATGGAGTCGACGGTGGCCTCGGGGGGGATCGGCCGGTCGGCGAGAAGGGCCTCCCAGACCAGCCGGGTCTCCTTGGGGAGCGGGGCGACGCGGTCGGGGTCGCGCGGGTCCGCGGTGACCGGCAGGGTGATCATCTGCATGTCCTGCGCGCCGATGCCCTGGAGGCTCTGGGCGAATCCCATGAGGGACTTCACGTCGCCGAGGGCCTTGTCGGTGGTGACGGCCTTGGTCCCGGAGTCGGCGAGGTCGAGCAGCTTCTTCGGGTTGTCGAACAGGCCGATGCCCTTGACCTGCTTGATCAGGGCCTTGATGAAGGCCTGCTGGAGCTGTATGCGGCCCAGGTCGCTGCCGTCCCCGACGCTCTTGCGGGTACGGACGAGGCCGAGGGCCTGCTCGCCGTCGAGCCGGTTGGTGCCGGCGGGCAGGTCGAGGTGGCTGGCGCCGTCCTTGATGGGCTTGCCGGTGGTCACCTCGACGCCGCCCAGATCGTCGATGATCTTCTTGAAGCCGGTGAAGTCGACTTCGAGGTAGTGGTCCATGCGGATGCCGGACATCGTCTCGACGGTCTTGACCGCGCAGGCCGCCCCGCCGACGGTGTACGCCTCGTTGAACTGCCGGCGCCGGCCGCCGGGGTCGGTCCTGCCGCCGCTCGTGGCGCAGGCCGGGCGGGGGGCCATGGTGTCGCGGGGTATCGATACGACGCTGGCCTTCCGGTGGCCCTCGTAGACGTGGACGATCATCGCGGTGTCCGAGCGGGCCGAGCCGCCGTCGTCCCGGCCGTACTCGCCGTTGGCCCCGCCGCGGGAGTCCGAGCCGAGGACGAGGATGTCCATCGAGCCGTTGTCGGCGTTCTGCGGGCGGTCCTTGCCGAGGGCGGCGTCGATGTCGACGGTCTTCAGGTTGCCGTTGACCTTGAAGTAGACGTAGCCGAGGCCCGCGCCGCCCAGCAGCACCACGCCCGCGGCGCTCCACGCGGCGACGGCGAGGGCCTTGCGGCGGGCGGGCGGCTTGCGGCGGCGGCCTGGGCCGCGCCGGCCGCGGCCCGTGCTGTCCTGGCTCATGCTCTCCTCGGTCCTTGAGTCCGGTCACCTGTCCCCGCGGCGCCGACGCTGCGGTCCGCTGACACAGACGGGGGAACGCCGTTCAGGGTTCCACGGCCGGTGGGGTGCCCGGCTCCGGTCCCACGACACTCCCCCGGGCGCGAACTCCGCGCAATGCCCTTCCCACCTGGGTGTTTACGGGGCCGCGCGGTCCGGCGGCAGCGGGAGCGGCGCGGTGCGGGGTGTGGCGAAGCTCGCACCGCGGCCGGGCGGGCGCACAGGCGGCCCACAGGGGCCGCACAGCGGGCGCGCGGTGCGGGGCCGGGACGACGCACGGCCGCCCCCGCCGCGGGTGCGGTGGGGGCGGCCGTGGTGACGCGGGGCGGGACTCAGTCGTCGTTCTTGCCCGACGGGGTCGTCTTCGCGATCTGCATCAGGAACTCGGCGTTCGACTTCGTCTGCTTCATCTTGTCGAGCAGCAGCTCGATCGCCTGCTGCGAGTCGAGCGCGTGCAGCACCCGGCGCAGCTTCCAGACGATGGCGAGCTCCTCCGCGTTGAGGAGGATCTCCTCCTTGCGGGTGCCCGACGGGTCGACGTCGACGGCCGGGAAGATGCGCTTGTCGGCGAGCTTCCGGTCGAGCTTGAGCTCCATGTTGCCGGTGCCCTTGAACTCCTCGAAGATCACCTCGTCCATGCGCGAGCCGGTGTCGACCAGCGCGGTGGCCAGGATGGTCAGCGAGCCGCCGTCCTCGATGTTGCGCGCGGCACCGAAGAAGCGCTTCGGCGGGTACAGCGCGGTCGAGTCGACACCACCGGACAGGATGCGGCCGGAGGCGGGCGCCGCGAGGTTGTACGCGCGGCCCAGACGGGTGATGGAGTCCAGCAGGACGACCACGTCGTGACCCAGCTCGACGAGGCGCTTGGCGCGCTCGATGGCCAGCTCGGCGACGGTGGTGTGGTCCTCGGCCGGACGGTCGAAGGTCGAGGAGATGACCTCGCCCTTGACCGACCGCTGCATGTCGGTGACCTCTTCCGGACGCTCGTCGACCAGGACGACCATCAGGTGGCACTCGGGGTTGTTGGTGGTGATCGCGTTGGCGATCGCCTGCATGATCATGGTCTTGCCGGTCTTCGGCGGGGCCACGATCAGGCCTCGCTGGCCCTTGCCGATCGGCGACACGAGGTCGATGATGCGGGTGGTCAGCACGCCCGGGTCGGTCTCCAGGCGGAGCCGGTCCTGCGGGTACAGGGGCGTCAGCTTCTGGAACTCCGGCCGGCCGCGGCCGGATTCGGGCGCCATGCCGTTCACCGAGTCCAGACGCACGAGGGCGTTGAACTTCTCGCGGCGCTCGCCGTCCTTGGGCTGGCGCACGGCACCGGTGGTGTGGTCGCCCTTGCGCAGCCCGGCCTTGCGGACCTGGGCGAGGGAGACGTACACGTCGTTGGGGCCGGGCAGGTAGCCCGAGGTCCGGATGAACGCGTAGTTGTCGAGGATGTCGAGGATGCCCGCGACGGGGATCAGCACGTCGTCGTCGGCGACCTGCGGCTCGGCCGGCGCGAACTCGTCGCGGCCGCGACGGCCCCGGCGGTCGCGGTAGCGTCCGCGGCGGCCGCGGCGGCCGCCCTCGTCGTCGAAGTCGTCCTGCGGGCCGTTGTCCTGACGGTCCTGCCGGCCCTGCTGACCCTGGTTCTGGCCCTGGCCGCGGCCGCCCTGCTGCTGGCGGTCGCCGCGCTCGGCGCGGTCCTGACGGCCGCCGCCCTGGGCACCCTGGGCGCCCTGCGAGGAGCCGCCCTGACCCTGACCCTGACCCTGCTCGTCGGCCTTGGCGCCGCGGTCGCGGCGGTCGCGCTGGCGCTCGCCGCGCTCCGTGCGCTCGCCGCCGCGCTCACGCCGGTCGCGCCGGCCGCGGCCCTCGCCGTCCTGGCCGGCGGAGACCGCGGTGGCGGTCTCGGCCTTGGCCTCCGCCTGGGCGGGGGCGGCCGTGGCGGTCTCGGCCTTCGTCTCGACCTGCACGGCGGCGGGGGCCGAGGACTCCGGGCTGCCGGAGGGGGCCGTGGCCCGGCGCCGGCGGCGCTCGCCGGCCGGGGCCTCCTCGGCGTCGCCCGTACGCGAGGGGCCGCCCGCGGGCTGGCCCGGGATCTCGATCTGCGCCTGCACGGCGGGCTTCTCGGCGGGCGCCTCGGCGGCGGTCTCGCCCGTACGGGCCTTGCTGGTGGCACGGCGCTTCGGCTTGGCCTCGGCGGTGTCGGCGGCGCCGGCCGCCGCGGAGGACGCGGCCTTGGGGGCACTGCCGCCCGCCTGCGCCTCCTTGATGACCTCGATCAGCTGGCTCTTGCGCATGCGCGCGGTGCCCCTGATTCCGAGGCCCGACGC
The DNA here is from genome assembly GCF_008704535.1 of Streptomyces subrutilus. Lineage (NCBI taxonomy): Bacteria > Bacillati > Actinomycetota > Actinomycetes > Kitasatosporales > Streptomycetaceae > Streptomyces > Streptomyces subrutilus. The sequence goes on from NZ_CP023701.1 coordinate 2,577,523, forward strand.
GACCTGCTGCAGCTCGGCGAGGACCATGCCGTCAAGGCCGGTGCCGGTGCGGCGGCGCTTGGTGGCAGCGCCCGCGGCGGGGGCACTGGCGTCGACAGAGGTGTCGGCAGCGCCCATCAGATCGGTGGTGTCGCTCACGAAGGGTCCTTCCCTGGAGCGGACGTCGGCCTGTCTGGCTCGGCGACCGGTTGTGCTGTCCGACAGCAGTCCTAGGTGTGTGGACCGTGCCGGGGCGGTGGTCCGCCGGTAGAGGTACGGCGGAGAGAGACGTGCATGGGTGGTTCGGCGAGAAGCCCCCGAGCTGGAAGCGTGGGAATGTCACGCCGAATCCGGAGCGTGCTCGAAACTGCTGGAGTGATCAAAGCAGTCGGGGAGGCTCCCGGAGAAAAAGTGGTCCCGAAGGGGGACGCTGAGCACCGAGCCATGGCGGCTTCGGATGCGCACTTGAGACTAACACTACCGGATCCAACAGATATTCCCCCTCTCGGTCACCGGCGATGGCGCCTTCCGGTGCGGACGGCCTGCCCTGGCCGCCCGCTCCGACCGGTTCGTGTCACCACGGCCGGCCGCGGCGGGTGCGGGCGGCGGCCGGGTGGCGCGGCGGCTCGCCGGGCCTGGCCCGCGCACCGCTCCGTCACCCGCCCGACCTGCCCGGACGGTCCCGCTCAGCTCCCCTGGGTGCCCAGGGGAAGCACGCTCGCGCCCGCGGCGTCGAGTGCGAGCCGGTTGGCCGCCCACCCCTCGCCGGCGAGCTGCGCGACCTTGTCGGCCGCGCCGTTGTCGACCAGCGCGAGGACCGTGGGGCCCGCGCCGGAGATGACCGCGGGGATGCCGTCCGCCCGCAGCCGTGCGACGAGTGCCACGCTCTCGGGCATCGCCGGGGACCGGTAGTCCTGGTGGAGCCGGTCCTCGGTGGCCGGCAGCAGCAGCTCGGGACGCCTGGTCAGGGCCTCGACGAGCAGGGCCGCGCGGCCCGCGTTGGCGGCCGCGTCCACGTGCGGGACGTTGCGCGGCAGCAGGCCGCGCGCGGTTTCCGTCAGAACGGGCCGGGAGGGGACGAAGACCACCGGAACGATGGAATCCGAGGGCTCCATACGGATCGCCTTGGCGCTGCCCCCGTCCATCCAGGCCAGCGTGAAGCCGCCGAGGAGACAGGCGGCGACGTTGTCGGGGTGGCCCTCGATCTCGGTCGCCAGCTCCAGCAGCGCCGCGTCGTCGAGCCGGGTCTCGCCGCCTATGGTCACGGCGCGGGCGGCGACGATGCCGGCGCAGATGGCGGCGGAGGAGGAGCCGAGGCCGCGGCCGTGCGGGATGCGGTTGGCGCAGACGACCTCCAGGCCGCGCGGCTGGCCGCCCAGCAGGTCGAAGGCGGTGCGCATGGAGCGTACGAGCAGGTGGCGCTCGTCGCGCGGGAGGGTGTCGGCCCCCTCACCGGCGATGTCGATGTTCAGGCCGGAATCGGCCACCCGGACGACGACGTCGTCGTAGAGCCCCAGGGCCAGGCCCAGGGCGTCGAAGCCCGGGCCGAGGTTGGCACTGCTGGCGGGGACGCGCACCCGTACGGCGGCGGCGCGGAACGCGGGACCGGCCATCGTCCGATGACACTCCTTGTGACTGTGCGAGATCGTCGCTCTTCGCTGGCTCGCTGTGAATGTACTGGAGAACGCACGACACCCGAAGGCCCTCGGGGCAGCACCGCGAGTCATATGCGGTGGCGGATGTAGGTACAGCGTATCGAAGGAAGGTTCCCTCGCGACATAGGGCGCACAGGAGGCGCACGATGCGTGTCGCGGGCTCCGGCGGCACTTTTGTCGTCGTACGGGGTGAGTTGCCGGGTTCCGCAGGCTCGACGGAGCCCGCGCAACCCGGCACTCGGGCCGGGCGCGGGCCGCCGGGTGTCCGGCGGCCGCGCCCGGGAAGCCGTCAGACCAGGCCGAGGCGGACGGCCGCGGCTTCGGCGTCCACCGGGATGGTGACCGGCTGCGGGGCGCCGGCGACGGCCCAGTCGGGGTCCTTCAGGCCGTTGCCGGTGACCGTGCAGACGATCTTCTGGCCCGGGTCGACCAGGCCCAGCTCGGCGGCCTTGAGCAGGCCGGCCACCGAGGCGGCCGACGCGGGCTCGACGAAGACGCCCTCCTGCGAGGCCAACAGGCGGTAGGCCGCCAGGATCTGACGGTCCGTGACCTCGTCGATGAAGCCGCCCGACTCGTCGCGGGCGGCGAGGGCGTAGTCCCAGGAGGCCGGGTTGCCGATGCGGATCGCGGTGGCGATGGTGTGCGGCTCCTTGACGACCTCGCCGCGCACGATCGGCGCGGAGCCGGAGGCCTGGAAACCCCACACGCGGGGCGTACGGGAGGCGAGGCCGTCGGCCTTGTACTCCTTGAAGCCCTTCCAGTACGCGGTGATGTTGCCGGCGTTGCCGACGGGCAGCACGTGCACGTCGGGGGCGTCGCCGAGCGCGTCCACGATCTCGAACGCGGCCGTCTTCTGGCCCTCGATGCGCACCGGGTTGACCGAATTGACCAGCGCCACCGGGTAGTTGTCGGACAGCGCGCGGGCGAGGTCGAGGCAGTCGTCGAAGTTGCCGTCCACCTGGAGGATCTTGGCGCCGTGCACCAGCGCCTGGCCCATCTTGCCCAGCGCGATCTTGCCGCGGGGCACGAGCACCGCGCAGACCATGCCGGCGCGCACCGCGTAGGCGGCGGCCGAGGCCGAGGTGTTGCCGGTGGACGCGCAGATGACGGCCTTGGCGCCCTCCTCCTTGGCCCGGGTGATCGCCATGGTCATGCCGCGGTCCTTGAAGGAACCGGTGGGGTTGGCCCCCTCGACCTTGAGGTGCACCTCGCAGCCGGTGCGCTCGGAGAGCACCTGTGCGGGGACGAGGGGAGTACCGCCCTCGCGGAGCGTGACCACCGCAGTCGCGGCCGTGACCGGCAGGCGGTCCCGGTACTCCTCGATGATGCCGCGCCACTGGTGGGTGGGATTGCTGCTCATGGGTCCTTACTCCCCTTCAACACGCATGATGCTGGCGACACCGCGGACGGTGTCCAGCTTCCGCAGGGCCTCGACGGTGCCGGTGAGGGCGGCGTCGGGCGCGCGGTGAGTGACGACGACGAGGGAGGCCTCGCCGTCCTTGCCCTGCTGGCGGACCGTGTCGATGGACACGCCGTGCTCCGCGAACGTGGTCGCCACCTGGGCGAGCACGCCCGGCTTGTCCGCCACATCGAGGCTGATGTGGTAGCGGGTGACGACCTCGCCCATGGTGCTGACCGGCAGCTGGGTGTACGCCGACTCGCCGGGCCCCGTTGCCTGGGCGAGCTTGTTGCGGCAGACGGCGACCAGGTCGCCGAGGACCGCGGACGCGGTCGGCGAACCGCCCGCGCCGGGCCCGTAGAACATGAGCCGCCCGGCGGCCTCCGCCTCGACGAAGACCGCGTTGTACGCCTCGCGGACGGAGGCCAGCGGGTGCGTGAGCGGGATCATCGCGGGGTGCACGCGGGCGGTGACCGAGGCGCCGTCGGCGGCCCGCTCCAGGATCGCCAGCAGCTTGATGGTGCAGCCCATCCGCTTGGCGGAGGCGAAGTCGGACGCGCTGACCTCGGTCATGCCCTCGCGGTAGACGTCGTCGAGCCGGACCCGGGTGTGGAAGGCGATCCCGGCGAGGATCGCGGCCTTCGCGGCGGCGTCGTAGCCCTCGACGTCGGCGGTGGGGTCGGCCTCGGCGTACCCGAGGGCGGTGGCCTCGTCCAGGGCCTCCTGGTAGCCGGCGCCGGTGGTGTCCATCTTGTCGAGGATGAAGTTCGTCGTGCCGTTGACGATGCCCATCACCCGGTTGATCTTGTCGCCGGCGAGCGATTCGCGCATCGGGCGCACCAGCGGGATGGCGCCGGCGACGGCCGCCTCGTAGTACAGGTCCCGGCCGTGTTTCTCGGCGGCGGCGTGCAGCGCGGCGCCGTCCTGGGCGAGCAGCGCCTTGTTGGCGGAGACGACGGAGGCGCCGTTCTCGAAGGCGGTGGTGATCAGCGTGCGGGCGGGCTCGATGCCGCCGATGACCTCGATGACCACGTCGATGTCGCCGCGTTCGAGCAGTGCGGTCGCGTCGGTGGTGATCAGGGCGGGGTCGATGCCCTCGCGCACCTTGGAGGGGCGGCGCACGGCCACGCCGGCGAGCTCCACGGGCGCGCCGATCCTCTGTGTGAGGTCGTCGGCGTGCGTCGTCATGATGCGCGCCACCTCTGAGCCGACCACTCCACAGCCCAGCAGCGCCACCTTCAGCGGACGCGTACGCATCATTCGACCTACGCCTTTCGATCTGCACATCGTCAACCCGCGCGCGGATTGCACACCGGTTGTGAACCAGTCTCACTCAATGGACAGCGGTTTCCATCCCCGGTCCAGTGAGTGAGACACCTATTTTGGGGGTCGGCGGGCGTCCTTCAGAAATATGGCCCTCACCCGAGGTCCAGACGCAGAAGATCTTCCTCCGTCTCGCGCCGGACGATCACCCGGGCCGCTCCGTCGCGCACGGCGACGACCGGCGGCCGCAGCGCGTGGTTGTAGTTGCTGGCCATCGAGCGGCAGTACGCGCCGGTCGCCGGCACGGCGAGGAGGTCGCCGGGGGCGAGGTCGGCGGGCAGGAACGCGTCCTTGACGACGATGTCCCCGCTCTCGCAGTGCTTGCCGACGACGCGGACGAGCACGGGCTCGGCGTCGGAGGTGCGCGAGACCAGCGCGATGGAGTACTCGGCGTCGTAGAGGGCCGTGCGGATGTTGTCGGACATGCCGCCGTCGACGCTGACGTACGTACGCAGCCCCTCCAGCGGCTTGATGGTGCCCACCTCGTACAGCGTGAAGGCGGTCGGGCCGACGATGGCGCGGCCGGGCTCGACGGAGATGCGCGGCACGCGCAGCCCGGCGCTCTCGCACTCGCGCGTCACGATCTCGTGGAGGGACTTGGCGATGTCCTGCGGCTCGCTCGGGTCGTCGCCGGAGGTGTACGCGATCCCGAGGCCGCCGCCGAGGTCGATCTCGGGGAGTTCGACGCCGTGCTCGTCGCGTACGGCCGCCAGCAGCCGCACGACGCGCTTGGCGGAGACCTCGAAGCCCGCCATGTCGAAGATCTGCGAGCCGATGTGGGAGTGGAGGCCGAGCAGCTCCAGGCTGTCGTGGCCCAGCGCGCGCCGGACGGCCTCGGCGGCGGAGCCGTCGCCGACGGCGATGCCGAACTTCTGGTCCTCGTGCGCGGTGGCGATGAACTCGTGGGTGTGCGCCTCGACGCCGACGGTGACGCGGATCTGCACGGGCTGCACCACGCCCAGCTCGCGGGCGGTGTGGGCGACGCGGGCGATCTCCTGGAAGGAGTCGAGGACGATCCGGCCGACACCGGCCCCGATGGCGCGGGTGATCTCGTCGGCGGACTTGTTGTTGCCGTGGAAGGCGATCCGCTCGGCGGGCATGCCGGCGGCCAGCGCGGTCGACAGCTCGCCGCCCGAGCAGACGTCGAGGTTGAGCCCCTCCTCCTTCAGCCACTTCACGACGGCCTTGGACAGGAACGCCTTGCCCGCGTAGAAGACGTCGGCGTCCTTGCCGAAGGCGTGCGCCCAGGCGCGGCACCGGGCCCGGAAGTCCTCCTCGTCGAGGAAGTAGGCGGGGGTCCCGAACTCCTCGGCCAGCGCGGTCACCCGGATGCCGCCGACGGTCACGACCCCGTCCGCGCCGCGCTGCACGGTACGGGCCCAGACCTTCTCGTCCAGCGCGTTGAGGTCGGCGGGCGGCGGGGAGTAGTGCCCCTCGGGCAGGACGTCGGCGTGGCGGGGTCCGGCGGGGTGCGCGGAACGGCTCATCGGTATCTCTCTTCGCGGGTCACAGGCGTTCGGGTGCGTCCGTGCCGAGCAGGGCCAGGCCGCCGGCCAGCACCGTCCCGGCGGCTTCGGCGAGGGCCAGCCGGGCACGGTGGGCGGCCGAGGGTTTCTCGTCCCCCTGGGGCAGGACGCGGTACTGGAAGTCGAGCAGGGCGTCGGCCAGCTCGACGAGGTGCCGCACGAGCCGCTCGGGCGCGCGGTGGTGCGCGGCGGCTTCGAGGACCAGGGGGTGGTCGGCGAGCACGCGCAACAGGGCCCGCGCGTCCTCGACCGGGCCGGGTTCGGGACCGAAGCCGAGGTCGCGGGCGTTGCGCAGGAGCGCGCGGCTGCGGGCGTGGGCGTACCGCACGCGGAAGTACTCGCTGGACTCGTCCTGCCGGAGCAGCCGTCCGGAGAACACCGGGGTCTCGCGGGCGGGCACGGCCACCATGGCCCACACGGCGGCGCCGGCCCCGTACCGCGCGACGACGTCGCCGTCGCGCGCGGCGACGGGGGCGACGGGGCCCGGGGCTCCGCCGGCGCCGTCGGGCCGGTGGCCCTGCGCGCGCAGGATCCGCAGGACGGCCGCGCGCACGACTCCCTCGCGCTGCTGGGCAGGGGCGGGGGCGGGGGCCGGCCCGTCGGGGACGGAGACGCCACCGCGGGCGTCGAGGACGTCGAGGACCTCGGGGGCGGAGAGCGGGGGCAGGAAGAAGTTCACGAACCCGGGGCCGGTGACCTCGACCCGCTCGATCCCGGGAACCCGCCCGAGCCGGTGCGCGAGCACGGCGGCGACCTCGGCGGGCCGTATCCGGGCGGTCTTGGCGATCTGGAACGCGACGGGCGACGCGTAGTCCCCCACTCCCCCGGGCCGCGTCCGCTCGACGACCACCCGCCCGGCCGCGCTCCCGGCACCGAGCTCCCCGTCCTCGACGGCGCAGCGCACGGCGTGCGCGACGGTACGGGGGAGGTCGGCGGGGTTCACGGGACCAGCCTAGGGGAGACGTGCGCGCGCGAGGCGAAGGGTTTCGCCATGTGAACAGATGCCGTCCACGGCAGGACCCGACGCGGCGCGACGGGTGGGGCCGGGCGGGGCGATGCAGGGCACGCAGCGGCGGAGCGCAGCAGGACAGGACTGGACAGGACTGGACAGGACAGGACTGGACTGGTCACGTCAGGTCGGGAGGTGGCCGGGGCGCGGCAGGCCACGGCCGTCGAGGACGGCCAGGTCGTCTCTTTCGGATCGTGCGGGTTGAGCCCGCGTCGTCCGGTGCCGTGCATCGGCGCCTCGGCGGGACGCCGGAGTACTGGACGTACGTGGTGTTCCGCCAAGGCGGCGAGGTGCGGTGCCGGGCGGCGCCGGTCAGGCACGATCCGGAAGGGACGCCCTAGCCCCGTCCCCTCCCGGCGGGTGCCCCTTTCCTTCCGTCGCGCCGGTCCTTGCGCTCGACCAGGCGGCGTACGACGCGCACCAGCTCGGCGGGCTCGAAGGGCTTGGCGACGAAGGCGTCCACCCCGGCGGCGATGCCGGCCTCGACCTCGTGCTGCGTACAGGCGCTCACGATGGCGACGGGCACGTCCCGGGTCCGCGGATCGGCCCGCAACTGGGCGGCGGCCCCGAACCCGTCGAGCCGGGGCATGACCACGTCGAGGGTGATGACGTCGGGGCGGACGCGGTGCACGATGTCCAGACACTCGGCACCATCGTTCGCGGTCACGACCTCGAAGCCCTCCAGCTCGAGATTGACCTTGATCAGCTGCCGGATGACCTTGTTGTCGTCGACAACAAGCACCCGGCCCGAGACGCCTGGCACAACTCGAGAGTAGGTCCGCCGGGGCCCCCGCGTCCGGGTTTTCGCCACTTCCACCCCCTCCGGGCGACGCACCCCGCACCGCCCGGCAAACGGGTTCCTGATCACCCCGGTGAAGCTGGTAGTGTTCAACCCGTCGCCGCAAGCGGTGGACGCGCCCCCGTAGCTCAGGGGATAGAGCAACGGCCTCCGGAGCCGTGTGCGCAGGTTCGAATCCTGCCGGGGGCACTCCGGATTAAGGCGCCGACCAGCAGAAATGCCGGTCGGCGCCTTTCTTGTTCATGCCAAAAGACACACGGCCTACCCGACCTTGAGCAATGAGTCCGGCACTGTGCTGAGCTGGGGTTTCACCGCTCCATCCGGGCGAGGTCCCGATGGCCCGATCCCACCGATCACCCCGCGTGGGACATGCCTGGGACGGGAACGCCTCTGTCGAACCCCACCCGACCCCCAACCGCGGTGCGATATGGCCGGACTTCACCCCATGGCGGTGCCTGCAAGATCACCCCCTACGGGCAAGGGCCCGCCTACCCAAACGAGCACCACACCGGCTGGGAGGATGGCCGCTGACCATCGCCGAGCCGGCAGGGCGGTGTTGGACGGCAGACTTCCCGCCCATCGCACCCCCGGGCGGACACAGTCCGCGCCACAGTCGCCGGACCCCCTCCCTGTGGACGACTGGTCGGCGATGCCGGTCACGTCTGCCGAACTGGTGCCGTCCGCAATGGAGACGCCCGCTTGTGGCGCGGTCGTGCCCTCCCCGCCCGATGTACGCACGGCCGAAATCAGCCTGGTCGGTTCGGCCTGCGACGCATGAGATCGCCAGCGCCGGGTTGATCACCGTACGGTGACACCGATCGTCCCGCGTGCCGCCAGGTGGTACTGGGAACGTGACGGACATCCGGATGACCACGGGGGGGGCAGGCGTGACGCGGGCTTGGACGGTGCGGGGCGGGCAGTCAGGGGAACGGGAGCAGGCAGCTCTCGCCGAAGGGCGGGCGATCGTCGGCTGGGAAGAGCTCGGCGACCTCAGCGGCTGCGCGTCGGCCGACGACGTCGGCGAACTGCTGGCGAAGGCGTACCCGGAGGAAGCGGCCGGCACGATCGACAACTGGAAGCGCCAGTTGTGGCGTTTCATCACGATGGACATCGGCGACTACGTGGTCATGCCGCGCAAGCAACTGCCGGTCGTGGCCATCGGCACCCTGACCGGGCTCTACGAGTATCTGCCGCAGGCCGCGCCTGGCTTCAGACATGTCCGCTCCACCGACTGGCTACGCCCCTCGGTGGAGCGGGCGGCCATCCGAGGCGACCTGCGGGACAGCATGGGCGCATTCCTCACGGTCAGCGAACTGAGCCGTCGCGACGCGGCGATGCGCGTCCAGGTGCTCGCCGAGACGGGCTCCGATCCCGGCTACGTGGGTGCCGTCGAGCCGCCGAGTGGGCCGGCAGAACTGGTGCATGACGTCCAGACCAGCGGTACACGCCAACTGACCGCGCGCGATCTGATCGGACTGTGGGGGTGGCAGCGGCGCGCCGCCGAGGTCATCGATCTGGTGGATCACGAGCTGGCCTCGCACGGGCTGCGCGTGGATCCGCACTTCACCGAGGTCCAACTGGACCGCCTGGTAACCGTCTCCGCGAAGGAGACGGCTGAAGCCGAGGACGCACCGGGGGCCGTCCCGGGTGGCGGTATGCGTGCACCAGGAGAGAAACCCGACGTGGAACGGCCCACGGACCGCGATCTCACGTGGCGGATCGGCAGCCTGCCGTTCGTGCGGGAGGTGATCACCGTACGGGTCGGTGATCCGTTGAGCCATGCCGTCACCCCCATGATCGAGCACGACTTCTCCCAGCTCCCGGTCGTGGACCACAACAGCGTGCTGCGCGGAGTGATCACGTGGGAGGGCATAGCCCGCGCCCAATTCGGTGGCGGTACGGCCACGGTCTCGCAGGCCATGGATCCGCATCCGGAGACAGCACGGGAACAGGAAGAGCTCTTCCGCCGGATAGACCGCATCCAAAAGAGCGGCTTCACGATCATCGTCGACGGCGAGAACGCCGTCATCGGCATCCTCACGTCCACGGACCTCGCAGGGCAGTTGAAGGCACGCATCGAGCCGTTCACGCTCCTTGAGGAGCTGGAACGCAGGATGCGCAGGCTGACGAGGCACTTCTCGATGGACGAGCTGCCGCAGAAGATCCGCAAGACGCGAGAGCTGGGCCGCCAGTTCACCCTCGGCCAGTACGCCTTCCTCCTGGAGGACCCGCACTGCTGGGCCAAGCTCGACTGGCCGTACGATCAGCAGCACATGCTCTCGCGGCTGCGCATCGTCACGAAGTACCGCAATGAACTCGCGCACTGGGCGGTCGACGCACCGGCCGAGGACGCCGAGGCACTCGCCGCCACGGCTCGCCTGCTCAAGCTCCTCAAAATCGTCGACCTGGATCCGGCGGCCTGAGTCGTCGCGGCCCCCTGCCGGGGCCGTCGTACCGATACGGACGACGGCCCCGGTGGGGGCTTATCCGGCTGTCAGCGGCGCGAGGAACCTGCTCGGTTCCCCGTGCCAGGTGATGGTGAGGGCGTCCCGGGCACGAGTGGCCGCGACGAAGAGGAGCGACCGGGCCCGCTGGAGCTCTCGCCGGTACCGCACGGGGTCGGTGCGCTCCCAGGCGTCCACCGAGGAACGCGGTACGAGTCCTTCCGCGACACCGGCGATGATCATGCGGCGGTACTCCAGTCCCTTGAACCGGTACATGGTGCCGATGTGGACGCCCTCCTCGTGGCGCGGTCCGTCCTGCGTGATCTCCGTGGACTCGATGCCGCGCTGCTTCAGCCGATAGGCGACCTGGGTGACCATGTCGTTCGTCGGCACGCAGATGGCCATGGCCTCACGGGGCACGTCGTGCCAGGCCCCCAGCTGATCCACCAGCAGGTCGAGCTCCTCGTCCCAGCTTCGGGCTCCCCGCAGGACGGGCTGCGGACCGTGGAGGACGGATCGATATCCGGCCAGGTTGTCGGCTTCTCCGTCCAGGTCGTCGTAGTCGACGCCCTCCAGGACGCCCAGCGCGGAACGCAGGATTTCCCGGGTCGTGCGGTAGCTGAGGGTGAGCCGGGAGGACCGGCCCCGGATGTTGACTCCGAGGCTGCCGAGGGTGACCTGGTTGTCGTAGATCCTCTGGTGAGTATCCCCGACCAGGAAAATGTCATTGGACGTGCTCGGCACCATGGCGCGCAGCATTTTCCAGTGGGCGGCGCTGAGGTCCTGGGCCTCGTCCACCACGATGTGCCGGTAGCGGTAGCGCAGCCAAGCGCCGGAACCGGCCTCGACGTGGACGTTGTGCAGCCCGCCGCGCTCCTCCCGCTCCGCCTCACGCCTGTCGATCTTGGATTTGCGGCCCATTTCCAGCTGCGCGGCACGCTCCGCGACCTGGCGATGGGTCTCCAGACCCTTGGTGTCCAAGCGCTGGGTGAAGCGCTCGGCGAGCTGCCAGATCTCGGCACGTTCCGCCCGGGACACGCTGCGCCCCCGCCCGGCACGCCTGGCCCGGAAGTAGTCGCTGCGGGAGACCACGGCCTGTCCCAGGATCACCTGGTTCCACTCGTCGCTGAGGAAATCCGCGGCCCACCGCTTCTCTCCCGCCTCCACCAGCAGGTCCCGCCACTCCCGCAGGGCCTGGGCATCGTTGATCCTGCGCTTGGAGTTCCCGGGATCGGCCTCGCCGACGACACGCGTGGCCAGTTGGTCCACGTGCTGGATGTCCACCCGGGCCAGGATCTCCGGGCCGCCCAGCGAAAGCAGCCGTGAGCGCAGGTCCGCGGCCAGGTTCTTGTTGAACGTGGTGAGCAGTACCGGCTTGGTATGGCCGGGCGGGAGCTGCTCCACCAGGTGCCGTACCCGGTGCAGCGCGACGATGGTCTTGCCGGTGCCGGGGCCCCCGCCCACCCGGGCCGGCCCCGAGTAGGTGCGGTGCACGAGCTTGTCCTGGGTGGGGTGCAGGAAGATCTTCCAGCGGCCGAAGTCCCCTTCTTCGAGGATGCTCTGCAGGGATTCGTCATCGGTGATGACGACCGCCTGGGAGCGGTCGACGGCGGCCTGCCAGTCCTCGTCGTCGAACTGCTCCTCGGGATCCACCGCGACGGGTGCGGTGACCTCTGCCTTGACCTGCTCGTACGGGACGCCGTCGCACAGCCGCAGCAACACCTCGCCCGTGTGCCGGGGAGCGTACTCGACGAGCCCGAGGAGTTCCTCGTCGGTGGTGAGCCTGAACACGACCGGGATGAGCGGCTCCGCGACACCGAGATCCGCCAGCTGCCGCGCGTCGTACTGGGCGAAGAGGAGCGGCTCGACGGGCCCTGGGGAGACGGCGGCGGGTTCCGGTGCGTCGGCGGCGGCCGTGAGCTCCCGGCGCAGCACGCTCTCCTCCACGACCTGGAGGTCCACGTACTCGATGGCGCCGGTGATCTGGTTGATGCCGTACGCGAGCCGGTCCAGGTTCTGATGGACGTGTCCGCGGTGCTTGACGGAGACGAGGAGCCAGTCGTTGCCGCCGAGGCGGAGCAGCAGGGCCCTGTACTCGCGGTTGACCCGCGCGGACCAGAGGCGGCCGTCGCCCTTGAGGGGCTTCAGGTCGAAGCCGCCGGCCTCGGGGTTGCGCCGGAAGTCGTGCTGGAACTTGTAGACCGCTCCGACGATCGCCCGGTCCAGCTTGACGATTTCCTTGTCCGCCTTGTCCAACAGGCGCAGGGTCGCGCCTGCCGTGGGGGCGCCGGTGACGGTCATCCGTCGTTCTCCTCGTCTTCCTTCTCCGCGCTCACCGGGCCGGTCAGCAGGGCGATCAGTTCGTGGGGGTCCCAGTCGGGTGCGGTACGGACCTGCCAGCCGGCCTTCGCGTAGGCCTGGTCGCGGTCCTCGGCGTCCTGGTCCACGCCGTCGCCGCTGTCCGGCCGGTGCGCCAGGACCACGCCGATGCGCCGGTCCGGCCAGGCCAGTTCGGCCGGCCAGGCGGCCTCTCCGAGTTCGAAGCCCGCTTCGGGTGCTGGTGCTCCCTCGTCGGCCAGCAGAGCCGCGAGTTCGGGCAGCCCCGGGTCGTCCACCAGGTACTCGATGACGTCGTCCCAGGCCGGATCCCGTTGGGCGGCTGGTACGGCCGGTGCGGGCGACCCGGTCCCGGACTCGGCGAGCGCCGGTTCCGGCGTGTTCGCCCGCCGCTGGGAGGTCAGCCAGCCGGCTCCGCCGGTGACGGCGAGCTCCACCGGGTCGAAGCCGCCGAGCTGTCCGGTGGTCAGCTGGACGCCGTCGCCCTCGCCCTCGTTGAGGAACTGGAGCAGGTTGGTCCAGTAGAGCCACGCGTGCCAGCGGCGGCGGTGGGCCGTCTCATCGGCGTTCAGGGTCTCCGCGCTGTCGTCGAGCACGGTGAGCGCCGTCCATGCCGCCCCCTTCTGTCCCTTGCGCAGGTCGAGCGCAATGGTCAGCGGGCAGCCGGAGGAGTCCCGGGTGGCCATGATCTGAACGGCACCCTGCCCACCGGACAAGCGCTGTCCGTGCAGGGCCTCGGCGAGCCGTGCGGCGATCTCCGGGCCGTCGGCGAGGGCCCGGCTGGTCGCCGAGACGGCAGCGAAGCCGGCGAGGGCACTTTGGGTACGCCCCCGCCACAGTTCGGGGTCGGGATCGGTCAGGTATCCGATCAGGGTCTCGACGGGGTTGGCCCAGACGAACCGCCCGAGGTCTCGGGTATCTCCAGCGTGGAGCCGCCGGTGGATGTCCGCGGCGGTCTTCTGCGCGGTGTTCTGGTAGGGCTGCCACACCGGGTCGGGCTGCGGCTTGCTGTCGCCCGTCCACACCTGTACGTCGTCCCACGTGAGCTGGAACACCTGCCAGCCCAGCTCGGAGCGCAGTCGGGTGCGCTTCGCCGCGTCGTCCGCGAGGCGGTTACAGCCGGGGCTCGCGTGGTAGCGGTAGCCGTCGAGGTAGACGGCCACCTTCCGGTCGTCGTCGGTGCTGCGGAACACCACATCGGGCCGGGTGAAGCCGAGCGACGTCTGCGTCTCCATCTCCCAGCCTCGCACCGTTCCGTCGGGTGCCGTGAAGCGCAGCTTGATGTCCTGGCCGCCGTCCGCGGTGAGGGCCGTGCGTGCGCTCACTTCGTCCTTGCGATCGGCCCACTCCAGCAGGCCACGGCGGAAGAGTGCCTCCAGTTCGCTCTCGACCTGGTGGACCAGGGTGATGTCGCGGGTGGTGGCGACGGGTTCCGTGGCCCAGGCGTCGCTCGTCCGGCCGAACAGTTCGCTGAGCATGTCCAGAGCGTGCTCGCGGGAGACGAGCTCGTATTCGCCGTTGCTCACGTGGCGCAGCAGGCACCGGTGGCAGGCGGGCCTGCCCTCGGCCACGCACACGCAGCCTTCGATGACCTCCCGGGCCTTGCGCAGGACGTCCCGCAGCCCGTCCGGCCCGGCCAGGCGGTGCAGGTATCCGGTACCGCCGGGCAGCGTGTCGTAGAGGACGAGGAAGTGCCGACGAAGGCCCGAGTCCCCGCTGCCTTCGTCGGGCATGGAATCGGGTACGACGGCCAGGTGGTCGGGGTCGCCGCCGTAGCTTAGGGCGATGCCGGCCAGCAGCAGTGCCTTGAAGGAGACCAGCCGTTCCTGGGTGTGTGCGGTGACGGCGGGGATGAGGATGCGCAGGGCTTCGGTGCGCAGCTCGTGGGCGAGCAGCACCTTCACCCCCTGCTGGAGTTCCGGCCCTCCCCGTCTGCGGGGGCACCAGGGACGGTGGTATCTGGCGGCCTTGGCCGCGTCGAAGGTGTCGTGTGCGGCGGGCGGACCGCCGTCCGGGTCGGCGAACCCGCAGGCCTCGCAGACCCAGAAGGGGTTCAGCCGGACCTCACGGCCGGCGAAGGCGGTGTCCGGTGCACCGTCCACACGCAGGGCGCCCACGTTGAGGTGGCGGATGCGCGCCTGTCGGGTGAACTCCCAGCCGAAGGTGGCGTGCTGGTGCTTCCACGCCTGCTCGATGTGGTCCCGGTCGATGTCCACGGCCGGGACGATTGTGTAGTTGCGGCGTTCCCGTTCGTCGGAGTCGTCACGCACGCGTACGTCGTCGCGCTCGTCCCTGGAGGTGACGCGGTGGGGCACCAGCACCTTGTGCAGGCAGCCGACGTCACCGATGGCCGGGGACTGGCAGCGCGGGCAGGCGCTGGCGGCCTGCTCGGCCCGGTGGGTGCGGATGTGGCCGCAGTCGGGGCAGATCCGCCACCACAGCCACGTCGGGCGTCCCGGACTGCCGATGTCGAGCCCGGTGATCTTGTGCTTGTAGCCCTGGGCGTAGAAGTGGTTCCCGGGGGCGAAGTCCCTGAGGGCGAGGCCGGCGGTGCGTTGGTGGCGGATCGTCTTGCTCTGTGCCTTGCGGCTGCCGTCGGTGGCCTGCTCGGTCCAGGTGAGGTTCGCCTCCAGCTCGGTCATCGAGTCGATGAGGCTGTAGTTGGGCAGCAGCCCGAGGTCCACCAGTGCACCGTGCGCCGTACCGCGACCGATTTCCTTGATCACTCCCACCGCGGCGCGACGTTCGGCGCGCAGTTCCCGTCCCTGCCGCTCGTGCTCGGGATCGCCGGCGACCAGCAGGCCGTGCGCGCGGTCGATGGCTTCCAGTCGGTGCTGGGTCTCGGCCCTGCGGGATTCCCACTGCTCGTGGGCGCGTTCGAGGGCGGCGCCCAGTCCGTTCGGCCCGGGGTCGGTGGCGTAGGCCGTCAGATCGGTACGGGCCTGCGGGCTCACCCCGGTGCCGCGTTCTTCGTCGTGCGGAGGGAAGAGCGCCAGGAAGTCGCCCACGAGCCGTGCTCCGTGAGCGAGGGCGGCTTCCGTGAACTCGGTCCGCCAGGACGAATCCCGGAACAGCTCGACCGCCAGCCGCGGCAGTGAGGTCACGGGCCGGTCACCGGTGGCGGCAGCCTGCAGTCGCCCTGCACCCGCCAGGTCGAGCAGATGGGCGAGGTACTGGCGGCGCAGGATCTCGGAGGCAGACAGGTAGCAGCCGGGGGGCTGGATCTCCCCGGCGATCATCATCCGGGGGTCTTCGAGGTAGTAGCGGTCGCGGGGGCCTCGGTCGACCATGGTGAGCAGGTACGCGTTGCCGGTGGAGCGGCCGGCGCGGCCCACCCGCTGGATGTAGTTGGCCGGTCCCTTGGGCAGGGACCCGAGGATCACGGCGGACAGGTCGCCGATGTCGATGCCCAGTTCCAGGGTCGGCGTGCAGGAGAGCACCTGCGGGTTGGCGTAGTGGACGTCCGTACCGTCCCGGAACGCCTTCTCCACCGCCTCGCGCTTGGCGCGGCTGAGGGTGCCCGTGTGCTCGGCGGTGTTGATGGTGAAGACGCCCGCCTCCCGGTACATCCGGCGGTAGAAGTCCTCGGTGAAGTCGCGCTGCCGCATTCCCGTCGCCAGGTCCCGGCCGGTGCTGAGGAGGCCGCCACAGCGGTAGCGCGGGCAGGGCTGACCGTGCCACTGGTCGGCCAGGTCGGGATGGACGGTCTGCTCCCAGAAGCAGCGGGGGCAGTGGGCGGTGGCGTCGGCCACGAGGTCGTCCGCGAGCCTGCGGACCTCGATGTGGCCGGGCTGGAGCCCGTAGACCCGGGTGGTGCCGTCCTGGGCGGTGCGGGCCGAGAGGACGCCGGTGTCGGCGAGGGCCGGGAGCAGCCGGACCAGGAGGTCGGTGGCGGCCTCCGGGCGGCGCAGGCCGAGCGCGCGGACGGTCCAGTCCTGGTACCAGCCGAGCCGCCCGGTCAGTACGTCGAAGTCCTCGCTGCCCTGTTTGGGGCTGCCCAGCAGGAAGGAGGGGGCGGACACCCCGGGCGGGAAGGCGGGCATGCCGGGTGTGCGGCCGCCCCAGATCGGCCAGCGGCGTACCCCGGCCTGGTCGAGCCAGGGGTCGAGCCAGGCGTGCCGGACGGCGCCCCGCGTCCGCATCCGCTCCAGCAGGCCCCGTACGAAGCCGAGGTACCGGTCCGGGCCTGGTGTGGAGCCGTCGGGCAGGGCGATCTCATCGGGCGTGGTCCGCAGCAGGTCGCCGACCAGGTCGGCGACGGCCTCCGGGTCGGCGAGCGGTACGTTCCCCGCGACCGTGCGGGTGAGTTCCAGGGTCCGGCCCTGCCGGGACCTGAGGCCGAACTCCATGACGGCGGCGAACGCGAGGCGCTGGGCGATCAGTTCCCACGTCGCGCGGGACCCGCGGCTGCGCCCGGCGAGGAGGGTGTCCACGCCGGGGAAGACGTGGAGGTCGGGCGGGATGACCGCGGCCTGGACGGCCTTGCTGTCGACCACGTCCGCGATGATGTCCGCCGCCAGATCGCTGACCGTGATCGGTTCTTCCTCGTCGATCCGGCTGGCGAGCAGGGCACGGAGGGAAAAAGTGTAGGAGCGGCTGGCGACGTAGCCGGCGCGGTGCGCGGCGTCCTGGACGGAGTCGTTGAAGAGGAGGGTCTTGTTCTCCTTCAGCGTCTTGTCCAGCTCGCCGCCGGTGAACAGCTGGGTGATGGCGGCCGAGGCGAGGGCGGCCAGCCCGGTACCGAGGTAGCGGATGGAGTTGAAGGTCCGGCAGGCGGGGCACTGGTCCGTTTCCGCGGCGCGGTCCCCTGCAAGGTCGGCGAGCACGAAGGCGGCCCCGTGCAGCGGCTTGGCCCGGCGCGGTGTGCCGTCCTCCTCCTCCGCCGCCGGAAGGAAGTCCGACTCCGGGGACAGCGGTCGCAGACGCCCACCCGTCCCCTCCAGCACCATGACGGCCGGCCCGCCGCGCGGGCGCTCGGCGCCGGAGAAGGCCGCCTCGTGCACCTCCTGCTCGGTCGCGGCGATCATGTTGCGCACGCGGCGCTTGTCGCGCCCCACCGAGGCCCGCCGGATCTTGGTCGCGTTGAGGTCGAGGTCGGCGGGGTCGATCTCCGGGGAGTACGCGGCCCAGCCGGAGCGGCCGCACTCCCGGCAGAACACGGCGGGCAGGAACACCTCGGCCGGCGGCGGGGCGCTGTCGTCGGCCGGAACGGCCGTCTCCTCGCCGTTGTAGGGGCTGCTCCGCGGGGCCTCTGCCAAGGGTTTGCGGGCGAGGCGGCCGTGCGAGGTGACCCGCTCGTCGTCCCACCGGAACACGGCGCGCGCCGGGGTGATGCCCCGCAGTACCCGCGAGACGGAGCGCACCCAGTGGTGGATCTCGATCGACAGCAGGGGGCGCCCCGGGCGCTCGGGGTCGGGGTCCCGGGCATGGGACAGCAGGGCGATGTACCGGGCGAGGGCCGTGGCGGCCTTGTCCGGCCGGTGCTTGACGGCCATGCCCCAGTGGTAGGCGTACCGGGGCAGGGCCTCGATCACCTCGTTGATCGAGCGCGGGCTGCCGTCGAGGACCTCCAGGACGGCAGCGGTGAGGCGGTGGCTGCGGAGCCGTCCGCCGAGTTCCTCGGGGGTGAGGCCGCGCTCCCCGGTGAACCGGGCCATCAGCTCGTCCAGCACGCCGGGGTCGCGCGTCGGATCCGGCAGGTCGGCGATCTCGTAGGGATCGGGGAACGGCAGGGAGAAGTCGCTCTCGCCCGCGAACTCCCGCGTGGTGGCCCGGTCCTCACCGATGACGGAATCGGGAGGGAAGGGCACGCCGAAGACCTGTTCGGCGACCTCCAGCATGGTGGGCCCGGTCTGGCCCTGCGGACGGCCGCCGGAACCGTTCTCGCCGAGGGTGGCGGAGGTGGCGACCGGGCAGACCGGTCCCAGGGGACGGCCGGGCTCGGCGAGGCCGCTGACCGCCCCGAGCCGGCGGAGCAGCATCGCCACGTCCGTGCCCTGCGCGCCGTCGTAGGTGTGGAACTCGTCGAGGACGATGTAGGCGAGCGCGCCGTCCTGCCACAGCCGCTGGTCCTCGGGCCGCTGGAGCAACAGGTCCAGCATCTTGTAGTTGGTGATGAGGATGTCCGGGCGGGTCCGCCGGATCTCCTCACGGTCGACCGCGATCCTCGGGTTGGCCTGCTTGAACTCCTGCGACGGCTTGTCGCCGATGTAGAGGGCGGCTTGGACGCCGCCCTCGCGCAGCCGGGCGTCCTTCGGGTCGGCCAGCCGGTCGTTGATGCGGTGCGCCTGGTCGGTGGCGAGGGCGTTCATCGGGTAGAGCAGGATCGCCTTGACACCCTCCTGCCCTGCCTGGCGCTGCCGGAGGCAGTGGTCGAGCACCGGGATGAGGAAGGACTCGGTCTTGCCGGATCCGGTGCCGGTGGTGACCAGCGTGGGCCGGGCGGGACCGTGCAGGGTGGACAGCCGCTCCCAGGCGAGCTCCTGATGGCGGTGCGGCGTGAACGGCTTCTCCGGGTACCAGGTGAGGTGCCGCTTCCACTCCTCGCCCCGGGCGGACCGGAAGGGGGTGCGGACGCGCAGGTAGGGGCCCCGGAAGATGCCGTCCTCGGGGTCGGCGAGGAATCCTTCCAGGGCGCCCCGGGTCCCCTCGTCCGCCAGCGCGTACGTCGTCGCGAGGTACTGGCTCAGGCTGGCCCGTACCTGGTCGGCGGCGAGGGTGGGGCGCACGGGGGATTCTCCTTCTGCGTCTGCATATGGCGTGAGCCAGGGCGGGGCCCGCTCACCGTCCTACGGTAACGGCGACACAGTCGACCCGGGACCTGCGGCGTTGTGCTGTCCCAGGTCTCAGACTCCGCGCTTGCGACCCACGTAGGCGATGCGCAAGGTGCGTTCCTCGTGTACGAGCCGGAAGTGCATACGTCCCGGCTTCGGAAGGAATTCGCAGTGCCAGTCAAAAATTCGTTCCACGCCGTCGAGATCGATGAATTTGCAGAGCTTTCTGCGCATCTCGAACTCGGTCCGCACATCAGAGCGCCACAGAGGCGCGATGGGGCGCGTCTCCGGATCCCACCCGCTGACCGCCAGTTCCAACTCCTCCAACCGCTCGCGCACCGGCCGGACCCACCCCTCGGGAAGGCCCCTGAAGTCGGCTTCGGCCTGGGGCAGGAACTGGAGGTGGGGGAAGAGGGCCGCGCGTCCATCCCAGAGGTCCGCCCCGGTCCGGACGGCGCTCAGGTCCCCCCGCCGTGTGGCTTCGGCGCACTCCCGGATCCACGGCAGGTGCTCGTCCACGTGTTCGCGGGTCGAGGCGTGCGGGATCTTGACCTCGGTGAAGGCGGAGCCCGGACCGTCGTCACCGTCCACGAGTTCTTCCCTGACCAGAGTCAGGCGCGGTCTGTCCCAGTGCGGAGCGACCGGAAGTGAGACCCCCATACCCTCCATGAGGTGGGCCGCGCCCAGCCCCTCGACCGGAACACCCTCATGGCGGTACTCGACCTCGTAGTAGCCCTCCCCCTCGGGGTAGACGGCTTCGTGGGGCCACTTGGTCTGCATCAGCAGCAGCCGCTGCCACAGCTCCTTGTTCCGCGCGAGGCCCGACCACTTGCCGATCGGATGGCCCTTGGCGAGCTGGAGTCCATTGACGGGCTCGCGGGCCACCAGGACCGTGCCGGGCCGGTCCTCTCGGGCCACGGTCAGGACGGCCTTGACGAGTTCCGACATGGCCCGGTTGACGTCCTCGGTTCCTCCGTCGGAATCGCAGGACTTCTCGTTCAGGAACAGCTGCGGCACGTTTCCCCCTCCGCGACGATGTGTTGCCCGCCCCCCGGCGGTGGTCAGCCGATCAGCTGGTCGAGCGTGTTCTCCAGCTCGTCGAAGAATCCCTCGGGCCACTGGTCGAGCAGCCCGTCCCGGTCGACCTGGGGGCTGACGACGTCCACCCCGGTGCCGTCCCCGCGGAAGAAGTGCAGGACCACCTGCTCCGGGGTGAGCCGCCCCTGTTTCACCGCGAGCCGGACCCCGTTGATCACGTGGTCGCTGTGGGTCTCCACTACCAGCTGCACCCCGTGCGCAGCGGCGGCCGCCGCCAGGCCAGCCATGCGGGTCTGGCCCTGCGGGTGCAGGTGGGCTTCGGGGTTCTCCAAGAGGATCAAGGAGCCGGGCCGGGCCGTGAGACAAGCGACCACGACCGGCAGGACGTAGGTCAGGCCGAAGCCGACGTTCCCGGGGCGGCGGCGCAGGCTGGGCCCGATGGAACCCTCGAAGCCGTACGAGAGCTGGACGACGTCGGCGCCTGCGATGGCATCCGCCTGGATGTCCACTCCGGGGCACAAGTCCCCCATCCAGGCCGCCACCTGGTCCAGGAGGAACCTGGACCGGGTCCCCGGGTGGCGCAGCGGACCTTCCGGCACCTCGTCCTTCGCATGGTGGCGGAGGTAGTTGACGGTGTGCTCGCCCCTGGCACCCAGGAAGCCGCGGCCGATGACAGCGTGGTGGTCGCGCGGGTAGAACTCGGCCGGCGTGATGCGGTCGGCGTGCAGGTACTGGAACCCGGCCGTGAACCACGCCGGCTGAACCGCCGCGTCCCCGTCCGGCCGGGCCACACCCTCGGTGACGAGCGGCAGGTCAGTGGCGATCAGTGGTAGCAGGTTCTGTTCGGGCGCGTATCCGACGGTCCAGGCGTACCGGTACCGCCCCTCGGTGACACCGAGCGTGATGGCCGGGTCTTCACCGGTGAAGTCCTCGTGGAGGACGTCCTGTCCGGTGCCGAGTCCGACGAGTTCGCTGTTGAGGAGGAAGCCGTTGCCGTGGTCCTCGTCGGGCGTGCGCCCCTCGGCGAAGGCGACGGCGATCTCCGCCACCTGGTCGAGGTCCCCTGCTACATAGGACTGGTGCAGCAGGCCGAGGGCCTGGAGCACCGTGCTCTTGCCCGAGGAGTTGAGCCCGGTGAGGAGAGTCAGCGCTCCCAGCGGAAGTTCGATCTCGCGGAACGCCTTGAAGTTCCGCATGGCGAGCCGGTCGATCACTGAACTACCCCCTGGAACAGCTTGCGCATTTCTTCGAACCTCGTCCGCACCTTCTTCGGGTCGCCGGTGGCCACGGAAATGGACCGGTCGAAGTCCCAGTCGGCCATCAGCGCGAAGAAAGCGCGCAACACGTCGTCCCGAGACGCTACCAGCCGATCACGTTCTTGATCAGTGAGGTGGGCGAGATTGACGGCGACCGTCTCGAACAGCGCCTTGTTGATGGGAGAGCGGCCCTTGCCGCCACGCCACTTCCGGAAGGCATGGTCGCCGAACAGCGCGGTCGCGTATCTCATCGCCGCCCGGAAATCCCTGGCCAGCGCCTCCCTCTGTTCCGGTGTCAACCGGTTGACGCCGTGCATGGCATCGACGAGGAACTGGTCGAAGTCCCGCTTCGTGTACTCGGCGGGCTCGGCGAGCCGGAAGGCGAGGAAGCGCAGGACCATCTCGCGATCGGCCATGCGCTCGTTGGACACGCTCCACCCGGTGGCCTCACCGAACGCGGCATCCTCCGCCAGATCCGCCAGCAGCTCCCGGGCCGGCCCCTTGACCATGGCGTGCCGGATCTCCTGCGGCTTCAGCGGCAGCCCGCCGGTGTTGATCCTGGAGAAGACGTTGTACTTGACCGCTTCCGGCGTGCCCTGCTGAATGATGTGCACGACGAGCTGTGTCTCTCGCAGCCGGATCTTCAACCGTCCGGTGAGGTCCGCATAGCCCTTCCCGTGGAAGTCCCGCAGGTAGTCCAGTCCGCGGAGGGTGAGCGGGGTCATCCCCACCGCGTCCGGGGCCATGAACCGGGCGATGGCGGTGAGCCGCTGGATCCCGTCCACGACGGCCCAGTTGTCGTCTTCGTCCTGGGCCATGTGGAAGGACGAGATCGGGATGCGCAAGAGCAGGGACTCCACGAGGCGGCTCTGCTGGACGTCGGTCCAGATCCCCGCTCGGCGCTGGAAGTCCGGAGCGAGATCGATCATCTGCTCGCGGAGTCGGGACAGGAGCAGGTCGACCGTGGTCGCCTGGGTCTCGATCTTGATGTTCTCGGGCCGGAACGGGGCGGAGATCTCGTCCGAAGGGGGCGCAGGCGCGGGCTCCCCCGGCTCTTCGTCCAGGGGCTGCTCCAGCTCCACACCGGTCGAGCGTCCGTTCGCCCCGATCTCGACGGGGCTCTCCCCCGTGGAGAACAAGTCGTCCAGGCTTGCCCACTGGTCCGGCGCCAAGTACCTGTCGTTCCCGACCGCCCGCTCCCGGCCCGCCGGCCGCCGGCCGCTGTCTTCCAAACCCGTCATCTCTCCCCGTCGCCCTCGCACCGCGCCGCCGCCGTCACCCACTGGGGCCAGCCTATAGACGGCATCGGCCGACGTCAGTGCGGCAGGTCCAGCTCGGCGATCACGGTCTTGCCGATGGGCAGCCGGTCCCGCACCTCCCAGCGGGCCGCGACCGCCTGTACGAGGAACAGGCCTCGGCCGGTGTCGGCGAGCGGCCGGGGTGTGCGGAGCCCGGCGGGTTCCGGAGGGCGCCGCTCGCCCCGGGCGTCGGAGACCTCGATCCGGAGCGTGTCCGGGTGGAGGGTGAGCGCGAGCTCGAAGTCCCGTCCGGGCACGCGGCCGTGGGTGACGGCGTTGGCGGCGAGTTCGGCGACGAGCAGGGCGGTGGTGTCGGAAGGTTCGGTGCCGTACGGGAGTCCCCAGGCGTGGAGCTGATGGACGGCGAGGTAGCGGGCGAGGCGGGCGCCGCGCGGGGTGGAGCTGAAGCGCTGGGTGAACACACGTACGGTGACCGGCGCTTGCGGCGCGGATGGTGGCGTCATGAGGCCAATGTGGCGGCGCGGAGGGGGTGTTCACCAGGGTGGTGCCGCGTACGCCGGGTCAGCGTACGCGCACGGAGGGTGGACAGTACGCGTCACCGACCGTGACGATGGAGGAGTCGGGAGCGTTACGGGGGACACGTGCGCGGGAGGTGGCCCGGGATGGCCTACGAGAACACGGACGACGACGGTACGGGCGAGGAGGCGGGCGGCAGCCCGGTCGGCGCCGAACCGGAGGCGTCCGACAGTCTGCGCACCTTCGGCGCGGTCGTCCAGGCCCTGCGGGAACACGCCGGGCTCAGCCGAGAGGAGTTCGCGGAGCGGGTCCGTTTCTCGAAGCACACGGTGGCCTCGATCGAGCAGGGCCGGCGCATGCCGGACGAGGACTTCGTGGAGCGGGCGGAGGAGGCCACGGGCAACGTGGGCGCCATCCGGAAAGCCGCACCGCACTTGTCGCGACAGCCTGGCCTGGCGAGCTGGTTCCGGCGCTGGGCCCGCCTGGAGCTGGAGGCGGTGACCCTCTACACGTACGAGTGCCGCATGGTCCCGGGGCTCTTGCAGCCGGAGTCGTACGCGCGCACGCTGTTCACGGACCAGCTGCCGCCGCTCAGCGACGCGCAGGTCGAGGCCCAGTGGACGGCGCGAGCGAAACGGCAGCGGCTGCTGTGGGAACGGCCGAACACCACGTTCGGGTTCCTGCTGGAGGAGCAGCTGTTCCGGCGGGGGACGGGTGGGGCGGAGGTGACGCGGACCCTCATCGACCGGGTGCTGGAGATCGCGGAGCTGCGGAACGTGGAGGTGCAGGTGATGCCCCTGGCCAGGAGTTCGCATGCGGGGCTGGATGGGCCTATGCAGTTGCTGGAGACCCGGTATCCAAGGTGGTTCGCGTACTGCGAGGGCCAGCGCAGCGGGGTGCTACTCAGCGATCCCAGGGAGATCAGCGTCCTCCAGCGGCGGTATGCCAGGATGCGGGCACAGGCCCTCTCTCTGGAGGACTCCGTGGGCCTGCTGCGGGAGATGCGAGGAGCACTATGAGCATGGAAGAGCTGACCTGGTACAAGAGCAGCTTCAGCAGCGGTGGCGACGGGGACTGCGTGGAAGTAGCCGCGGGCGCCTCGGCGGTCCACATCCGCGACTCCAAACACCAGGATGGCCCCCGGCTCGCCCTCTCCCCCACCGCGTGGGCCGACTTCGTCGCGTACGCGCCCGGAGCCTGAGCCTGATTGCCTGACGAGAGTGCTCCGCCTTTGGCGGAGCACTCCGCGTTCATTTGGCAGGCGGGGTCCACTTCCCCGCGTCGATCGCCCCCTGAAGCCGCTCCGAGAAGCAGGCGTGCGCGGCCCGCATCTCGGCATCTCGCTCGGCCTTGTAGAAGGGTGCGCTATAGCCCTCGGGCGGCCCAGGGCTCTTCTTGTTGTCGTAAGCGAGGAACTGCTCGTAGTGCCGCTTCGTCTGTCCGTGACCGTGTGCGTACGGGTCCTGCGCGATCTGGCGCCCGCTGGCGTCGAACCACATCTGCGACTCTCGGTCCGCCAGAATCGCGTAGCGGGCCTTATGGATGGCCATCAACTCGTCGGCACTCATGCCGAGCCACACTGCAACCAGCGCGTCGATCTCGACCAGCGCGGCACGACGCTCGTACTCGGAGCGGAGCGGGGTGTCATACTCCCAGGTCGACTTGAGCCCGGCTGCGAGCGGTCCCAGTTCGGGCCACTTCACGGCCCAATCTTCATAGCCCGGCCATGTCATGTCGTAGAGGTCTCCCCACAGCGGCGCATACGCCTCCGTGAGGCAGTTGAGACGGAGTGTGCGGAGGAGAAGGGCGCCAGCCAGCGGATGCGCCGGGTCCGCGTAAGGCATCTTCTGGGCCTCGGCCACCTGGAGGTGTGAACGGCCAGTGATGCGTAGGAGGTAATCGAACGGGATCGAAGCCCAGAAACCTGCATTGAGGGCAGTACCTCTATTACCCGCCAATGCCATCGACTGCACCGTATGAACATGGGCCGGACCTGGGGGCATCAAGGCCGCGAAGAGACTCCGCTCAGTGTTGAAAGGAATCATGACGCGCCACGCCAGCCGGTAGAACCGCGTGTACGGCTGGAACCACCACAGACGCTGGCGCAGCAGCTCCCGCTGCTCGTCCTCTCCCAGAGCTAGCTCTTCCTCGGAAAGCACCTCGCTGCGGTCTTCCCACTCCTCAGCGCTCGGCTGCCAGTCACTCGTCAGCCGAGAACGGTCCAGCCAGCGATCCTGCTCCCTCTCGTACTCCTTGAGAGAGCACGTCTCGGGACGGACGTAGTTCGTGCGGGGCACGGCATCCGCTGCCAACTGCGTGAGGTCGAAGCTGGTCCAGTCGTGGTTGCCCCGGCAAGGAATCTTCGGCTGCTTGCTGATCGGCGTGGCGATACCGAAGTGCGGCCCTTGGAGAACCAACTCGGACAAGTCCCCCGGTTGAGACGTGTGCCAGGAGATGAACCCGTTCTTCTTGTCGTTCGCCTCGTCGAACCCTCGGGTGATCCTGGGCTCGTGTTCGCCGACTCGACGCGACACTCCAGACAGCGCCTCAATCGCCCCCTGCTCCTCCGTAGTCGTCGGCTGGAGCAGCGCCGCCTGCTGAGCATTTCCCGAATCGCCCGTCAGCTTCTGCCACTTCTCAAGCACCTGCTCATCCACCCGAATGACACGCGCACTGTGGGCCCTCAGGTCCCAGCTGCCACCGTGCTTCATCCCGGGCTTCTCGCCCTCACCGTGGTGGTCGAGTGACGCAACGAGCGGCTCCACACCGTACAGGCGGCTGAGGTTGTCGAATCCGATCTGCTCCTGCGGGTTCCCGTAGATGTGCACACCGAACTCCGTGTTCCGGCTGGCCTCGAATGCCCAGTTACCGACGTTCACGAACCCCGCGTGCAGCCGCAACCTCGGGTATGCCGCGCCTCGAATGCGTCCATCCTTAGTGCCTCCGAGGTGCGTGTCCGGGTGTACCAGTCCTGCCATGCCATGAGCCCCCAGATTGGCCCATGTCCGACACATGAAGGCACGGTACAGATCGGGCTGGGTGCCCGTCAGCACCGGATACCCGACGGCTGAGCCCAACCACGCCGCCATGGCCGAGTGCGACGCCAGCTCGCGGAGGAAGTATCCGAGGGAACCCTCCGAGTCGAGCACGAGCTGCTTGCGCTCTCGCCACTTGGCCACGCTCGGCTTTTCGGCCAGCATGAACCAGGGCTCACGCTCGGCAAGGACCGGGGCCTCCTCCCACCTGGGCCGGACCCACGGCGGGTTGCCCACCTGGAGGTCGAAGCCGCCGCTCGCGCCCCGGAAGATGTGCGCGAAGTGCAGCTCCCAGTGGAAGAAGCCGTGGCCGTCCTCCGCCTTTATGTCGCGTTCGTTCGTGCCCGCGATGGTCTCGACCGTGTCCAGCCAGGGGAAGCGGAACGGCAGCCGGCCGGGGGTGTCCATGCCGAGGGTGCCGTCCAGGCGGTCCTCGATGTCGGAGAGGAAGTCGAGGGCCTCGTCCACCGAGAGGTTCTCGATGCCCGCGAGCAGGGAGCCCTCCGGGACGTCCTCCGTGCCGAGGGCCGCCTCCAAGAAGTCCAGCCAGTCCGCCATGTTCTGGAGCGGGATGCACGGCCGTCGCTGGTCGGTGATCTGGGTCTTGCGGCCCGTCGTACCGCGCTTCGGGCCGGTCTCCAGGCCCGCGCCGTCCTCCGCCGCGCCCAGCTCGACCTGCTCCCCGTCCGGGTCGTCGAAGAGGCCGGCCGCCCGCCACAGCTGGTCCCCGGGCGCCGGGCCCGTGGGGGCTACCGGCTCGGCCGGGGTGGCCGTGCGGCCCGTGATCAGGGTCGGCAGCGCCGACTCCTCGACCAGAGCGCCGCCGGTCCCGTACACCCGGTCCGTGCCGTCGAGCACGCCCACCCGGTCCAGCGGCCAGAACCACAGCGCGCACCAGGCGTCCATGACGGTCTTCAGCCGCCAGTACGGGGTGCCGTGCCGGGTCAGGTCGTCCAGGACCTTCTGCTTGTCCGCGGCCTCCGAAGGCTGGTCCAGCCAGTCCGCGCCCCAGACGTCGATCCGCCGCGAGATCTTGCGCTCCGAGAGCTCCAGGCGCGTCGCCACGAGCGACCACAGGAACTCGGCGCGGCGGGCCACGCCCTGGATCCGCACCAGCTCCGTCTTGGCCGCGGCCTTCTCCCACCGGGCGTACCGCTTCGCCCGCGCCTCCGGAGCCTCGTCGCCCTTCTCCACGAACGGCTTCGGGCCCTTCGGCGCGTGCTGGATCCCCTTGCGCCACTTGCCCAGCGCCTTGGCCTCCGGCTCCGCGAGCTTCTTCGCCTCGGGCTCGCCCGCCACCGCGCCCCACCCGATCGCCGGGAGGAGGAAGTGGTGGACGGCACCCTGCGGGAGGGCGCCCTCGCGGAACGGCAGGTCGACCGGTGCCAGGGTGTCCTTCTTCGCCAGCCACTGGCCGCCGGTCAGGACGTGGGAACGGTAGATCTTGCGGCCGGCTCCGATGAGGGAGTTGCCCCGGCGCAGGTGGAGGCCGAACCAGGGGGCGCGCATGCCCGGGTGCATGGAGTTCAGCCAGAGCGAGACCTCGGCCAGCTCGACCGCCGTGGCATTGAGGTCGACTCCGTAGGCGTTGTGCAGGGCGATGTACGCCTTGATCCGCTGGAGTTCGATCTGGCGCTGGTCGGCGTCGACCCGGCGGCCGAGCTCGTGCTCGCGGCGGCGCAGGTACTCCGCGGCCACCTGGTCGATGGCCTCGTTCAGGAAGGCTCCGGAGCCGAGGGCCGGCTCGCAGATCTTCCACTCCAGCAGTTCACGGCCCGGGGTGGTCGCGCCGTCCTGGTCGAGGCGGTGGCGCAGGGCCAGTTCGACGGTGACCTCGGTGAGGGACTTCGGCGTGTAGTAAGAGGCGGAGGTCTGCCGGTCGCGGCCGGCCAGCCGGTAGACGAACTTGCCGCGGGAGTGGACCACGCGTTCGGCCGCGCCGGTCTCTTCGTTCACGCGCCGGACGAAGACGTCGTCGGAGTAGTCCTTGACCTGGGAAGCCTTGATCATCCAGCTGCCGCCGGAGGGGTCGCCTCCCTTGGCGACCTCCCACAGGTCCTCGTCGGCGATGAAGCCGGTGTACGACATCAGGCCCTCGTACACCGCGCCGAGCTGGTTGATGCCGAGCTGCGCGTACGAGATGAAGCCGCCGCGCTCCTTCCCCTTGCCCTTGGTCAGCATCAGGCGGCGCAGCACCTTGTGCAGCGTCTCGTTGCGCAGCCGGGTGTCGAGGTAGGGGCGGCGCCCGGCTTCGGCGCCGTCGCGTTCGTAGGCGGGGTTCTCGATCTGGTCCTCGCCGATGAGGCGGACGGCTTCCTTCTTGAACAGGTCGGAGCGCAGGGGCTCGAAGCGCAGGCCGACATCGGCGCTGCGGGCGGCGGCCCGGCGGGCGCGGTCGGCCTCGCGGACGCGTTCGGTGTACTCGGCCTGGGTGAGGGTGCCGGCGGCCAGGAGTTCGGCCGCCTCCCGCTCGACCCGGGTGGCTTCCCGGTCGGCGGCCTGGGCTACGAGGTCCTCGGGTTCGGAGCCGAACTCGCGGTGGCCGCGCTCGACCTTCTCGAAGAGCAGCTCCAGGGACTCGTACAGGTGGAAGCCGCGGCGCGAGCGTTCACCGACCAGGTCGCGCAGGACGAGGTCGCCGAGGCGCTGGAGCCCGTAGCCCCGCTCGTACTCCGGGTAGTCGGAGGGAAGGATGCCCAGGGCCGGGCTGGCCTCGGCGTAGAGCAGGAAGAGGATGCGGTAGAGGTAGCGCAGTGCCTCGCGGCTGAGCTCCTTGGCGAGGCGGGCCGGGTCGTCCAGGTCGGCGGGGGTGACGCCGTTCCCCGGTTCGCGCAGGCGTGCCAGGACCTCGTCGGCGATCCACTCGACGCTCAGGCGCAGGCCCTCGCGGAGTTCGGTGGAGACCCCGATGGCGTGCTTGCCGGACTTGTCGAGGAAGCCGGCCAGGGGGGCGGCGCCGCCCTCGGCGGGAATCCGGAGCGAGTCGGCGCCGAACAGGGCGGCGAGGGTGTCGAGTTCGCCGCCGCCCCGGTCATCGCGGCGGTTGAGGGCCGCGTCGAGGTCGGCTGCTAGGTAGCGGCCTTCGTTCCAGGCGAGCCGGTCGGCGAGGACGATCACTCCGCCGACGAGGAGCAGGACGTAGCGCGGGGGCTCGTCGCACGTGAACAGGAAGTCGGTGAGGGCCTTGGCATCGACCAGGCTCCCGGCGCCTTCGAGGGCGACGGGGTGCAGCAGGCGGCCGGCGCCCTCCGGGTCGAGGGCGGCGTCTGCCTGGGTAGTCCAGCCGCAGGCAATGGCGTACAGGCCGGGCTCGGCGTGGACGACCTGCACGGTGTAGGCGTGGTCGGACCGGTGGACGGTGACCGACTGCTCGTGGGCATCGGCGTACCCGAGGGCGCGCAGGGTGTCCAGGTGCAGTTCGGTGACGCGCTTGGCCCAGCCGGCGGGGACGACGGCGTCCGGCTGGGCGAGGGCTTCGGCGTCCTCGGCGAGGACCGCGCGGCCGGCGAAGTAGGGGCCGTGCAGGGCGCGCAGGCTCTCGCGGGGGGTGCGCACCCGGGCGGGGACGGAGGCGGGGTCGGCGCCCTGCTTCTTGGCCTCGGCGACGGCGGTGGCGTGGCGGTGTCGTTCTTCATCCTCGGCGGCGGCCCAGCGGGCCAGCAGGCCGTCCTTGGCCTTGAGGTCCTTGGGGAGGACTTCGGCGAGGTAGTGGGCCGAGAGGTAGTCGCCGTGGTTGACCAGCGAGTCGTACGTCACGTCAGTTGTTCTCCGCCTGGTCGTCGGACGGGGTGGGTTCGGGGGTGGGCGGGCCGTCGGTTCCGGCGGCGGCCGATGCCGGGTCGCCCGGGCGGTCCAGGACGGCCAGGACGCGCAGCAGCGGCCGGCCGGTGGTCTCCAGCTGGTCCAGCAGCCGGGCCAGCTCGTCGGCGGTCTCCTCCACCTGGCGTTCGCGGCGGCCGCTGGCGCCGCCTTCCAGGGTGTCCTGCTTCCAGCCGGAGACGTGCTCACGGTAGGCGGCGAGGGGCTCGCTGAGCTGCGCGGCCCACTCTTCCTTACCCGCTTCGAGATGGTCTCGGGCGACGGCGACGGCAGCGGGGACGAGGGACTGGAGGTGGTCGAGGTCGCGGGGGCCTCCGGTACGGGCGAGCCGCGGATCGACCTTGGCGTCGCGGAGGGCATCCGCCATGGGGACGACGCCCGGGCAGCCCGCGGAGCCGTCGAGGCCGGTCACGGCCATCCAGCGCACCACGGTCGGGCGGCCGAGGGCGTTGGAGTAGATGCCCTGGACGAGGAAGACGGGTCCGTCGACGTGCGGTGAGGTGATCACCGGAGCCTCCTGGTGACCGAATTCGACCAACACCTTGTCGGTCAGCCACTCCACCACGGGGTGGAGGTCGGTGAGGAAGGAGACCTCCGGCCAGAGCGAGGTACTGCTCTTACGGGCCTCGTCCAGTTTCCGCTGGGCCAGCGCCCGGTCGAAGGTGACCAGCATGCGCTTGGCCACTCCCTGTTCCTTGAGGTAGGACGGCGGCAGGGCCTTGAGCCGGTGGAGCAGGTCGGGCGCCATGGCCGGGGACAGGGAGAGGTAGGAGCCGCTGCCCTCGTTCTTCCTGGAGAGGTCGATCAGGCCGGCCGCCTGGTCTCCGAACACCTCGTCGAGGGCGGTGCCCACGAACTCGGCGGTGTTCCCGTCGAAGAGGGAGACCAGTTCGGCGCGGGCGGGCAGCTCGTGCTCGGTGACGGTGTCCACCTGGCCGAACAGGTCGAAGAGCTCGGAGTCGCCGTTCTCGGCGGCGTCGTCGAGGAAGTCCTCCACGCTCCCGCCCTTCACCAGTTCCCTGATGAGTCGCCGTTCTTCCTCCTCGGCCCGGTAGCAGCCGGTTTCGGCCTCCGCGGTCCCGTTGAGCTTGTGCGCCTCCTCCTCGCGCAGGATCAGCTTCTCGGCGACCGTGCGGTCGTCCTTGGCGCCGGGGTGGGCGGAGGTGAGGACCAGGGCGCGGAACTCGGGCTGGTGCTCCTGACCGTAGCGGTCGATACGGCCGTTGCGCTGTTCGATCCGGATCAGGGACCACGGGATGTCGTAGTGGATCAGCTGGTGGCACTGCCGGTGCAGGTTGACGCCCTCGGAGGCGACGTCACCGGTGAACAGGAGGCGCACCTGGTTGTCTGCCAGCCCGAAGGCCTCAAGGATCTTCAGTTGTTCCTGGTCGCCGAGGCCACCGTGGAGGAGGCGGACGGCCTTGAAGGAGCCGTCCTCGTCCGCCTTGAAACCCAGCCGGGCGGGCACGGTGCGGGACAGCCACTTGAGGGTGCGGATGCGCTCGGAGAAGATCACGGCCCGGGTGGTGGAGCGTGGGCCGACGCCGATCTCCTTGAGCTGCTCGACCAGGGTGTCCAGTTTCGCGGAATCGCCGGGTGCGGTGCCGTCGCCCATGCCGTCGACGAGCTCGCGCAGGCGGCGCAGGGCTTCCTGCTCGGGCGCGATGGCCGGGTCCGGGGTGCGGCCCTCCTTCGCCGCCGTGTCCAGCTTGCCCTGGAGCGTGGTGAGGCGAGTCGCGACGGTGTCGCCGAGGGCCTTGTGGGAGGAAAGGAAGGTCTTCAGCAGACCGAAGGCGAACAGCGGGTCGGCGGTGACGGAGACCCGGTCCTGGTCGGCGGTGCCGAACTCGCTGCTCGCCGGGGGCACGGGCAGCCAGTGGTCGGTGAGCTCCGCGAAGATCTTCTCCTCGGCCTCGGTGGCCGGGCAGTGCAGGGAGAGCGTGGGGCCGCGGTCGGGCCACTCGTCGCCCATCTGGTCCCGGACCTCGGGGCTGATCTTCGTACGGCGGATGTAGAGGTGCCCGAGGTCCTCGGCCGGGTCGTAGTGGTCCCGGTCGGCGATGGCGGCGGGGTCCAATAGCGAGATCAGGTCCGCGAAGGAGCGCTTGTCACCGTTGTGCGGGGTCGCGCTCGCGAGGAGCAGGGCGTCCGTGCGGGGGGCGAGGATCTCGGCCAGGGCGCGGCGCTGGCTGCCGGCGTTGATCAGGTTGTGCGACTCGTCGATGACGACGGCGTCCCAGCGGATGCGCTCCAAGTGGTGCCGGTACTGACCGATGTTCTTGAGCGTGTCCACCGAGATGATCACCCGCTTGTAGTGGGTGAACGGGTTGCGGCCGGCCGGGATCTCCCGCTGGATGCGCTGGAGGCCCAGGGAATCCAGGCGGACGAGCGGGATGGCGAAGCGGGTCCACAGCTCGTGCTGGAACTGTTCGAGCACGCTCTGCGGCGTGACGACCAGGATGCGCTCGCCCCGGCCGCGCCGGATCAGCTCGGCGAGGGTGAGACCGATCTCCAGGGTCTTGCCGAGGCCCACCACGTCCGCGATGAGCAGGCGGGGGCGGAGGTTGCGCATGGACAGGGCCAGCTCGGCGGGTCTCTGCTGGTAGGCCAGCGGGTCGAGCAGGAAGCGGTCCGCGAGGGCGAGGCCGCGCTCCGACTGCGGGAGGGGCGTCTTGCGGATGACGGCTTCGAGGAAGAGACGGGCCCGGCGGAAATAGGAGGAGGTGTCCGACACCAGGCGGGTCTTCTCGGGGTCGAGGAGCTCCACGGCGTCGATCCCGCTGAAGAAGACCGCTTCCTCGTCACGGACGAACTCGGATACACCGAGCGCCTCGATCTTCTCGCCGTCGTGTTCCGTCGGCATGGAGTTGCGGACCAGCCACTGCTCGTCACGTACGAGGATCTGGGCGCCCGGCGGATACCGGTTCTCCCCCTGCTCTGCCACTCCTGATCCCTCCGTGATGCGTCGTACGGCCGTCCGGCCGCAAGTCTGTCACGGAGGAATGGGAGGGGTGAGCCGTCCGGAGGAATCCCGTGATCTTGACTCAGAACCGGGCGTCACGGGCGTACGCGGCCCGGATCTGTTCCGCGATACGGAGGGGGGCGGAGAGCCGGGCACCGGCCTCGGTCCTGCGGCGCGAGACGGTGCCGCGCGAAGCCGTTTCTCCGGCAGGCGCCGAGGGGACCTCTTCGGGTGTCACGGCGGAGTCGGCGGATTCCTCCTCCGGCGAAGACTCCGCCCCCTGCCCCGCCGAGTACTCCTCGTCCTCCGTGGCCGCCACGTCCACCAAGGTCGGGGTGTACTCGGGGGTCGCGGTCGGGAGCTGTGGGACGACCACGGCGGGGATGCGGTCCGTGAGCCGGCGCTTGGCCTGGCGGGCGGTGAGGCCGAGGCCGTGCATGACCTGGACCAGTGCGGCGGTCACCTGCGCCAGCGTCGGCCGGGCCGCCGGATCCATCCCGAGCATGTCCGCGATCAGCGGGCTGAGCTCGGGGGGCAGGCCAGTGAGGTCGGGGGCGGTGGCCGGATCCTCGATCCTGAGCGCGACGGCCTGCCAGGTGGGACCGGTGTACGGATAGTGCCCGGTGGCGGCGTAGAGCAGGACGGCACCGAGCGCGTAGACGTCGGCGGCCCGGTCGAGCTGGTGTTCGCCGCGCGCCTGCTCCGGAGGCATGCACAGAATGGACCCCACGACGTAGCCGGTCGCGGTCAGGAAGGAGCGCCGCTCGGCGAGTACGGCCAGGCCGAAGTCGATGACCTTGGGGCCGTAGGAAGCGAGCAGGATGTTCTGCGGCTTCAGGTCGCGGTGCAGCAGGCCCGCCTCGTGCACGGTCACCAGTCCCTCGGCGAGCAGCGCTCCGAGGCTGGCGGTCTCGGCCGCGGGGAGCGGGCCGTGCTCGGTGACGAAGGACCGCAGATCGGGCCCGGGCACGTACTCGACGGCGAGCCAGGGCGCGTCGGCGTGTGCGTCCGCTGTCACGAAGGCGGCGACGAACGGCCCGTACACCGTCTTCAGGCTGTCGACTTCCAGGAGGAACCGGGTACGGGTGTCCTCGTCGAGGACCGAAGGTTTGATCACCTTCACCGCGACCTGTTGCCCGGCCGCCGATTCACCGAGGAACACCTGGCCCATGCCACCCGAACCGATCCTGCATACCAGGGTGTAGCCGCCGATGGTCTGCGGATCGTCGTCCCTCAGTGGCTCCACGGGTACGTGCCCTCCCCCTTGTGGCCTTGTGCGTAGTCCGCCACCTGCAGGCACAGGCGCGCGATCCACGCAAGTGTAGGGCGCCGGGTGCCGTGACCGCCGGGCTCTGGGGCCGCCTCCGTCGCCCCGGTTGCCCGCACGGTGGACGCGGCACCGTCGTCGAGGTCCGGCGCGCACCTCCTAGCCGCCCGGGGCGAGGGTGGCGGCCAGTAGACGGGCGCTCGCGGGAACGCCGCGGGCCGGGTCACCGTAGGCGCTGTGAGCCTCGTCCAGGGTCGGCAAGAGGCTCGGTGCGCGGTCGGTGGGGGCGCGGTCGAGGAGTGTGGTGCCGGTCTCGGCCTCCTGGGTGGGGGCGTAGCCGGCCGTGCGGAGGGCTGACAGGGTCTCCTCCGGCGGGGCTGTGGAGATCAGGACGGTCGGGGCGATTCGGCGCAGGCGGAGCTTGGTCAGGCCGCGGGCCTGGGCCACCTCGGCGATCAGGGCGGTGTCGTCCGAGCGGATGCAGCAGGCGGAGCGGACGACCTTGAGTTGTCCGTGGGTGCGGGCGGTGTCTTTGATCGTGTAGGCCAGTGGTTGGGGGAGGGGGGTGTCGCGCTCGCTCGCCGCCGTGAGGCGGTCGAGTAGTTCGTCCGTGCTCCAGCCGGCGTCCAGGGCCCGGCGGATGGAGGTTGCCGTGATGCGCCAGACCACCGCGTGGCCCTCGGACTCGATGTCGCCGACGGCGGAGAGCAGGTCGGCGAGGGCGGGCGCGGGCGCGCCGGTGGCCGTGGCGGTCAGGTCGCTCTGAAACCGGGCCTTGTCGCTGGGCTCGGGCAGCGCTGCGTACAGCTCCTCGCGGAGGGTGGTCACCGCCTTCGCCAGGGCGGGGCGGAGGGAGAGGTCGTCGCCCAGGCCTTCCGGGCCGCGGGCGGCCGGGTCGGCGCCCGCGCCGGGTACTGCCGGGTAGTGGCGGGCGGCTCCCGCCTCCAGCAGCTGGCACAGGGCCCGCCCGGCGGGGGTGAGCGCGCCGTGGGCCACCATGCCGAGCAGGGCCGCCTCGGCCAGGGTGGCCGCCATGCGGTCGAGGACTCCGTCCAGGCCGGTCAGCTCCCCCGTGGCGTCTGCGGCCAGGTGAGCGCGCAGGGCGGGCTGGAACCATGCGGCCAGGGAGAGCAGTTCGGTGTATCCGCGCGCGTTCGCGGTCAGCCCGTGGCCGTCGGGGAGGACGGCGAGCGCTCGCAGGACCCCGGTGCGGAGGGTCACGGCGTCCTCGTCCTGGGGACTGATGAGCGCGACCGGGGTCTCGTCGGGGTCCGGCCAGTGGGTAAGAACCGCGGGGACCACGGCCCAGGCGGCCAGGAGCGACAGCAGTTTGCCTGCGGGCGGAGCGGCGGCCCAGGCGTCGTAGCGGTCGCTCGGCAGCAGCCGGGCGGTGGGCTTGGGGGCCTTGGAGTTGCGGCGGCCGCGGGAAGCGGGGGCCGGTTCGTCGTCCCGGGGCGCGGCCAGGCCGGCGTTCACCGCGAGGTCCAGCCACAGCCGGGTGTCGGCCTCATCGGCCCCGGCCGCCTTGGCCAGCCGCCGGGTGTCCCGTACAGCGATCCCGCCCGCCTTGCGGATCGCGACCGGCTGGGCGGCCAGCGCCCGCAGTACCAGTTCGGCCCGCCAGGCGGCCGCCGCGGCGGCAGTGCCACCCTCGCCCTCCCAGCCGGACGGCAGCGGCACGGTGGCGGTGAACGGCTCTGGTTCCAGCCGGGGGCTGGGCGCCGCGCCCTCATCGCGGAGCGCACGGGCGACCTCGTAGGGGAGCTCCCCGAGGTCGGGGCCGGAGGGGATCAGTAGTCCGCGCCCGGCCAGCCAGTCGGTGCCCTCGTCGCCGCTGCCGCCCTCCCGGAAGACGTACTTGGCGTCCGGGCCCGCGTACTGCGACCCGTACCGGCCGACGAAGCAGTGGGTCCGCAGCAGCGGCGGGCCGGGTACCAAGTGGTCCAGCAGCTCCAGCGCCCGGACCGGGGCGTTCTCCACCAGTGCCCGCACCCGGGCGGGATCGGCGAGCAGAGCGGTGATCAGCGCCTGGGCCTGGTCGCGGGTACGGGCCGCCCCCTCGCCGAAGAGGTTTGCGGCGATCCGCTTGACCTCGGGGGCGTTGTAGGCGGTGGTCAGCAGCCGGTCGGCCGTACGCCCGTAACCGTCGAACCCGGCGGCGCGGACGTGCAGCAGTGGTGGGAGCGCCAGTCGGCCCTTGGGTGCGGGGAGCAACAACGCGCGCTCCCGCAGTCGGGTGAGTGCGTGTTCCGCCCGCTGACGCTTCTGCCCCGGCTCGAACCAGGACAGTACGTCCCGCTCGGGCACCCATCGGTCCGCGGGTTCCACCGGGGAAACGGGCTTCCGCTGTTGCCAGGGGTATCGGGTCCCATCCTCGGCCTCGCCACCGGCTGCGGGGCCGTGCCGCTCCAGGGCGAGGGCGGCGATGGAAGCGAGCAATTCCAGTTCTCCGGCAGTGCCCGCCATCAGCCCCTGGCCCACCGACTCGTCGGTGAGCAGGTGTTCGGCGAGCTCGCGGAGGGTGGTGATCCGTCGGTGCCCGGCGGCGAGCGGCAGATCCCGCTCCTCCAGCAACGCGGTCAGCCGCTGAGGATCCAGGGTTCCCAGCCATTTCACAAGGGCGGTACGCGCATTCACCCGGCCAGGCTAGCGCTGTCCGGTCACCCCACGGAGGTGAACCCGGCCGCGTCACCACCCTCGCGGTTTCCCTGACTACTGCCAGGCGCGAACAAGGTCCTCCGGACCCCAATGCGCCGCAAGAGGCAGATCGTCCTCGACAGGGGATCCCGCGTTGCAGGAAAGCAAGCCAGAACCGCAGGTACGGATCGGCGATGCGATAGCGCTTGTTCTTGCTGTCCGCCTTGACCGACAGCGGCAGGTCAGCGGCCAGGAGTCGCTTGGCAAGCAGCGTGTTCAGCAGCGGAGACAGCGTGCCCGAGGCCAGCGCGCCGGCACCACCGGCCTGCGCGGCAATGGTGGAGAAGGTCCGCTCGCCACTGCCGACCGCTTCCAGGATCGCGCGCGAGTGGGACGCCTCGGGAAACTCCCCCGGCAGCGACGGTGCGCCCGCCACCACCAGCGGCGCGAACGGGTTGGACACAGCCTCGCGCGGAAAGTCCTGGCGGCCCATCCCCGGCCGCCAGGACTGAACGATTTCCGGGAACCCTCCGGTGATCAGCAGCGTCCACCGCTTCCGCCGCGTCCAGACCGGTCATCGCCTGCACATTGGCCAGATGCAGCGGTCGTACGGTCATCTTGGACGCCCGGCCGAAGAACGGGCGCCCATAGGACTGCAGCGCCTCCATCACCGTCCTGCGGGCCGGTCCGGCCTTCTGGGTGCTGTCCGGCTACACCGGTGCCACCTTCCGGACGGCGACGCTGATGAACGTGGACGCCTGGGAGCGGCGCGACATCGTCAACGTCGCCGACATCAACCAGGACTCCACGCCGGACCTGCTCTGGCGCAACCTGGACAACGGCACCATGTACGTCCGCCACGGCAGGCCCGGGTCGGTCGCGGGGAGCGTGGACCTCAACTCGCTGACGCTGGCGAGCAACTCCCTGAACGGGGACGTCCAGTACGGCACGAGCTGGACCGAGGCGAACGTCTCGACCGCGATCGGCATCCCGGACGTCAACAACGACTCGATCCCGGACCTCTGGGCCCGTTCGGGCGTGGACGGCCAGATGCGGGTGTACTACCCGTCGCAGACCAACACCAACGCCCCGGCCAAGAACGTCCTGACGGTCGACTGGCGCAGCCACCGGTCCCTGAGCTGACCCCGGCCCGGGCGCAGGACCGCCCGGGCCCGCACGCGGCAGCGGCCCGCCCGCCCCCGGTCGGGGGCGGGCGGGCCGCTGCCGTCGTCGGGGGTGCCCGCGGGTCAGCTCGGCCAGGCCAGGAGGGCGGCCTGCGGGGTGAGGCCGGGCTTGGGGGGCGGGGTCGGGGCGGGGAGGGGGGTGCGGCTGAAGCGGGGGGACGGGGACGGCTGGGGGTGGCCGGCCACGTCGACGAAGGTGGCGCGGGCCGCCAGGGCTTCGTGGGCGGCGGCCTCGGTGCGGGTCAGGACGGGGAAGACGCAGGCCTCGTGCTCCTCGAAGAGGGTGGTCCAGTGGTCCCGGGGGCGGGTCAGGAAGGCCGCGGCGATCTGCTCGCGCAGGCGGGGCCACTGGGCTTCGTCGGCGCGGTCGGCGAGGTCCGGGCCGTCGATGCCGAGGCCGGTGACGAGTTCGGCGTAGAAGTGGGGCTCGATCGCGCCGACCGCCACGTGGGCGCCGTCGCCGCACGCGTACGTCGAGTAGAACGGGGCGTCGGTGACCGTGACCCGGCCCGGGACCTCGCGCCACTGGCGGACCATCAGGTCGAGCAGCGCGGCCCCGTCCGCCATGGCCGCGTCGACGACCTGGCCCAGCCCGGAGCGGTGGCGTTCCTGGAGCGCCGCGAGGACGCCGAGGGCCTGGAGGAGGCCGCCGCCCGCGAAGCTGGAGAGGTACGTGGAGGGGGGCGCGGGCGGGGCGCCGGGGAGCCGGTCGCCGTCGAGCAGGCCGGTGACCGCGAGGAAGCTGAGGTCGTGGCCTGGCCGGGTGGACCAGGGGCCCTGCTGGCCCCAGCCGGTGACGCGGGCGTACACCAGGCGCGGGTTGGTCTCGGCGAAGGCGTCCGGGCCCAGGCCGTAGCGCTCGGTGAAGCCGGGCTTGAACCCTTCGAGGAAGACGTCGGCGCGCTCCAGCAGGGTCTTCACGGCGGCGAGGTCGGCGGGGTCCTTCAGGTTGGCCGCCACCGAGCGGCGGCCACGGGCGAGCGGGTCGCTCGGCTCGTACTCCCCGCCGGGCGAGGGCCGGTCGATGCGGACGACGTCGGCGCCCAGTCCGGCCAGGATCGTGGCCGCGAAGGCGGCGGGCGCGCTGCCCGCCAGTTCCACTACGCGGATGCCTTCCAGAGGGGGCATGGTGCTCCTTGTTCGGTTGCTGTGGTGGTGGTCCGGATGCCCGGTCGGGAGGTCTCGCCGGGTCAGGGGGTGGCCGACGCGGCGGCGCGGGCGGCGGCGGGCAGGGCGGCCAGGACGCGGTCGACGGCGCGGTCGTCGTGGGAGGCGGAGACGAACCAGGCCTCGAAGGGCGACGGCGGCAGGTAGACGCCCTGGGAGAGCATCGAGTGGAAGAACGCGCGGTAGCGGAAGGCCTCGGTGGCCTTGACGGCGTCGTAGTCGGTGACGGGGGCGTCGGCGAAGAAGACCGAGAACATCGTTCCGGAGTACTGGAGCTGGTGGACGACGCCGGCGTCGCTCAGGGCCTTGGAGACGCCGGTGCCGATGGTGTCGGCGA
The DNA here is from genome assembly GCF_008704535.1 of Streptomyces subrutilus. Taxonomy (NCBI): domain Bacteria; kingdom Bacillati; phylum Actinomycetota; class Actinomycetes; order Kitasatosporales; family Streptomycetaceae; genus Streptomyces; species Streptomyces subrutilus. The sequence goes on from NZ_CP023701.1 coordinate 2,617,244, forward strand.
CGTCGTTGAGCCGGTCGTAGACCGCGTCGGTGCATTCGCGCAGGGTGGCCAGGCCGGCGGCGGTGGCCAGCGGGTTCCCGGCGAGGGTGCCGGCCTGGTAGACCGGGCCGGCGGGGGCGAGCAGGGCCATCACGTCGGCGCGGCCGCCGAAGGCGGCCGCGGGGAAGCCGCCGCCCATGACCTTGCCGAAGGTGAGGAGGTCGGGGGCGACGCCGTCCACGCCGACCCAGCCGGTGCGGGAGGCGCGGAAGCCGGTCATGACCTCGTCGGAGATGTAGAGGGCGCCGTGCCGGTGCGCGAGCTCCTTGAGTCCGGCGTTGAAGCCGGGCAGCGGGGGTACGGCGCCCATGTTGCCCGGGGCCGCCTCGGTGATGACGCAGGCGATCTCGGACCCCCGCTCGGCGAAGACCCGCTCGACGGCGGCCAGGTCGTTGTACGGCAGGACGAGGGTGTCGCCCGCCTGCGCGCCGGTGACCCCGGGGGTGTCGGGCAGCCCGAAGGTGGCCAGGCCGGAGCCGGCCGCGACGAGCAGGGCGTCGACGTGGCCGTGGTAGCAGCCCGCGAACTTGACGATCTTCGTACGGCCGGTGAAGCCGCGGGCGAGCCGGATCGCGGACATGGTCGCCTCGGTGCCGGAGGTGACCAGGCGGACCTTCTCGACGGGGCCGATCCGGCCGGTGATCTCCTCGGCGAGGGCGATCTCCCCCTCGGTGGCGGTGCCGAAGGACGTGCCCTTGGCCAGGGCGCGCTGGACGGCGTCCACGACGGCCGGGTGGCGGTGGCCGAGGATCATCGGGCCCCAGGAGCAGATGAGGTCGACGTACTCGTTGCCGTCGGCGTCCGTGAGGTAGGGGCCCTGGGCGGACTCCATGAAGACGGGCGTGCCGCCGACCGAACCGAAGGCGCGGACCGGGGAGTTGACGCCGCCGGGGATGACCTGGTTGGCGCGGTCGAAGAGCTGTTCGGAGGTCGGGGTGGGGGTGGGCGCGGTGGGCTGCGGCATCTCGTGTGCTCTGCCTTTCGGGTGGTCCGGGGTGGTCCGGATGGTCCGGGGTGGTCCCGGTGGGTGCGCGGGGGTGCGCATGCGGGGCGTGCGGGCGGGGTGGGGGGTGGGGGTGGGAGGGGACCGGTCGGGAGCCGGCGGTCAGGGCATGGCGCCGGCTCCCGACGGGTCGGTTCGGTGGCCCGGCGGGGTCAGGCCTCGGTCGCCGTGCGGACCGGGGCGGCCGGGTCCGCGGGGGTGGTCGTGTAGGCCGCGTCCAGGACGATCGCGCCCTCGGGCAGGACGCGGACCGGGTTGAGGTCCAGTTCGAACTCGCCGGGCCAGGAGGCGACCAGGCCGGCGACCCCTTCGAGGACCCGGGCCAGGGCCGCCTCGTCGGCCGCGGCCCGGCCGCGGGCACCGCGCAGCAGGGCCGCGCCGCGCAGCTCGCCGATCATCGACTCGGCGTCGCCGGGGGCGAGCGGCAGCAACCGGTGGCTGACGTCGTCGAGGAGTTCGGTGAACACCCCGCCCAGGCCGACGGTCAGTACGGTGCCCAGGGCGGTGGAGCGGGCTCCGACCAGGACTTCGACGCCTTCCGGGGCGAGTTCCTCGAAGAGGACGGCGCCGCCGAGCGCGGCGAGCTTGGCGTACGCCCCGGGGGCCTCGGCCTCGGTGACGCCGACGAGGACGCCGCCCGCCTCCGACTTGTGCAGGAGTCCCGGTACGACGGCCTTGGCGACGGCCGGGCCGCCCAGTTCCCGGACCGCGCGCACCGCGTCCTCGGCGTCGGTGACGGTCCGGCCGCGGGGGACGGTGATGCCGGCGTCGGCCAGCAGCCGCTTGAGCTCCGGTTCGGTGGCCGCGGCGGCGGGGGCCGGGGTGCCCGGGCCGTCGCCGGGGGCGGCCGGCGCGGTGCGGGGGCGGCTGACCTGCCACAGCGCGGAGGCGGCGCGCAGGGCGCGGGCGGGGGTCGGGTAGTCGGGCAGCTGGGCGTCCCGGAGCATGGCCGGGGCGTCGGGGGCGAGGAAGTCGGCGCCGGTGCGGGCGACGAGGATCGGCTTGCCGCCCTTGCGGGCCGCCTTGGACAGGGCGGTGACGGCCTTCTCGACGTCGGGTCCGGCCATCACGCAGAAGCAGGCGATGATGATGTCGACGGACTCGTCGGCGATGAGGACGTCGAGCGACTTGTCGAACAGGGTCGGGTCGCTGAGGACGGTCGCGGTGATGTCGACGGGGTTCTCGACGGAGCCGAAGGGCGGCACGATCTCGGACAGGGCGGCGATGCTCTCGGGGGCCAGGTCGCTGAGTTCGAGCCCGGCGCCCTCGACCGCGTCGGCGGCCAGGATGCCGGAGCCGCCCGAGGTGGTGACGACGGCCACGCGGGGCCCGGCGGGGCGCAGCGGGAACTCGAACGCCTGCGCCACGTCGAGGAGTTCGTCGATGTCGTCGACCCGTACGATGCCCAGCTGGCGCAGCGCGGCGTCCAGGACGCGGTCGTCGGTGGCCAGGGCCCCGGTGTGGGAGGCGGCGGCGCGGCCGCCGGCCTCGGTGCGGCCGGACTTGAGCAGGGCCACGGGCTTTCCGGAGGCGCTCAGGACCCGCAGGGTGTCGATGTCCGGGACGTCCTCCAGGTAGCCGAGCAGGCCCGAGACGTCGGGCTCCGCGGCGAGTTCGCGGAGCACTTCGAGGGCGGTGACGTCGGCGTCGTTGCCGGTGCTGACGACCCAGCCGGGCCGCAGTCCGCGCTGGAGGGCGAGGCTGGCGGCGCCGAAGCCGAGGGCGCCGCTCTGGCTGACGAAGCCGAGGGTGCCGGGTTCGAAGGGGACGCTCTCGGCACCGAAGAGCGGGCTGAAGGTGGCCAGTACGCGGTTGTTGAAGCTGACGGCGCCGATGCAGTTGGGGCCGATGAGGCGCACTCCCCCCGCCCGGGCCCGGGCGACGAGGTCGGCCTGGAGGGCGGCTCCCTCGGCGCCGGTCTCGGCGAAGCCGGAGGAGGCGACGATGGCGAGGGGGACGCCGGCGGCGGCGCAGTCGTCGACGGCCGCGGCGACGCGCTCGGCGGACACCATGATCAGGGCCAGGTCGACGGGGCCGGGGATCTCGCGCAGGCTGGTGTAGGCCGGGACGCCGAGGATCTCGCCGCCCTTGGGGTTGACCGGCAGGATGCGGCCCTTGTAGCCGTGCCGGAGGAGGAAGTCGAGGGGCTTGCGCCCCAGTGCGCCGGGCCGTTCCGTGGCGCCGACCACCGCGATCGACTCGGCGTTCCACAGCGCCGATATCGCGCTCATGCCATGACCTCCTGAGTGCTGGTGCTGGTGCTGGTGTTCGTGGCCTGCGCCTCCGGCGCGAAGAGCTCGCGCAGGGCGTCGACGTACACGTCCCCGTCCGGGGCGCCGGCGAGTTCGCGGGCCCGGACCGTGGGGCGGTGGAGCATCTTCTCGACGATCCGCTTGACGCTGTGGGCGACTTCCTTGCGGGCGGCGCCGTCCATGTCGTTCAGCCGGCGGCTGAGCCGGTCGAGTTCGGCGTCGGTGGCCTCGGCCGCGCTGTCGCGCAGCGCGGCGAAGATGGGGGTGGCGCGGGCGGCGCGGCGGGCCGAGTTGAAGGCCTCGACCTCGGTGTCGATGAGCCGGTGGGCGGCCTCGACGCTGGAGACGGACAGTTCGTCGTCGCCGCCCTCGCGGGCGATGCGCTGGAGGTCGACGAGGGTGACCCCGTCGACGCTCCCGGCCGCGGTCTCGATGTTGCGCGGCAGGGACAGGTCGAGCAGGTACAGCGGGCGGCCGGAGCGGCGGGACATCGCGGTGGCGATGTGCTCCTCGGTGACGAGCGGGGCGGTGGCGGCGGTGCAGCTGACCACCACGTCCACCTCTTCGAGGAGGGCCGGGATGGCCTCCAGGGAGTAGCCGGTGCCGCCCGCGGTCTCGGCGAGGCGCTGGGCCTTGTCGGGGGTGCGGTTGGCCATGTGGACGGTCTTGAGGCCGGAGCGGCGCAGGGCGGCCAGGACGACGCCGCCGAAGGAGCCGGCGCCGATGACCAGGGCGGTCCGGCCGTCGAGGGAGCCGACGAGCCGTTCGAAGAAGGCCAGTCCGGCGGTGGCCAGGGAGCGTCCGGCCTCGTTGAGCCCGGTCTCGTTGCGGGCGCGCTTGCCGATCCGCAGGGCGGACTGGACGGCCTGGTTGAGGGTCTTGCTGGCGGTCCCGGCGCGCTGGGCGCGCTCCAGGGCCTCCTTGACCTGGCCGAGGATCTGGTCCTCGCCCAGGACCACGGAGTCGAGTCCGGCGGCGACCTGGAAGAGGTGGCGCAGGGCGTCGTCGGAGCCGCGGACGTACTGGTAGGGGGCGAGTTCGTCGGCGCGCACCCCGGTGTGGTCGGCGATGAGCCGGCCGACGGCGGCCACCGCGTCGGTGCCGGCGGCGGCCTCGACGTAGACCTCCATCCGGTTGCAGGTGGACAGGACGACGGAGGCGGCGATGGCGTCGGACTCGGCCATGCGGGCGGCGAGCTGTTCGAGGGGGTGGGGGGCTTCGTAGAGCCGCTCCAGGAGGTCGAGCGGGGCGGTGGCGTGGCTGATGCCCACCGTGAGGAATCTGCGGTCTTCGGGTGTGGTCGTTTCCACGGTCCTGTCCGTCCCTCTACTTGCCCAGTCGCGGGGCGAACTCGGTCGCCCAGTACGTGATGATCTGAGAGGCGCCCGCGCGGTGGATGGCGGTGAGGCTCTCCAGGACGGTTCCGTCGCGGTCGAGCCAGCCCTTGGCGGCGGCGGCCTCGATCATCGAGTACTCGCCGGAGACCTGGTACGCGGAGACGGGGACGTCGACGCGGTCGGCGATGAGCCGGACGATGTCGAGGTAGGCGAGCGCGGGCTTGACCATGACCATGTCGGCGCCCTCGGCGAGGTCGAGCTCCACCTCGCGCAGCGACTCGCGGATGTTGCCCGGGTACTGCTGGTAGGTGCGGCGGTTGCCCTGGAGGGAGGACTCGACGGCGTCGCGGAAGGGGCCGTAGAAGTGCGAGGCGTACTTGGCCGAGTAGCCGAGGATGGCCACGTTGTGGTGGCCGGCCTCGTCGAGGGCGGCGCGGATGTGGCTGACCTGGCCGTCCATCATGCCGCTGGGGGCGACGATGTGGGCGCCGGCGTCGGCCTGGACCACGGCGGCCCGGGCGTAGAGCTTGACGCTCTCGTCGTTGTCGACGTCCCCGTCGGCGCCGAGCACGCCGGTGTGGCCGTGGGTGGTGTATTCGTCGAGGTTGATGTCGCCGATGACCACGGTCGCGTCGCCGACCTCGGCGACGACGTCGCGCAGGGCCGTCTGCAGGATGCCCTCGGGATCGGTGGCGCCGGTGCCGCGCTCGTCCTTGTCGGCCTCGCGGGGGATGCCGAAGAGCATGATGCCGCCGACGCCCGCGGTGACGGCCTCCGCGGCGGCCTTGCGCAGGCTGTCGCGGGTGTGCTGGTAGACGCCCGGCATGGAGGTGATCTCGCGCGGTTCGTCTATGCCGTCGCGCAGGAACAGCGGCTGGATCAGGTTGTTGGCGTTGACCTGGGTCTCCGCGGTGAGCCGGCGCAGCTGCGGGGTGCGGCGCAGGCGGCGGGGGCGGTGCAGCGGGGCGGCGGCGGGGGTGCTGAAGGCGACGGGTCCGAGGCTGGAGTGGATGGACATGGTTCACGCTCCCTGGATGGTCGAGCCGAGGAATACCTTTTCGAGGTGGTGCGCGATGTCTGAGGGCGGCCGGTGGAACCAGTAGCCGGAATTCGAGCGGCTGAAGATGCCGAGTTCGCCGAGCTGGACGCTGAATTCGGCGAACTTGACGGCGAGGCCGGCCGGGTCGATGACGGGGAGTCCGGCGAGTTCGCGTATGCCGAGGTGCCAGAAGATCTCGTTGGGAATTCCCTCGGCGGGGATGATGACCTCGGCTCCGGCCTGGCGGGCCCGTTCGGCCGCGTCGGTGTAGGTGGCGACGAAGCCGTCGTAGTCGCCGTCGAGGGCGGCGTGGACGCCGGCCCAGCCGTCTGGGACGACCTCGTAGGAGGCGAGCCAGCGGTCGAGGCCGTAGCGGGTGATGTTGGCGCGGATGGGCTCTTCGAGGGGCGGCATGAAGCCGAGGAGCCCGAAGCGCTGGCCGGTCATCGCGGAGAGGAAGAAGGAGGCCTCGCCGTAGCCGAGGGTGGGGATGCCCGCGAGGTGCCGGGCGTCGCGCAGGCCGGGGTCCTGGCCGGCGGCGATGACCCAGGCGTCGTAGCCCTCGCGTTCGGCGCGCAGGGCGGAGTGGGCGAAGTGCTCGCTGAAGAGCACCTGCGCCGAGTGGTGGCCGACGAGCCCGAAGGGGGTGTTGTCGGGGTAGGTCTCGGCGGGGAGGGTCTTGATGTCGATGACGGTGTCGGGGCCCGCGATGGCGTTCAGGTGGGCGCGGTACCAGTCGTCGAGGAGGGGGAGCCGTCCTTCGACCGTGTGTTTGTGGAACCAGATGCGCATGTCGTCCTTCTTCTGCACGGGGGAATGCGGGCAGGGGAAACGGGGCGGTCCTGCGGGCGGGCGCCGTTCGGTCAGGCGCGGACCACCGGGCGCGGGGCGCAGTCCAGCAGCGAGGCCTTGACGAGGTAGTCGGTGCGCCGGTCCGGGTCGGCGGCGACGGCGGCGATGTCGTCCAGGGCGCGGGCGAGCGCGCCGGGGTCGCCGATGCCGGCGGTACGGGCCTCGCTGCGCGGGATCACCGCGTCGAGCACGGCGCCGCGGCGTTCGGCGGCGACCCGGGTGAGCGTGCGGTCGTCGGCTCCGTGGTGGACGGCGGCGACGGCCCGGCCCCACGCGACGGCGTCGTGCAGCCCGCAGTTCATGTTCATGCCGCCGGCGGTGGAGGTCAGGTGGGCGGCGTCCCCGGCGAACAGCACGTTCCCGACGCGGAAGTCCGGCAGGACGTACGCCGCGAGCCGGTAGGTGTGCGCTCCGGTGACGCGGATGTCGGCGGCGGCGCCGGGCAGGCTCCGGGCCAGGAGGTCGCGCACCGCCGGGCGGGCGGTCACCTCCTCGCGCGGCACGGCGCCGGGGATGCGGAAGATCAGCCGCCAGTGGTCCGGCAGGCCGAGCATGCTGAAGGAGCCGCGGGCGTCGCGCACGTAGGACAGGGCGGACAGGTCGGGCAGCACCTCGTCGAGCGGGGTCGGGGTGACCACGCGCAGGGCGTACGTGTCGTACGGCCGGGCCGTGGAGGGCAGGCGCAGCAGGTCGCGCACCGTGCTGCGGCTGCCGTCGGCGGCGATGACGTGGCGGGCGTCGAGCGGGAAGCGGCTGCCGTCGGGGCCGCCGCACCAGACGCGGACCCCGTCGCCGGCCGGGCGGAGGTCGAAGACCTCGCTGGAGAAGCGGACTTCGGCGTGCGGGTGGGCGGCGAGGGCGTCGAGCAGCAGCGGGGTGAGCCGGGCCTGTTCGACGTGGACCCGGTACGGGTGGTCGGTGCGGCCGTCCAGGGCCTCGTAGCCGATCCGGTGGACGACGCGCTGGGCGAGGTCGCGCCACTGGATCTCGCGGACCGTGCGGCCGGCCGCGCACAGGGCGTCGGCGACCCCGAGTTCGGCCAGCAGGTCGAGGGTGGAGGGGTGGAAGGTGGAGGCCCGGGAGGCGGTGGACAGGCCGTCGGCCGCCTCCAGCACCGTGACGGGCACCCCCGCGCGGGCGAGCACCAGGGCGGCGGTGAGGCCGACCGGTCCCGCGCCGACGACCACCGTACGGACCGGGCCGGCGCTCACGCCGCGCTGCCCGCGAGCCGGTGCAGCGGCCAGAGCGCCTCGCCCTGCGGGACGTCGCGGCCCGCCTGCTTGAGGGCCCAGCGGGCCGAGCAGATGTTGGAGGTCAGCAGGGTGCGGCGGTTGTCGGCGCCGAGCTGCCGCAGGGCCTCGAAGGTGAACATCCCGGTGCCGGTGAGGAGCAGCACCGCGTCGTCCGCGGGCGCGGCCTCGTTCACCTGGTCCACCAGGTCGCGGGTGGTCACGTCGTACGGGGAGTAGCGGTCGCCGGCCCGGACCTTGACGGTCTGCGTGACGCGCAGCCCGGCGCGCTCCCAGTAGCCGGCCGACAGGTCCGTGAGCCAGGGCTGGTAGGGGGAGACCAGGACGATGTCGGTGATGCCGAGGTCGCCGGTGGTGTCCAGGGTGGCGAGGGTGGAGGAGGCGACGGGGGCGCCGGCGTCGGCGCCGATCTTCTCGCACAGCGCCCGGTCGCCGTCCGGGTCCAGGAGGTAGTGGGACCCGCTGCAGGCCACCACGACGGCGTCGAGGGCCAGGCCGCCGAATCCGGCGACGACGGCGGGCAGTTGCTCGTTGTAGACGTCGAGTCGCTCGCGCAGGTCCCGGCCCGGCAGGACCGGGAACCGCGAGGTGTGCACATTCAAGGCGGGCCGTACGAGAGTGCCGATTTCCGGTTCCGCCGCGGCATTTCCGGACGGTACGACCACGCCGACCCGCGCCGCTGCATGCAAAGACATGTGGGGCCCCATTCAATGGCAAGGAGTCTCATGTTCCCGGGGCGGTGGACGCTCTCCCGGGTGACATTCGAAACCGTATGCGGGGGCTCTTTCGGCGGCACTACGGAATCACGCAGTCAGTGGAATGTGCCGACCAGGTGACGGCTCCGGCATATTCCCCGGGACCGGGACCGGGACCGGGACGGGAGCCGGGAGCGGGCCGGGGTGCGGGACGGCGCCGGAGTCCGTCTCCGTCCCCGGCCGCCCCGCCGGTCCCGCCTCCGCCTCCGGGCACGGGGAGGGCGCGTAGATGCCCAGGGCGGAGGCCAGTTGGGCCCGCCGGCGGATGGACAGCTTCCGGTACATCCGCGTGAGGTGCTGCTCGACGGCGCGGACCGAGACGTTCAGCCGGTCCGCGATCTCCTGGTTGGTCATGCCGCCGAGCACCAGCAGGGCGATCCTGCGCTCGTGCGGCGAGAGCGTCCCCGCGCCGGGGGCGGCGGGGGCCCCCACGGCGGCGGTCAGCTGCCCGTACTCGACGTTCCACCGCCGCACCCGCGCGCCCGTGACCAGGGCGGCGGCCGAGAGCGGGTCGCCGCGCACCACGCGGTGCAGGGACACCTCGTCCGGCACGTCGAGGACGAGCACCTCCCCGCCGCCGTCGGCCCAGGGGCCGCCGCCGACGAGGATGCCGCGGGCCGCGAGGTTGCGCAGGTACTCCTCGTGCTGCGGCCAGGCCGACCGGAGGCGCCCGCCACCCGCGGGGAAGGACCGCTCCACCACGTACACGGCCTTGACCTCCACGTCAGCTTCCGGCGGCGGAGGTCCTGGCCGGCGCGGCGGCCGGGGCTCCCGCGTCGGGCGCGTCCCGTTCCGGCGCGGCCCCGGCGGCCTCCGCGGGCGCGCCGGCCTCCACGGTCCCGTCCGCCGCCGGCTCCTTCGCGGGCTCGGCGGACGTCGCGGGAGCTGCGGGCTCGGCAGGCTTGCGGCGCAGCAGCCCGGTGGCGACCAGGACGGCGACGGTGCCCAGCAGCACGGTCCAGCCGAGGGGCTCGTCCAGGAACACCGCGCCGAGGACGACGGAGACGACGGTCATCAGGTAGATGACCGTGGCCGCGGCGGCCGGGCCGTCCTTGCCGATGATGATGGTGTTGAGCAGGACGGCGAAGCCGGTGCACATGACGCCGAGGATGACGAGGGCGATCACCGAGTCGGTGCGCCATTCGACGGGCTCCAGGCCGATGAACGGCACCGCGACCAGGGTCATCACGGCCGCCATCGCCAGCTGACCGCCCACCAGCATGAAGACGGGGATGCCGCGCCCGGTCAGGAAGCGCCCGACGTAGGCGAAGCTGCTGCCGAAGCTGACGGCGCCGAGCGCGAAGTAGATCACGCTGGTGGTGGAGACGTGGGTGCCGTCGCTCCACGGCGCGGCCACCAGCACCACGCCGAGCAGGCCGACCACCATGCCCCAGATCCGGGCCGCGCCCAGCCTCTTCTCCGTGCCCAGCAGCACCGCCGCGCCCAGCGTCCACACCGGGCCGGTGCCGCTGACGATGCCCGCGATGTTGCTGGAGCCGGTGCGCTCGCCCTCGGCGAAGAGCAGCCACGGCACGGCGTTGCCGAGCAGGGCCGCGACGGCCATGTGGCCCAGCACGGTGCGGTCGCGCGGCAGTTTCTGGCCCTTGGCGTAGCCGATGCTGAGGATGACCGCGGCGCCGAGGACCAGGCGTACGAAGACCATCTCGACCGGCGAGAAGCCGTAGCCGGAGATCTTGATCCACAGGAAGACCGAGCCCCAGAGCAGGCTCAGTACGGCGAGCCGACCGATGGCGGCTTTCGACATGACTCTCCCTCGATAGGGAGCACCCGGCGGACTCGGGCACAGGTGCTCACAGGGCCGAACCCGGGTCGGCCGGGCCCTGCTGAGGACCCGGCCCCGGGGGCTCCACGAGCCTCACAGCCCGTGCGCGGCGCGTCCATCGAGAGTTATTACCGATGATCTTTAAGTGGCCCTTACGGATGCCCGCGGGCCGGGCGTCACGGGTGCGGGCGGGCGTCCGCGGCCTCGCGCAGCGCCTCCAGTACGGCCGCGATCTGCGGCACCGCCGCCTCTCCGGCCCGTACCGCGGCGAAGACCTGTCGGCTGGGCGCGTCGTCGAAGAGCCGCAGCGTCAGCCCGGCGCCGGAGGCCCCGGCGGCCAGCCGGGGGACCAGGCTGATGCCCAGGCCCTCGCGGACGGCCGCGAAGGTGGCCTGCCAGTCGCCGATGGCGTGCGTGGCCCGCGGGGTGAACCCGGCGGCGGCGCAGGCGGCCAGCGGGATCTCCTGGCACATCCCCGCGGTGGCGAAGATCCACGCCTCGTCGGCCAGGTCCGTCAGGGTCAGCGAGGGGGCGTCGGCGAGCGGATGCCCGGGCGGCAGCGCCACGTCGAACACCTCCTCCATCAGCGGCACCTTGTCGAAGCGGGCGTCCCGGACGGGGGCGGCCGGGCCCTCCACGGCGATGACCACGTCGGTCCGCCCGTCGGCCAGCATGTCGAAGCTGACGGGCGGGTCGACCTCGGCGAGCTGTGTGCGCAGCCCCGGCCGGGTCCGCCGCAGGATGCCGGCGGCGGGGAGGATCAGCGGGGCCAGGGTGGTGGCGAAGCCGGCCACGCCCACGTCGCCGGACTCGCCCTGCCGGTAGGCGGAGACGGCCTCGCGCAGCCGCTCCGCCTGCTCGAACAGTTCGTGCGCGTGGCGCACCACCACCCGTGCGGCGCCGGTCAGCCGCAGCCGCCGCCCGACCGGTTCGGTGAGCGGTACGCCCAGCTCGCGGGCGAGCGCGGCCAGTTGCTGGGAGACCGCGGAGGGCGTCAGGTGCAGGGCCGCGGCCACCGCGCTGACGGTGCCGCGCTGTTCGAGCTCGACGAGGACCCGCAGCCTGCGCAGGTCCAGGTCGCCGTGGCGGGGCCGTGCGGCCCCGCGTCCCGTGCCGGTGTCCATGCCGGGGTCAACCCCGGCGCAACCGCTGGTGTTCCAGGTCCACCAGCTCGGCCGCGACGGTCTCCAGGGTCTCCAGGTCCCGCTTGGCCAGGTCCGCGGTGCGCGGCTCGCCGAGGAAGGTGGGGTCGAGGACCACGGTCGCGGCGCCGAGCGAGTCGAGCAGGTCCAGGTCCTCCCGGATCTGGCCGAGGCTGCCCTCGCCCAGCACCCGGTCCGCGCCGAGCGGGCGCCCGGTGATCCGCAGCTTGATCCGCGGGACCAGCGCGGGCACGGGCAGCCCGAGCCGGTCGGCGGCGTCCCGCAGGGAGGGCAGGCCGTACCCGACGAGCCAGTCGGCGGTCACCGAGGTGGGGTGCCAGGCGTCCCCGTGGCGGACCGCGCGGCGCATGGCGCCGGCGCTGTGGCCGCCGACCCAGACGGGCGGGCCGGGCCGCTGCACGGGCAGCGGCCCGGTGCGCAGCCCCTCGACGGACACGAACTCGCCCCGGAAGGTGACCTCTTCCTCGGCCCAGCAGGCCTTGATGAGCCGCAGGTACTCGTCGCTGCGGGCCCCGCGCCGCTCGAAGGGGACGCCCAGCGCGGCGAACTCCCCGGCGGCCCAGCCGGCCGCGGCGCCGAAGACGAACCGGCCTCCGCTGAGCTGGTCGATGTTGGCCACCAGCCGGGCCACCTGCACGGGGTGCCGGTACGGGAGGATCGTGACGGTCGTGCCGAGGCCGATGCGGCGGGTCGTCCCGGCCAGCCAGGCCAGGACGGTGAAGGGGTCGTAGAAGGGGGTGGCGAACAGCCGGTGCACCTCCGGGGTGACCGCCACGTGGTCGGAGAGCAGCAGGTGGTGGTAGCCGAGCTCCTCCAGGCGCCGGGCCCAGTCCTGGAGGGAGCCGGGCGAGGCGTCCTCACCGTAGTTGGGTACGTTCACGCCGATCTTCACAGGGGGTTCCCTTCGTCGCGCCGGCGGCCCCGGAGCCGTCGGCCGTGCGCCGCGCCGTGCGGCCGGTGGTCAGGTGGACAGCGAGGGCGAGCCCGGCGCAGGCGGCGGCGCCCAGCGGCAGGGTGTGCGGGGCGGCGCCCGCGGCGAGGGCGGCCCCGCCGAGCCCCGCTCCGGCCGCGCCGCCGAGGTAGGTGGCGGAGCTGTTGAGGGCGAGGGCGGCCGGTCCCGCGGCGGTGGAGATCCCGAGCAGCCGGTGCTGCTGGGGTACGACGAACGCCCAGCCCGCGGCGCCCCACAGCACGAGCAGCACCGGTCCGGCCGGACCGGCCGCGGCGGGCAGCGCGGCCAGCGCGAGGGCGAGCAGGGCCAGGAGGACGCCGACCAGGGCGCCGGGGCGGCCGAGCCGGTCCAGGACCTGGCCGATGCCGAAGCTGCCCAGCACCCCGCCGAGCCCCCACAGCCACAGTCCGGGTCCGGCGCCGGCGGCTCCGGTGTCGGCCAGCACGGCGACGAGGTAGGTGTAGAGGCCCAGGCTGGCGGTGGCCTGGAGGAACGTGGTGAGGACGACGGAGCCGACGGAGCGGCTCAGTGCCTGGGCGAAGCGGCTGCGCAGGCTCTGCATCGGGGAGCCCTCGACGGCGGGCAGGAACAGCGCGAGGCCCGCGAGGGCCGCCGCGCCGAGCCCGGTGACCAGCCACAGGGCGGCGCGCCAGCCGGCCCGGTCGGCGAGCAGGACGCCGACCGGTACGCCGAGGACGGTTCCGGAGCTGAGGCCGCCCAGGACCACCGCGAGGGCGCGGCCGCGCCGTTCGGGGCCCGCGAGGGCCGAGGCGGCGGTGGCGGCCATGGGCATGAAGACGCCGGCGGCCACGCCCGCCGCGCCCCGGGCCGCCATCAGGACGGCGGTGCCGGGGGCGAGGGCGCTCACCGCGTTGGCGGCGGTGAACAGCGCGAGGGCGCCGAGCAGGACGGCGCGCACCCCGCGGCGCGACAGGGCCGCTCCGGCCGGCGGCGCCACGAGGGCGTAGGCGAGGGTGAAGACGGTGACCAGCTGGCCGGTCAGCGCGGTCGAGCCGTGCAGGTCGGCGGAGATCTCCGGGAGCAGTCCGGCCATCACGTAGGTGTCCGTGCCCACGGCGAAGGCACCCGCCCCGAGCAGCAGTACGCGTCGCACCCTTTCCTCCTCCGATCCCGGGGCCCGGTCCGCCCGGACAGCAGCCTCCCCCGGAAATGCCGTCCGTGGGGCGTTCCGGGCTCCGGAAGGTACGGAAAACCACACCCGCGTGTCCGGGGAGGCGGGTGGTGCGGCGGTGCGGTCCTAGGGTCCGGAGGGCGGTGACACACCGCGTCTCATCGTCGGACGACGACGGAAGGATGCGCCATGCACGACCGCGGACTCCTCGACACCATCGACTCGTGGTTCCCCGCCCGGCTCCCCGAACTCCGGCACTGGGAGACCCTCTTCGCACCCCGCACGCTGCCGCCCGGAGCCGAGGTGACCCGGTTCGCGCCGAGCCCGACCGGCTCCCTGCACCTGGGCGGCCTGTACGTGGCCGCGCTCGCCCGGGAGAGCGCGGCGGTGACCGGCGGGGTGTACCTGCTGCGGATCGAGGACACCGACAAGCGGCGCGAGGTCGCAGGGGCCGAGGCGGAGTTCGGCCGGGTCTTCGACTACTTCGGGCTCGCCCCGGACGAGGGCGGGACGACGGGCGCCCACGGGCCGTACCGGCAGTCGGAGCGCGCGGAGATCTACCTCAGCCACGCCCGCGACCTGGTGCGCCGGGAGCTGGCCTACCCGTGCTTCTGCTCCGCGGAGGACCTGGCCCGGGGCGCGCGGGAGCAGCAGGCCTCGCGCTCGCCGATCGGGTACTACGGCAAGTGGGCGCCCTGCCGGGGGCTGTCGGTGGCGCGGGCCGACGCGCGGATCGCCGCGGGCGAGCCGTACACGGTCCGGCTGCGCCGCCCGGCGGGGATGCCGGGGCGGGTGCGGTTCCGCGACCGGATCCGGGGCTCCCTGACCATGCTGGACAACGGCAACGACGTGGTGCTCCTCAAGTCGGCCGAGGCCGGGGTGCGGCTTCCGACCTACCACTTCGCGCACGTGGTGGACGACCACCTGATGGGGGTCACGCTGGTGATCCGCGGCGAGGAGTGGATCTCCTCGCTGCCGCTGCACCGGCAGCTGCACGAGGCGCTGGGCTTCCGGGCGCCGCAGTACGCGCACATCGCGGCCCTGATGAAGGTGGACGGCGGCAGCCGGCGCAAGCTGAGCAAGCGCAAGGACCCGGAGTCGGCGGCCTCGTTCTACGTGGCGGCGGGCTATCCGGCCCGCGCCGTCCTGCACTACCTGCGGGGGCTGGCCAACAGCCGGCTCGCGGAGCTGCCCGCGGACGAGGCGCTGGCCACCCCGGTGCGGCTGGCCGAATCCGGCCTGTCGGGGCCGCTGGTGGACCTGGCCCGGCTGCGCTCGCTCAGCCGCGACCACATCGCGTCGCTGCCGCCGCGGGAGGCGCTCGACGCCCTGCGCACCTGGGCCGGCGGCCACGATCCCGAGCTGGCGGAGGTCCTGGCGCGGCACGGGGAGCTCGCGGTGCGGGTCTTCGAGATCGCCCGGCGGGGCACCGGCACGCCGCGCAAGGACCTGGCCTGCTGGTCGGAGTTCCGGGAGGCGTACGGCTTCTTCTTCCCCGAGCTGCACACCCCCGTGCGCTCCCCCGAGGACCCCCGGTTCGGCGGTCTGCCGGCGGGCGCGGTGGCCCGGGTCGCGGCGGAGCTGGCGGCGGGGGCGGGTCTGCCGGGCGGCGCGGCCGGGGAGGCCGGGGAGGTGCCGTGGCTGGACCGGCTGCGCGAGCTGGCCGGGCGGCTGGGCTACGCGCCGGACGTGCGGACGTACCGCGCGGAGCCGGAGCGCTACCGCGGTTCGGTACGGGACGTGGCGAACGTGCTGCGGGTCTGCGTGACCGGCCGGACCCGCAGCCCCGACCTGTTCCAGGTGACCGGCGCCCTCGGCGAGGCGGAGGTGCTCCGGCGCCTCGCCCCCCTGGCGGCCCTGGCCCCACCGGCCGAACCGGCCCTCTGCGGCTGACCCCCGGCCGACGCCGCCACGGGCCCGGGCGCACCGGGCGCGGGCCGGCGACCCGGACGCGCCGGTGGGCCGGACGCGCCGGCGACCCGGACGCGCCGGCGACCCGGACGCGCCGGCGACCCGGACGCGCCGGTGGGCCGGACGCGCCGGTGGGCCGGACGCGCCGGTGGGCCGGACGCGCCGGTGGGCCGGACCCCTTGCGGGGGTCCGGCCCACCGGCACGTCTGCGGACGCGGGTCGCGGCCCGGGCCGCGGGGCCCGGGCCGGGGGCGGCTCAGCCGACCGCCGCCAGGCTGCCGGCTTGCGGCTGGAGCGCGTTCAGCGCCATGGCCAGCTGCGCCCTGCGGCTGATCGAAAGCTTCTGGTAGATGCGCGTGATGTGCTGCTCCACGGCCCGCGGCGACACCGTGAACCGGTCGGCTATCTGCCGGTTGGTCAGCCCGGCCAGCATCAGCCGCGCCACGCGCCATTCGTGCGCGCTCAGCCCGTCGGTGCTCGCGGCGGCCTCCCGGCCCGGCGCGAGCGCCCCCTCCTCGGCCCCCACCAGGTCCCCCAGCGCCCGGATGCGGACCTCGACCACCAGCCGCTCCTGAACGTACGGATCCCGCCCCAGCACGCGTTGCAGGGCGGCGCGGTCCTCGACCTTCACGACGAGCATCTCACCGCGCCCCCCGTCCCATTCACCCCCGTCGACGAGCACACCGAGGCGGGACATTCTTCGCCAGTAGGCCCGGTGCGCGGATCGCGCTCGGATCAGCCGGTCGTCGTTGCGGAACTCTCTGTCGATCAGGAACTTCACCACTGAAACCGCCAATTCCAGCCATAGGAGGCCGGCGGGCCCCCAACCCATCCTTAGCGAACAGCGGAGAACGATACACGCCAAGTCAAAGTTGCACTGGGGGGCAATCTCATTCGGCCATGCAATGTAAACAGGGCACTTGTCGAGTTGGCACGATTCCTCCCGCGCCGGAGTTGCCCAAACCGGGCACAAGATGGCAGTACCCCCATGAAATATCACCGCCGTGTGAACAAAGATTGCCCTGGAGTGCATCGTTGAACCACTATCGATCCAGTGGTGATCCCCCCTCACATCACGACGTCCGTCGTCTTCTTGACCAGATGGGATTCACATGAGCAGCATCGATCCGGTCAGAACCGTCGCCGTTGTCGGCATGGGCTGCCGCTTCCCCGGGGCCTCGGGGACCGACGCTTTCTGGAAGAACCTCACGGCCAATACGGATTCCATTACTCCGATTCCTTCGGAGCGATTCGATGCGGCGCGGTATCACTCCACGACTCCCGGAACGCCCGGCCGGACGGTTTCCCGCCACGGCGGTTTCCTCGACGATCCGTTCTCTTTCGACGCCCCTTTCTTCGGAATTTCTCCGGCCGAGGCCGCTTTACTCGACCCGCAGCACCGGCTGCTGCTGCCGGTGGTGTGGGAAGCGCTGGAAGACGCCGGCATCGCACCCTCGGCCCTGGCCGGCAGCAGCACGGGCGTCTACATCGGCCAGGCCACCGGCGACTACGCCGACACCGGGCTGCACGTGGACCCGACCCTCGGCGAGGCCACCGGCAGCCGGCTGCGGTCCATGGCCGCCGGGCGCATCTCGTACGCCCTCGACCTGCGCGGGCCCAGCATGACCATCGACACCGCCTGCTCCTCCTCGCTGGTCGCCGTGCACACGGCCCGGCAGAGCCTGCTGAGCGGCGAGGCCGAGGTGGCCGTCGCGGGCGGGGTCAACGTGATCCTCTCCCCCCGCGACTCCATCGCCTACTCGCAGGCCGAGATGCTCTCCCCGGACGGCCGCTGCAAGTTCGGCGACGCCGGCGCCGACGGCTTCGTCCGCAGCGAGGGCATCGGGGTGGTGGTGCTCAAGCCGCTGCCGGCCGCCCTGCGCGACGGTGACCGCGTCCTGGCCCTGCTGCCCGGGAGCGCGGTGACCAACGACGGCCGGGGCAGCGGGCTGCTGCTCAAGCCCGCCGTCTCGGGCCAGACCGCCATGTTCGAGGCGGCCTGCCGCGACGCCGGGGTGCGCCCGGGCGACCTGGACTACGTGGAGGCGCACGGCACCGGGACCCCGGTGGGCGACGCGGTGGAGCTGCGGGCCCTGGCCGCGGCCGTGGCCGGTTCCCGTACCGCGCGGCGCCCGCTGCGGACCGGCTCGGTCAAGAGCAACATCGGGCACACCGAGGCCGCCGCGGGCATCGCCGGCCTGATCAAGGCCGTCCTGGCGGCGCACCACGGCACGGTCCCCGCCTCGCTGCACCACCACACCCCGAACCCGGTCCTCGCGGACCTCCCGGTCTCGGTGGTCACCCGCAACGAGCCGCTCGGGCGGGGCAGCGGCCGGGCCCTGCTCGGGGTGAGCTCCTTCGGCCTGTCCGGAACGAACGCGCACGTGGTGGTGGCCGAGCACCTGCCGGAGCCGGCCGCGTCCGGCTCCTCCGGCGCCCGGCGCCCCGGCCCGCCCGCGCGGGCCGCCGTCGGTGCCGGCCGCGGCGCGCCGCCGCGCCCGGCGCCGCCCGCCGCGGAGGCCGCCCTCCTGGTGCTCAGCGCCCGCTCCCCCGCCGCCCTGGAACGGCTGGCCGCGCGGTACGCCGACTTCCTCGGCCCGGACGGCGCCGGCCGGGACCTGGACCTGGCGGAGGTCTGCGCGGCGGCCGCCCTGCGCCGCGACGCGCACCCGTACCGCCTGTGGGTCACCGGCAGCGCGCACGACGAACTCGCCGCCGGGCTGCGGGAGCTGGCCCGCGGCGGCCGCCCGGACAACGGCGGCGCCGGACCCGGGGTGTTCGGGCCGGGCCTGCGCACGGTCTTCGTCTTCCCCGGGCAGGGCTCCCAGTGGACGGGCATGGGCCGCGCGCTGCTGGAGTCCTCCGCCGCATTCCGCGAGGCGCTGGAGGCGTGCGACGCGGCGGTGCGCGAGGAGGCCGGCTGGTCGGTGCTGGAGGTGCTGCGCGCGCCGGGCGAGGACTTCCCCGACGACGTCGGCACCGTCCAGCCCGTCCTGTGGGCGATGGAGGTGGCACTCGCCGCGTACTGGCGGGAGGCCGGGGTGACCCCGGACGTGTGCGTGGGCCACAGCATGGGCGAGGTGGCGGCGGCGGTCGTCGCGGGCGGGCTGGGCCTGCGCGACGGCGCGGCGGTCATCTGCCGGCGCAGCGCCCTGATGCGCTCGCTGGCCGGTCGCGGGGCCATGCTCGCCACCGAGCTCTCCGCCGACCGGGCCCGCGAGCTGGCCCGGTCCGAGGCGGGCGGGACGGTGTGCGTCGCCGCCGAGAACGCGCCGGAGTCGACCGTGCTGTCGGGCGAGCGGGCCGGGCTGGAGCGGCTGGCGCGGCGGCTGGACGAACGGGGCGTCTTCCACCGGCCGGTGCGGGTGAACGTGGCCTCCCACTCCCCGCTCATGGACGGGATCACCGGAGAGCTGCTGGAGGCCCTGGCCGACGTGGCCCCGGTGCCCGCGCACACCGCGCTCTACTCCACGCTGCGCGGCACGGAGCTGGACGGTCCCGAACTGGACGCCCGCTACTGGGTGGACAACCTGCGGGAGCCGGTGCTGTTCCACGGCGCGGTGTCGGCGCTGGCGAAGGACGCGGACGCCGTCTTCGTCGAGATCAGCCCCCATCCGGTACTCCAGGCCGCGCTGGAGGACACCCTCGCGGCGGCCGGATCCGCATCGGCCGTCACGGGTTCGACCCGGCGCGGCCGTCCGGAGCGGGCCGAGCTGGCCCGCTCCCTGGGCCGGGTCTTCGCGGCGGGCGGGCGGGTGCGCTGGGAGCGGTGGTTCCGCGACGGCTCCCCGCACGTGCCGCTGCCCGGATACCCGTGGGACGAGGAGCACCTGCGCCGCCCCGGGGCGGCCGGCGGGGCCTTCGGCGGGCCGGAGCCTGCGGAGCCCGCGCAGCCGGCCGGGCTGGGCTCGTACGTACGGCACTTCGGCCCGGGCGAGGACCTGGTGGGGGTCCGGGTGCGCGGGCTGGACCTGGTCGCGCCGGTGGTGTCGCTGGCGGTCCTGCACGCGGCGGCCGCCGCGCGGTTCCCCGGCGGGGCGCTGATCCGGGACGTACGGGTGGGCGCCGACCCGGTGCCGGCCGGCGCGGGCGGGGTCACCCTCGGGGTGCGCCTGGACGACGCGCCCGAGGGCCGGCCGCGCCCGGCGGCCGTCCGCGCCGCGGGCCCGGCGGGCGGCGCCGCGGGGGCGCCGGCCGTCTGCCTGTCCGCGTGGGTGGAGGGCGCGGGGCCGTCGGCCTCCGGGGCGGCCTGGTACGCGCGGGTCGACGAGGCCCTGGGCCGCTGCCGGGACTACCGGCCCGCTCCGGAGTTCTTCGCCTCGGCGGCCCGGCGGGAGTTCGAGATCGCGCCGGCGTTCCGGACCGTGCGGCGGCTGTGGACCGGGCCGGGCGAGGCCGTGGCCCACGTGGACCGGCCGGACGCGCCGCCCGAGGCCGCCTGGGAGGCGTGCCTGCTGCCGCTGCTGGCGGCGGTCGGGCCGGAGGACCGCTACCGGCCGGTGGCCTTCGACACGGTCCGGTTCCACGGGCCGCTCCCGGAGGACTTCTGGGTCCACTGCTCCGTGGCTCCGGGGCTGCCGGGCCGGGAGGCGCGGGCGGACGTGGTGGTCGCCGGGCCGGACGGGCGGCCGGTCGCGGAGTTCGGGGGGATCCGGCTGCACCGGCTGGAAACGGCCGGTGTCGGGGACGTGACCCGGTGGCTGTCCGACACCGCACTGCGGTTTTCCGACCTTGCCGTGGGCACCGTGGCGGACCTGACGCAGACGCCGAGGCGGGTGTTCACCTCGGCGCTGGCCGTGCTGCGCCCCTCGTTCGCCGCCGCGCCACCGGTGCCCGCGGGGGCCGTGGCCCGGCCCGGGCCGCACCTCGCGCGCCCCGTGCCGGAGGCCGCGGACGGGGCGGGGCCGGCCGCGGCCGGGCCGCATCCGCTCGTCGCCGAGGCGGCAAGGGTGCTGGTCATGGAGCCGGCGCGGATCGACGTGCGGCGGCCGCTGCGGGACTACGGGCTGGATTCCCTGATGGCCGCTCAACTGCGGGGGAGGCTGGCCGCGGACCACGGCATCGCGTACTCGGTCGGCCAGTTGCTGGGAACGCTCAGCGTCGAACGTCTGATCGCCGTTTCGGGCCACTGATTTCGAACACCCGGAGAGGATTTCGAACGGCCCGTGAGGGGCGGCGCACCGGCGCCGCCCCTCCTTCTGCGTTGTACTTTCAACCAATCATGGATCGTGGTACAACGTAGGCCATCCGACGGTGGCAGGAGCGGCAATGGACGAACGACTTCACCCCCCGCACGAACCCGTGGTGGGACGCCGCGAGCGCAACAAACAGAAGGTGCGCGGTCGTTTGTACACGGCCGCCCTGGAACTGTTCAGCGAAAAGGGCTACGAGCACACCTCGGTCGACGAGATCGCCGAGGCGGCCGACGTGGCGCGCGGCACCTTCTTCAACCACTTCCAGCGCAAGGAGGACCTCATCAGCGCGTGGGGCGAGGAACGGCGCGAGCGGCTGCGGGCCGAGCTCAACGCCTCCCCCACGGACAAGCACGAGTGTCTGCCGCTGGCGCTGGACCGCTGTATGCGCATCCTCGCCGAGATCAACGAGGGCGAGCGGAAGACCACCCAGTCCATGCTCAGCGCCTGGGTGAAGGCCGGCCGGCCGCTCCAGGAGGAGCCCTACCTCACCGACATATTCGCCTGTGTCATCGAGGACGCCCGCAGCCACGGCGAGATCCCGGCGAGCGTCAGCGCGCGGCGCGCGGGCCACGTCCTGCGCGACGTCTACTTCGGCACCCTCTACCGCTGGTGCCAGGAACCGGCGGACGCCTTCGAGCTCCGCGCGGAGCTGCACGCGGCGTGCGACATCGTGCTGAACGGGATCACCGGACGGTCCTGGGCCGCGGTCCCGGCCGGGCACGCCGCGGACCGCTGACGCCCACCGTCCCGACGCCTCGGCGCGGAGCACCGGCACCCTCGGGAACCCTTCGGATTTCCGTACAGAAGCACCCAGGACCGCACCCCTAGCCTGACGGTCGTCATACGGCCGATCCGGGCCGTTCCAGAGGGAGTTGCATCCGATGCTGCGTCACGACGCCCACTTCGTCCAGACCGACGACCTGATAGCCGCGCACATCGCCGAGGGAATCCTGCGCGATTCCGACGTGCGCGAACTCGACGCGACCTATCCGGCTCTCGACTCCTTCGAGAAGGTGGTGGTCTCCAACCGCGTGAAGCGGTTCCAGCTGAGCATCCAGTGGCTCTCCCGCGACGGGAAGCCGCTGGATGCGGCGGGGCGGCTCTCCGCGGTCTGGGCCCGGCTCCTGGACGAGCTGGACAGCGAGCGGTTCATCGCGCGGCTCGGCGCCGTGGTGGACCGCGACCTCTCCACCCTGCCGCGCGACATCGGGCTGTTCACCCACGCCAAGGGCGAGTACATCTCCATGCACCACGACGAGCCGGAGAAGGCCCTGACGGTCGTCCTGTACTTCAACCAGGACTGGCCGGCGGACGGCGGCGGCCACTTCGAGGTCCGCGTCTCGCACAACCCCTCCACGGCCCCGGTGCAGTCGCTGCCCCCGGACGCCGGCACCATGATCGCCTTCGACTCCTCCGTCTGGCACGCGACCTCCACGGTCACCACCGGGCGCACGCTGCGCGCCGCGGTCCTGGAGTTCTGGCGCGAGCGCCCCGCGAAGACCGCCCTGAACCCCTCGGGCGAGGGCTGACCGCGGCCGGATTCCGGTGGTCCGTACGAGTGCGGTGGGCCGGGGTCTGTGGGTTTCGGGGTGGGGACCGCGGGGGCGGCCGTGCGTAGGCTGGATTCCGAGGCCGCATCACGCCGTTGACCTGGCGCTTCGCGGGGAGTGAGCTCGTAGGGGAAGGGGCGGCGCGGATGCGTGAGCTGGTGGAGACGGCGCTGCGGTGGACGGCCGAGGGCCGGACCGGATTCCTGGCCCGGCCGGTCACCGAACAGGGCTTCGGCCCGCGGGACCCGGCCGGAGCCGTCCTGATCGACGCGCACGGCCAGTGCGTCGGAGCGCTGTACAACGGGGTGTTCGACGCCGAACTGGCCGCCGACGCGGCCGCCCTGCCCGCCGGGCGGACCGCCCGGGTGTGCGAGGTGTCGGTGGCCGGCGCCGAGGCCGTCCAGGCCCGGCTGACCTGCGGCGGATCGGCGGAGATCCTGCTCCAGCCGCTGTCGTCGGTCCCCGCCGAGTGGTGGGAGCTGCTCGGGCAGGGTGCCGGGGTGGCCCTGGTGACCCGGTTGAACGAGGCCGCCGACCGGGCGGTCAGCGAGGTCGTCCGGGCCGTCGACCCGCCGGGGCACGACGCGGCCCGGCGGGCCGGCGAACTGCTGGCGGCCCGCCGGCCCGGGCGGGACGCCCTGTACTCGGAGTCCGGCCTGGTGCTGGTGGAGGCCTACCCCTCCGCCCCGTTCCTGGTGATCGGCGGGAACGGGGAGCTGGCCGACGTCATCACCGCGCAGGCGTCCCTGCTCGGCTGGGGAGCGGCGTCCGTCGACAGCGCCGCCGCGGCCGGGAAGCTGCTCGCGGACCACCGGGACGCCGCCTGTCTGGTCATGCTCAGCCACGACCCGGCGGTCGACGTGCCGACGCTGCGGGAGGCGCTGGCACTGGGCATCCCGTACGTGGGCGCGCTGGGCTCCCGCCGGACCACCGCCCGGCGCCGCGAGGGGCTGGCCGCGGCCGGGGTGGGCGAGGCGCGGCTGGCCCTGGTGCACGGCCCGATCGGGCTCGACCTGGGTGCCCGGACCCCGGCGGAGACGGCGCTCGCCATCTGCGCCGAGATCCTGGGCGTGCTGGGCGGGCGCGAGGCCCGGGCCCTGCGCGACTCGGACGGCCCGCTGCGGGGCTGAGCCGCGGCCGGCGGGGCCGGGTGGAGCTGCGCACGGCAGGCGGTCAGGACTCGCCGAGGGCCCGCTTGAGCTGGGCCTTGTTCATGTCCGAGCGGCCGTGGACGTTGCGGCGCCGGGCCTCCGCGTAGAGCTGGTCGTACGTGGGGCCCTGGGCGCCGGAGTGGGAGTGCAGGCCACCGCGCCGGGAGGACGACATGTCCTCCAGGGACTCCTTGCTCGCGGTCTTGGACTCGCCCGCCCGCGCCCGCTCCTTGTTGACCGTCCGGGCGGCGATCTCCTTCGCCTTCTCCTCGGGCTCGCCGCGCCGCTCGACGCTCTCCTTGACGTGCTCGTACTGGCGCTCGCGCTTGGGTGATGATCCTCGGGGCATGACCGGTCTCCTCGCTCCGTCCCGGGCTCCGCTCCGGCGCTCTGCCGGCCTCCGTCCCGGGCGTGTACCCCGGATGCCGCACACCACCCCCGCAGAACAGAGCATTCCGGGCAAAGTGCGCGAAAATGACCTTATGTACGCGACCTTGAGCGTGGACAGGACCCTGACCAACATCGCCTGGTTCTTCGTCGTCGGGATCGTCGTGGTGGGCTTCCTCCTCGGCGGCTTCATCCTGGGCCGGCGGGTCCGGGACAAGGAGCCCGCTCCGCCCACCGCAGAGAGCCAGCCGCACCTCCCGGAGGGCGGAGCCGTCTACGAGGTCCGCGAGGAGCGGGAGTACGTGGAGTTCCCCCAGGCCGGCCTGAGACCGCACGACATGCAGGGCTACGGGAACTTCGGTTCCACCACCCACAGCCACCAGGAGGAGGCGCGGGCGGAACGCGAGTCCGGCTACGAGCACGTCGAGGGGCCGGACCCGCACCCCCAGCCCGGCTCTCCCCCGGATTCGGGTCGCGGCGCCCACAGCTGACCGCCGGCCCCGGGACGCACCCGGCAGCCCCCGCCCACCGACCGCTCCGCGCTCCGAGCACCGCACGCCCCCGACCCGTGACCCGCGCTCCGGCGCGGGTCACGGGTCCGTCCTCAGCCGCAGCACCTCGGGCGGCGGGTGCCGGGCCGAGGCGTGCCGGACCTCCGCCGCCAGCGGCGGGTCGAGCGGCCGGTAGGGGACCTCGCCGAGCCCGATCGCGGTGACCGTGGCCCCGGCGGGCGCGGTGGCGGCCCGGGCGGCCACGACCGCCGCGACCTCCGTGCGCAGCGCGGCGGTCAGCGGGCTGGACACCAGCGGGGTCCCGTCCCCCACGGGCAGCACGAGCACCAGGGCGAGCGGCCGGCGCGGGGTGCCGGTGTAGCCGACCGCGGCGGCGTCCCGCACGTCGGTGTGGCGCAGCTTGCGCCAGCCGCGCCGCCCGGCCGGGTAGGACTGGTCCAGCCGCTTGACCACCAGGCCCTCGATGCCGCTGGCGGGCAGGGTCTCGTACCAGGTGGCGGCCAGGTCCGGGTCGGTGGTCATCGGCACCGGCTGGAGCGGCGGGCCCAGCGGCAGCAGCAGGTCGACGAGGAGCGCCCGGCGCCGTTCGTACGGGCGCCCCCGCACGTCCAGCCCGGCCAGCTCCAGGACGTCGAAGGCGGCGTACGAGGCGGGCAGGGTCTGCGCCAGGACGGCGGCCCGCGCGGGCGTGGCCGCCGCCCGCCGCTGGACCAGGGCGAAGTCGGTGCGGCCCTCGTGCCAGACCACCACCTCGCCGTCCAGGACGGTTCCGGCGGGCAGCAGGCGGGCGGCGGCCGCCAGGTCGGGGAAGGCGGCGGTGACGGTCCGGCCGGAGCGCGCCTGGAGGACGACCCCGTCGGCCGAGCGCAGCACCACGAGGCGGTGGCCGTCGAACTTGGGCTCGTACGCCAGACCGGCCCCGCGCGGCAGGTCGCGCACGGCGGCGGCCAGCGCCACGCGGATCACGCGGCCGCTCCGCGCACCGCGGGCAGCCGGCCGACCCGGCCGGGTTCGGTCAGGGCGGCGAACAGGTCGCCGTCGCGGGCGAGCCGGGGGGCGATGTCGTCGGCGAGGAAGACCAGGTCGGCCGCGGTCCGGCAGGCCGCGACCTCCTGCCAGGAGACCGGCGCGGAGACGGTGGGCCGGGCCCGGGCGCGCAGGGTGTAGGGGGCGGCGGTGGTCTTGGCGGCGGCGTTCTGGCTGTGGTCCACGAAGACCTTGCCGGGGCGCAGGGCCTTGGCCATGCGGTGCACGACCAGGCCGGGCAGGTCCCGTTCGGCCTCTTGGGCGAGCCGCTTGGCGTAGGCGGACACCCGCTCGGAGGGGGTCGGCTCCAGGGGCACGGCCAGGTGCATGCCCTTGGAGCCGGAGGTCTTGGCGCAGGCGTGCAGCCCGTCGGCGGCGAGCCGCTCCCGCAGCCACAGGGCGGCGGCGCAGCACTCGACGACGGTGGCGGGCGGACCGGGGTCGAGGTCGAGGACCATCCGGTCGGCGCGGGCCGGGTGTCCGGCGGGCCACTGGGGGGTGTGGAACTCGACGACGAGGTTGGCGGCCCACATGAGGGCGGCCAGCCCGTCGACCACGACCTGCTCGGCGGACTGGTCCTCGGAGCGCGGCACGGGGGTGGTCCTCACCCAGTCGGGCGTGCCGGGCGGCGGGTTCTTGGTGAAGAACAGCTGCCCGCCGGGCCCGTCCGGATACCGCAGGAAGGACACCGGCCGGTCGTGGAGGTGGGCCAGCAGCGGGCCCGCGACGGTGGCGTAGTAGTGCAGCACCTCGCCCTTGGTGAAGCCGGTCTCCGGGTAGAGGACCTTGTCGAGATTGCTGAGCGCGATGCGCCGCCCCTCCACCAATGTGATCGGCGTCATACGATGAGACTGCCACGAATCAGGAGGAACCGTGCGATCCATATGGAACGGGGCGATCTCCTTCGGCCTGGTCAGCATTCCGATCAAGCTCGTGAACGCCACCGAGAGCCACTCGATCTCCTTCCGTCAGATCCACCTCGCCGACGGCGGCCGGGTCCGCTACCGCAAGGTGTGCGAGCTGGACGGCGAGGAGGTGTCCGCGGCCGAGATCGGCAAGGGGTACGAGGAGGCCGACGGGTCGATCATCCCGATCACCGACGACGACCTCGCCCGGCTTCCGCTGGCGACGGCGAAGACGATCGAGATCATGTCGTTCGTGCCCGCGGAGGAGATCGATCCGCTGCAACTGGACGCCGCGTACTACCTCGCGGCGAACGGGGCGACGGCCGCGAAGCCGTACACCCTGCTGCGGGAGGCGCTGAAACGGAGCCGCAAGGTCGCGATCGCCAAGTACGCGCTGCGCGGCCGGGAGCGGCTGGGCATGCTGCGGGTGGTCGACGACGTGATCGCGATGCACGGCCTGCTGTGGCCGGACGAGATCCGGGCGCCCGAAGGCGTGGCCCCGGAGGGTTCGGTGTCGGTGCGCGACGCCGAGCTCGACCTGGCGGACGCCCTGATGGCGACCCTGGGCGAGGTGGAGATGGCCTCGCTGCACGACGACTACCGGGAGGCCGTGGAGTCGATGATCGCCGAGAAGTCGGGCGGGGCCTTCGAGCCGGCGGCCGAAGCGGAGGTCGCTCCGGCCGGCGGGAAGGTGATCGACCTGATGGCGGCGCTGGAGAACAGCGTGCGGGCGGCCAGGGCATCCCGGGGGGAGGGCGGGGAGGCGCAGGCGGCGGCAGAAGCGGAGGTGACGCCGATCCGGCGCGGAGCGGCCGCCGGCGCGGCCGCGCCCAAGGCGGTCGGCGGGAAGAAGTCGACGGCGCGGACCGCGAAGAGGGCGGCGCCGGCCGCGGCGAAGAAGAAGAGCACCGCGACGGCCGGGACGGCGAAGACGGCCAAACCGGCGGCGAAGAAGGCCGCGGCCAAGTCCGCGGCGGCCACCGCGAAGAAGGCCTCGACCGCGAAGAAGGCCGCTCCCGCACCCCGCAAGCGCACCTCGGCCTGACCCGGCCGGCCCGCGGGCGCGGTCCGCCGAGGCCTACGCCCGCTCCCCCGCCCACCGCAGCCACGTACGGCTGTCGCGGGCGGCGGCGTAAAGGGCTTCGACGTCAGGGGGTTGCGGGGCGGCCGGGAGGCGGGCGAGCTCGGGGGTGGCCGTGGGGAGCCGCAGGACGCGCACGTCCCGGAGGGTGGGGGCGGTGTCCACGCGGGCGGCGTCCACGACGGCGAGGGCCGCCGCGACCGGGGTGGCGAGGACCCGGGCGGCCAGCGCGGCGGCCCGGCGGGCCCAGCGGGGGTCGGGGCGGGGTTCGCCGCGGCCGACCGCGAGCAGGAGGTCGCCGATCGTGACGCGGCGGCCCCGGGCCGGGACCGTGCGGACGCAGAAGGTGCCCGCCGGGCCGATGAGCAGGTGGTCGATGCGGCCGAGGCCCGGCAGCGGCACGCAGTGCACGGTCCGCCAGCCCTCGGGCTCCAGGGCGTCGAAGGCGTCGCCCGCCCGCTGCCGGGCGGTGAGCTCGTGGCGCAGCCGGTGGCGGGCCCGGGCCCCCGCCGGGCCGTGTTCCAGTTCGCCGAGCAGGCTCTCGCCCGGGCGGTTCGGGGCCAGGTCCGCGTCGGGCGGCAGGGCGAGGCGCAGCAGGCCGGCGGTGGTGGGCACCGGGGGCGGGCCGATGGACACCGTCCCGGTCAGGTAGGGCCGCAACACGCGCAGGACCGCCTCGCGCTGGTCGTCCGCGAGGACGCTGATCCGGTTCTCCTGCCGGTCGTACCAGGCCACCGCCCGCCCGTCGGGCAGGTTGACGAACAGCCGCCCGCGGCCCGGACGGCCGCTCGGCAGCACCTTGAGTGCCCGCATCGCGCTCACCCCCCGCGTCCATGGGAGCAGCCGGGGCGCCCGGGGGCAATCCCTCGGTCGTGTAACGACTCCGCCGGAACCCTGCGACGTCCCTGTTACACGAACGGGGCCCCGCCGCAACGGCCGCCGCCTAGGTTGGTGCTCCCGGACGCGCCCGACGCGTCCGACCCTGACCAGCCCCGAAGGACTCGCCGTGAGCACCGTCAGCCGCCGGACCCTCGTTCGCGCCACCGCCGTGACCGCGTGCGCCGGGAGCCTGCTGGCGCTGCCCGCCGCCGCGGCCCTGGCCGAGGGGGTGCCGGCGGCCTCGTCGGCGCACTCGGCGGGCCCGCAGCGGACCCTGGTCAAGACCCTCTCGCTGGCCGACGGCGTCTCCACGGCCCGGATCTACCACCTCGCGGGGACCGCCTACCAGGCCGACATCCTGGACGCGGAGGGCCGGACGGCGGCGACGCTGACCAGCCGGGACGGCATCACGGGCATCGGCGGCACCGGGGAGCTGCACGCCGCGCTCGGCCCGGAGGGGCGGCTGACCTCCTGGGTGGGCGACGCGCCCGCTCCGGGCGCCGGCCACGCCGTCTCGGGAGACGGGTACAAGACGGGCACGCGCAGCGGGCGCGTGGTCCCGGCCTCCGCCCCGCTGGACGGCAAGGGGTCCGGTGGCGCGGTCGGGGGCGGCGGCTCGGTCGACGCGCTGCGGCTGGACACCCTGGCCGACGGCCCCGGGGACGGCGTGCTGCTGCTCGCGGCGGGCGCCGGCATCGCCGCCGTGGGCGCCGCCGGGCTGGGCTTCGCGATGCTGCGGCGCGGCCGCACCGAGAGCTGACGGCCCCGCCCCGTCCGAAGTCCGCCCGCGCGCCGTCGCGCCGGTCCCGTGCCGCGCTCCGTACCGCTCCCGCCGGACCCGCAGGGCAAAACGGGCGTACCTCCGCATAAGGTTGGCGCAGCGGCATGACCGGATGCCGGACCGTACCCCCGTTACCCGTGCCACCGTGCACCCGCCGCGGACAGGAGGACGCTCGGCCCCGTGGATCCGTACCCCTCCCCTCCGGACTTCCGGCGCCGCGCCGCCGCGGGCGCCGTCCTGCTGGCGCTGTGCCTGTCGCCCGCGCTGACCGGCTGCGGCGACAGCGGCGGGCTGGCCGGCGCCGGCGCCACGCCGACCGCGAGCGGCCCCGTCCACCTGTGGCCGGACCGGCCGGCGGCGACCGTGCCGCCCCCGGATCCGGGCGGCGCGCCGCCCGAGTACGTCTCCGGGATCGCGCCCGTACGGGACCAGGACGTGCACGGGGTCGATCCGGTGGCGCTGGTCAAGGCGGAACTGCGGGCCCACCGGGGCGCCGTGGTCGGCGCCGACGGGATGCCCGCGGAGACGGCCGCGGCGATCGAGGCGTGCGGCGGGGACGGCGGGACCTGCCCGGTGATGGCGCCGTACTACCGGGACCTGACCGGCAACGGGCTCGACGAGCTGATCGTGGGCATCGAGCTGCCGGACCGGATGATGTCCGTACGGGCCTACACCGCGGACCCCGACGGACGGCTCAACCGGATCATGGCCACCACCGAGACCGTCATCTCCGTGGAGCTGGCGGGCCGGGACGTCGTCCTGCGGGTGCCGAGCGGCAACAACGGCTACGAGCTGATCACCGCCTGGTCCTGGGACGAGCGCCAGCGCACCATGCTGCCGACGCGCGAGCAGATCGTCCGGGTACCGGTGGCGCCCCGGTCCCCGTCCGCGCCGACCGCGCCCCCGTCGGCGGCCCCGTCCGCGCCGGGTGCGCCGTGAGGCTGCCCGCCCGGCCGCGCCTGCCCGCGTGGACGGCGACGCTCACCTGGAAGTCGGCGTGCTTCATCGTCGGGATGTGCTGCTCCCTGGCGGCCGTCGTGGGCGCGCTCGTCCACGTGGAGGTGACCCGGCAGACCGTGGCCACGGCCCGCGAGAAGGCCCTCGGAAAGCTGCACGACGTCTCGCGCGCCTACGAGGCCGGCGAGGAGCTGCCGCCCGAGTCCGGGCTGGACCCGGCCGGGCTGCCGCCGGGGCTGCGGGCGCTGGCCGTGTCCGGACAGCGCGGCACGGTCGTGGGCGACCACCACGGCCGGCCGGCGATGTGGGCGGCCGCGCCGGCGGACGGGCGGGCGCTGGCGACCGCGATCGACTACGGGCAGAGCGCGAGCACCATCAGCGGCCTGGACAAGGCGATCATCGGATCCTCGGTGCTGGCCATCGGGGGAACGCTGCTGGTGGGCGCCTTCGCGGTGACCCGGGTGACGCGGCGGCTGCACCAGACGGCGACGGTGGCCCGGCGGATCACGCAGGGCGACCTGGACGCCCGGGTGGACGATCCGCGGACGAAGGACCCCGCGGGCCGGCAGGACGAGGTCGCGATCGTCGCCGGGGCGCTGGACACGATGGCGGGGAGCCTGCAGGCGAAGCTGGAGAGCGAGCGGCGGTTCACGGCTGACGTGGCGCACGAGCTGCGCACGCCGCTGACCGGGCTCCAGGCGGCCTCGGAACTCCTGCCGGAGGGGCGGCCGACGGAGTTGGTGCGCGAGCGGGTGCGCACGATGCGCCAGCTGACGGAGGACCTGCTGGAGATCTCCCGGCTGGACTCGGGGAGCGAGGCGGTGGAGACCGACCTGCACCAGCTGGAGCGGCTGGTGCGGCGGGTGGTGCGGGCGTCGGGGACCGGGACGGAGGTGGTCGTCGTCCGCAACGCGCACGTGGAGACGGACCGGCGGCGCCTGGAGCGGGTCCTGGGGAACCTGGTGGCCAACGCGCACACGCACGGGCGGGCGCCGGTGGTGGTGACGGTGGACGGCCCGGTGGTGACCGTGCGCGACCACGGGGACGGCTTCCCGGACTACCTGGTGGCGCACGGTCCGCAGCGGTTCCGCAGCGGCGGCCGGGGGCACGGGCTGGGCCTGACCATCGCGGCGGGCCAGGCGGAGGCGATCGGCGCCCGGCTGGTGTTCACGGCCGCGCGGGACGGCGGGGCGCTGGCGGTCCTCACGCTCCCGTCCTGACCGGCCCCCGCCTGCGCGGCGGGGCCGGCGTGCGTCAGGCGCGGGGCGCCTTGGTCCAGGGCCAGCGGGGCCTGGGCTTGGTGCCGTCGGGGCGGAAGTCGTACTTCCAGCCCTTCTGGAGGCCCAGCCGCTTGGAGTACCCCGACGGGACCCGTTCGTAGAGCAGCACGGTGGGCGGGCCGCCGTCCGGGGCCGGGACGGGGATCTCGTACCACTTCGGGGGGTGGCCGGTCGGACCGAGGAGGACCGGCAGGACGCGGCCGTCCATCGGGCCGCCCTCGAAGGGGGTCGCTTGGCTTCTCACCCCACCAGTGTCACAGCAGGTGGGCGGCCCCGGAGACCACGGGCATCACCCGGCGGGCCAGCACCCCGACCGGGCCGTCCGCGGACTCCAGCGCCAGCGCGGCGCCGGCCGCGGCGGCCGTCTCGGGATCGGTGGCGGCGGTGGCGGCGAGCAGGGCGACGAACTGGTCGAGCAGCCAGTCCCGCAGGGAGGCGAGCTCCGGCTGCTTGCCCTCGTCGATCCAGATGAGGGAGGCGCCCTCGACCGCCGTGATCCAGGTGCGGACCATCATCCGCAGCCGCGGTCCGGGGGCGGGGACGCCGAGGTGCAGCAGGATCTGCTCGGCGGCCGCCCGGCGGATGCCGTCGACCGTGGCCGTCGTACGGGAGGTCCCGACCACGCTGCCGCCCCGGAGCAGGGCGGAGAATCCGGCGTCGTGCTCGTCGACGAAGGCCAGGTAGCGGTCGAGGACCCGGGAGAGCCGCCGGGTC
This sequence comes from Streptomyces subrutilus, assembly GCF_008704535.1. NCBI lineage: Bacteria > Bacillati > Actinomycetota > Actinomycetes > Kitasatosporales > Streptomycetaceae > Streptomyces > Streptomyces subrutilus. Next base: position 2,649,130 of record NZ_CP023701.1, read on the forward strand.
AGCGGGCCCTCCTGGGGTTCGGCGAAGCACAGTTCGAGCACGTCCGCCGCCGAGCGCAGGGCGGCTTCGTAGAGCTGCTGCTTGCCTCCGGGGAAGTACCGGTAGACGAGCGGCCGGGAGACTCCGGCGGCCTCCGCGACGTCGTCCAGCGACACCTCCTCCGGTGCCCGGTGCGCGAACAGCGAGAGGGCGGCGTCGAGGAGCTGGGCCCGCCGCTCCTCGACGCCCAGTCTGCGGTAGGCGCGTACGGTCATGCCCGCAGGGTAACCCCGCGGTCGCGGCCTCAGGCCAGGAGTCCCGAGCTCTTCCAGAGCCTGCGGCCGACGCCGCGCAGGATGCCGATGTCGTCGAGGAAGTCGGTGAGCCGCTTGGCGCCGGACTGCATGACCTCGCGCCGGTGCCCGCTCGCCTTGACCTGGGCGACGGCCTCGTGGCGGTCCAGGCCCACGTTGTCGTAGACGGTCGGGTTCACGAAGGCCAGCGAGAAGACGCGGGCGGCCTCGCCGCAGCTGATCCGGGTGAGCTCCTGCTCCCAGCGGGGGGCGGTGAGCATCTGGCGGCGCAGTTCCTCGCGGGCGTAGCGGACGTGCCGGGCCTCCTCGATGACGTGGATGCGGGTCACGCCGCGGACCAGCGGCTGGATGCGCTCGTCCGGGAAGGTCAGGCGCTGCATCCAGTCGAGGATCTCCTCGCCGAGCAGGGTGCAGGCGAAGGAGCCGGGGGTGGTGGAGACGGTCTTGAGGATGCGGGCGAGGTTGTGGTTGGTCCGGGAGACCGGGTAGGCCGGGGCCCCGCCCTTCTCGATCATGCGGGCGAACATCATCGAGTGACGGCACTCGTCGGCTATCTCGGTGAGGGCGTAGCGGACGTGGTTGCTGGTCAGGGACTTGTCGTAGATGTGCCGGACCAGCAGCTGCATGAGGATGATCTCGAACCAGATGCCGAGCGAGCCGAGCGCCGCCGCCTCGTGGCGGGAGAGTTCGATGCGCTGCTCCTCGCCCATCTTCTTCCAGAGCGGGGTGTCGTAGAGGGAGAGCAGCTCGGGGGGCCAGTAGTACTTCCCCTCGATGGGCGGGGCGTCCCAGTCCAGTTCCCTGTCGGGGTCGAAGGAGTGCTTGGCCGAGGATTCGAGGAGCCGCTCGGCGATCTGCTCGCGGTCCTTGAGCAGGCCGAGAGCGTCCCTCAGGGCGGCTCGATCGGTCACCGTCGTCATGGCTTCGGACACCTCGTTCGTTGAGTTACCGGCGGTCACTGCTTATGAGACTGCTTGTCAGCAAGGCCGTCAATCCCCCGCGCACGACTTGTTGACCGCGCGTCTACCAACGTGTGACGCTGCCAACGGTCCGGTCCTGTACGGAAGTACGTGAGACGAGGGGGCGTCCGTGTCGACGCACGAGCTCTACACCCATGACCCGGCCGAGGACGTCTGGCAGGTTCCCGCCACCGGCTCGGCCCGCTTCAGCTGGGAGTACGACGGCGGCCGCGAACGGCTCCTCGCGCTCTACCAGAAGGGCAAGGACAAGCAGTGGGACGGTGCCAAGCGCATCGCGTGGGACATCGAGGTGGACCCGTACGACCCGCTCGGCACCCCGGACGACGTGCTGACCCTGTACGGGACGCGGCACTGGGCGAAGTTCACCGAGAAGGACAAGGGCGACCTGCGCCGGCACTACGCCGCCTGGCAGTTCAGCCAGTTCCTGCACGGCGAACAGGGCGCCATGGTGTGCGCGGCCCGGATCGTGGAGTCCGTGCCGGACCTGGACGCGAAGTTCTACTCGGCCACCCAGACGATGGACGAGGCCCGCCACGCGGAGATCTTCGGCCGCTTCCTGCACGAGAAGATCGGCATGCTCTACCCGGTCAACGACAGCCTGCGCGGGCTGCTCGGCGACACCCTGGGCGACTCCCGGTGGGACATGCCCTACCTGGGCATGCAGGTGCTGATCGAGGGCCTGGCCCTGGCGGCCTTCGGCATGATCCGCGACACCACGGACAAGCCGCTGCCGAAGCAGATCCTGGCCTACGTGATGCAGGACGAGGCCCGGCACGTGGCCTTCGGGCGGATGGCGCTGCGCGACTACTACAGGCAGCTGACGGACGCCGAGCGGCGCGAACGCGAGGAGTTCGTGATCGAGGGCTGCTACCTGATGCGCGACCGGCTGCGCGGGGTGGAGGTGCTGGAGAACTTCGGCATCCCGCGCCGGGAGGCGGAGGAGTTCACCGAGCAGTCGGAGTTCCTGCACCTGTTCCGCAGGCTGCTGTTCAGCCGGATCGTGCCGTGCGTGAAGGACATCGGGCTGTGGGGCGAACGGCTGCAGAAGGCGTACCTGGACATGGGCGTCTTCGAGATGGGCGACTCCAACCTGGACCTGCTGATGAGCCAGGACGAGGAGGTCGCCGAACGGCTGGACCGCGAACGCTTCGCGGCGGAGGAGGCCGCACGCGTCGCGGAGGTCCGCGACGCGATAGCCGAAGCCGAGGCCGAGGCCTGACACGGCACCCCGGCACGCCCCGCCAGCCGGTCCGCGGACCGGGCGCCCCGCGCTCCCGCTACCGCGGCCCGCCCCCCGGACCGGCCTCCGGCACGGGTGCGGCCGGCGCGGGCACCTCGCCCCGGGCCGGGGCCGGATCCTGCGGCCGTGCCGGATCCTGCGGCCGTGCCGGGCCCTGCGGGCGTGCCGGGCCGCGGGCGGCGGCGGGGCCCTCGGCCGGGTCCGGCGCCGGGGCGGCCGGGCCCGGGTCGGGGACCGGCAGGGCCGCCCGGATCACCGCCCGCGCGATCGGCGCGGCGGCCCCGTTGCCGCTGATGTCCCCCCGCACCGCCGACGCGTCCTCCACCACCACCGCCACCGCCACCCCCGGCAGCCCCGTGCCCTCCGCCTTCGCCCAGGCGATGAACCAGGCGTACGGGGTGCCCGCGTTGCCGACCCCGTGCTGCGCGGTGCCGGTCTTGCCGCCGACCACCAGCCCCGGAACCGCGGCGTTGCGGCCCGTACCGTTGTCCACCACCTTCACCATCAGCTCCTGCAGCCGCAGCGCGGTGGCCGGGGTCATGGCCCGACCGAGCGAACGCGGGGCGCCGCGCCGCACCGGCGAGCCGTCGTCCTGCGTGGTGCGGTCCACCAGGTAGGGGGCCTTCAGCTCGCCGCCGTTGGCGACGGCGGCCGCCACCATCGCCATCTGCAGCGGGGTCGCCTTGGTGTTGAACTGCCCGATCGAGGACAGGGCGAGCTGGTCCTGGCTCATGTCGGTGTCGAAGTTGGACCGGGACACCCACGACGGCACCCGCAAGCCGTCCTCGTTGAACCCGAACCGCCGGGCCGCCTCCACCATCCCCCGCAGCCCGACCCGGACCCCGATCTTCGCCATCACCGTGTTGCACGACCACTGCACCGCGTCCGCCATCGAGGCGTCCTGGCAGCCGGTGCCCGCGTTCGGCAGCAGCGTGCTGGTGCCGGGCAGCGGGTAGGGGTCCGGGGTCTCCGTCGGCGCGTCCACGTCGGTGACCGTGCCCGAGTCCAGGGCCGCCGCCGCCGTCACGATCTTGAAGGTGGAACCCGGCGGGTACGTCTCGCGCAGCGCCCGGTTGAGCATCGGCTTGGCCGGGTCCGCGTTCAGCCGCGCCCAGGCCGCCTCGGCCCTCGGGCCCGTACCGGAGAGCGTTCCCGGATCGTACGAGGGGCTGCTGACCAGCGCCAGGATCTTCCCCGTGGCCGGTTCCAGCGCCGCCACCGCCCCCCGCTTGCCCGCCAGTCCGGTGTACGCGGCCCGCTGCATCGCGGCGCGGATCGTGGTCGCCGCGTTCCCGCCGCCCGGGCGGCCGCGGGAGAGCTCGTACCAGAGGGGGAAGGCGGAGAGCCCCGGGTCGGTGCCGGACAGGACCGCGTCCTCGGCCCGCTCGACGAAGCTGGTCCCGTACGTCTGCGAGGAGTAGCCGGTGACCGGGGCGTAGAGCGGGCCGTTCGCGTAGGTCCGCTCGAAGCGCAGCACCTGGCCGCTGTCCCGGGAGCCGGTGACCGGCCGGTCGTCGACCAGGACGTCGCCGCGCGGCTCGGCGTACCGGGCGATGGCGGGGCGCTTGTTGGCCGGATTGGCCCCGTAGGCCGCGGCCTCCCAGACCTGCACCCGGCCGATGTTCACGAGCAGCGCGACGAGCAGCAGCGCGCAGAAGTACGCGCACCAGCGGATGTAGCGGATCACGCGGCGCTCTCCTGCGGTTCGGGTCTGCGGGCGCTGTCGCTGAGCCGGACCAGCAGGGCGACGATGATCCAGTTGGTGACGACGGAGGAGCCGCCCTGGGCCAGGAAGGGCATGGCCATGCCGGTCAGCGGGATCAGGCCGGTGACGCCGCCGGCGATCACGAACACCTGGAGCGCGACGATCGAGGCCAGGCCGGTGGCGAGCAGCCGGCCGAAGGGGTCGCGCAGCGCGAGCCCGGTGCGGAAGCCCCGGGAGACGAGGAGCCCGTAGAGCAGCAGGATCGCGGTGAGGCCGACGAGCCCGAGCTCCTCGCCTGCGGTGGCGAGGACGAAGTCGGACTTGGCGGCGAAGCCGATGAGGAAGGACTGCCCGTGGCCGAGCCCGGCTCCGAGGAGGCCGCCGGCGCCGAAGGAGAAGAGGGACTGGGCGAGCTGGCCGGGGCCCTCGCCGCGGTCGATGGAGGCGAAAGGATTCAGCCAGTCGTCCACGCGGCTGTTCACGTGCGGTTCGAGGGTGCCCACGGCGTACGCCCCCAGCCCGGCCAGGACCAGGCCGATCGCGATCCAGCCGATCCGTCCGGTGGCGGTGAAGAGCATGATCACGAAGAGGCCGAAGAAGAGCAGCGAGGTGCCGAGGTCGCGCTCCAGGACCAGCACGCCGACGCTGAGCAGCCAGATCGCCAGGATCGGTCCCAGGACCCGGCCGGGCAGCAGCCGCAGCCGCCAGAACAGCCTGCGGCCGGTGAGGGCGAGCGCGGTGCGGTTCGCGGCGAGGTAGGAGGCGAAGAAGACGGCGAGCAGGATCTTGGCGAACTCCCCGGGCTGGAAGGAGAGTCCGGCGAAGCGGATCCAGATGTGCGCGCCGTTGACCGCCGGGAAGAAGACGGGCACCAGCATCAGCACGAGGGCGGCGGCCACCGAGAGGTACGCGTAGCGCTGGAGCGTCCGGTGGTCGCGGAGCAGCACGACGGCGACGACGAAGAGGGCCGCGCCGAAGGCGGACCAGAGCAGTTGGTCGTCGGCGGTGAGGTGGGCCGGGGTGGTCGCGTCGAGGCGCTGGATGAGGACGAGTCCGAGCCCGTTGAGCAGGACGGCGATGGGCAGGACGACCGGGTCGGCGTACGGGGCCCGAAGCCGGACGGCGAGGTGCGCCAGCAGGGCGGCGCCGGCCAGTCCGCCGGCGTAGCGGGCGGAGCCGGCCGGGATGCGGCCGGTGGTGGCCAGGCCGACGTAGAGGTGGCCGAGGACGGAGATCAGGACCGCACCGGCCAGCAGCGTCAGCTCGACGCCCCGGCGCCGGGGGGCGTGGGCGTCGGGGGGCGGGGGCGCGGGTTCCGCCACCTGTGCCGTCAGGGCCGTCATGGGGGAAACGTAGCAAGCCGACTGATGGTATGTCCGCTTATGTCATAGTGTGCCGAAGAGTCGTCACAAACGGTCGGAAAGAGGCGCGCCCTCGGCGCGGCCGGTGCGCGCCCGTCCGGCCACCGCCGGCCACCGCCGGGCACGGCGGGGCACGACCGGGCACCACGGGGCATCACCGGGCACTCCCTACCGCCGCACGGGTGGCGCCGTACGGCCCCGCCGACCCCGTTGGGCGATTTGTCATACCGGGCGTGGCAGCATCGGGCGCCCCGGAGGTGATCCCATGTCGCATCGGCCGCTCCGTGCCGCCTGCCTCGCCGCACTGTTGCTCGCACTCGGCCCGCACACCGGCGCCGTCGCCGACCCGCTCCCCGAAGCCGAACCCGTCGGCGTGCTCCTGACCCGGCTGCAGGGGCTCTACCAGAAGGCCGAAGAGGCCGCCGAGGCGTACAAGGCCACCGAGTCCGCCCTCGGCAGCCGGCTCGACGAGGAGCGGCGGCTGGACGGCGAGCTGGGCCGGGCCCGCGGCGCGCTCGGCACCCAGCGGGCCCTCGCCGGACACCTGGCCCGCGAGCAGTACCAGGGCGCCCGGGGCTTCTCCCCGTACGCCCGGATGCTCCTGGCCCGCGACCCGCGCGCCCTCCTCGACCAGCGCCGCCTCGCCGCCCGCGAGGGCGCCCGCCGGGCCGCCGTACTGGCGCGGCTCGCGCGCGGCGAACGGCAGGCCGACGCCCTCGCCGCTCGGGCCCGCACCGCCCTGGACGCGCAGCGGACCCTGGCCGCCCGGCAGAAGCGGCAGAAGGAGGAGGTCGCGGCGCAGCTCAAGGAGGTGGAGCGGGTGCTGTCCTCGCTCTCGGCCGAGCAACTGGCCCGGGTGGACGCCAAGGAGGCGGCGCAGACGGCGGACGCGCAGCGCGCGCTGCTGGACTCCGGGCGGCTCCCGGCGCGCACCGGCGCGCCCACGGCCGCGGGCGGCGCCGCCCTGCGCTACGCGGCCGCCCAGATCGGCAAGCCGTACGTGTGGGGCGCCGAGGGGCCGGGCTCCTTCGACTGCTCCGGGCTGACCTCGCAGGCCTGGGCGCACGCGGGCCGGTCCATCCCGCGGACCAGCCAGGAGCAGTGGGCCGGCCTCCCCCGCGTGCCGCTGGACCGGCTGCGGCCGGGGGACCTCGTCGTGTACTTCCCCAAGGCGACCCACGTGGGGCTGTACGTCGGCGACGGCAAGGTCATCCAGGCCCCGCGCCCCGGGGCGCGGGTGAAGGTCTCGCCGATCGCGGCGAACCCGCTGCTGGGCGCGGTCCGGCCGGACCCCGACGGGGCCCCGCTGGACCGGTTCGTCCCCCCGCCGCTGCCGGAGGCGGCCGGTGCGCGGGGGGCGGAGGAGGACGCCGGCTACTCCGCCGAGGAGGCGCCGGAGGCCGCGCCGGACGGGTCGCCGGACGGGGCGTCCCCCGCCGACGAGGCCGTGACCTCGGCCAGGTAGTCGGCCGCGTCCTGCGGGTCGTAGAAGTAGGCGTCGAAGTCGGCCGGGTTGTCGAAGCCGTTGGCGAACCGGTTGGCCACCGGCGGCAGCTGCCCGGCCGCGCCGATCAGGTTCAGCACGTGCTCCGGCGGGACGCCGAGCATCGCGTTCGTCCACTGCGTCACCGGCTTGCCGCTGGTGAACCAGTACTTGTCGAAGGTCGCCTTCATCCAGGCCTCGTCGAACGGCTTGTCGCCGTGCATCAGGATCGAGGAGAGGTACGAGGCCGCGCACTTGGACGCCGAGTTCGAGCCCTGCCCGGTGATCGGGTCGTTGGCCACGACCACGTCCGCGACGCCCAGCACCAGGCCGCCGCCCGGCAGCCGGCCGACGGGGTTGCGGACCACCGGCGCGTAGCGGCCCGCGAGGGTCGCGTGCGCGTCCGTGAGCTCGACCTTCGTCGCCCGCGCGTACTCCCACGGGGTGAACCGCTCCATCAGCTCCAGCGTGAGCGCCAAGTGCTCCGAGGGGTCCTTGACGCCGGCGAAGGCGTCCACGGGACCGCCCGGGACGCCCTCCCAGAAGAGGATGTCCGCACGGCCCGAGGTGGTGAGGGTCGGCATCACGAACAGCTCGCCGACGCCCGGCACCAGGTTGCAGCGCACGGCTTCGGTGTCGGGGTGCTCGGGGCGCGGGCCGAGCCCGTGCACGTACGAGACGGCCAGCGCGCGCTGCGGGGCGTCGAAGACGGAGCGCGCGGCGTTGCGTTCGAACATGGACACCAGCTCGCCCTTGCCCGCGGCGACCAGCACCAGGTCGTAGGTGCGGGCGAAGAAGTCGAGGTCGGACACGGACGCGCCGTGGATGACCAGCTGCCCGCCGCGCTGCGCGAAGACGTCGAGCCAGCCCGCCATCTTCACGCGCTGGTCGACGGATTGCGCGAAGCCCCCCAGCCGGCCGAGCCAGTCGACGGCCCGGCCGCCGTCGGGGCCGGCGACGGAGACGCCCACGCCCTCGATCTTCGGCGCCTGCTGCTCCCAGAAGTTGATCTGCAGGTCCCGCTCGTGCCGCAGCGCGGTGTCGAACATGCATTGCGTGGACATCACCCGCCCGGTGCGGATCTCGTCCGCGGTCCGGTTGGACATGAGGGTGACCTCGTACCCCTTCGTCTGGAGGCCGAGGGCGAGCTGGAGACCGGACTGACCGGCTCCGACCACGAGTATCTTGCGCATGTCACGTTCTCGTTTCGCGTCTGTCGGTGCTATTCGGGAGTGCCGTCGAGGGCGTGCGCCACCAGCGTCAGCAGCGATTCGACCACCGTGCGGCGGCTGCGCGCGTCCATGATCACGACGGGCACGTGGGCCGGGACGCTGAGCGCCTCGCGCACGTCCTCGGGCTCGTACGAGCGGGTGCCCTCGAAGTGGTTGACGGCGACGGCGTACGGCAGCCCGCAGCTCTCGAAGTAGTCGAGGGCCGGGAAGGAGTCGCGCAGTCGGCGGGTGTCGGCCAGCACGATGCCGCCGATGGCCCCGCGCACGAGGTCGTCCCACATGAACCAGAAGCGCTCCTGGCCCGGGGTCCCGTAGACGTACAGCACGAGGTCGTCGTCGAGGGTGATGCGGCCGAAGTCCATCGCGACGGTGGTCGTGTGCTTGTCCGGGGTGGCGGACAGGTCGTCGGTGGGGAGGCTGGCCTCGGTCATCACCGCCTCGGTGCGCAGCGGCGTGATCTCGGAGACGGAGGAGACGAAGGTGGTCTTGCCGACGCCGAACCCGCCCGCGACCAGCACCTTGACGGCCACGGGCGCGCGCGAGCGGTCGTACTGCCAGGACTGTGCGGGTTCGTCGGCGATCACCGGCTGGTCAGAGACGGCGGAGCCCACTGAGCACCCTTTCGAGCAGCGCGCGTTCGGGCCGGCCGGTGCCGTGGCCCGTTCCGTACACGCGGATTCTTCCCTGGTCGGCGAGGTCGCTGACCAGGACGCGGACCACGCCGAGCGGCAGCTTCAGCAACGCGGCGATCTCGGCGATGGTGCGCATGCGGCGGCAGACCTCGACGATGGCCGGCATCTCGGGCATGCGGTCGGGCTTGCGCGGCTCCGCCGCCTTGGTGTCCAGGGCCGCGACGAAGGTCTCGACGAGCAGGACGTGCGTGAAGCGGGTGCGGCCGCCCGTCAGGGAGTACGGGCGGACGCGGGCGGGGCGGCGATCGGCTCCGCGTATCGGCAGCCGGTCGGAGGCCGGACTCCTCACGGGGTGTTCTCCATCGACTGGCGCAGCTCGCTGCGGACTTCGGGGGTCAGGACGTGGCCGGCGCGGCCGACGAACAGGGCCATGTGGTAGGCGACGACGCTCATGTCGCAGTCGGGCGTGGCGTGCACGCCCAGCAGGGAGCCGTCGCTGATGGCCATGACGAAGACGGAGCCGTGCTCCATCGCGACCATGGTCTGTTTCACCGAGCCGCCGTCCATGAGGGCGGCGGCGCCGGTGGTGAGGCTGCCCAGGCCGGAGACGATGGTCGCCAGATCGGCCGAGGCCCCGCGCGGACCCTTGGGGCGGTCCTGCGCGGCTTCCGCTCCCGGCTCGGAGGAGAGGAGCAGGAGCCCGTCCGAGGAGACCACGGCGACGGAGTTGACGCCGGGCACCTCCTCGACCAGGTCGGTCAGCAGCCACTGAAGGTTGCGGGCCTGGGTGCTCAGTCCGTACGTACTGGGCGCGGTCATGTGCGTGCCTCCTGTGCGGTGTCCCCCTGGTCGGTGTGCCCTTGCCCCCGGCCGTGCGTGTCGTCCTGATCCTGCCCGAGTTCGGCCGCGACGACCCGCCGCCCGTCCTGGGCGCCCTGGTAGAACCCGCCGAGCCGGCGGCGCAGTTCGTCGGCGTCGACGCGGCGCGCGGGCTCCGGCCGGGCCTCCTCCGGGCGGCCGGTGGAGACCGTGCGCGGGGTCCGCTTGGGCAGGCCCTTGTCGGTGACGGTCCCGGCCGGCTCCGCCGGGGCGGCGCCGGGGGCCGCGGGGTCGGCCGGATGGCCTCCCTGGCGGGGGAGCCGGTGGGCCTCGGCGGTGGCGTGCGCGGGTGCGTCCGGGGCCGGCCCGGGGTCCGGGGCGGCGGGCGCCGCCTCGGGGACGAGCCGGGCCAGCAGCTGCTCCTCGGGTGCGGGGGCCGGGGCGGGTACGGGCTCCGGGCCCGCGCCGGCGGTGAACACCTGCTCGGCCGGGGGCAGCTGCTCCGCCGGGGCGGCCGGGGCCCTGCGGGCCGGGAGCTCCGGGGCGGGCGCGACGGCCGGGGCCGGGACGGTGAACGTCGTGTCCGAACCGCGTACGGGGTCCGCTCCGTGGACGGGGGCCGGGGGCTCGGCGGCCGCGGCCCGGGCCGACAGCGGCAGCACGGCGGCGGTGGCCCCGGGCCGCGCGTCGGCCCGACCCGCGTCGGCGGCCCCGGCCGTATCGGCGGCCCCGGCCCCGGCGGCCGCGGTGCCCTCGGTGGACGCGGTGTCGTCGGCGGCCGCGGTGTGCTCGGCGGCGGTGTCCGCGGCGGCCCACGAGGGCGCGGTGACGGCCGGCTCCGCGGGCGCGGGCGCGGGCACGGGGTCGGCGGGCGCGGGGTCGGCCGCCGCCCAGGTCTGCGCGGTCCCGTCCGGTGCCTCCGCCGGGGCCGGCGGGACGGTGCCGCGGGTCCGGGCGGGCAGGGTGTTGCCGTTGGCCTCCGCGATCATGCCCGGGAGGTGCAGGGCGGCCGCGCCCGCGCCCGGGACGCCGAGGGTGTGGACGGTGGAGGTGGGCGGGGTCGCCGGGAGCAGCGCCGCCGGGACGACCACGAGGGCCTCGGTGCCGCCGTCGCGCGGGGCCCGCAGCTCGGCGGTGACCCCGTGCCGGGCGGCGAGCCGTCCGGCGACGTACAGGCCGAGGCCCAGGCCGTGTTCCGCCTCGGGCTCCTCGTCGTACGCCTCGGGCGAGGACAGCCGGGCGTTCAGCGCTTCCAGCCGGTCCTCGGTGACCCCGATCCCCGCGTCCACGACGGACAGCACCGCGTCGCCGGAGTCCAGCAGCCAGCCGGAGACCTTCACCTTGACGTCGGGCGGCGAGAAGGTGGTCGCGTTCTCCAGGAGTTCGGCCAGGACGTGCGAGATGTCGTCGGCGGCGTGCCCCGCGACCTGGGTGTAGGAGGGGAGCGCCGCGAGGTCGACCCGCTCGTAGCGCTCGATCTCGCTGACGGCGGCCCGCATGACGTCGACGAGCGGGACCGGGTGGCCCTGCCCGTGTCCGTGCTCCTGGCCGGCGAGGACCAGGAGGTTCTCGTTGTGGCGGCGCATGACGGTCGCCAGGTGGTCGAGCTTGAAGAGGGTGGCCAGCCGGTCCGGGTCCTGCTCCTTGGACTCCAGCTCCTCGATGACGGCGAGCTGGCGCTCCACCAGGCCGAGGGTGCGCAGGGACAGCGAGACGGAGGTCGTCGACATGATGCGCCGGTGCTCCTCCAGCCCGCCGCGCAGCTTGGACAGCTCCTCCTCCAGCACCTCGCGGCTGCCGGTCAGCGCCTCGTTGCGGCCGATGATCCGGCGCCGGTCGGCGTCGAGCCCGGCGATCCGGGTGTGCAGCGAGACGGTCTGGTCGCGGACCGCGTTCAGGTGGCGCACGACCTCGGCGAACTCGTCGTTGCGGCCGGTGAACCGGACCGGCTCCACCGAGCCCTCCGGGGTCGCGAGGCGGGCCGCGCCGCGGCGCAGTACGGACAGCGGGCGGGTGAGCGAGCGGGCCACGGCGGTGGAGACGCCGACGGTGAGCAGGAACAGCACGCCGAGCAGCGCGATCACGGTTTCGAGCCGGGTCACGTCCTCGTCGCGCAGGGTGGCGAGGGCGGTGGCCCGCTGGCCGGCGAGGGTGGACTCCACGGACCGCATGCGGTCGATGCGGGCGGTGAGCGCGGAGCCGACGGCGGCCGCGTCGGTCTTGCGGTCGGCCGTGGTCAGCGTGGGCCGGTCGGTGAGGCGCTTGAGGTAGTCGTCGGCGGACTTGACCTCGGGGCCGGTGACGGTGGCGGCGAGGGTCTGGCGGACGTCGGGGCGGGCGGAGCGCGCGAAGTCCTCCAGGGCGCCCTGTTCCCGTACGCGGGCCCGCTGGGCGGCGGCGGTCAGCTCGTCGGTGACGGCGGTGGAGCCGGAGGTCTGCTCGCCGCGGGCGACGGGCACGGACAGGGCGGCGACCAGCAGGCCGCGGGTGGCCGAGGCCTGCTCCACGGCCTGGCCCAGCGGGGCCAGGGGGCGGGTGGTGGCGAGGGCGTCGGTGGCGCGCGGCGGGGTGAGCTCGGCGAGGCGGTCGCCGGGGGCGAGGAGTTCGGCGATGAGCGCGGCGTAGGCCTGGTGGGCCGCGAGGGGGCCGCCCTTGCCGCCGACGGCCTCGTCGCGGACGGTCTGCAGCCGGCCCAGGGCGCGGGCGGTCTCCTCGTCGGCCTCGGCCCGGACGTCGGCGAGCTGCCGGTCGGTGCGCGCGGTGCGCTCGTCGACGGCGGACCGGCCGGAGCCGGGGCGGCCCTTGGCGGCGTACTCGGCGACGGCGTCGCGCTCGTCGCCGAGGAGGTGCGCGAGGGTGAGGGTCTGCCGGGTCTGTTCCGCGAGGGTGACCAGGCTCTGGGAGTCGTTCAGTTCCCTCGACGCGGAGACGACGGCTGGGGCGCCGGCCGCGAGGACGGTGAGGCCGGCGACGGCGACGCCGACGACCAGCCTGCGGCGCACGCGGACGCGGCGTCCTGCGGGGGCCGGGCCGTCGAGGGCGGTGCCGTTCTTCCGAGACCGCTTCTTCTGCACCGGTGCTCGCAATCCTGTACGTGTGCTCGTGCTCGTCTACTCGTGTGGCCGAGGTAACGGCCGGTCAACAAGTAAACGCCCCCCGCCCCCTCGTACCGCCACAGACCTTTGCAGTGTGTTGGGGAGAGAGCCGCACATCGCCCACCCGGCCACTCGAACGAGTGAACATCACGGATGAGTTGGCGACCAACTCGGGGACCCGGCGTCAGAGCGCGCCCGTGGACAGGCGGTTGAAAGATCGACGGAGGCTTTGGCAGGATGCCCGCCCACACCCCGGCCCGGCGCCGCGAGCGGGTCCGGCGGGCCCGGGGAGCGCCGGGGAGCGGCCCGCGCGGCGCCGGCCGCCCGGTACGGGCCGGACCCTGCGCGACGGGTTCCCGGCGGGCAGTATGTCCGTATGCGCATCGACCTCGCCTCGGCCCCGGGCGACCCGGAACGCCCCAATGAGGACTGGCTGTCGGCCGCCGTCCCGGCTTCGGGCGGCGGCGTCCTGGTCGCCCTGGACGGGGTGACCCCGCCGGCCGGCGCGGACGGCTGCGTGCACGGGGTGCCGTGGTTCACGGCGCGGCTCGGCGGCCGATTGACCGAACTGTCCGGTTCGCGGCGGGACATGCCGCTGGACCGCGTTCTGGCGGAGGCGGTCCGCGCCACCGCCGACGACCACCGCGACACCTGTGACCTTTCTCACGTCCGCACGCCGCAGGCGACCGTGGTCGTGGTCCGCTGGGACGGGGCGTACGTGGAGCACCTGGTGCTCTCGGACTCGGTGCTGCTGATCGAGGCGCCGGACGGCGCGGTGACGGCGGTGCTCGACGACCGGCTCGACCGGGTGCCGCGGGAGGTGCTGCGCTCGGTGGCGGCCACGGACGCGCTGCGCAACGCGGAGGGCGGCTTCTTCACGGCGGCGGCCGATCCGGCGGTGGCGGCCCGGGCGGTGACGGGGCGCACCCCGCGCGGGCGGGTGCGGGCGGTGGCCGCGCTGACGGACGGGGCGAGCAGGTGGACGGACACGTTCGGGGAGGGCGACTGGGCGCAGTGCCTGGCGGTGCTGCGCAAGGAGGGCGCGGAGGGCCTGATCGGCCGGGTCCGCGCCGTCGAGTCCGACCCGGCGCGCGCCGCGGCCCGCCACAAGCGCCACGACGACGCCTCGGCGGCGTACGCGGAGCTGTAGGGGGGCTTGCGGGCGCGGGGCGGGAGACGGGGGCGGAGGGGACAGGGGCGGTCTACTCCACGCCCGCGTTGAGCTGGTTGAGCAGGCGGGCCAGTTCCGCCACCTCGCCGCGGTCCCAGTCGGCGAGCTTGCGCATGTACTGCTCCCGCCGGGCGTCGCGGACCCGCAGGAAGCGGTGGCGGCCCTCGTCGGTGAGGCCGACGAGGAAGGCCCGCCCGTCGGCGGGGTCCGGTTCGCGGGCGACCAGGCCCAGCTCCTCCAGGGCCCGCAGCTGCCGGCTCATGGTGGCCTTGCCGACGCCGAAGTAGGCGGCGAGTTCGGTGGCGCGCTGGTGTCCGGCGGCCTCCAGCCGGGTCAGGAGCCCGTACGCGGCAGGCTCCAGCTCGGGGTGGAGGGCGCGCGCCATCTCGCCGGAGGAGGCGCGGGCGCGCCGGAGGAAGACGGACAGCTCCCGCTCCAGGGCAAGGAACTCCTGGTCTTCGCTCCCGTGCACGTCCTGCTCCTTCGCCTGTGGGTGGGGGCCCAGTATTTCGCAGCGGGCACGCCGACGGCCCGGGGCCCCGCCGCAGCGGGGTCCCCGGGCCGTCCGTACGGCCGCCGGTCGGGCGGGCCGGGCGCCGCGCGGTCCGGTCAGGCCGCCGCGGTCACGGCGGCCGCCGTGGCCGGGGCCAGGGCCAGTTCCAGGACCTGGCGCACGTCCGTCACCGGGTGCACCTCCAGCCCCGCCAGGACCTCGGCCGGGACGTCGTCCAGGTCGGCCTCGTTCCGCTTCGGGATGATCACGGTGCTCAGTCCGGCCCGGTGCGCGGCCAGCAGCTTCTGCTTGACCCCGCCGATCGGCAGCACCCGCCCGGTGAGCGAGACCTCGCCGGTCATCGCCACGTCCGTGCGCACCTGCCGGCCGGAGAGCAGCGAGGCGAGTGCGGTGGTCATGGTGATGCCCGCGCTCGGCCCGTCCTTGGGCACGGCGCCCGCCGGGAAGTGGATGTGGACGCCGCGGTCCTTCAGGTCGGCGACCGGCAGTTCCAGCTCCGCGCCGTGCGAGCGCAGGAAGCTCAGCGCGATCTGCGCCGACTCCTTCATGACGTCGCCCAGCTGACCGGTGAGGGTGAGCCCGGCGGCGCCCGTCTCCGGGTCGGCCAGGGAGGCCTCCACGAAGAGCACGTCGCCGCCGGCGCCGGTCACCGCGAGGCCGGTGGCCACGCCGGGGACGGCGGTGCGCCGCTCGGCCGGGTCCTGGGCCGACTCCGGCACGTGGTGCGGGCGTCCGACGAGGGCGCGCAGGTCGTCCGCGCCGATGGCGAGGGGCAGTTCCCGTTCGCCCAGCTCGTGCTGGGAGGCCACCTTGCGCAGCAGGCGCGCCAGGGAGCGCTCCAGGGCGCGCACGCCGGCCTCACGGGTGTACTCGCCGGCCAGCCTGCGCAGCGCCGGCTCCTCCAGGACGACCTCGTCGGCGCCGAGCCCCGCGCGCTCCAGCTGCCGGGGCAGCAGGTGGTCGCGGGCGATGACGACCTTCTCGTCCTCGGTGTAGCCGTCGAGCCGGACGATCTCCATCCGGTCGGCGAGCGCCTCCGGGATGGCCTCCAGCACGTTGGCGGTGGCCAGGAAGACCACGTCGCTGAGGTCGAGTTCGACCTCCAGGTAGTGGTCGCGGAAGGTGTGGTTCTGGGCCGGGTCCAGGACCTCCAGCAGGGCGGCCGCGGGGTCGCCGCGGAAGTCGGAGCCCACCTTGTCGATCTCGTCGAGCAGGACCACCGGGTTCATGGAACCGGCCTCCTTGATGGCCCGTACGATCCGGCCCGGCAGGGCGCCCACGTAGGTCCGGCGGTGTCCGCGCACCTCGGCCTCGTCCCGTACGCCGCCGAGGGCGACGCGGACGAAGCTGCGGCCCATGGCGTGCGCGACGGACTCGCCGAGGGAGGTCTTGC
The DNA here is from genome assembly GCF_008704535.1 of Streptomyces subrutilus. Taxonomy (NCBI): domain Bacteria; kingdom Bacillati; phylum Actinomycetota; class Actinomycetes; order Kitasatosporales; family Streptomycetaceae; genus Streptomyces; species Streptomyces subrutilus. The sequence goes on from NZ_CP023701.1 coordinate 2,665,048, forward strand.
CGACTCCGGGCGGTCCGACGAGGGCCAGCACGGCGCCGCCGCGGCGTCCGCCGATGACGCCCATCCCGCGCTCGCCGCGCCGCTTGCGCACGGCGAGGTACTCGGTGATGCGGTCCTTCACGTCGGCCAGTCCGGCGTGCTCGGCGTCGAGCACGGCGCGGGCGCCGCGGATGTCGTAGGCGTCCTCGGTCCGCTCGTTCCAGGGCAGTTCGAGGACGGTGTCGAGCCAGGTCCGGATCCAGGAGCCCTCGGGGCTCTGGTCGCTGGACCGCTCCAGCTTCTCGACCTCCTTGAGGGCGGCCTCGCGCACCTTCTCGGGGAGGTCGGCGGCCTCGACGCGGGCGCGGTAGTCGTCGGACTCCTCGCCGTCCTTCTCGCCGTTCAGCTCGCGCAGTTCCTTGCGCACGGCCTCCAGCTGGCGGCGCAGCAGGAACTCGCGCTGCTGCTTGTCGACGCCGTCCTGGACGTCCTTGGCGATGGACTCGGCGACGTCCTGTTCGGCGAGGTGGTCGGAGAGCGCCCTGACGGCCAGCCGCAGGCGGGCGACGGGGTCGGCGGTCTCCAGCAGCTCGACCTTCTGGGCGAGGGTGAGGAAGGGCGAGTAGCCCGAGTTGTCGGCGAGGGCGGAGACGCCCTCGATCTGCTGGACCCGGTCGACGACCTGCCAGGCCCCGCGCTTCTTGAGCCAGGTGGTGGCCAGCGCCTTGTACTCGGTGACGAGCTCGGTGACCGCTCCGGGCAGCGGGTCGGGCACCTCCTCGTCCACGGTCTCGCCCTCGACCCACAGGGCGGCGCCGGGCCCGGTGGTCCCGGCCCCGATGCGGACCCGGCCGCGGCCGCGGATGAGGGCGCCCGGGTCTCCGTCGGAGAGCCGTCCGACCTGCTCCACGGTGCCGAGCACGCCGGTCCCGGCGTACGTGCCGTCGATCCGCGGCACGAGCAGCACCTGGGGCTTGCCGGTGCCCGCCGCGGCCTGGGCCGCTTCCACGGCGCCGCGCACCTCGGCGTCGGACAGGTCGAGCGGTACGACCATTCCGGGCAGCACGACCTCGTCGTCGAGCGGCAGCACGGGCAGGGTGAGCGTTGCGGGCGTCGAAGCCATGATCTTCCCTCCGGCAGTGAAGTTGAGCTATGCCGACTCAATGCACCCGCGCCGCCCGATGTTCCCCGACGGGCGTTCGCCCGGGGCGAACGCCCGCCGGCCGCGTCACCCACCTGCCCGAACACCACACCTAGGGGGCGAGTCCGTCCTCCCGCAGGCCCGCGAGGACGGCCGCGCCGAGGGCCTGGACCGCGGAGAGCGGGCGGACCATCACGGTCATCTCGTCGATCCGGCCCTCGTCGTCGAAATGGAACAGGTCGATGCCGTGGACCTGCCGCCCGCCGATCCCCGCCCGGAAGACGAGGCCGTGCGCCGGCGCCTCCTTCCCGTCCGCCCCGGTCTCGTCGGCCCCCTCCAGGGCGCCGACGTAACGGAAGTCCTCGAAGGTGCGCAGCAGGACGCCGAGCAGCCCGAGCACCTCGGCCTTCCCCTCGAAGGGGACGAACTTGACCGGGCTGTGCAGGCGGACCCCCTCGGTGAACAGCTCCGACAGCGCGGCGTGGTCGCGCGCCTCGACGGCGGCGCGGAAGCGTGCGGCGGTCTCCATGGCCTGATCCCCTCCCCATACTCATCAATATGACTAGTCTTATTCTTGAGTACGCTGCGCGCCCGGACAAGGGTGCGTACGGGACGAGAGAAGAGGGGGCGGGCCATGGCCCTGCGGCACGCCGTGCTGGCGGCCCTGCTGAGCGGTGAGTTCAGCGGCTACGAACTGGCCAAGTCCTTCGACCTGGGCGTCGCGAACTTCTGGCACGCCCTCCCCCAGCAGCTCTACGCGGAACTGGCCGGGCTGGAGAAGGACGGGCTGGTCACGGGGCGGCAGGTGGTCCAGGAGACCCGACCCAACAAGCGGCTCTTCCGCGTCACCGACGCCGGTCTGCGGGAGCTGGAGCGGTTCGCGGCGCCGCCGTCGAAGCCGTCGTTCATCCGGGACGACCTGCTGGTGAAGGTGCAGGCGGTCGACCGCGTCGGGGCCGGACCGGTGATCGACCAGCTGGAGGAGCGGGCGGCGGCGGCCGCGGCCAAGATCGACCTGCTCGGCAGGATGCTGCTGCGGATGCGCGGGGCCGCGACCGAGGAGGAGTTCCTGCTCGGCGGCGAGCCCGTGGGCCCGTACCTGACCTGCCTGCGCGGTCTGGCCTTCGAGGAGGGGCACCGGGACTGGTGCCTGCGCACGGCCGGGATCCTGCGGAACCGGGAGGCGCTCCGTGCGACCCGGTGACGCGGCTGCGGACGGCGGCCCGCAGGCCGGGGGCACGGCGGGCGGCGGCACGGCGGGCGGGGGCACGGCGGGCGGCGGCACGGCGGGCGGCGGCACGGCGGGCGGCGGCACGGCGGGCGGCGGCACGGCGGGCGGCGGCACGGCGGGCGGCGGCGTGCGCGGCGCCCGCGCGGAGACCGGCGGCGCGGACCGGCGCGGCCACCTCCGGTACGTGGCCCTCGGCGACAGCCACACCGAAGGGGTCGGCGACGGCGACGACACGACCGGGCTGCGCGGCTGGGCCGACCGGCTCGCGGAGCTGATCGCGGCCGCCGAGCCGACGGCGCGCTACGCCAACCTGGCCGTGCGCGGCCGGCTCGCCCACCAGGTCCGCGCCGGGCAGCTGGCGCCCGCCCTGGCCCTGCGGCCCGATCTGGCCACGGTCGTCGCGGGGGTCAACGACGTGCTGCGGCCGCGGTTCGACGCGGGGCGGGTCGCGGGGGAGGTGGAGGCGATGTTCGCCGCGCTGACCGGCGCCGGGACCCACGTGGTCACCCTCGCCTTCCCCGACCTCGGGCGGATCGCACCGCTGGCCCGGCCCCTCGCGCCGCGCCTGACCGAGCTCGACGCCCGGATCCGCGCCGCGGCCGCCCGCCACGGCGTCACGGTCGTCGACACCTCCGGGCACGCCGTCAGCACCGACCCGCGGCTGTGGACCGCGGACCGGCTGCACGCCAGTCCCCTGGGGCACGAGCGGATCGCCGCTGCGGTGGCCGAGGCCCTGGGGCTGCCCGGCAGCGGCGACGCCTGGACCCGGCCGCTGCCGCCCCGGCCGCTGCCCGGAGGCCCGGAGGCGCTGGCGGCGGAACTGCGCTGGGCGGCCGCGTTCCTGGGCCCCTGGCTGGGCCGCCGGCTGCGCGGCCGCTCCTCGGGCGACGGCCGCACGGCCAAGCGCCCGCTCCTGACGGGCGCGGCCGCCGCGCGGGAAGCCCCCTAGCCGGCCGAGACGCGGACGTCGCCGGAGGTGGTCTTCACGGACAGCCGGGAGGCGGCCGCGTCGTCGGTGGGCACGGTGACCTCGCGGGAGCCCGAGGTGGTGGAGACCGCGACCCGGTAGGGGGCGCGCGGGACCTTCAGGGTGACCTCGCCCGAGGTGCTCTCCGTCCGGACCGCGTCCGGGGTCCGCGCGAAGTCCAGGCCGGTGTCGCCCGAGGCCGATCGGACGTCGGCGCTCGGGCCGGTCAGCGCGGTGCCCGTGATCGCGCCCGAGGTGGTGCGGACCTTCAGCGGACCGGCGATCCGCTCGGCCCGGACGTCGCCGGAGTCCGAGGTCAGCTCGGCGCCGGCCACGCCGCTCACCCGGATGTCGCCGCTGCCGCTCCGCAGCCGGACCGTGGCGGTGGCCGGCACCTCCAGGCGGTAGTCGACCGAGCGGCCGCCGGAGCAGTCGGTGGAGAACGTCAGCACCCCGCCGGTGACCTGCTGGCCCGTCGCCGGGACGGTGCTCGCGCGGTAGTGGACGGTGCGCCGCACCGTCACCCCGGGCCCGGCGCCGGCGGTGACCTCGATCGACCCGGCCCGTACGCCGGCCAGTTCGACCGCCGTGACGGCCTCGGTGACGGTGGTGTCGGCGGAGGCCGTCTTGCGGAAGCCGTCGCCGAGCGAGCATCCGGCGAGCAGCAGCACGGCGCCGGCGGTGACGGCGACGACTGCGGTACGGGCGGGGCGGGCTGACGCGGCGTGAGGGGTCATGCTCCGATGGTCGGCGCGCGGGCCGCCCCGGGCGATGGTGCCGGTACCCGCACCCCGGGTGGGGTTATCCCCCGGCCCGCCGGGCCGCGCCGGGCTCCGGTCCGGTGGTGACGGTGAGCTCCGAGGGCAGGCCCCATTCGCTCCAGGAGCCGTCGTACACCGCGAGGTCCCGGTGGCCGGCGAGGGTGGCCCCGAGGGCCAGTACGCAGGCCGTCACGCCCGAGCCGCAGCTGAAGCGGAGCCGCTGCGGTTCCGCTCCGCCGGTCGCGGCGCGGAAGGCCGCGCGGAGCTCGGGCACGGGGCGCATCCGGCCGTCGGGCCGCCGGAGTTCGGTGAACGGGAGGTTCCGGGCGCCGGGCATGTGGCCGGCGCGCAGGCCCGGGCGGGGCTCGGGCTCGGTGCCGGCGAAGCGGCCCCGGCTGCGGGCGTCCAGGACGGCCGCGGCCGGGTCGGCGAGGGCCGCCGCGATGTCGTCGCCGTCCACCAGCAGGCCGGGGCGGGGCCGGGCGGTGAAGGTGCCGGGCGGTCCGCCGTAGGCCGGGGCGGCGCTCTCCACGGCCCGGCCGGCGGCCTCCCAGGCGGGCAGGCCGCCGTCGAGCACGGCGGCCCGGTCGAAGCCGACGGCGCGCAGCATCCACCAGGCACGGGCGCTGGAGTGGATGCCGGCCCCGTCGTAGACGACGACGGTGTCGGTGTCGTGGAGGCCGAGGCCGCGCAGGGCCCCGGTGAGGTCAGCGGTCCCGGGCATGGTGTGGGGTGCGGGGGCCGTGTGGTCCGAGAGGGCTCCGTCGAGGTCGAACGGCCGGGCCCCGGGGATCCGCCGGGCCGCGCCCCGGTGCGCGCCGACGGAGGCGTCGAAGACGACCAGGCCGGGCCGTCCGAGCCGCGCCGCCAGCCAGCCCTCCCCGACCAGCGGCCCGTCCGGCACGTCATACCCGTCCGGCACGTCCGGCCCCTCGACGGGGCCCTGTGGTGTGGTCATGCGACGCCTCCGGAACGCTCGGGTGATCCGCGGTCCGCGCCCCGCCGGGTCCCGGGCCGCGGTACGGACCGCCCCATCCTCACGCACGCCCCGCCGGCGCCGGGCACGGGTCCCGGGCCGGCGGAGGGCCGCGCGGGCGCCGGTCAGTCGCAGGCGCCGGGCCGCGCGTACACCGCGATCCGGGCCCCCCGGGTCTCGGTGAGCGAGCAGCGGTCGAACCAGGCGGCCAGCGTCTGCCGTTTCACCGCCTCCCGCGGGTACGGGTCCAGCGGCTGTCCGGCCGGGTCCATGAGGGCGATCACGCGCGGGGAGGCGATGAGGGCCTCGCGGAGCTCCACCGAGGGCAGTTCGGTGCCCTGGAGGGTGCGCGAGGCGGCCGGGGAGCGGTCCAGGGCCACGTCGCGCAGGCCCGCGTAGACGTCCGGCGAGGAGAGCAGCCACTCGCGGCGCCGGGACGGCAGGAAGACCACCGCGTCGCCCGGCCGCGCCCGCTCCCGCACGGCGGCGGCCGCGGCGAGGGCGTCGTCCTTGCGGCTGTCGGGCGTGCGCAGCCACACCGACCAGAGGGCGGCCGGCACCAGCAGGGCCGCGACGAGCAGCCACGGCCACCAGCGCCGGGCGGTCGCGAGCCGGGCCCCGGCCAGCAGGGCGAGCCCGGCCAGCGCGTAGAGCACGTACCGGTCGACGTACCAGGGGTGCACCAGGGAGACGGCCAGCAGCACCCCGGGCGGCAGCAGCGCGAGCGGCAGGGCGACCCGTACGACACCGGGCGCGGCCCCGCGGGCGAGCAGCAGGCAGGCCCCGGCGAGCACCCCGTACGCCGCCCAGTCCTGCCAGCCGGGCCGCCCGAGCCAGCCGAGCTGCTGGTCGGCCTGGCGGGCGCTCACCCAGGCCAGCGGCAGCAGCAGGACCACCACGGCCGCGGCGGCCCGGCGCCATCCCGGGGCCCGCCAGGCGGCGAAGGCGTGGGCGGGCAGGGCCAGCACGGCGAACTCGTGCAGCCAGCAGCCGAGCAGCAGCACGGCCGCGTAGCCGGCCCAGCGCTCGCGCAGCGCGAGGTGGGTGGCCCACACCACGGCGCAGGCGACCAGGGCGTAGGAGCGGCCCTCCTGCGCGTACATCTGCACCGGCGGGAGCACGGCGTACGCCACCCCCGCGATCAGCGCGGCCCGGTCCCCGGCGAGGCGGTGGGCGACCGCGGCGACGCCGGCGGCGGCGAGGGCGGTGGCGGCGACGGAGGGCAGCCGCAGGGCCCACAGGCCGCCGTCCCAGAGGAGGAAGACGCCGTGCATGAGCAGGTAGTACAGCCCGTGCACGGCGTCCACCGCGCCCAGCAGCTCCCACAGTCCGGAGAGCGGGCGGTGGGCCACCTGCCAGGTGACGGACTCGTCGCGCCACATGCTCCCGCCGCGCTCCAGGCCCCAGAGGCCGAGGAGCGCGGCGAGCGGTGCGGGCACCAGGCGCCAGGGGGCGATGCGGTGGATGGCGGTCTCCGGGAGCTGTCGGATCGGGTACGGGCACTCCATACTCGGGGTTCGGCCCGAAGACCCGCGGAGGTGGGGCGTGCGCGCACGACGAACGGCGGCCGCGACGACGACCCGCCCGGCCCGGGAGCCCGCACCGGAACCCGTACGGAGGCCCGCGCCGGCTCAGCAGTGCGCCGCCCTGCTGGGGGCCGCCCTGCTGGGGGCGGCGCTGCTGGCCCTGGCCGGCTGCTCCCCCGCCGGGCGCTCCGACCCGGCCGGCCCGGCCGGCCCCTCCGGCGCCCCCTCCCCCGCGGTCTCCGCCACGGGTGCCCCCTCCGCCACCGGCTCCCCGGCCACCGCACCGCCCGCGTCCGGCGACCCGGCCCCCGGCGAGACCCTCGTGCGGGTGTCGCGCAGCGGCGGCTACGCCGGGCGGACCCACACGGTGGTGGTCCGGGGCGACGGCTCCTGGACCCGGCTGGACGGCGCGGGCGCGCAGGAGGGCTCCGGCACCCTGGCGCCGCAGCGGCTGGCCGCGCTGTCGGCCGCGCTCCGCGAGGCGGACCTCCCCCGGCTGCCCAGGGTGTCGAAGGGCTCGGGCACGGTCTACGACGGGTTCACGTACGCGTTCGCGCACGGCGGCGTGGAGGTGGCCGCCGAGCAGGAGGCCGTGCCGCCGGCGCTGCGCAAGGTGCTGGACGCGCTGCCGCCGTTCACCCCCGCCTGAGCCGTTCCGGCCGCCGGCCCGGGCCCCGGTGGGACGCCCCGCCACACCCCGCCCGCACCCCGCCCACACCTCGAACACACGTCCGACACATTCCGCCCGGCGCCGCTCTCCGCCGGTCGCGCCCCGCCCCACCGCGCACCCGCCACATTCCCGCTCCGACCAGGGCGTTCCGCACAAATGCCCTGTCCGAACCCCGCATAGCCGCAGGCCGGTGGCTCCTCTACGCTGCACCCCACCACGCAGATCTTCACGGGGCGGGACCGGGACATGGAACAGACGCACACCACCCACAACGGCGCATCGGCGACCCCCGGCGCCCAGCGGCGCGTGCTCGTCGTCGAGGACGACCACACCATCGCCGAGGCCATCGCGGCCCGCCTGCGCGCCGAGGGCTTCCAGGTGCAGACGGCCGCGGACGGCCCGGCCGCCGTCGCCGCCGCCGAGGCCTGGCTGCCGGAGCTGCTGGTCCTGGACGTCATGCTGCCGGGCTTCGACGGCCTGGAGGTCTGCCGTCGCGTCCAGGCCCAGCGGCCGGTCCCGGTGCTGATGCTCACCGCCCGCGACGACGAGACGGACCTGCTGGTCGGGCTCGGCGTCGGCGCGGACGACTACATGACCAAGCCGTTCTCCATGCGCGAACTGGCCGCCCGCGTCCACGTGCTGCTGCGGCGGGTCGAGCGGGCCACCCTCGCCGCGACCGCGCCCCGCGGCGCCACGCTGCGCCTGGGCGACCTGGAGATCGACCACGCGCAGCGCCGGGTCCGGGTGCAGGCCGAGGACGTGCACCTGACGCCCACCGAGTTCGACCTGCTGGTGTGCCTCGCGGGCACCCCGCGGGCGGTGCTCTCGCGCGAGCAGCTGCTGGCCGAGGTCTGGGACTGGGCCGACGCCTCCGGGACCCGTACGGTCGACAGCCACATCAAGGCCCTGCGGCGGAAGATCGGCGCCGAGCGCATCCGCACGGTCCACGGCGTCGGGTACGCCCTGGAGACCCCGGCCCAGCCGTGAGCGGGCCGCGGCGGCAGCGGCCGGCCGGCGAGCTGCGGCCCTTCTCGCCGTTCTCGATCAAGACGAAGCTGGGCACCCTCGTGGTGGTCTCGGTCTTCATCACCACGGGGCTGCTGCTGGTGGCCCTGCGCACCGAGACCGAGCTGCGGTTCATCACGGTGTTCTCGGTGATCGCCTCGATGCTGATCACCCAGTTCGTGGCGCACAGCCTGACGGCGCCGCTCGACGACATGACGACGGTGGCGCGGGCCATCTCCCGCGGGGACTACACCCGCCGGGTGCGCGAGGCGGGGCGCCGCGACGAGCTGGGCGACCTGGCCTCCACCATCAACCTGATGGCGGACGACCTGGAGGCGGTGGACCGGCACCGCAAGGAGCTCGTCGCCAACGTCTCCCACGAACTGCGCACCCCCATCGCCGCGCTGCGGGCGGTCCTGGAGAACGTGGTGGACGGCGTCTCGGCCGCCGACCCCGAGACCATGCGCACGATGCTGAAGCAGACCGAGCGGCTCGGCGGGCTGGTGGAGACCCTGCTGGACCTGTCCCGCGTGGACAACGGCGTGGTCCCGCTGCGCGCCCGCCGCTTCGAGGTGTGGCCGTACCTCTCGGGGGTCCTGAAGGAGTCCCGGCTGGCCGCGGCCGGCCGCCCGGGGCTGTCCACCGGGTCGGGCGGGCACACCCGCAACGACGTGCACCTGCACCTGGACGTGTTCCCGCCCGAGCTGACCGCGTACGCGGACGCCGAGCGGCTGCACCAGGTGGTGGCCAACCTGATCGACAACGCGGTCAAGCACAGCCCCGCCCTCGGCCGGGTGACGGTCCGCGCACGGGCCGGCGACACCCCGGGGAGCCTGGCGCTGGAGGTCCGCGACGAGGGCCCGGGCATCCCGGAGGCTGAGCGCCACCGGGTCTTCGAGCGGTTCAACCGGGGCAGCGCGCGGGGCGGCGACGGCGGGACGGGGCTCGGGCTGGCCATCGCGCGGTGGGCCGTGGATCTGCACGGGGGCCGCATCGGGGTGGCCGAATCGTCACGGGGGTGCCGCATCCTCGTCACGCTTCCGGGCAGCTCGCAAGCCCCGTGTTGACGTAGGGTTCGAGTGGGAAGGACATGATCTCGGCCACATCCAGCCGGGGTCCGTCAGGGGTGCGAGCCACGGTGGTCGCAACCTGGGTCACGCCTACCCGAACCGCAGTTGTTTCCCGCCATTCCTGGTGTCGAAACCCGCCGTTCGATGTGACCTGCGTGACGTAAGTCCCGCCCGGTCTGCATCTCGCGGCGGAGGAGGCGTAGCCTTTATTCCCGCTGTCCATACCTTGTGAAGCGGAAGAGGGCGGTTGCCGCCGTGTCGCCACAGTCCCCCAGTAACTCGACCACCACGACCGAAGGAGCAGGGGGCGGGAAGAACCCTGCCTCAGGCTTCGGCGCCAATGAGTGGCTCGTCGACGAGATCTATCAGCAGTACCTCCAGGACCCGAACTCGGTCGACCGGGCCTGGTGGGACTTCTTCGCCGACTACAAGCCGGGGGGCGCTGCCGCTCCCGTGAAGGCCGAAGAGCCGAAGACGTCCCCGACGACGGACGGCGCCTCCGCACAGGCCGCCCCCGCCGTCGCCGCGGCCCCGCGGGCCACCGCCGCCTCGGGGGCGGCGGACACCGGTTCCGTCTCCGGCTCCTCCGGAGCGACGGCCGCACCCGCGCCCGCGCCGACCTCTGCCGCCGCGCCCACGCCCGTGTCAGCTCCTGCCCCTGCTCCTGCCACCCCCTCTGGTGCCCCTGCTGTGACTGCCACCTCCCAGGCCCAGGCCGCCGCACCGGCCGCGCCCGCCCCTCAGGCCGCGGCTCCGGCCGCCGCTCCCTCCTCCGCAGCCCCGAAGGCCGCGCCTGCCGCCGAGGCCCCCGCGGGCCCCGAGCTGGTGACGCTCCGCGGCCCGTCCGCTGCCGTCGTCAAGAACATGAACGCCTCGCTGGAGGTGCCCACGGCCACGTCCGTGCGCGCCGTCCCGGTGAAGCTGCTGTTCGACAACCGCATCGTCATCAACAACCACCTCAAGCGCGCCCGGGGCGGGAAGATCTCCTTCACCCACCTCATCGGCTACGCGATGGTGCAGGCCATCAAGGCCATGCCGTCGATGAACCACTCCTTCGCGGAGAAGGACGGCAAGCCGACCCTGGTCAAGCCGGAGCACATCAACTTCGGCCTGGCGATCGACCTGGTGAAGCCGAACGGCGACCGCCAGCTCGTCGTCGCCGGCATCAAGAAGGCCGAGACCCTCAACTTCTTCGAGTTCTGGCAGGCGTACGAGGACATCGTCCGCCGCGCCCGCGTCGGCAAGCTGACGATGGACGACTTCACCGGCGTCACGGTCTCGCTGACCAACCCCGGCGGCCTGGGCACCGTCCACTCCGTGCCCCGCCTGATGCCCGGACAGTCGGTCATCATGGGCGTCGGCTCCATGGACTACCCCGCCGAGTTCCAGGGCACCTCGCAGGACACCCTGAACAAGCTGGGCATCTCCAAGGTCATGACGCTGACCTCGACCTACGACCACCGGGTCATCCAGGGCGCGGCCTCCGGCGAGTTCCTGCGGATCGTCGCGAACCTGCTGCTCGGCGAGAACGGCTTCTACGACGACGTCTTCGAGGCGCTGCGCATCCCGTACGAGCCGGTCCGCTGGCTCCGGGACATCGACGCCTCGCACGACGACGACGTCACCAAGGCCGCCCGCGTCTTCGAGCTGATCCACTCCTACCGGGTCCGCGGCCACGTCATGGCCGACACCGACCCGCTGGAGTACAAGCAGCGCAAGCACCCCGACCTCGACATCACCGAGCACGGCCTCACCCTGTGGGACCTGGAGCGCGAGTTCGCGGTCGGCGGCTTCTCCGGCAAGTCGATGATGAAGCTCCGCGACATCCTCGGCGTGCTGCGCGACTCGTACTGCCGCACCACCGGCGTCGAGTTCATGCACATCCAGGACCCGAAGCAGCGCCGCTGGATCCAGGACCGCATCGAGCGCCCGCACAGCAAGCCGGAGCGCGAGGAGCAGCTGCGCATCCTGCGCCGGCTGAACGCCGCGGAGGCCTTCGAGACCTTCCTGCAGACGAAGTACGTCGGCCAGAAGCGGTTCTCCCTGGAGGGCGGCGAGTCCGTCATCCCGCTGCTCGACGCGGTCATCGACTCGGCCGCCGAGGCCCGCCTCGAAGAGGTCGCGATCGGCATGGCACACCGCGGCCGGCTGAACGTGCTGGCGAACATCGTCGGCAAGTCCTACGCGCAGATCTTCCGCGAGTTCGAGGGCAACCTCGACCCGAAGTCCATGCACGGCTCCGGCGACGTCAAGTACCACCTGGGCGCCGAGGGCACCTTCACCGGCCTGGACGGCGAGCAGATCAAGGTCTCGCTCGTCGCCAACCCCTCCCACCTGGAGGCCGTGGACCCGGTCCTGGAGGGCGTGGTCCGCGCCAAGCAGGACATCATCAACAAGGGCGGCACGGACTTCACGGTCCTGCCGGTCGCCCTGCACGGCGACGCGGCCTTCGCGGGCCAGGGCGTGGTCGCGGAGACGCTGAACATGTCGCAGCTGCGCGGCTACCGCACCGGCGGCACCGTGCACGTGGTCATCAACAACCAGGTCGGCTTCACCGCCGCCCCGGAGTCCTCGCGTTCCTCGATGTACGCGACCGACGTGGCCCGCATGATCGAGGCGCCGATCTTCCACGTGAACGGCGACGACCCGGAGGCCGTGGTCCGCATCGCGCGGCTCGCCTTCGAGTTCCGCCAGGCGTTCAACAAGGACGTGGTCATCGACCTCATCTGCTACCGCCGCCGCGGCCACAACGAGTCCGACAACCCGGCCTTCACGCAGCCGCTGATGTACGACCTGATCGACAAGAAGCGCTCGGTGCGCAAGCTGTACACCGAGTCCCTCATCGGTCGTGGCGACATCACGCTGGAAGAGGCCGAGCAGGCGCTCCAGGACTTCCAGGGCCAGTTGGAGAAGGTGTTCGCGGAGGTCCGCGAGGCCGCCACGCAGCCGGCCGCCGGCGCCCCGGTGGCGCCCGTGCAGGTCGCGCAGGTGTTCCCGGTCGCCGTGAACACCGCGATCTCCCAGGAGTTCGTGAAGCGGATCGCCGAGGCCCAGGTCAACATCCCCGACAACGTCACCGTGCACCCGCGCCTGCTGCCGCAGCTGCAGCGCCGCGCGGCGATGATCGACGAGGGCACCATCGACTGGGGCATGGGCGAGACCCTGGCCTTCGGTTCGCTGCTGATGGAGGGCACTCCGGTCCGGCTCTCCGGCCAGGACTCGCGCCGCGGCACGTTCGGCCAGCGCCACGCGGTCCTCATCGACCGGGAGACCGGCGAGGACTACACCCCGCTGCAGTACCTGTCGGACGACCAGGCCCGCTACAACGTCTACGACTCGCTGCTCTCCGAGTACGCGGCCATGGGCTTCGAGTACGGCTACTCGCTGGCCCGCCCGGACGCGCTGGTGCTGTGGGAGGCGCAGTTCGGCGACTTCGTCAACGGCGCGCAGACCGTCGTCGACGAGTTCATCTCCTCGGCCGAGCAGAAGTGGGGCCAGACCTCCGGCGTCACGCTGCTGCTGCCGCACGGCTACGAGGGCCAGGGCCCGGACCACTCGTCCGCGCGTCCCGAGCGCTTCCTGCAGATGTGCGCGCAGGACAACATGACGGTCGCGATGCCGACCCTGCCGTCGAACTACTTCCACCTGCTGCGCTGGCAGGTCCACAACCCGCACCACAAGCCGCTCATCGTCTTCACCCCGAAGTCGATGCTGCGCCTGAAGGCCGCGGCGTCGAAGGCGGAGGAGTTCACCACCGGTTCGTTCCGTCCGGTCATCGGCGACAGCACGGTGGACCCGAACGCGGTCCGCAAGGTCGTCTTCTGCGCGGGCAAGGTCTACTACGACCTGGAGGCCGAGCGGGAGAAGCGCGGCATCACGGACACCGCGATCATCCGCATCGAGCGGCTGTACCCGCTGGCCGGCGCGGAACTCCAGGCGGAGATCGCCAAGTTCCCGAACGCCGCGAAGTACATCTGGGCGCAGGAGGAGCCGGCGAACCAGGGTGCGTGGCCGTTCATCGCGCTGAACCTGATCGACCACCTCGACCTGGCGGTCGGCGCGGACGTCCCGGCGGGCGAGCGCCTGCGGCGCATCTCGCGCCCGCACGGCTCGTCCCCGGCGGTGGGCTCGGCCAAGCGGCACCAGGCGGAGCAGCAGCTCCTCCTGAACGAGGTCTTCGAGGCCTAGTCGGCGCGCGGTTCGGCAGTACGGAAGGCCCGGCCCCCCAGGGGGCCGGGCCTTCCGGCGCTCGGCGGCGGGGCCGGGCCCCCTGGGGCTACGGCTGGGGTTCGAAGTCCCAGTAGGGCCGGGTCCGCTGCTTCGCCGAGACCGTGTGGACGTGCTGTGCCCCGAGCGTGCGGGCCAGGCCCCGGATGCCGGCCTCCTCGTGCTTGCCGGCCTCCACGTCCTCCCGTACCGACCGCAGGTCCGCGGCCAGGGCGATCTGTGCGCTCAGCGTCATCGGGTGGTCCGGGCCGAGCACCCGTTCGGCGGTCCGCAGCGTCTCGCGGCTGAGGTCGAGCGCGTCCTCCAGCCGTCCGGTGATGTTGCGGTGCCCGGTGGCGTTCAGGGCGCAGCCCAGCGTCCAGGGGTGGCGGTCCCCGAGCGCCCCCCGCATCCCGGTCAGTGCCCGCTCGGCCAGGTCCAGGGCCTCGGCGCGCTCGCCCTGCGCGCGGAGCACCAGGCCGAGGTTGCCGACGGTGCCGATGCTGTACGGGTGGTCGGGGCCCAGCTGCGACCGGTAGCCGCGGACCACGTCCTCGGAGATCCGGCGGGCCTCGCCGATGTCCCCGTACTCGCGCAGGTAGGTGGCGTAGTCGGAGGCGACCATCAGGGTCCACGGGTAGTCCACCCCGAAGACGCGGGTGGCCCGCTCCCACACGGTCCGCAGCCGCAGCCCGGCTCCCGGGATGTCCCCGGAACGGCGCAGGCACAGCCCGAGGTTGTGTTCGGCGCGCAGTGTCTGCGGATGGCCGGCCCCCAGGACCTGGGCGTTGAGCCGGGCGCCCTGCTCCTGGCGGGTCTGGGCCTCCCGGTAGCGGCCCGTCAGCCGCAGCCCCATGGCGCAGGCGATGCCGGAGGCGAGGGTGGAGATGTGCAGGGACTTCAGGACGCGCTCGCGCCGGCGCAGGGTGTCCAGGTCGAGGTCGTAGGCCTCCTGGTAGCGGCCCAGCAGGCGGTAGGTGGCGGCGAGGTTGTTCTGGGCGTCGAGGGTGGTGGAGTCGTCCTCGCCGAGGAGTTCGCGGTAGGTGGCCAGGACGTGCTCGAAGATCGCGCGGGCGGGCTCGAACGCGGCGATGCACAGCAGGACGCCGCCGTAGGCGCTGCTCGCGCGCAGGGTCTCCAGGTCGCGTTCGCCGCGCTCCTCGGTGAGCCGGTCGGCGACGGCCCGGGTGAGGGTCTCGGCGCGGCGGAACAGCCCGAGGTTGCGCAGGGCCCCGCCGTACGGGTAGCTGAGCTCGCGGACCTTCGCGTGGTCCTCGCCCAGCAGGGCCCGCCAGGACCGGTCGGTCTCCTCGCACAGCCGCAGGCAGGTGCGGTACTCGCCGGCGAGGATCAGGTAGCGCAGGCAGTGCAGCAGGAACGTCTGGATGCGCGGGTTGCTGCTGGTCAGAACGCCGGCGGGGTCGAGGTGGGGGACGAGTTCGGCGTAGCGGGGCCACAGCCGCGCGTCGGAGGGGCGTCCCGGGTCGGCGGCGGCGAGGACCTGGCGGACGGCGCGGGCCAGCGGTTCGGCCTCATCCCGGGAGAGGTTGGCGCGGACGATGCCGTGGACCATGCGGTGCAGCTGGACGGTCTCCAGCCCGCCGCCGCCCTCCTCCACGGGCAGGTCGGAGTACTCCAGGCGGACGACGGAGAACTGGACGAGCTTGTTGAGGGCGGCGTTCCACCTGATCCGGTCGTTGATGAGCCCGGCGAGCTGCTCGGGCACGTCGTCGACGGGGAACTCGCTCAGCAGCCGCAGCGGCACCGGCCCGGGGGCGAAGAACACGAACAGCCGCAGCAGGGCGAGGGCGTCGGGGAAGTTCTCCCGGACGTTGTTGAGCAGTATGGCCAGCGCGGTGGGGAAGGGCAGCGGGTAGTCGTCGGAGACGGTGACGGCGTCGCGGGAGTCGAGGCGGCTCTGGAGCAGGGCCAGGTAGTCGCCGACCGTCAGCGGGGAGTCGGCGAGCCAGCCGGCGGTCTGGTCGAGGGCGAGCGGGTAGTCCTCCAGGGCCTCGGCGAGCTGGTCGGCCTCCTCGGCGGTGAGCCGCAGGGCCCGGCGCCGGATGAAGGTGACGGACTCGGGGCGGGCGTAGAGGGGCACTTCGACGAGGCTGGTGTGGCGGGCGGCCCACTCCCGGTTGCGGGAGGTGATGATGACGTCGCCCGCGCCCGAGGGCAGCAGGTCGGTGAGGTCGTCGGGGTTGTCGCAGCCGTCGAAGACCAGCAGCCAGCGGTGGTACGGGTTCCCGCGCCGCAGGGCTTCGAGGACGGCCCGGATCTGCTCGCCGTAGCTGCCGGCGCCGCGCGGCAGGCCGAGGGCGGGGGCCAGGTCGGCGAGGCGTTCGCGGAGGGTCGGCCGGTCCTCGGCGGGGACCCACCAGACGACGTCGTACTCGGAGGCGAAGCGGTAGGCGTACTCGGTGGCGAGCTGGGTCTTGCCGACGCCGGACAGCCCGAGGAGGGTGACGGTGGAGGCTCCGGGCGGGGCTTCGGTGAGGGCGGCGCGCAGGGTGCCGATGACGTCGTTGCGGCCGGTGAAGCGGGGGTTGCGGCGCGGGACGCGGCCCCAGATCTCGGGCGGGTCGTTGGGGAAGCGGGGGCCGCGGCGGCCGGTCTCGGTGCCGATCCGGTCGGTGGGCAGTTCCAGGCGGCGCAGCACGCGGTATTCGGCCTCGTACGCGTCGAGGCCCCACAGGTCGGTCTTCTCCAGGACGGCGACGGCGCTGGGCAGCGGGGCGTCGGTGAGGCAGACGGCGGCGAACCGGTCGGGGTGGTCGTCGGTGACGGTGCGCAGCGCCGTGTTCCACTCCTCGTCGGTGTGGGTGCCGGCGGAGAAGTAGCGCTCGCTGAGGACGAGGAGGACCCGGCTGCCGGAGCGGGCGAGGTCGTCGAGGGCGGGCACCAGTCCGGTGCTCTGCGGGTCCCAGCGCTGGAGGGCGACGCGGTGGCCGTGCTCCTCCAGCCGGTGGGCGATCCACACGGCCCAGGGGCGGTTGAATCCGGCGAAGCTGATGACGAAGCGCTGCGGCGGGAGCTGGCCGGGGCCCTGGCCCGGACTCTGGCCGTGGCCCTGGGCCTGGACCGGCTGGTGCTGGTGCGGGTGTTGGTGCTGGTGGCCCTGGTGCTGGGCCGCCTCGTCGCGGTCCTGTCGGCTACCGGTGGTCATGCGGCCGTCTCCCTGGAATCCGGGCGCTGGACGGGGTTGAAAAGGTACCGCAGCGGACGGCCCGTCAGCCCTGTCCGGCGTCGCGGTTCTCGGGTGCGTCCGGTCCCCGCGCCGTGTCCCGGACCCGGGTGAACGGGGCGAGTTCGGGGTGCGCCTCGCACCAGGAGCGGCGCTCGCGCTCGACGGCGCGGCGGGCGGTGGCGTGCTGGTCGGCCGGGGGCGGCAGGTCGTCCATGGCGCGCTCGGCGCCGTGCATCGCCTCGACGAACTCCCGGCCGGGAGGGGTGAGGTGCGGATGCTCGCGCAGGACGGGCAGGACGGCGGCCACCTGGGCGCGGATGCGGGCGTGCTGGGCCCAGGCGCCCCGGGCCCCGTAGAGGGCGGCGCGCTGCCAGTACCCGGCCAGGGCCAGGTGGGCGTAGGCGCCGTGCAGCAGCCCGTCGAGGGGGCGGGGGTCGGTCCGCCAGGGGGCCCAGTGGCGGGGGGTGCGGTCGGCGGTGTGCAGGGTCAGTACGTCGGCGAGGGCGGCGAGCTTGCCGTGCTGGACCTCGTGGACGAGGGTGGCGGCGAGCGCGGGCGGGGGCTGCGTCCGGGCGAGCACGGAGCCGGCGGCCGCGGGCAGGGTGGCGCCGCTGGAGCGGGAGCCGCCGGCCAGCGGCACGACGGAGCGCAGGAGCTGGACGGTTTCGCCCGCGCGCTGGGTGTCGTACCGCTCCAGGAGGGTGAGGGCGCCGGACCACTGGGTGTCCCAGCGCTTGTGTCCCTTGGGGGTGAGCCGGCGGGCCGGGCGGACCGGCGCCGGGTGGGCGCCGTCGGGCGCCCGGTAGGGATCGAGGTCGTCGAGGGAGGTGCCGCCGCCGGGCAGGGCGTGCAGGGGGAGGGCGGCCGGGTCGTCGGGGTCCCAGGAGCCCGCGGTGAGGGTGACCGGGCCGGGGTGGGGCGGACGCAGCAGGCCGAGGGTGGGCAGGAGGAGGCGGCCGTGCCGGGGGCGCAGGGTGGTGGCGAAGTCGATCCCGGCGCGCAGGGCCGCGGCTGCGGCGAGGGCCCCGAGGTGGTCGAGGTCGGGCGCCGGCCCGTACGGGGCGTGCAGGCGGCGCAGGGTCTCCTCGGCCCAGACTCCGGTGGCGGGGTAGTGCAGTACGTCGCGTACGGCGGACGGGTCCTTGCGCTCGGCCTCCTCCAGCAGGGACCAGTGGTCTGCGGCCTCCCCGGCCGGTCCGCCGGGGGCGGCGTCGAGGATCGCCCGGAGCAGCACCAGCCGCTTGGAGCGGCGTATGTCGCGGACCAGGCGGGTGCCGTCGGCGGAGGGCTCGGTGGAGGCGAGCGCGCGCAGGGTGCGGGAGGGGACGGCGAAGGGCGCGAGCGGGTCGCGGGGTTCGCCGGGCGCGGGCGGGCGGGCACGGCCGGGGGCGGGGCGGTCGGGTGCCGGGACGGGGTCGCGGGGGCCGGTCACGGGGCGGCCGCCCGGCGGGTGCCGCCCGGGCGCGCCCCGGGAGGCCCGATGGCGGGCGGGGCCGCGGGGCCGGGTCCCGGGGGCGGCGGGGCGGCGGCCGCCGTGTGGAGGGCGGCGGCGATGTGGCGGATCAGGACCTGGAGGTCGGCGCAGTAGACGGAGGGCTGGCGGAAGCCCTCGCCGGCGAGGTAGCGGTGCGGGTAGTGCCCGCCGCCGCACACCTCCACCAGCTCGCAGGCCCGGCAGCCGGCGGCGAGCGCTTCCCGGCCGAGCTGGCGGGCGGCGAACCCGGGGTGGTCGAGGAGGTCGTCGAAGCTGTGCGCGGCCAGCGTCATCCCGGTGGCGGCGGCGCCCTCGTAGGCGGATTTCAGCGAGTCGGCCTGTTCGATGGTGCCGTCGGTCTCTATGACGGCGGTGGTGGCGGGCGCGAGCCCGAGGGTCTCGGTGGCGGCGGGCAGGCCGAGCAGCAGGGCGATGATCTCCTCGAACATCCTGATCCCGGTGCGCCGCTCCCCGTCGTGCCACCAGCGTTCGAACACGGCCAGCAGCCAGTCCGCGTACGGGGCCCGGCCGGGGCGGTCCGCGCGGTGGCCGGGGGGCGGGGAGCTGCGGTTGGCGAGCGGCAGGAGCAGCCCGAGGCGGGGCGGGGCGAAGGCGAGCAGGGACTCGTACGTCTCCACCGGGTCCTGGTCGAGGTCGATGACGCACAGGACCCCGGCGAAGCTGTCCGGGTGCCGGGCCAGGAGCCGCAGCCCGCGGGCCGCGGCGGCGAACCCGGGGCGCCCGGAGCGGTCCACGCGGCGGTCGTTGTGCACGGGCAGTCCTCCGTCGAGGCTGACGCCGACCCGGATGCCCGCGTCCGCCAGGGCGGCGAGGCGGCCTCGGGTGAGGAGGGTGCCGTTGGTCTGCACGGCGGCCGTGACGCGGGTGCGCGGGGAGCTGCGGGCGACGGCGGCCCGTACGGCGTCCACGGGCCCGGCCAGCCGGGCGGGCGCGGTGAGCAGGGGCTCGCCGCCGTGCAGCACGAGGTCCACGCGGGGCAGGTCGTGGGCGGCGGCGTGCTCGGCTATCCGGTCGGCGGCGCGGGCGATGGTGGCCGGGGTCATGGTGACGGGCTGGTCGCGCCAGCCCTGGTCGGCCATCTCGTAGACGTAGCAGTAGGTGCAGGCGAGGTTGCAGCGGCTGCGCGTCTTGAGCACGAACTGCCGTATCGGGTGGGGCCGGTGGCCGGCCGCCCGCAGGGCGGGTACGTCGAGACGGGCGTAGGGCCACGGCGCGTGGCGGGCGTGGTGCGCCCGCAGGACCCGGCCGGAGCGCGCGGGCAGCAGGGCGTCGCCGCCCGTGATCGCTTGCCTCATCGCCTGTGCCTCCCGCCCGAGCCCCCGCCGGAAAGTGCCCCCTGCGGACGGTCCATCCCTGCCCTGGGGAGGGTGCCCGCTAACGGCGGAAAGTGGTCAACTGCACGGCACACGGGGCCGGGGACGGTCGGGTCCGGTCGGGGTCCGCGGAGCTCACACGGCGCACGCGGCTCGTTCGCTCACACGGCGCGCACGGCTTTCACGGCTCCCATCGCTCGCACGGCTCAGGCGACCCCGGAGTCGAAGGCGTTCAGGATCTCGGCGGGATGGGTGACCCGGTCCACCATGCCCTCGATCACCTCGGCGAGCACGGGATGGTCGATCCCCCGCAATGCGGCCAGGTCGAGCCCCGAGAGGTCCGGCAGCCGCCGG
Organism: Streptomyces subrutilus; assembly: GCF_008704535.1. Taxonomy (NCBI): domain Bacteria; kingdom Bacillati; phylum Actinomycetota; class Actinomycetes; order Kitasatosporales; family Streptomycetaceae; genus Streptomyces; species Streptomyces subrutilus. The sequence goes on from NZ_CP023701.1 coordinate 2,684,929, forward strand.
GGGCACGCACGGGTCGCGGACAGTTCCTGACGTTGCGTCACCATGGGCCGCAGATACCCCCGTCGACTCGCACACTCGCCCGTCCCCTGCCCTTTCCCCCTCCCCCGCCCCTCGGAAACGAACGGGCCGGGCCGCACCCCCGGGGGGCGCGGGCACCCGGCCGCCCCGGCGCGGGGGCGGGCGGGCGCGGAGCCGGCCCGGCGGGTGGGCGGTGGCCCTGCGGGGCGGCCTACAGGAGCGCCTCCAAGGCGTGGATCCTGGCCCGTACCGCTTCCGGGCGGGGGCCGCCGGCGTCCTCACCGGCCCGTTGCCACAGCTCCAGCGCGGCCCGGTAGGCGTCCAGCGCCGCCCGGGGCCGTGCCAGGCGTTCCAGCACCGCCCCGCGCAGTTCCTGTACGCGGGCCGCGAGGGGGACGGCCGTGTCCCGGTCCTCGCCCGCAGCGGCCTCCAACGCCGCCCGCCACGCCCGCCGGTAGGAGTCGGCCGCCCGGTCGAGCCGCTCCACCGCCCGGGTGTGTCCGTGGATCTTCTGCTGCACGTCGCCGTGGTCCCGCCACGCCCGCGCCCGCTCCAGGGGGCTCCGGCTGTGCCGGACGGCGAGCTCCAGCAGGTACTCCGCCTCCCGCAGGTCCACCGGGTCCCCCTCGTACGCGTGCCGCAGCCGCAGCCCGGCGGCCAGCCGTACCAGCCGCCGCGCCGTCCTCGGGTCCGACTGCGCGACCGCCGAGCGGCTCTCGCGCAGCACCCGTACGGCGGTCCCCGTGAACCGGCGCCCGTCCGCCGCCCGGGCCCGGTCCAGGAGCACGTCGCCCCACTCCGGCAGCAGCTCCCCGAAGGCCTCGGCGTCCCGGGGGATCAGCCTCCGGGCGCGGCCGTAGGCCTCGGCCGCGTCCTCCAGCGCCACCGGGTCGGCGTCCCGGGCGTAGCGGGCCCGGTGCACGCGGGCCAGGCACACCAGGGCGGCGACCCGCAGCTCCGCGTCCCCGCCGCCCTCCGCGAGGGCGGCGGCCAGCTGCCCGGCGGCCTCCTCCAGCCGCGCGGGCAGGTACCGCAGCGCCCCGGCCAGCTCCACCCGCACCCTGGCCCGCCGCCGGTCGCCCCGTTCGCCCCGCCCGGCCGCGGTCTCCGGGGCCCGCAGCGCCCAGCCGAGCCGGGCGGCGGCCTCCCCGGCCAGGGCGGCCCGCCCGGCCGGCTCCGGCGTGCGGCCCGACAGCGCCAGCAGGACCCGCCCCGAGGCCAGCTCCGGCCCGAAGTACCGCACCCCGCCACCCGAACCGGGCCGCCCGCCCGCGTTCTCGTCCGCTCCGCCGCCCGGTTCGTCCACCGCTCCGTCACCGGGGCCCGAGCCGTCGCCGGACCCGTCCTCCTCGGCCCCCGCCCCGTCCGGCCCGGGCCCGCCGCCCGCGCCATGGCCGTCACCGGCGTCCCCGCCCGCGCCGGGGGCCGGGCTCGGGGCCGTACGCGAGGCCGACGGCAGGGCCGGGGCCGGGCCCGTCAGGAGTTCCAGGGCGGCTCGGGCCTCGCGCAGCGGGCCCGGGTCGTCGCGCAGTTCGGACAGCCGCATCAGGGCCTCCGCGCGCCGCACCGCGCAGTCCCGCCGCAGCTCCCCCGCCGGACCCGCCTCACCCCCGCCCGCCGAGGCGCCGGCCGCCGCGAACTCCCGGTCCGCCGCCGCCAGCAGCTCCGCGTCGGGCCGTGCGCCCGCCAGGGCCCGTTCGTACAGCACCCGGCCCAGCACGGCCCGGGCCGGCGCCGTCCGCAGCCCCGTCACGGACCGCTCCGCCTCGGCCAGCAGTTCCGGGTCGCGCTGGACCGACCACAGTCGCAGCAGCGCCCCGGCCAGCTCGGTCTCCGCCTCCTCCGGCGGGTCGCCGGGCCCCGGGGGCAGGGCCACCGCCCGCCGGAGCACGGCCACCGCCTCGTACACCGCCCTGGCCTCCCCGTCCCCGCCCGCGAGCCGCTCCCGGGCCGCCCGCACGGCCCGGGCCCGCCCCGGCCCCGGCGGTCCCTCCGCGAGCACCGCCCCGGGGGGACCGGGCGGTCCGGGCAGGTACCGCCGCACGACCTTGGCCGACACCTGCGCGAAGGCCTGCGCGAGCGCCCCCGCCGGCATCCCGCCCGCCTCGCCCTCACCGCCACCGCCGCCCGTACCCGTACCCGACGGGCCCGGCCCCGGGTCCGGCTCCGTCACGGGCGCCCCCGTCAGCTGGGACACCGCCAGCGCGGGGAAGTTCCTTACGCCCCGCCCGAAGTGGGCCAGCACGTACTCCGAACAGTGCTTCAGCACCAGCGCCGCCTCGTCCCGCCCCAGTGGCCCCAGCAGCACGTCCTGTACCCCCGGCACGAACTCGTACCACTCCCCCGCCCGGCCCGCCGCGGAGCGCCGCAGCAGCCCGCTCAGCAGCACCTCCGCCAGGTCGGACGGCTCCGAGTCGGGCAGCATCGTGCGCTGCACCAGCCGCATGACGGGCAGCGTCAGCGGCGCCGCCGAGAGGTACACCGCCAGCTGTACGGCCCGGGGCGCGGCCGAGGAGCGGAAGCGTCCCACCAGTTCGCGCGGCGGCCGCACCGCCCTCGGCGGCGGCGCCGGCGCGGCCGGGTGGCCGGCCAGCACCCGGCCCACCTCGGCCGGCACCCGCCCGGTGCCCAGTCCGGCGACGAGCCGCGCCCACGCCCCGAGCGCGGTCGCGCTCGGCGGCAGCACGGGTACGGCCAGCCCGCCCGCGGGCCGCCCCGGCAGCGGCGGACGGTCCGGCCGGAACGTCAGCCGCCGGCCGTCGTCCCCGGCGCGGGACAGGGTGCCCCGCTCGGTCGGCAGCCAGCTGCGGCTCCACAGCCGCTGCGGGAGCGGCTGCACGACCACGCACGGCGTGCACTCGGCCCACCGGTGCAGCAGCCGCTGCGCCGCGCCCTCGCGCCACAGCGGCCCGGCGCAGTCGGAGACCACCATGGTCAGGGCCCGCCCGGTGGGGTCGCGGAGCTGGTCGGCCGAGCGCAGGCCCGCGTCGGGGACCGGGCCGCGGCCGAGCGCCGCCCCGCCGTCCGCGAGCCGGTGCAGGTAGCAGACCCGTACGTCTCGGAAGGCGCCCAGGCGCTCGCAGACGGAGCGCAGTTCCTCGAACATGTCCTGCCACACCGCCATCGACGGCGACGCGTCCATCACCAGCCGGACGGTCGCCTCGCGCCGGCCGTCCGGCCGGAACACCGGCACGACCGGGCCCAGGGTCCGGGCGCTGGCCTCGGCCGTGGCCTGCTCGTCGAGCACCGTCCGCGCGGGCCGTGCGGCCGGCCGGTGCCGCTGGAGGGCGCGCAGGGCCCGCTGGATCTCCAGGATGCGGGGCAGCGCGGCCGCCCCGGGCACCCGGACCCGTACCGCGGCCTCGACCGGGACCTCCGCTTCCGTCCCGTCCCCGGCGGCGGCCCGCGCACCCGGCGCGTACAGGGTGACCGCGTCCTCGGCGACCGGCCGCTCCGGCTCCTCCCGCGGCCCCGCCGCCCCGGCCGCCGCCTCCCCCGCGCCCGTCCGCCGCCCGCCGGTCGCGGACGCCGGCGGCGCCGCCTCCCGCGGTACGGTCCCGGCCGGGGCCCGGCCGCCGGTGCGGGCGGCCAGCCACAGGGCGTCGGCGACCTCCCCGGCGGACGGATCGAGCCCGGCGGCCCGCAACAGGGCCACCAACCGCCGCAGGCCCGGCTCGTCGGACCCCGGTGCTCCGGGCGGGGCGTCGGCCGGTGCGCCGACCGGGACCTCGGACGGCGTCTCGGACGGAACGGCGCGAGGACCGCCGGGCGGCGGTGCGTCGGTGGGTGGCACGGGCCGTCACCTCGGGCGGTCGAGGCGCTGGATCAGCAGGTCGGCCAGGTCCTCGCGGGTGGGCGGCGAGGCGTGGTGGGTCAGGTAGATCGCGTTGAGCAGCTGGTCCGCGGCGACCAGTTCGGACTGGGACCGGGTGAGGAACTCGCGGATCAGGTCGGCCCCCAGCCGCGCGGCCTCCTCGCCGAGATGGGCGCGGACCATGGTGGCGAGCCGCTTCTCGCCCGGCTGCCCCAGCTTGAGCTGGATGCAGCGGCGCAGCAGGGCGGCCGGGAAGTCCCGTTCGCCGTTGCTGGTCAGGACGATGAACGGGAAGGCCCGGCAGCGCACCCGTCCGTCGCGGACCACCGCCTTGGCGCCGTCGTCGGTCAGCACCCGCACCTCGGGCTCGGTGTCGGCCACCCGCTCCAGTTCGGGAAGGGTGAACTCCCCTTCCTCCAGGACGTTCAGCAGGTCGTTCGGCAGGTCGATGTCGCTCTTGTCGAGCTCGTCGATCAGCAGCACGCGCGGCCGCTCGGAGGGCAGCAGCGCCGTCCCCAGGGGCCCGAGCCGGATGTACTTCCCGATCCCGGGCACACCGCCCGCACCACCGGTACCACCCGCGCCGACGCCCCCGGCCCCGCCACCGCTCCCGGCGGCCCCGCTCGCCGCCAGTTGCACGTCCTGGAGCCGGGCGATGGCGTCGTACCGGTACAGCCCGTCCTGGAGGACCGTCCGCGAGACCACCGGCCAGCGCAGCACCCGCCCCAGTTTCAGCTCGTGGGCGACGGCGTGCGCCAGGGTGGACTTCCCGGTGCCCGGGAAGCCGGTGACCAGCAGCGGCCGCCGCAGGTACAACGCCGCGTTGACCGCCTCCAGTTCCTCGGGCTCGGGCCGGTGCAGCTCGGCGGCCTGCCGGTGCGCGCCGAGCCGCCGGGCGATGTTCCCGTCGGCCGCGAGGGCCGCCCCGCCCGCCGCCCCGCCCGTACCCGTCCCGCCCGCGTCCCCGACCGGGCCGCCGTCGAAGTCCCGCCAGGGCGGGGGGTCGGGCAGGGCGTCGATCCCGTCGTGGGGCTCCCCGACACCTCGGTAGATGAGCCATTCGTCGTTCACGGCTGCTGCTCCTTCCTGCCGTTCACAAGTCCCCCTGCAGCGGCTCGTCCTCGGGCAGGGCGCGCGCCGGGTCGTCCCACACCAGCACGGCCCCCGCCGCCCAGTACGCGTCCGGGTCGGCCCCGTGGGCCCGCGCCCGCAGGGCCTGGAGCCGGGGCGGCAGCACCTCCGCCCGTCCCGCCTCGGCCAGTTCCTCGCGCAGCCCGCGGTGGAACGGCGCGCACGGCGCCCCCGGGTCCGCCGGGGGGCGGCGGCCCACGACCACCCCGTAGCCCGCGTCCCGTAGGGCGTGCAGCGCACCGAGCGTCGGCTCCTCGGCGGCGGTCCGGCAGTGCACGGCCACCGTGTTGTCGGGCTGCGCGGCGAGCCAGTCCGGGGCGGGGGTGCGCGGGCGCCCCCGGGCGCAGTCGATCCGCTCGTCCAACAGCGGGCCCGGCTGCACCCGCGCCCACCGTTCGGGGGCGCGCGGGGACGCGGGGCCGCCGGGATGGCGCAGGACCACCGGGCGCTGCGTGCCCAGCGGGGCGCCACCCATCAGCGTCCACTCGTCGACCGCCAGCCCGAACAGCTCCGGGGCGACGGCCACTTCGAGGAGGGCCGCCGCCTCGTGCGTGTCGCAGCGCCGGAAGGCCTCGGCGAGCGGGGCGCGCAGCGCCTCCGGGAGGCCCGCCGGGGTGGCCCGTACGCCCGAGTCGACCGGGGTGACCCGGCCGGGGTGGGCCGGGCCCGCCAGCACCGACACCCGCCAGTCGTAGACGTCCTCCCAGCCGTGCGCCCAGGCCTCCAGCAGCACCGAGGCCCCGCCCGGCAGCCCGCCGGCCGGCCGGACCGGACCGTACGGCCCGCGTCCGGCCCGGGCCCGGCGGCGGCGCTCCCGCTCGGCCAGGCCGCGCTCGTGGCGCTCGCCGAGCTCCCGGCGCAGCGGCCGCCACAGCCGTTCGGCCGTGGCCCGGACCCAGTCCCACAGTTCCTCGTCCGCGCCGGGCGACGGCGGCTCGCGGTGGTCGGCCACGCTGACGTCGGTGGCGTAGCGCAGCATCGCGGCGGCCTCGCCGGTGCCGCCCGGCGGGTCGTGCAGCAGGCCGAGCCCGTCGCGCCAGCTCAGCGGGGCCGGGGGCTGCGGGTCCGGTTCCTCGCCGCGGGCCGCTTCGGCCAGCGCCCGGACGACCTCGGAGGAGCCGGGCGGGGGCAGCTCGGCGAGCAGCCCGCACAGGGTGGTGCGCTCGCCGGGGGTCAGCCGCCCGCGCCCCTCGAACGGCCCGGCCTCCGGCGCGGGCAGCTCGCCGTGCACGTCCGTCCAGGTCCGTCGGGTGTCGAGGTCGCTGACGTGCTGGTCGTAGTGGTGCAGGTCGTGGCCCTGCATGACCCGGCGGTAGAGGCCGGTCTGGCCGCGGGACGGCATCGGCAGCGTACGCAGCTGCACCACGGACACCGCCAGTCCGCCGCCCCCCGTGTGCCGCCGGGCCTTGACCACGCCGACGACCTCGCCGCGGCCGAGGTCCACGACCGGGCCGCCGGACATGCCGGGCTCGATCTCGTCGTCGTCGCCGAGCCGGATGGCGGCTCCGTTGCCGGCGCTGCCGCGCAGCCGGGTGGTGCGGCCGGTGACCTCGGGCGCGCCGAGGTCCTCGGTGACGCCGAAGTAGGCGACCTCGTCGAAGCGGGGCCGGGACCGGTCGGTGAGCCAGACGCAGGCGTGCGAGACGGGGGCCAGCACCCTGATCAGCGCCAGGTCGGGCAGGTCCCACAGGGCCCGCCGGGCCGGCCGGCGCTCCTCCAGCCGTTCGGGCAGCACGCACTCCACGCGCCCGGTGACGGTCCCGGTGGCGCCCCGGCCGCCGGAGGAGAAGGTGATTCCGACCTCGCGCCCGGTCAGACGCACGGCGGCACCCCCTTCCCCGACCACGTGCGCGCACGTCAGGACCCAGCCGGGAGCGATGAAGAACCCGCTCCCCCAGGTGGGCGCGGACGTGCGGCTACCGGGGGATTCATACCCGCGCACGGGGGCGTGGACGCGTACGGTCGCGGCCCGGACGAGGGGTTCGAGGAGCTCGAAGGCGCGCGCCGAGCCGGCCGTGCGCCCGTCCGTCATCCGCGCCCCCCGCTCGTGAGGCGTCCAGGCTAGCGCCGGAGCCGCGGGGGGCGGGAGATCTCTTCCCGACGCGGATTATCCTGGCGGGAAACACCCCGTCACCACCCCCCTCACGGCACGGAGCCCGCCTTGTACTTCACCGATCGCGGCATCGAGGAGCTGGAGAAGCGGCGCGGCGAGGAGGAGGTCACCTTCGAGTGGCTCGCCGAGCAGCTGCGCACCTTCGTCGACCTGAACCCGGACTTCGAGGTCCCGGTGGAACGCCTGGCCACCTGGCTGGCCCGCCTGGACGACGAGGAGGACGGGGAGGACTGACCCCCGGCCCGCCCCAGGGCCCGAACACCGCCGCCGCAACCGGCAACGGCCCCGGGGCGCCGCTGTCCGCCCCCGCGCCGACGCCGGCCGCGCGCAAGGGAGCCCCGTCGACGGGTCGACGGGGCTCCCTTGCGATGCACCACGGGCAGGGCTGCCGATCAGGCGGCCTTGGTCTCCCAGAAGATGCGGTCGATCTCGGCGATGAGGTCGAGGGCCTTCTGGCCCGTCGCCGGGTCGTTCGACGCCTTGGCGGCCGAGAGGGCCTTCAGGGTGTCGTTGACCAGGGTGTGCAGCTGCGGGTACTTCTCGAAGTGCGGCGGCTTGAAGTAGTCGCTCCAGAGCACCGAGACGTGGTGCTTGGCGAGCTCGGCGCGCTGCTCCTTGATGGTGATGGCGCGCGCACGGAAGTCGGCGTCGTCGTTGGCCTGGTACTTCTCCTGCACGGCCTTGACGGACTCGGCCTCGATGCGGGCCTGGGCAGGGTCGTACACGCCGCACGGCAGATCGCAGTGGGCGGAGACCTTCGCCTTGGGGGCGAAGAGGCGGGAAAGCATTGGAGTGTGTCCTCCTCGTGATCGTCTTCTCAAGGGGGAGATTACTCGCTGGGCGGCCGTATTTCGCGGCCGCCCCCGTGGGCTTAGGACAAAAGTCCAGGGTGGCGGCGGCACCGGTGAGCGAATGTACGGGGCCGTACGGCAGCATGCGGAGGTGACGAGGAGGTCGTTCATGGTGGTGGTCCGCAGTCCGCTCAAGCGGTTCGGGGTGGTGGACGTCTCGGGGCCCTCGATGGCCCCGACCCTGGCCGACGGGGACCGGGTGGTGGTCCGGTACGGGGCCGCCGTCCGCCCGGGGGACGTGGTGGTGCTGCGCCATCCGTTCCAGCAGGACCTGCTGGTGATCAAGCGGGCGGTGGAGCGGCGGCCGGGCGGCGGCTGGTGGGTGCTGGGCGACAACCCGTTCAACGAGACCGGCGACAGCACCGACTACGGCGCGGTCCCCGGCGAGCTGCTGCTGGCGACGGCCGTGCTGCGGCTGCGGCCGCGCGAGGAGGGTCAGCGGTCGCTGAGGGCGCGGCTGTCCTGGGCGCTGTCGGCGGTGCGGCCGCTGCGGGCCGACCCTTCGGCCTCCAGCCGCTTGCGGGCGCGGTAGGCCGCCACGTTGGCGCGGGTGGCGCAGCGGTCGGAGCAGTAGCGGCGCGACCGGTTGGTGGAGGTGTCGAGGTAGGCGTTGCGGCAGGGCGCCGCCTGGCACAGGCCGAGCCGCTCGGGGCCGTGCGCGGTCAGGTGGAAGGCCAGGCCGAAGGAGGCCATGGCGGCGTAGCCCGCGGAGGCGTTCGAGGGGTGCTCGGCGAGGTGGATGTGCCAGTCGGGGCGGCCGTCGTCGTCGAGGATCTCGTGGCCGGAGACCTGGGGGCTGACCGGGAACTCCATCAGGAGCGAGTTCAGCAGGTCCACGGCGAGCACGTGGTCGCCGCCGTCGGCGGCCTCGAAGACGGCGCGCAGCCGGCCGCGCACGTTGCGGAAGCGGGTGACGTCGGTGTCGGTGACGCGGCGCGCCATCTGCACGCTGGGGCCGAACAGGGCGCGGACGGCGTCCACCGAGGTGAGCGCGTCCTTGTTGCGGGCCGGCTCCTCGGTGTTGACCAGGCGCACGGCGTAGTCCGAGTAATGGGCCAGTTCCACTAGTAGTCCTTACGGCTGCGGATTGGTGTCTCGGTAACGACTGACACGGATACGAGGGTATTACGTACGGCGGGTGGAGGGGTGCGTGATGACGGATACGACCAGGGCCGGACCCCGGGCCGGGACCGACTGGCAGGCATGGCAGGCCTGGCAGGACAGCTGGGACCGGCTTCAGGAGTGGTACGTGCCGGACCGCGAGGAGCGGTTCCGGGTGATGCCGGACATGGCCGAGGCCCTCGTGGGCACGTCCCCCCGGGTGCTGGATCTGGCGTGCGGTACGGGAAGTATCACGGATCGGCTCCTCAAGCGGTTCCCGGACGCCACGAGCACGGGCGTCGATCTCGACCCGGCGCTCGTTTTTGATCTAGCACGACGAACGCCCGAACACACGTGAGCCCCGCCCACCTGCCAGATGAGACGGCAGGTGAACGGGGCGTTGGGCTGTTCGGGGTCAGCAGGCCGCGCAGGCCACGTTGCGGGGCTCGCCGGTCACGGCCTCGACGATGACCGTCACGCCGCCGCCGCGCGGGCAGACCCTGCGGAATCGTCGGCCGGCACCCTTCACGGTCCGGCAGGTATCCATCAGCGTGGCCACCCGTGTGGCCGCAGACCTCTACCCACCGCAAACAGCTGTTGCAGGAATGGCAGCGGCAGCGCGAGTCGGAGCGGCCCAAGCACCAGTCACACCACGCGGAGCCCTTCTCCCGCACTCGCCGGCGGAGCCTCGCAGCAGCGTCATGCCGGGCCGCTCGTCGTCGGCCCGGGCACGGCGGGTGCGGATACTCGGTCGCCCTCCTACGCCCCGTGGTGAGCCGTGCAGCGCCCTCGATGGGTCGCGGGCTCGGCGCAGTCGGTACAGCGCATGTGGGCCCCTGTCAGTGTCATGTCTTAGGTTGGTCGGATGACTACAACCAATGAGGCAGCCGAGCCCGCTCCGGGCTACCGCCGTTCTGCCGGACGCTGCCAAACGTGCGGTCTCGGTCTCCAGTGGGAGGCTTACAGCCGGACCGCGCTGGTCGACAGCAACGGACAGACGTACTGCGAGCCCGTACGTGGGATGCACACCGTCGACTAGCACCCGCCCCCGGACTTGAACCCGGGAACTCTGCGGCCGACATCCCCGAGCGGGGCCGGGGCCGCGCACCCCTGGCCGTTGGGTCGGCGGACGAAAAGGGCGCCACCAGGTAGCGTCAGTTTTGGTTGAAAAGCTCTGTGCTCGCCGCGGTCCTGGTGCTCGTTGTCCTGGCCGGCGAACCGGTCCGGGCATGGGGACTCCACCGCCTACGGCCCCTCTCGGCGCCCGGGTCGGGACGGTTACCCGTGAGCGGTGCAGTCCCCGCGCTCTACCGCATGACCCCTGCGGCCACCCCGGTATCGGTGGGGTGCGTGGTGCACGGGCAGAGCTGGTGAGAGAGAGCACTCGGTCCGCCGTTCACGCTGTGGTGGGGTGCGCGGTGGTCCCGCTCCCGGAAGGTGTGGAAGGCGAATGCTTCTCCTGCCTCTCGGGCCTTCGGGTCGTTCGCCTTTCCCTGGTAGTGGAGGGCGAAGATTTCCTGCGTGGCAGGAAACAGCACCCCCGCACGGTTCAGCCGGGCCGCTTCCGTGTGGACCGCTACCGTGCCCGTCTCGTCGGCGAGGATGCGCTGCGCCACGTCGCGGATGATCAGCGCGGCCACGGGATCCACCTCGACGTGATCGACCCGGCGGCGGAGTGCGGACGGACGAACTGGTACCCGACGGCGACACTCCCCCGGAGGGCTGGCAGGTCGGCACCCTGCCGGACGCGGGCTTCGCGGAGGCCCGTACGGTCTGGCGCTCGCCCTCGGACGGCCTGGTCCCAGGTCCGGCGGCGGTGTGCTCATGCCGACACCGTGTCCGCCTCGTCGAAGGCCCTACCGTCGTCGCGGGAGACTGCGGGAGGCGGCTGGTCGTCATCCGTGTGTCTCAGGCGGGAGGCGGCTGGTCGTCGTCCGTGTGTTTCAGGCGGGTGAGGACGTCGTCGGCGAGCCGCGTCAGCAGTCGGCCGAGTTCCGCGCGGTCCTGCTCGGGCCAGTGGCTGATGGTCTCGGTGAACCAGCCGATCATGGATGCGGTGTAGCGGTCGGTGGCCTCGCGTCCTTGGGCGGTGGCCTCGATCAGGCGGGCGCGCTTGTCGTGCGGGTCCTCGATGCGCCGTACCAGGCCGCGCCGCTCCAGGGCCTGCACCTGGCGGGTGACGTGGGGCCCGGCCAGTTGGACGCGGTCGGCGATCTCCCCGACGCGCAGGGGGCCGTCCGACCCGCCCAGGGCCAGGAGGACGGTGATCGCGGGGCGGTCCTTGCTCAGGCCCGCCGTCTCGGCGGCCTGTTCGACGACGCGCCCCTTGGCCAGGGCGTTGCCGAGGTGTGCGATGCGGGGCAGGGCTGCTAGAGCCTGCTCTCCGGGCGGGGCGGTGGGGTAGCCGTCCGGCGCGTTCGCGTGCACAGTGCCTCCATTTGCTTACCTGCCGCAGGTAACTATACCCTCGACGCGATCGACCTTATCGCGATCCCGCTTCGGGTCATTTTGATTACCTGAAGTAGGTAACTAGCTGGGAGGAATCATGACCCGCACAGCCAACCGGAGGGTGCTCATCTCGGGTGCCAGCATCGCCGGCCCCGCCCTGGCCTACTGGCTCAGCCGCTACGGATTCGAGGTGACCGTCGTCGAGAAGGCGTCCGCGATCCGCGGCGGCGGCTACGCCATCGACATCCGCGGGACGGCCCTCGGCGTCGTCGACCGCATGGGCCTGCTTCCGCGCCTGCGCGAGAAGCATGTCGGCACCCAGAAACTCACTTTCGTGAACCCGGACGGCACGCCCGTCACGGCGGTGAGCCCCGAGGCGATCGCCGGCGGCGACCCGGGAGCAGACATCGAAGTGCGACGCGGCGACCTCGCGGACGCCCTCTACGACGTGTGCCGCGACCGCGTCGACTTCCGCTTCGGGGACTCCATCGCCACCCTGGAGGATCGGGGCGACCGGGTCGACGTCTCCTTCGACGGTGGTGACAGCCGTACCTTCGACCTGGTCATCGGCGCGGACGGGCTGCACTCCAACACCCGAGGGCTGGCCTTCGGCCCCGAGGAGCCGTACCTGAGCTACCTCGGCCACGTCGTCGCCGTCTTCACCGTTCCGAACGACTTCGACCTGGCCCACGAGGGACTCATCTGGAACGTTCCCGGCAAGGTCGCAGCGCTCTACGCCCACGAACCCGATGACTCGGTGCACGGGTTCCTCGCCTTCCGGCAGAAGGACATGCCCTTCGCCGCCCACCCCACGCCCGAAGCGCAGCGCGAACTGGTCGCCGCCAACTACCCCGAAACCGCCTGGCACATCCCGTACCTGATCGACGCCATGCGCACCGCCGACGACCTCTTCTTCGACGCCGTGTGCCAGACCCGCATGCCCACCTGGTCGCGCGGCAGGGTCGCCCTCGTCGGCGACGCCGCCTTCGCCACCTCGTTCCTGTCCGGCCAGGGCTCCAGCGTCTCCCTCGTCGGGGCCTACGTCCTGGCCGGCGAACTGGCCCGGAACGCCGATCACACCGCCGCGTTCGCCTCCTATGAACGCACGGCACGCCCCTTCATCGAAGAGAACCAGGCCACCGCCGGCGAGGGAGGCACGGCCCTGATCCCCGGCACCCAGGCCATGCTCGACGCACGCAACCACGCCCTGAACGACCCCACCACCCTCGCCGGAGAGCGCAGCTCCATATACACGAGCCTGACCCTGCCCGACTACACCGTCTAGTGACCTGAGTCTGAGATTCGGTGGCAGTAGGCGGCGACTTTGTCGAGGATTTCGTCGGCTGTCTTCGTCCAGACGAAGGGCCTGGGCTGGTCGTTCCAGTCGCTCAGCCAGGCCCGGATGTCGCGTTCGAGGGCCTGGACGGAGCGGTGGACTCCCCGCTTGAGCTTCTTTTGTGTGAGCTCGGCGAACCACCGCTCGACCAGGTTGAGCCAGGACGCGCTGGTGGGTGTGAAGTGCAGGTGGAACCGCGGGTGGGCCAGCAGCCACTTCTTGATGTCCGGCGTCTTGTGGGTCGCGTAGTTGTCGAGGATCAGATGGACCTGAAGATCCGCCGGGACCTCTTTGTCGACCTTGGTCAGGAACTTCTTGAACTCGGCGGCCCGGTGGCGGCGGTGGAGTGATCCGATGACCTTGCCGGTGGCGACCTCCAGGGCCGCGAAGAGGGTGGTGGTGCCGGCGCGGATGTAGTCGTGACTACGGCGCTCGGGAACGCCGGGCATCATGGGCAGGACCGGCTGGGACCGGTCCAGGGCCTGGATCTGCGACTTCTCGTCCACGCAGAGGACCAAAGCCTTCTCCGGCGGGTCGAGGTAGAGACCGACCACGTCACGGACCTTGTCGATGAACAGCGGGTCCGTCGACAGTTTGAACGTTTGGGACCGGTGCGGGGCCAGCGCGAACGCCCGCCAGATCCTCGAGACCGTCGACTGGGACATCCCGGTTGCCGCGGCCATCGACCTCGTCGACCAATGCGTCGCGTTCTTCGGCGTCTCTTCCAGGGTTTTGACGATGACCCGCTCGACATCCGCGTCGGTGATCTTCCGCGGGACACCCGGACGCGGCTCGTCGCCCAGCCCGTCCAGGCCGTGCTCCAGGAAACGCCGCCGCCACGTGCGGACCGTGTCCGGAGCGATCCCCAGCCGCCGCGACACCTCCATGACCGAGTGCCCACCCGCGCACTCCAACACGATCCGCGACCGCTGAGCCAAAGCCTGGGCCGTCGAGCGACGACGCAACCAACCCTCCAACACAGCCCGCTGGGCATCAGTGACCGACAACGGCGGAATCTTCGGACCCGGACGACTCATACCGAACCAACGACAAACCTCAGACTCAGGTCACTAGGACTGAAGTAGGGACATGCGCGCGGCTGAGCGGGGGGGGCGGCGCCGGGGGGCGGTGCGGCGCGCGGGTGCGCGGCGGGGCCCGGAACGCGCCGAGGGGCGGTACGGAGATCCGTACCGCCCCTCGGGCCGTCCTGCCGGGCCGGCCGGCCACCGGCCGCGGCCTCGACCGACCCGACCGACCTCGACCGCCCCGGCCGCCCCGGCCGGCCGCCCTAGAGGACCTTGGACAGGAAGGCCTTCGTGCGGTCGTGCTGCGGGTTGCCCAGCACGTCGCGCGGGTTGCCCGACTCGACGACGACGCCGCCGTCCATGAAGACGAGGTTGTCCCCGACCTCGCGGGCGAAGCCCATCTCGTGCGTGACCACGATCATGGTCATGCCGTCCTCGGCCAGGCCCCGCATGACGTCCAGCACGTCGCCGACCAGCTCCGGGTCGAGCGCCGACGTGGGCTCGTCGAAGAGCATCAGCTTCGGCTCCATGGCCAGCGCGCGGGCGATGGCCACGCGCTGCTGCTGACCGCCGGAGAGCTGGGTGGGGTAGTTGCCGCCCTTGTCGCCGAGGCCCACGCGGTCCAGGAGTCGGACGGCGCGCTCGCGCGCCACCGACTTGGACTCGCCCTTGACCATGACCGGCGCTTCCATGACGTTCTCGACGGCCGTCATGTGCGGGAAGAGGTTGAAGCGCTGGAAGACCATGCCGATGTCCCGGCGCTGGGCCGCGACCTCGCTGTCCTTCAGCTCGTAGAGCTTGTCGCCCTTCTGCCGGTACCCCACCAGCTGGCCGTCGACCGAGAGCCGCCCGGCGTTGATGCGCTCCAGGTGGTTGATGCACCGCAGGAACGTCGACTTGCCGGAGCCGGACGGACCGACCAGGCAGAAGACCTCCCGGGGGGCGACCTCCAGGTCGATGCCGCGGAGGATGTGGGCGGCGCCGTACGACTTGTGGACGCCTTCTGCCTTGACCATCGGCTGGGCGGTCACTTCGCCACCTCCGTACGGCGGAACATGTTCAGGTTGGCCTTCAGCCGCTGGAGCGGCGTGGGCGGCAGGGAGCGCAGCGATCCGCGGGCGTAGCGGCGCTCCAGGTAGTACTGCCCGACGCTGAAGACGCTGGTCAGGGCCAGGTACCAGATCGAGGCGACGAAGTACATCTCGATCACCGCGCCGGCCGTGGAGCCGATGTTGGAGCTGGCCCGCAGGAGCTCGGTGTACTGCACCGCCGAGACCAGGGACGAGGTCTTCAGCATGTTGATGAACTCGTTGCCGGTCGGCGGGATGATCACGCGCATCGCCTGCGGGAGCACCACGCGGCGCATGGTCTGCGTACGGGTCATGCCCAGGGCGTGCGAGGCCTCGCTCTGGCCCTCGTCGACGGACTGGATGCCCGCGCGGACGATCTCCGCCATGTAGGCGCCCTCGTTCAGGCCGAGGCCCAGGAGGGCGACCATGAACGGGGTCATGACGTCGACGGTCTCGTTCTTGTAGATCGGACCGAGGTTGATGTACTGGAAGATCAGCGGAAGGCTGAACCAGACCAGCAGCTGCACGTAGACCGGGGTGCCGCGGAAGAACCAGATGTACAGCCAGGACACGAAGCTCGTGACCGGGTTGTTCGAGAGCCGCATCACCGCGAAGAGGATGCCGAGCACGAGGCCCAGCGCCATCGACGAGACGCTGATGATCACGGTGTTGCCGAGGCCGGCGATGACCGACGGGTCGAACAGCTTGTCGCCGACCGTCGCCCAGATGACCTTGCCCTGGGAGAAGGCGTAGACGAGCCAGGCCAGCAGGACGGCGACGACGACGGCGCTGATCCAGCGGCCGTAGTGCCGGACCGGGATGGCCTTGATGGCCTCGTACGGGGTGCCCGCGGCACCGGGCCCGGCCGGCGGGGTGGCGGCCGGGCCCTTGTCGATCTTGTCAGTCACGATGACTGCCCTTCAGTGGAGCGCTCGGGTCACTTGCCTGCGTTGACCGTGGCGGACTGCACGGCGCTGTCCTTGACGTTCCACTTCTCCAGGACCTTGGCGTAGGAGCCGTCCTTGATGATGGCGTCGAGCGCTTCCTTGAGGGCGTCGCGCAGCTGGGTGTTCTCCTTGGAGACGGCGATGCCGAAGAGGCCGACGTCGCTCTGCTGGCCGCCGACCTCGAAGTCGTTGCCGCCGCCCGAGGTCTTCGCGATGTAGGCGGCGACCGGGAAGTCGTTCAGGTCGGCCACGGCGCCGCCGGCCTTGACGCGGGTCTGGGCCTCGGCGTCGGTGTCGAACGCCTCGATGGTGAGCTTGTTGGCGCCGCACTTCTCGGCCTGGGCCTTGAAGGTGTCCTCGTAGATCGTGCCGCGCTGCACGGCGACGGTCTTCCCGCAGAGGTCGTCCAGGGACTTGATGTTGTCCGGGTTGCCCTTCTTGAGGATGAGCGAGACGCCGGAGGAGAAGTAGTCGACGAAGTCGACGCCCTTGCCGATCTTCGCGCCCTTGTCGTCCAGGCCCTCCTGGCGCTTCTTGTTGTCGGTGATCGACGACATGGCGGCGTCCTGGCGGCCGGTCTCCAGCGAGGTGATCAGACCGTCGAAGGTGCCGGAGGCGAACTCGAACTTCACGCCGAGCTGCTTGCCGAGCTCCGCCGCGATGTCGGGGTCGACACCGACGATCTTGCCGCCCTCGGTGAACTCCATCGGGGCGTACGCGGCGTCCGTGCCGACCTTGATGACACCGGCGTCCTGGATCTTCTTGGGCAGCTTGGAGAACAGCGGTGCGTCGCTGGTCTTGCCCTTGGTCTCGTTTCCGCTGTCGGTCTGGTCTCCACAGCCGGTGAGGATCAGGGCGCCGGCGACCGCGATGGCGCCGACCGCCGCGATCCGGGACCGGGCGGCGGTCGAACGACGAGTGGTGCTAGCGGTCATGAGCTGGTTCCTCCGGCAGGTGGAAAAGCATCGAAAACGGTCGGGCACGCACCATCGAGTGTCGCGACCTTGTGTGATTACGGCATCTTGCCATTCGGACTGACGCATTCAGGCTGCCCATCAGGTCAAAATCGCATAACGGGCGACACCGATCGCCGAACAGGACTGCGGGCGGCGGGCCTCGGGGCCGCACGATGCGCCGTCGCGGCTCCGGGCGGGCGCACTTTTTACGGCCCGTCTCGTCTGCCGGACACGGACTCTTGGACTTTTCGCCAAAACCGTGACAAGAGGCTTATGGTCGAGCAGGAATCGACTCGTCTGGGCGAGCGTTCTTCCGGTAGAACAGATCCTTACACCCCTCATCCGGGGCTCAGGGCGCGCGTGCGGCGCGCCCGCGCGTACGAACCTCCCCTCCGCGGAGACGGGCCAACCGTCGATGCGGAGCACGGACGCGGTGCCCGCCCACCCCTTAACCAGGAGTGGCCACCCTCAACGATTCAAAGGACTTAAGGGGTCACACACAGTGGCAGCGGAGATCGTCAACCCTCGCAGTGACAGCGCGACGGACAACAACCCCGACGCGGTGTTCGCACTGCACCGGGGCGGCAAGATGGCCATCGTGGCCACCGTGCCGGTCCACGACAAGGACGACCTGTCCCTCGCGTACACCCCCGGCGTGGCGAAGGTGTGCAGCGCCATCGCCGAGCAGCCGGAGCTCGTGAACGAGTACACCTGGAAGTCGAACGTGGTCGCCGTCGTCACCGACGGCACGGCCGTGCTCGGACTCGGTGACATCGGGCCCGAGGCCTCCCTCCCCGTGATGGAGGGCAAGGCCATCCTCTTCAAGCAGTTCGGTGGCGTGGACGCGGTTCCGATCGCGCTGGCCACCAAGGACACGGACGAGATCATCGAGACGGTCATCCGCCTCGCCCCGTCCTTCGGCGGGGTGAACCTGGAGGACATCTCCGCCCCCCGCTGCTTCGAGATCGAGCGGCGCCTCCAGGAGGCGCTGGACATCCCGATCTTCCACGACGACCAGCACGGCACCGCCATCGTGACGCTGGCGGCACTGCGCAACGCCGCGAAGCTGACCGGGCGCACCCTCGGCGACCTGCGGGCCGTCATCTCGGGCGCCGGCGCCGCGGGCATCGCCATCGCCAAGATCCTGGTGGACGCGGGCATCGGCGACGTGTGCGTCACCGACCGCAAGGGCGTCGTCTCCTCCGACCGCTCCGACCTGACGGACGTCAAGGCCGAGATCGCGGGCCTGACGAACAAGACGGCCCGTACCGGTTCCCTGGAGGACGCGCTGGCGGGCGCGGACGTCTTCATCGGCGTCTCCGGCGGCACCGTCCCGGAGGCCGCGGTGGCCACGATGGCGAAGGACTGCTTCGTCTTCGCCATGGCCAACCCGAACCCGGAGGTCCACCCGGACGTCGCGCACAAGTACGCGGCGGTCGTGGCCACGGGCCGGTCGGACTTCCCGAACCAGATCAACAACGTGCTGGCCTTCCCGGGCATCTTCGCGGGCGCCCTCAAGGTCCGCGCCACCCGGATCACCGAGGGCATGAAGATCGCCGCCGCCGACGCCATCGCCGGTGTCGTGGGCGACGAGATCGCCGCCGACTACGTGATCCCGTCGCCGTTCGACGAGCGCGTCGCCGAGGCCGTCACGGCCGCGGTCGCCGCGGCCGCGAAGGCCGACGGCGTGGCCCGCCTGGTCTGATCCACCGCGCGGACGGATGCGGCGGGGGCCCGGCCGGAACGTTCCGGCCGGGCCCCCGCGCGTCCCGGCCCGGGCCGTGCCCCGATCGGGCCCCGGGAGGTCTGGAACCCGGGGCTACCGAGCGGTAGCGTCGCGGCATGTTCGCTGCCTACGCCGCCCGAATCGACCGTGACCAGCCGCTGAACGGCCTCGTGCTGGGCGACCGCCCGGCCCCCGAGGCCCGCCCCGGCTGGGTGACCATCAACGTCAGGGCCGCCTCGCTCAACCACCACGACCTGTGGTCGCTGCGCGGGGTCGGCCTCGGCGAGGACCGACTGCCGATGATCCTCGGCTGCGACGCCGCCGGGACCGACCAGGACGGCAACGAGGTCGTCCTGCACTCCGTGATCGGCCAGAGCGGCCACGGGGTCGGCCCCGACGAGCCCCGCTCGATCCTGACCGAGCGCTACCAGGGGACCTTCGCGGAACAGGTGAGCGTCCCCGCCTGGAACGTGCTGCCCAAACCGGCCGGGCTGTCGTTCGAGGAGGCCGCCTGCCTGCCGACGGCCTGGCTGACGGCGTACCGGATGCTGTTCACCAACGCCGGGGTGCGCCCCGGGGACTCCGTACTGGTGCAGGGCGCCGGCGGCGGGGTCGCGACCGCCGCGATCGTCCTGGGCAAGGCCGCCGGCCTGCGGGTCTACGCGACCAGCCGGGACGAGACCAAGCGCGCGCGGGCCGTGGAGCTCGGGGCGCTGGAGGCGTACGAGCCCGGGGCGCGGCTCCCCCGGCGGGTGGACGCGGTGATCGAGACGGTCGGGGCGGCCACCTGGTCCCACTCGGTGAAGTCCCTGCGCCCGGGCGGCACGCTGGTCATCTCCGGCGCCACCAGCGGGGACCGCCCGGCGCACGCGGAGCTGACCCGCATCTTCTTCCTGGAACTGCGCGTGGTGGGCTCGACCATGGGCTCGAAGGACGAGCTGGAGGACCTGCTCTCGTTCTGCGCGACGACGGGCGTGCGGCCGGTCATCGACGAGGTGCTGCCGCTGGACCGGGCCCGCGAGGGGTTCGAGAAGCTCCGGACGGGCGACCTGTTCGGCAAGGTGGTCCTCACCCCCTGACGTGCCCGCCCGACGTCAACAAGGATTGACACCCCTCCCGTGTCAATCTACATTGACACCCATGACGGAAGCCACTGATCTCGCCGAACGGGCAGGTGACCGCGATCCGCGCGTGGGCCTGCGTGCCGTGGCCGCGCTCCGCAGACTGCTGGAGCAACTGGAGGCCGTACAGGTGCGCAGCGCCCGCGCGCAGGGCTGGTCCTGGCAGGAGATCGCGGCCGAGCTGGGCGTCAGCCGGCAGGCCGTGCACAAGAAACACGGGAGGCTCTGATGTTCGAACGCTTCACCGCCGAGGCGCGCGAGGCCGTGACCGGCGCCGTGACCCACGCCCGCCGGGACGGGTCCCCCGCGGTCGGCGAGGAACACCTGCTGCTCGCCGTCCTCGACCAGGGGGCACTGGACCCGCTGGGCGTCGACCGCACGGCGGTGGCCGCCGGCCTCGCCGCCGCCCGCCGCCGCGGCGGCATGTCGCGGGCCGACCAGGAGGCGCTGGCCGGGCTGGGCATCGACCTCTCGGAGATCGTCTCCCGGATCGAGGAGACCCACGG
This sequence comes from Streptomyces subrutilus, assembly GCF_008704535.1. Taxonomy (NCBI): domain Bacteria; kingdom Bacillati; phylum Actinomycetota; class Actinomycetes; order Kitasatosporales; family Streptomycetaceae; genus Streptomyces; species Streptomyces subrutilus. Next base: position 2,705,092 of record NZ_CP023701.1, read on the forward strand.
CGAGGGCGCTCTGGCCGCCCCGGCCCCCCGGCGGCGCACGCTCGGCACCTCGCTGCGCGCCGCCCTCGGCCGCCCGGAACAGGACCACCGGCACGTCCCCTTCACCCCGGGCGCGAAGAAGACCCTGGAGCAGTCGCTGCGCATCGCCCTGGGCCGCAAGGACCGCCACATCGGCACCCTGCACCTGCTCCTGGCCCTGCTCTCCCGCCCCGGCACGGTCTCCGAGGTCCTCACGGACCACGGCATCACCTACGCCACCGCCGAAACGGCCGCCGCCTAGTGACCTGAGTCTGAGGTTTGTCGTTGGTTCGGTATGAGTCGTCCGGGTCCGAAGATTCCGCCGTTGTCGGTCACTGATGCCCAGCGGGCTGTGTTGGAGGGTTGGTTGCGTCGTCGCTCGACGGCCCAGGCTTTGGCTCAGCGGTCGCGGATCGTGTTGGAGTGCGCGGGTGGGCACTCGGTCATGGAGGTGTCGCGGCGGCTGGGGATCGCTCCGGACACGGTCCGCACGTGGCGGCGGCGTTTCCTGGAGCACGGCCTGGACGGGCTGGGCGACGAGCCGCGTCCGGGTGTCCCGCGGAAGATCACCGACGCGGATGTCGAGCGGGTCATCGTCAAAACCCTGGAAGAGACGCCGAAGAACGCGACGCATTGGTCGACGAGGTCGATGGCCGCGGCAACCGGGATGTCCCAGTCGACGGTCTCGAGGATCTGGCGGGCGTTCGCGCTGGCCCCGCACCGGTCCCAAACGTTCAAACTGTCGACGGACCCGCTGTTCATCGACAAGGTCCGTGACGTGGTCGGTCTCTACCTCGACCCGCCGGAGAAGGCTTTGGTCCTCTGCGTGGACGAGAAGTCGCAGATCCAGGCCCTGGACCGGTCCCAGCCGGTCCTGCCCATGATGCCCGGCGTTCCCGAGCGCCGTAGTCACGACTACATCCGCGCCGGCACCACCACCCTCTTCGCGGCCCTGGAAGTCGCCACCGGCAAGGTCATCGGATCACTCCACCGCCGCCACCGGGCCGCCGAGTTCAAGAAGTTCCTGACCAAGGTCGACAAAGAGGTCCCGGCAGATCTTCAGGTCCATCTGATCCTCGACAACTACGCGACCCACAAGACCCCGGACATCAAGAAGTGGCTGCTGGCCCACCCGCGGTTCCACCTGCACTTCACACCCACCAGCGCGTCCTGGCTCAACCTGGTCGAGCGGTGGTTCGCCGAGCTCACACAAAAGAAGCTCAAGCGGGGAGTCCACCGCTCCGTCCAGGCCCTCGAACGCGACATCCGGGCCTGGCTGAGCGACTGGAACGACCAGCCCAGGCCCTTCGTCTGGACGAAGACAGCCGACGAAATCCTCGACAAAGTCGCCGCCTACTGCCACCGAATCTCTGACTCAGGTCACTAGGGAGTGTCGCCCAGGGCCGAGGTCAGCCGGGTCGCCGCCGCGGCCAGGTGGGCCCGGGCCTCGGCCAGCTGGGCCGGGGTCACCCCGTGGTCGCGGGCCGCGTCGCGTACCTCGTCGCGGAAACGGTCCAGCAGGCGGTCCAGGTCCCGGGCCGGCTCACCGGTGGCCGCGAGGTCCTGCGCCCAGTCCGTGTCCACGACCGGCGGCGCGGGCCGGTCCGCGGAACCGGACGGCGCGGGGCCGCCCGCGCCTCCGAGCCAGGCACCGGCCAGACTGCCCAGCACCCCGCCCGACTTGGCGAACTGCTCCTGGAGCTGCCCGGCGATGCGCTGGACCTCCTCGCGGGCCCGGTCCTGCGCCTCCTTCGCCTGCCGGCGCGCCTGCTGGGCCTCCTCGCGGGCCCGGCGGCTCTCGTCCTTCGCCCGGCGGGCCTGCTCCTTCCACTCGTGCCGCGCCTTGCGCAGCTCCTCCTTGGCCGCCTTCCACGACTCGTCCTCGACGTGGGTGGCGCTCGCGGAGGCCGCCGCCCGCATCTCGCGGCGGAGGTCGCCCGCCGCACCCCGGACGTCCTCGCGGATCTCGGCCGCCAGTTCGGTGACCGAGTCGCGGATCTCCAGCTCCAGATCGGCGAGCTCACCACTGCGGTCGGCCAGCTCGGCGCGGCCCGCCTCGGTGATCGAGTACACCTTGCGCCCGCCCTCGGTGGCGTGCGTGACCAGTCCCTCGGCCTCCAGCTTCGCCAGCCGCGGGTACACGGTGCCCGCGGAGGGCGCGTACAGGCCCTGGAAGCGCTCCTCCAGCAGCCGGATCACCTCGTACCCGTGGCGCGGGGCCTCGTCCAGCAGCTTGAGCAGGTACAGGCGGAGGCGGCCGTGGGCGAAGACGGGCGGCATGTCAGAGCACCTTCTTGTCGAGCGTGAGGGGGGCCGAGTCGGCCTGCGGGCGGCGCAGCAGCGCGATGGAGCCGGAGACCGTGGTGGCGCGCAGGGTGCCGGTGCCGGAACCAAGCGTGCCGGTGATCCTCTTGGCGCCGAGCTGGCCGGAGACCCGGAGGTCCTCGAAGGCGTTGGAGACCCCGCCGGTGGCGGTGTTGGCCTCGACGCGGGCGTCGGCGGGGTGCGGGAGCCGGATGGCGACCTGGCCGGAGACCGAGTTCAGCGCGATGTCCACCGGGCTGGCGGCGGCCGGGTCGAGGTCCAGGTCGATGAGCATGTCGCCGCTGACCGAGTCGGCCCGTACGCTCACGCCCGCCCCGTCGACCACGGTCAGGCCGCCGGACACCGAGTGGAAGGCGAGGTCGCCGGTGACGGACTGGGCCTCGACGGCGCCCGAGACGCTGTGCGCCTTGACCCGGCCGGACAGCCCGACCAGGGTGGCGTCGCCGGAGACTCCGTTGACGTCGGTGCCGCCGGAGATGCCGGACACGAACACCCCGGCGTCGACGGTGGCGAGGTGGACCCGGGTGCCGGCGGGGACGGTGAGGGTGACGGCGGCGCTGCGCTCCCAGGCCTTGCGGCCGGAGGAGCCGCCGGACCAGGCCTTCCACGGCTTGCCCTCGAACCACTTCTTGAAGCCCTGCGCGCCGTTCCAGGGCAGGTCCTCGTAGGAGACGGTGAGGACGCCGCCCTCCTGGACCACGTACAGCGGCGGCCCGTCGACCGCGGCCGCCTCCAGGCGGGCCGGACCGTCCTCGGCGGCGACGACGTTGACCGTGCCGCTCACGAGACGGACGCGGAGCTCGGTGACCGGCCCCTCGAAACCGAGCTTCTGCGGCTCGGCGATGTGCCACGTCGACTGCTCTGCCATGGTGCTGATCCTCCTCGTGCGTTCACGGACACGGGTCTCGACGCACGCAACATATCGCGTCTTCACCAGACACGATATATCGCGGCCTCTCGAAGTCAAGCCGTCGCGGGCCTCCGCCAGCCGGGGCCGGGGACGGGGTGGGGTGTCGTCCGGGACGTGAAACGTGAGGTGTGCCGCGAACGGGCCCGTAGGGGGCGAGGCGGAAGCCGAGGGCGCCCTACGTCACGCAGTCCCGGACGGCACCCCACCCCGACCCCGGGACCACCCCGCCCCGAGCTCCCCAGGACCCCGGCTCCGCCCGGACCCGCGCCTCGAACGCCGGCGGGGCTGAAGTGGCCGGCGCGGCGCACCCGTCAGCCCCGCCCGGCCCGGCCGGCCCCGCCCGGCCCCGCCCGGACCCGCGCCTCGAACGCCGGCGGGGCTGAAGTGGCCGGCGCGGCGCACCCGTCAGCCCCGCCCGCCCGGCCCCGGCCGGGCCGCAGGATCGTTACGCCGCCTCCAGGAGCGGGCTCGCGTGGTGGTGGAGCCACGCGCGGTACGGCGGCATCCGCAGCGCCGCCTCCCGATACGCCTCCCGGAGGTCCTCGTAGACCTCCGCGTGCGCCCCCGGCCGCGTCGCCAGCAGCAGCCGCACCGCCAACGGGTCCCCCGACAGCGGCCGGATCGCCATGTCCTCCCGCGGCCCGGACGTCGGCTGGCACGGCGCCACCGCCTCTCCGGAGACGATCAGCGACGTGGCGGTGTGGTAGTCGGCGTGCAGCACCGGCGGGTCCAGCCCCGCCCCGGCGAACACCCTCCGCAGGCCGTCCCACTCGCCGTCGACGGAGGGGTCCACCGTCCAGCGGTCGGCGGCCAGGTCCCGTAAGGACACCACCGCGTGCCGGGCGGCGGGATGGTCCCGGGCCATCGACACGAACTGCGGCTCCCGCTCCATCAGCACGTGCACCTGGAGCCCCGCCGGGACCCGCAGCGGACTGCCCTCCACCTCGTGGACGAACGCCACGTCCAGCTGCCCCGCGTCCACCATCCGCAGCAGCGCGTTGGCCGAGACGTCCACCACCAGCGAGGTCTCGGTGTCCGGCTGCCGCACGTGGAGCCGGCGCAGCCACCCCGGCAGGGCCCGGCTGGCCGTGGAGCCGATGCGCAGCCGCGGCCCGCGGGCCAGTGCCCGCGCCTCCGCCACGAGGGCGGCCATCTCGGCCAGCAGCGGGCGCGCCCGGCCGAGCACCGTGCGGCCGAAGGGAGTGGGCCGGCAGCCGGTGCGCTCGCGCAGGAACAGCTCCCCGTCCAGGGCCCGTTCGATGCGGCGCAGCTGGGTCGTCAGGGAGGGCTGGCTCACGCCGAGCTGCCGGGCCGCCTTGTGCAGGCTGCCGGCGTCGGCGATGGCGCACAGCGCCCTCAGGTGCCTGACCTCAAGCTCCATGACCCGAGGGTAGGCGGCTTGCGGTGGACCGCACCAGCCGCCGATAGCCCCCCGAATCCCGCCATTCTCACTCCAGTCGGCCTACCGAAAAGTTCCCGATAGGTCCGCGCTATCGGGCAGTGACATCATCCGCCGGGCCCGTCCGCTCCCCCAGACTCCGGTACCGAACGACCCACCCCCCACCGCACCGGACGAGTAGGAGCTCCCCCACATGCGCCACTCCCGCAAGGCCGTTCTGGCCGCCACCGTCGGTCTCGGCCTCGCCGCCACGCTCGGCGGCATCGCCCCCACCGCCACCGCGGCGCCCGCCACCGCCGCCGATTCCGCCGGCTACGCCGCGTACGAGCGCTCCGCGGAGAACCAGGCCGCCACCAAGGCCTTCTTCGAGGCCGTGCAGCGCTCGGTCGCCGAGCAGCGCGCCGCGAACCCGGGCCTCCTGGCCGTCACCGTCACGTACAACACCCGCAGCGCGCCCAGCTTCCGCTCCCAGATAGCCAGCTCCACGCAGATCTGGAACAGCTCGGTGACCAACGTGAAGCTCCAGGAGGTGTCCACCGGCGGCAACTTCTCGTACCGGGAGGGCAACGACTCGCGCGGCTCGTACGCCAGCACGGACGGCCACGGCCGCGGCTACATCTTCCTCGACTACCGGCAGAACCAGCAGTACAACTCCACCCGCGTCACGGCCCACGAGACCGGGCACGTGCTGGGCCTGCCGGACCACTACTCCGGCCCGTGCAGCGAGCTGATGTCCGGCGGCGGCCCGGGCACCTCCTGCCAGAACCCCAACCCGAACAGCGCCGAGCGCTCGCGCGTCAACCAGCTGTGGGCCAACGGCCTGGTCGCCTCGGGCCTGGGCTCGAAGGGCTAGTCCCCGGCGTCAGCCGATCCCTCCCGCGGGCCGGACACGTGCACCCCACGTGCCCGGCCCGCGGTGCGGGCGCTCCCGGCCCGACGGCCACGACCGGACCCGACGGGCCCGCCCGGCCGCGCTCCGCGCCGGACCCGACGGCTCAGCGCTTGCGCGCGTACGTGGTGACGACCTGTCCGCCGCCGAAGCTCCTGACCCCGGTCAGCTCCAGGTCGCGCCGTGCGAACCCGGCCCGCGAGAGGGGGATGCCGCGCCCCGCGAACACCGGGTACGTCTTGACGACGAAGACGTCGATCTCCTCGACCAGTTGGGCCGCCAGGTCCGCGCCCCCGCAGAGGTAGATCCCCAGCCCCTCCTCGGCCTTCAGCTCCCGCACCCGCGCCACGACGTCCCCGCTCACCAGCTCCACCGCCGGGTCCGGCGCGACCGTGATCGACCGGGTGACCACGTACTGCCCGAGGTGGCCGTACGGGCTGGTGATGCCCGCCTTCAGGGCCGGGTCGTACGAGCGCCGCCCCATGAGCACCGTGTCGAAGTGCCGGGCACCGGAGAGGTCGACGCCCAGGGACGCGTGGCCGGCGGTCGGGATGGTCTCCGGGTACTCGGCCGTGAGGTACGCGAGGTACTCCGGGTCGAGGTAGGCGCCGAGGAAGTCCCCGTCCCCGTCCGGGTCCGCGATGAACCCGTCGACGGAGGTGGCCACGTAGTACGTGAGCGTCCGCAAGCGGTTCCCTTCCGTTCGGCCGCGCCACCGCACCGGGGCGCGTCGATCAAACTACTTCGCCCGCAGTGGTTCGGCAACGCCGTTTCACCCGCGCGGCTTGCGCCACATCGGCCACATCGTCGGCCCGTCGGGAAGCCGCACCGCCTCGCCGGTGAACTCCCAGCCCAGCCGCTCGTACAGGCCCCTGCTGCGCTCGCTGCTCGCCTCCAGGTACGCCGGTACGCCCTCGCGGTCACAGCGCTCCAGCACCGGCCGGATCAGCTCGCTGCCGAGCCCCTCGCCCTGGCGGCCCGGGGACACGCCGATCATCAGCAGGTACTCGTGCTCCTCCGAGGTCGGATGGACCGCGCCCGTGATCCGGCCGACCAGCTCGCACCGCTCGTTGTCCGGGTCGGCGACCGCCCGCATCCGGGCCGGGACCTCGTCCTCGCCCTCGGGTTCGCCCGCCGGGATCCGCAGCCACAGCGCGGCCGCCGAGCCGTCGGCCGCGTAGTCGACGCGCCCTTCGGCCAGGGCCACGTCCACGAAGACGCCCAGGAACTTCGCGTGCACCGCGGCCCGGTGCTCCGGGTCCGGGAAGACCCAGCTGCTCACCGGATCGCTGCGGAATGCCTCGTCGAGCAGGCGCGCCACCGCGTCCCGGTCCGACTCGTCCGCCTGACGTATCTCCAGCGCCATCGGGCACACCCTTCACTCGTGCGTCAACAACCGTGAGTGATCCTAGAGTTGGGCCCACAGCCGCGTAAGGCCCGTTCCGGCACCATGCGGTGTCGAAACGGGCCGTGCGCCAGGTCCGCGCGCGCAGCCCGGGGGCCGCGCGCGAGGCCGTCACCTCGTGCGGCGCGTGACGAACTCGGCCAGCGCCAGCAACCCGCCGGCCGCCCCGAGGTCCGGGACCGCCCGCGACAGCTGCTGCACCGCGCGGCCCATCCGGTCCGCCGCGTGGGCCTGCGCCCAGTCGCGGCCGCCGGCCCGGTCCACGGCCTCGGCCGCCCGGTGCACGTCGTCCCCGGTCATGGGTCCGGCGTACAGGGCCGCCAGCTCCTCCCCGGCCGCGGTGCCCGAGGTCAGGGCGGCCACGACGGGGAGGGACTTCTTCCGGGCGATCAGGTCGGCCCCGGCGGGCTTGCCCGTGTGCCCCGGGTCCCCCCAGATGCCGATCAGGTCGTCGATCAGCTGGAAGGCCAGGCCGGCCTCCCGCCCGAACGCGTCCATCGCGTCGACCTCGTCCGGGCCGGCCCCCGCGTAGAGCGCGCCGAGCGCGCACGCGCAGCCCAGCAGGGCGCCGGTCTTGGCCGTGGCCATGGCCAGGCACTCGTCGAGCGAGACGTGCGGCCGCACCTCGAAGGCGCAGTCCGCCTGCTGTCCCGCGCACAGCTCGATCACGCAGGAGGACAACCGGGCCGAGGCCGCCGCCGCGGCCGGGTGCGGGTCCTGCGCGAGGAGCCGCAGGGCGAGCGCCATCATCGCGTCGCCCGTGATGATCGCGTCCGGTATCCCGAAGACGGTCCAGGCGGTGGCGCGGCCGCGCCGTCGGGCGTCCTTGTCGATGACGTCGTCGTGCAGCAGCGTGAAGTTGTGCGCCAGCTCCACGGCGACCGCGGCCCGTACGGCCTCGTCCGCCGCCCCGCCGTCCTGGCCCCGCAGGGCCTGGGCGGCGGCGAGCACCAGGGCCGGCCGGATGGCCTTGCCGGCGTTGCCCGCGGCCGGTGTCCCGTCCGCCTGCTCCCAGCCGAAGTGGTACATCGCCACGCGCCGCATCGAACCGGGCAGGCTCTCGACCGTCCGGCGCAGTTCCGGGTTGACCGTTTCTCTCGTGCGTTCCAACAGGGCGGCGGCCTCTTGGCCCTCGCCGGTCGTGATGGCCTCGGTGGTTGCCACGGCGTGTCCCCGGTGCTCTCCGGCCGCCCGGCTCAGTGCCAGCGGCCGATCTCGACGTTCTCCAGGACACCGAGCGCGTCCGGCACCAGGACCGCCGCGGAGAAGTACGCGGTGACCAGGTACGAGATGATGGCCTGCTCGCTGATCCCCATGAAGCGGACCGACAGGCTCGGCTCGATCTCGTCGGGGATGCCGGGCTGGTGCAGGCCGATCACGCCCTGCTCCTCCTCGCCCGTGCGCATGCACAGGATGGAGGTGGTGCGGGCGTCGCTGATCGGGATCTTGTTGCTCGGGAGCAGCGGCACCCCGCGCCAGGCGGGCACCCGGTGGCCGCCGAGGTCGACCGTCTCGGGGTACAGGCCGCGCCGGTTGCACTCGCGTCCGAAGGCGGCGATGGCCTTGGGGTGGGCGAGGAAGAACTTGGAGCCGCGCCGCATGCTGAGCAGCTGGTCCAGGTCGTCGGGGCTGGGCGCGCCGTCGTGGGGCTGGATGCGCTGGTCGTATTCGGCGTTGTGGAGGAGGCCGAAGTCACGGTTGTTGAGCATCTCGTGCTCCTGGCGCTCGCGCAGCGCCTCGACCGTGAGCCGCAACTGCTGCTCGGTCTGGTTCATCGGCTGGTTGTAGAGGTCGGCGACGCGGGTGTGGACGCGCAGGACCGTTTGCGCAATGGAGAGTTCGTACTCGCGCGGGTGGGCGTCGTAGTCCACGAAGGTGCCCGGGAGCACGGCCTCGCCCTGGTGGCCGGCCGAGAGGTCGATCGCGGCCTCGCCGTACTTGTTGGTGCGCTGGGCGGGCTGGGTCCGTACGGCGTCCACGTGGGCGCGCAGCGACTCGACGCGGTCGGCGAGGAGCTGGAAGTCCTGCCGGGACAGGACGAGCGCGGTGCCGGAGGTGGCGGCGCGGGCGGTGTACTCCCAGATGGCCTCGTCGTCGGAGAGGGCGTCCTCGCCGAAGTAGGCGCCGTCGGCGACGGTGCGCAGGACGGCGTCCTCGCCGTAGGGGCCGGGGCCGATCTGGTCGATGCGGCCGTGGGCCAGCAGGTACACCCGGTCGGAGGGGCTGCCGAAGGAGGTGAGCTCCTGGCCGGCTTCGAAGTCGATCTGCTGGCAGCGCTGGGCGAGTTCGCCGAGGACGTCGAGGTCCTCGTACTCGCGCAGGAGCGGGAGCTCGCCGAGCTCGGCGGGGATGACCTGGACCTGGGTGCCGGTCTTGATGAACTCGACGCGTCCGTCGCCGACCGAGAAGCTCAGGCGGCGGTTGACGCGGTAGGTACCGCCCTGCACCGAGACCCACGGGAGCGTCTTCAGGAGCCACCGCGAGGTGATCTCCTGCATCTGCGGCGCGGACTTGGTCGTGGTTGCCAAGTTCCGTGCGGCCGATGTCCCGAGACTGCGCTGCGGGGCCTGGGTCTCGGATTCGGAACCTGCCTGGACCGACATGTATTTCCCTTTCGATCACTCCATGGGTCTGCGGGACGCAGCTTTCCAGCACGGGGCGTGGTGGGACCATTACACAAAAGGATGGGACTAATTCCCGCGTGCGCGGGGCACTGTCTCGGGTCACTTCACTCCGCACGCCCCATCGGACCGGCGCTTTTCGGCCATCCCGAGACGGCGGCGGCACACCGGACCGCGGACCCTCCGCGATTAAATTTGCAGATCATATGCAAGTTATCTACGGTGGTTCCATGAGGCTGACCCGGTTCACCGATCTGGCGCTGCGCGTCCTGATGCGCCTCGCCGTCGAGGACGCGGACCTTCCGACCACCCGCGACGTGGCCGCGACCATGGAGGTCCCCTACACCCACACCGCCAAGGTGGTCGCCAGACTGCAGCACCTCGGCCTGGTCGAGGCCCGGCGCGGCCGCGGGGGCGGGCTGGCCCTGACCGGCGCCGGCCGCTCGGCCTCCGTCGGCGGGCTGGTGCGCGAACTGGAGGGCGCGGGCGACGTCGTGGACTGCGAGGGCGCCGCACCCTGCCCGCTGCGCGCCGCGTGCCTGCTGCGCGGCGCGCTGCGCGGGGCCCAGGAGGCGTTCTTCGCCTCACTGGACCCGCTGACCGTGAACGACCTGGTGGCGGCGCCGACCGGGCCGATCCTCCTGGGCCTCTCGGCCGGCCCGCCGTCCGGAGCCGCCCGCGCCTGACGGCCGCCCGCACCGCGGGGCCCCCTGGCCGGTTCGCGTCGGCCGCCGCCCCGCCATGCCGCCCCTGAATGCCGACTCGAACGTACGTCCACCCAGACATCTGGACGCACCCCGGTGCGGCACACCCAAAAATACGCATCTCAGATGCACATTCAACGAGGAGTCCCGATGCTTTCCGAGCAGTCGACCGCGACCGTCCGAGCCACCCTCCCCGCCGTGGGCGCGGCGATCGGCGACATCACGGAGCTGTTCTACGCGAAGCTGTTCGCGGCCCACCCGGAGCTGCTGCGCGACCTGTTCAACCGGGGCAACCAGAACGCCGGCCTCCAGAAGCGGGCGCTCGCCGGCTCCATCGCCGCCTTCGCCACGCACCTGGTCGCCCACCCGGACCAGCGCCCCGACGTGATGCTGCGGCGCATCGCGCACAAGCACGCCTCCCTCGGGGTGACCCGCGACCAGTACCGGGTCGTCCACCGCCACCTCTTCGAGGCCATCGCCGAGGTTCTCGGCGAGGCCGTCACCCCCGAGGTCGCCGCCGCCTGGGACGAGGTCTACTGGCTGATGGCGAACGCGCTCGTCGCCATCGAGGAGCGGCTGTACGCCGGGCGGCGGGTCGCCGCGGGCGACGTCTGGCGGGAGTGGACGGTCACCGGCCGGACCGAGGAGACCGCGGACTGCACCACCTTCCGCATCGCCCCCGCCGACGGCTCCCCGGCCCCCGCCCACCTGCCCGGCCAGTACGTCTCCGTCCAGGTCGAACTCCCCGACGGCGCCCGCCAGATCCGCCAGTACAGCCTCTCCACCGCCCCCGGCTCCCCGGTCCGCGCGATCACCGTCAAGCGGGTCCACGGGCCGGCCGGCGCGGGCCCGGACGGCGAGGTCTCCCACCACCTGCACGCCCGCGTCGCCGTCGGCGACACCCTGCGGGTCTCCCTCCCCCACGGCGACCTGGTCCTGCGGGACTCCGCCGCCCCGGTCCTGCTCGCGTCCGCGGGCATCGGCTGCACCCCGATGCTGTCGATGCTGGAACACCTCGCCGACACCGGGCACGGCGCCCCGGTCACCGTCCTGCACGCCGACCGCTCGCCGGCCGACCACCCGCTGCGGGCCGACCACCGCGCGCTGACCCACAAGCTCGCCGACGCCACGGCGCGGTTCTGGTACGAGGAGTCGGCCGGGCCCGGCGACGGCGCGGGCCGCCTCGACCTCGCGGACGTCCCGGTCGCCCCCGGCACCGAGGCCTACCTCTGCGGACCGCTGCCCTTCATGCGGTCGGTGCGCGAGCAGCTCCTCGCCAAGGGCGTGGCGGCCGCCGACATCCACTACGAGGTCTTCGGACCCGACCTGTGGCTGGCCTCCGCGTGACGCGTGGGGCGGGTGGGCCGATCCGGCCTGTCCGGATCGGCTCGCACACCGTACGAGGGCACTAGCGCCGGAAGCCGAGCCTCCACTACACCGGAGCGTAGCGGGCCGTGCACACACGGTGCCCGTCCCGCACGGCACGAAGGAGGCGTACATGGCCGCACCCATGTCCGCGGACCAGTTCGTCCACGCCTTGCGGAACGAGGGCCTGACCGTCGTCGAGGTCGGCGCCTGGCGCACCCACAACCGCAACCAGAAGGGCCCCTGGGGGCCCGTGCACGGGGTGATGATCCACCACACCGTCACCAGCGGCACCGCGTTCACCGTCCAGCTCTGCCGCGACGGCCGCTCCGACCTCCCGGGCCCGCTCTGCCACGGGGTCATCGCCAAGGACGGCCACGTCCACCTGGTCGGCTACGGCCGCGCCAACCACGCCGGCGCGGGCGACTCCGACGTCCTGGCGGCGGTCATCGCCGAGAAGCGCCTCCCGCCGGACAACGAGGCCGACACCGACGGCAACCGCGCCTTCTACGGCTTCGAGTGCGAGAACCTCGGCGACGGCGAGGACCCCTGGCCGCCGGCCCAGCTCGACGCCATCGCCCGCGCGGCGGCGGCCATCTGCCGCTTCCACGGCTGGACGGCCCGCTCGGTGATCGGCCACCTGGAATGGCAGCCGGGCAAGATCGACCCCCGGGGCTTCACGATGGACTCCATGCGGGCCCGCGTCACGGAGAGACTCAAGTAGCCCCCGCCGTGCCCCGGCGGCCCGCCGGGGCACGGCGCACAATGGGCGGGTGAATCCTCCCGGGCACCTCGGCGTGCTCCTGCAGCCGCGCCCGCCGTCCCCGCTGCGGGAGGTCCGCGACGAGCGGTTCGAGCGGTGCGGGGTCCGGCTGCTGCTGAAGCGGGACGACCTGATCCACACCACCCTGCCGTGGGACGCGGACGCCCTGGGCCCCGTGGACCTGCACCCCTCCGGGAACAAGTGGCGCAAGCTCGCCCCGAACCTCCGGGCCGCCCTCGCCGGCGGCCACGACACCGTGGCCACCTTCGGCGGGGCCTACTCCAACCACCTGCGGGCCACGGCCGCCGCCGGGCGGCTGCTCGGACTGCGGACCGTCGGGATCGTCCGCGGCGAGGAGCTGGCCGGCCGGCCGCTCAACGCCTCCCTCGCCCGCTGCGCCGCGGACGGCATGCGGCTGCACTTCGTCCCCCGCTCCGACTACCGCGCCAAGGCCGACCCGCAGGTGCGCGACCGGCTGCTCGCCGAGGCCGGCGCCCCGGGCGCGTACGCCGTCCCCGAGGGCGGCAGCAACCCGCTCGCGCTCGCCGGCTGCGCCGAACTGGGCCGGGAGCTGCGCGGACTCACCGACGTGGCCGCGGTGGCCTGCGGCACCGGCGGCACCCTGGCCGGCCTCGCCGCCGGACTGGACCCGGAGCAGCGGGCCCTGGGCGTACCGGTGCTGGCGGGCGGCTTCCTGGACGCGGAGATACGTTCCCTCCAGGAACGGGCCTTCGGCGGCCCGGCCGGGTCGTGGACCCTGGCCGAGGGCTACCACCACGGCGGCTACGCCCGCGTACCGGCCGCCCTGGAGGCGTTCGCGGCCGACTTCGAGGCCCGCCACGGCGTCCCGGTCGAGCGGATCTACGTGGCCAAGCTGCTGTGGGCCCTGGCCGACCTCGCCGCCGCCGGCGCCTTCCCCCGCGGCACCGCCCTCACGGCGGTCGTCACCGGCCGCCCGTGAGGGCGGGCGGGCGCCGTCAGGTCTCCTCCCGGTACGCGGCCGCCTCCTCCAGGTCCAGTCGGCGCAGCAGCGCCCGCAGCATCTCGTCGTCGATCCGGCGCTGGTCGCGCAGGGCCACGAACACCTCGCGCTCGGCCTCGATCATCTCCCGGGCCAGCCGCCGGTACACGTCGTCCGCCGACTCCCCGGTGACCGCGTCGACCTCGCCCAGCCGCTCCCACACCGCGTTGCGGCGCCGCTCCAGCACCGTGCGCAGCCGGTCGGCCAGCGGCGGCGGCAGGGCGCTGTTGGCCGGCTCCTCCAGCAGTTCCCCCAGCCGCTCCTCCGCCGCCCGCGAGGCCTCGCTCTGCGCCTGGGCCTCCGCCAGCGTGTCGGCGTGCGCGTCCCGGGCCGGCAGCCGCAGCAGCCGGATCAGCGGCGGCAGGGTCAGCCCCTGCACCACCAGCGTCCCGATGACGGTGGTGAAGGTCAGGAAGAGGATCAGGTTGCGGTGCGGGACGCTCATCGGCACGGAGAAGGCGATGGCCAGCGAGACCACCCCGCGCATCCCCGCCCAGCCCACGATCACCGGCGCCTTCCAGGTGGTGTCGGGTTCCCGCTCGCGGACCCGCCGCGACAGCAGCCTCGGCAGGAACGTCGCGGGGAAGACCCACAGGAAGCGGGCGGCCACGACCACGAGGAACACCGCGAGCGCGTACCAGGCGGCCTCCGGGCCCGAGTACTCGGCCAGCCCCCTGAGGACCACCGGCAGCTGGAGCCCGATCAGCGCGAACACCACCGATTCGAGGACGAAGGCGACGACCTTCCAGACCGCCTCCTCCTGGAGCCGGGTGGCGAAGTCGACCTGCCAGTTGCGGTGCCCGAGGTACAGGGCCACCACCACGACCGCGAGCACCCCGGAGGCGTGCACCCGCTCGGCGGCCGCGTACGCCACGAAGGGGATCAGCAGCGACAGCGTGTTCTGGAGCAGCGGCTCCTTCAGCCGCGTCCGCAGCTGGTGGATCGGGACCATCAGCAGCAGGCCCACCCCGACGCCGCCGACCGAGGCCAGCAGGAACTCGGCGATGCCGCCCGCCCAGCCGGCGCTCACCCCGACCGCCGCCGCCAGGGCCACCTTGTAGGCGGTGATGGCGGTGGCGTCGTTGACCAGGGATTCGCCCTGGAGGATGGTCGTGATCCGGTGCGGCAGGCCCAGCTTGCGGGCGATGGCGGTGGCGGCGACCGCGTCCGGCGGTGCGATCACCGCGCCCAGCACCAGCGCCACCGGCAGCGACAGGCCGGGCACCAGCAGGTAGGTCACGTACCCGACGGCGATCGTCGCGAAGAGCACGTACCCCACCGACAGCAGCGCGATGGGGCGGGCGTTCGCCCTCAGGTCCAGGTACGAGCTGTCGACGGCGGCCGTGTGCAGCAGGGGCGGGAGCAGCAGCGGCAGCACGATGTGCGGGTCGAGGGCGTACGGCGGCACGCCCGGGACGTACGCGGCCACCAGCCCCACCGCGACCAGCAGCAGGGGCGCCGGCACCGGCGTGCGGCGCGCCAGCCCCGCCACGACCGCACTGCCGGCCACCAGTGCCACCAGCGGCAATACCTCCATCGAAGATCCACCCTCATCCGTCGAACACGCCCGCGCTGGTCGTACGCTGGCCATCATGAGCGAGTGCACCCACGTTGCCGAACTGCCGCGCCCCGAGCCGGTCCCGTCTGACCGGACCTGTCCCGAATGTCTGGCGCTGGGCAGCCATCCCGTGCAATTGCGGATGTGCCTGGAGTGCGGACGCGTGGCCTGCTGCGATTCGTCCCCCTACCGGCACGCCACGGCACACTTCGAACAGACCGGCCATCCGGTGATGCGCAGCTTCGAACCGGGCGAGACCTGGCGGTGGTGTTTTGTCGACGGTTCGATCGTCTGAGCCGGGGTAGGTCAACCCTCCGCCGGTTCCCCTGATTTGGACCCCGCAGACCCCTAGCCACTGTGCGTACCCGTGGGCTTACCATCAGTCACTGGCCGTGGACGAGGGTGCTCTGAGCGGGCGCCGCGAGGGGTGCCGCGACACGATCGCCCGGATCGCGATAGCGTCACCGGCGAACAGAGCTCGTACCACCTTGGAGGTGAGGGTGTCCCAGATCGCAGGCGAGCCCGGGACCCAGGACTTCGTGGAAGTCCGGCTGCCCGCTGCGGGTGCCTACCTGTCGGTGCTCCGAACGGCCACGGCCGGCCTCGCGGCACGGTTGGACTTCACCCTCGACGAGATCGAGGACCTCCGCATCGCGGTGGACGAAGCCTGCGCGATCCTGCTCCAGCAGGCCGTGCCAGGCTCCGTCCTCAGCTGCGTCTTCCGGCTGATCGACGATTCGCTGGAAGTGACCGTCTCGGCGCCCACCACCGACGGGCGCGCACCGGAGCGCGACACGTTCGCGTGGACGGTCCTGTCGGCGCTGGCCGGCAAGGTCGAGGCCACGGTCGAGGAGAACCGGACGGTGAGCATCAGCCTCTACAAACAGCGCGGCGCGGGACCAGGGCCGGCGTGAGCGGCGGGGAGGTCCCGGTGCGGGGCGGGGATCGCCCCCGGGTGCGGCACGCGGTCGACGGCAGCATCCCGGAGCAGCAGCACGCCCGGCCGCACCCGGCCGACTCGGATGCGGACGACGGCTTTTCGGACTCGGCGGAGCGACGGGCGGGCCCTATGAGCGACAACCAGCACGAAGAACCACAGCCATCCCGGCCACCGGAGGCCGCTGCCACGGCCCCGGTGGTGCCGGCGCCGGTGTTCCCGGTGACCCCGGCCCTCCCGGACCCGCGCGACCGCAGCGGCGCGCGGGCCCTGTTCATCGAGCTGCGGGCGCTGCCGGACGGTTCGGCGGAGAAGGCCGAACTGCGCAACCGGCTGGTGCGGATGCACCTGCCGCTGGTCGAGCACCTGGCGCGGCGCTTCCGCAACCGCGGTGAGCCGCTGGACGACCTGACGCAGGTGGCCACCATCGGCCTGATCAAGTCCGTGGACCGGTTCGACCCGGACCGCGGGGTGGAGTTCTCCACGTACGCGACGCCCACCGTGGTCGGCGAGATCAAGCGCCACTTCCGCGACAAGGGCTGGGCGGTACGGGTGCCGCGGCGCCTGCAGGAGCTGCGGCTCTCGCTGACCACGGCCACCGCGGAACTCTCCCAGCAGCACGGCCGCTCCCCCACGGTGCACGAACTGGCCGAACGGCTGGGGATCTCCGAGGAGGAGGTGCTGGAGGGCCTGGAGTCCGCCAACGCCTACAGCACGCTGTCCCTGGACGTCCCGGACACCGACGACGAGTCGCCGGCGGTCGCGGACACCCTCGGCTCGGAGGACGAGGCGCTGGAGGGCGTCGAGTACCGCGAGTCCCTCAAGCCGCTGCTGGAGGGGCTGCCGCCGCGGGAGAAGCGCATCCTGCTGCTGCGGTTCTTCGGGAACATGACGCAGTCGCAGATCGCCCAGGAGGTCGGCATCTCCCAGATGCACGTCTCCCGGCTGCTGGCCCGCACCCTGGCCCAGCTGCGCGAGAAGCTCCTCGTCGAGGAGTGAGCGGACCCGTACGGGTCATCGGGCCTCTTCCCGGGGCCCGATCCCCAGGGCCCGCGTGGCCGTCGGGTTCACCAGCAGCACGACGACGGCCACCACGGCCGCGGCCAGTGCCGCCGCGGCGGCGATCATCGCGCCGCCCGTGGTGTAGAGGGTCAGGGCCACCGGCAGCGCCATCAGCTGCGTGGTCAGCGCCGGGCCGCGGCTCCAGCGGCGGCCCAGGCGCAGCCCGCGCGCGGCCGCCAGGGGCAGCGCCGCGAGCGCGAGCAGGGTGAGCCCGACGAGCTCGGCCTGCCGGGGCGAGTCCGGGCGGCCGGCGATGCCGACGTACAGCATGTAGACGCCGAGCCCGGCCAGTGCCAGCCCCTCCAGGGCGGTGAGCACGGCGGCCGCGGTCAGCCGACCGGGCAGCGCGGCGGCCCCGGCGGCGGGCTCGGGTACGGGCGCGGGGGGATTCTGGGGCTGCTTCTCACTCACCCCAGCAGGGTAGCGGCGCGGCCCGGAGGGCGGACGGGACGGCCAGTAGGCCCCGCATATGACCGGGTGGGTACTCTGGCGGTCATGCGTGCACTTCTCGTGGCCAACCCAGCAGCGACGACCACCAGTGCGCGCACGCGCGACGTCCTGACCCATGCCCTGGCCAGCGAGATGAAGCTGGAGGCGGTCACCACGGAGTACCGGGGGCACGCCCGGGACCTGGGGCGCCGGGCCGCGCACGACGGGCTCGACCTGGTCGTGGCCCTCGGCGGCGACGGCACGGTCAACGAGGTGGTCAACGGGCTCCTGCACGACGGGCCCGATCCGGAGCGGCTGCCCCGGCTGGCGGTGGTCCCCGGCGGTTCCACCAACGTCTTCGCGCGGGCGCTGGGCCTGCCCAACGACGCGGTCGAGGCGACCGGCGCCCTGCTGGACGCCCTGCGCGAGCAGCGCGAGCGGACGGTGGGGCTGGGCCTGGCCGCCGGCACCCCGGGCACCGAGGACGAGTCGGTGCCGGCGCGCTGGTTCACGTTCTGCGCGGGCTTCGGCTTCGACGCGGGTGTGGTGGGACGGGTCGAGCAGCAGCGGGAACGCGGCAAGCGTTCGACGCACGCCCTGTACGTGCGCCAGCTTCTTCGGCAGTTCTTCGAAGAACCGCACCGCCGGCACGGTACGGTCACGCTGGAGCGTCCGGGCGCGGATCCGGTGACGGATCTGGTGCTGTCGATAGTGTGCAACACCTCACCGTGGACGTATCTGGGGAATCGCCCGCTTTACGCCTCCCCGGAGGCCTCGTTCGACACCGCGCTTGACGTACTGGCGCTCAACCGTTTGTCAACTCCGGCGGTGGCCCGGTACGCGACACAGCTCCTGACCTCGACTCCTGAGCGGGGTCCGCACGGCAAGCACGCGGTGTCTCTGCACGATCTGACCGACTTCACCTTGCATTCCAAGGTCCCCCTTCCGTTCCAGATGGACGGCGACCATCTCGGACTGCGCACCAGCGTTCAGTTCACAGGCGTACGCCGTGCACTGCGTGTGATTGTGTGAGTGGAAGGGCCTAAAGTCCTTTCACTCGAACGTTTACACGCTGGTCCACCCCCAGGAACTAGGGCTGTGACCTAGTAGACACCGACGAATCAAAAAAAACTTTCCGGAAGGGGTTGTATCCCCGTCCGAGGTTTGCGAATCTCTACATGGCGGTCGGGACAGCCCGCAGAACCCGGCACCCGCAAAGATCGCCAGAACCCCTCCACGAATCAAAGCCCCTACCCGGGCAACCGGGCAGTTGCCCTTCCCTCACGGGGGGATTCGTGAAAGCGTTCACATTCACAAGCAACCTGCCCGTAATACAAGGAGATGGAGCAGCCATGGACTGGCGTCACAACGCCGTTTGTCGTGAGGAAGACCCGGAACTCTTCTTCCCCATCGGCAACACCGGTCCTGCGCTGCTGCAGATCGAGGAAGCCAAGGCCGTCTGCCGCCGCTGCCCCGTCATGGAGCAGTGCCTGCAGTGGGCGCTTGAGTCCGGCCAGGACTCCGGCGTCTGGGGCGGTCTCAGCGAGGACGAGCGCCGCGCGATGAAGCGCCGCGCCGCTCGCAACCGGGCGCGCAACGCCAGCGCCTGATAACGACTTTCGAGCCTCGACGCGCAGCGCGTAGTACCCGTATGAGCGCTTAGCAACGTGCTCTTGAGCCCCGGACCGGGAACATTCGGTCCGGGGCTCGGTGCTGTCCGGGGTCCGTTCCCCCCGCCCACCCCGCACCCGGTCCGTCACGCTGGGTGACGGACCGTACGGCGGCTACTTCTGCGGGCTGGACGGTATGTCGAGGACGACCCTGGTGCCGCGCGGCCGGGCCGGGAGCATGTCGAACGTGCCTCCGAGCTCCCCCTCGACCAGGGTCCGCACGATCTGGAGCCCGAGGTTGCCGGCCCGCTGCGGGTCGAACCCCTCGGGCAGTCCGCAGCCGTCGTCGAGCACGGTGATCAGCAGCCGCCCGTCCGCGCGGCCGGCGCCGGTACGGGTCGCGGCGACCTCGACCGTGCCGCCCTCCCCCTGGGTGAAGGCGTGTTCCAGGGCGTTCTGCAGGATCTCCGTCAGCACCATCGACAGCGGGGTGGCGACCTCGGCGTCCAGGATGCCGAACCGCCCGGTGCGCCGGCACTCCACCCGGCCCGGCGAGATCTCCGAGACCATGGCGATCACCCGGTCGGCGATCTCGTCGAACTGGACGCGCTCGTCCAGGTTCTGGGACAGCGTCTCGTGCACGATGGCGATCGAACCGACCCGGCGCACCGCCTCGTTGAGCGCTTCGCGCCCCTGGGGCGAATCCATCCTGCGGGACTGGAGGCGCAACAGCGCGGCCACGGTCTGGAGGTTGTTCTTCACCCGGTGGTGGATCTCCCGGATGGTCGCGTCCTTGGTGATCAATTCACGTTCGCGACGGCGCAGTTCGGTGACGTCCCGGCACAGGACGAGGGAGCCGATGCGGGTCCCCTTGGGCTTGAGCGGGATCGCGCGCAGCTGGATGACCCCGCCGTTGCCCTCGACCTCGGTCTCCCGGGGGGCCCAGCCGCTGGCGAGTTTGACCAGGGCCTCGTCCACGGGGCCGCGGGAGGGGGCGAGTTCGGTGGTGGTGTCCCCGAGGTGC
Organism: Streptomyces subrutilus; assembly: GCF_008704535.1. Taxonomy (NCBI): domain Bacteria; kingdom Bacillati; phylum Actinomycetota; class Actinomycetes; order Kitasatosporales; family Streptomycetaceae; genus Streptomyces; species Streptomyces subrutilus. Next base: position 2,725,132 of record NZ_CP023701.1, read on the forward strand.
TGGCCGACCAGGTCGGAGGCGAGGCCGAGGCGGTGGTAGGCGGAGAGGGCGTTCGGGGAGGCGTAGGTCACCACCCCGTCGGCGTCGAGCCGTATCAGTCCGTCGCCGACCCGCGGGGAGGCGTCCATGTCGACCTGCTGGCCGGGGAAGGGGAAGGACCCGGCCGCGATCATCTGCGCCAGGTCGGAGGCGGACTGGAGGTAGGTCAGCTCCAGCCGGCTCGGCGTGCGCACGGTGAGCAGGTTGGTGTTGCGGGCGATCACGCCCAGCACCCGGCCCTCGCGGCGCACCGGGATCGACTCGACGCGGACCGGCACCTCCTCGCGCCACTCCGGGTCGCCCTCGCGCACGATGCGGCCCTCGTCGAGCGCGGCGTCGAGGAGCGGGCGGCGGCCGCGGGGCACCAGGTGGCCGACCATGTCGTCCTGGTAGGAGGTGGGACCGGTGTTCGGGCGCATCTGGGCGACCGAGACGTACCGGCTGCCGTCGAGGGTGGGGACCCACAGCACGAGGTCGGCGAAGGACAGGTCGGAGAGCAGCTGCCACTCCGAGACCAGCAGGTGGAGCCACTCCAGGTCGGTTTCACTGAGAGCGGTGTGCTGGCGTACGAGGTCGTTCATGGAGGGCACGGGGCGAGCGTACCCCGGGTACGCCCGATGACTTTCCGCACGGGAACGCGCAGGAGTACCCAGGACCGTACGGGGCCGCGTAGTGTTGGAGGAAGTGACGGGAATCCTAGGGCCGTCATTGGATGGACAGAAGAGAATGGTCTAGTCCACAATTGCATCAGGCTTCCGTCCTCCCCGCACAGGAGGACGGATCGAGGTAAGCCGCGCGCTCTGCCCTGACCGCGCGGGAACCTCCCACCG